>NZ_AUKQ01000011.1:0-315236 GCF_000424825.1 Streptomyces sp. CNH287 | reverse complement strand
CAGGGTGAGTGCGGGTCGCAGAAGTAGACCGGCACGCCCGTGGCCACGGTGAACTGCTTGTGCGCGGCCATCTCGCAGCCCTGGTCCCAGGTCAGCGAGCCTCTCAGGTGCCCGGGCAGGGTCTGGATCAGCGGTACCAGCACATCGCGGACCTCCTCGGCGGTATGCCCGCCGGGCAGATGCCCGAGCATGACGTAGCGGGTGGAGCGTTCGACCAGGGTGACGATCGCGCTCTCGCTGCGGGGGCCGACGATCAGATCGCCCTCCCAGTGGCCGGGAACCGCCCGGTCCTCAACCTCGGCAGGACGCTCGGAGATCATCACCATCTCGTCGACGAACCGGCGGGTGCGCTGGTCCGGGCTCCGGCGCGGCTTGCGGCGGGTGCGCCCGGTGCGCAGCGCTGCCGCGACTTCGCGGCGCAGTCCGCCACGGGCCTGGACGTAGATCGCCTGGTAGATCGTTTCCGGGCTCACGCGCATGCTCTCGTCGTCGGGGAACTCGATGGCCAGAGCGTGGCAGATCTGCTCGGGTGACCACTGGTCCTGCAGCTTTTCCGCGACGAACCGGCGGAGCGGGCCGTCCTGGGCGAGCTTGGAGTCCTTGGGGCGCGACCGGCTCCTCGCCCATGCCCGCTGGGCCCGGTGCGGCCGGTAGAAGCCATCGACCGACCGGGCGTCGATCTCGCGCTTGATCGTGGACGCCTGTCGGCCCAGTGCCCGTCCGATCGCGCGCAGCGACCGGCCTTCGCGGTGCAGATCAGCGATCAGCTCTCGCTCGGTCACCGTGAGGAACCTGGGGTGCAGTTCGGCCTCGACCGTTGCGAGGGACGACTCCCAAGAGGTGGCGGCGATGGTGGTCACACCGGTCTTGTAGTCGATGCGGCGCCCGTCAGGATGCAGGCGCGAGTGGCCGATCTGCCGGATACCGCGGTCCCAGTCCTCAGCGGTGCGCTCATGGACGCCGGCCTGCGCGGCGGCATCACGGCGCAGGACTCCCGCAGCACGCAGCCGCTCGTACTCCGCCCGACCGGGGTGGCCGGGCCTACGCGGCCTGCCGAGACCACGGATTCCGGCCTGGCGTGCCCATCCGAACGCCGTGTTGCGGTTCACTCCGACTGCACGAGCCGCAGCAGTGATGCTGCCGTTCTCCCTGTCCAGCGCCTCGAAGAACGCCGCCTTCAGCACCTCGAAATCCACGATCCCCGCAACTCCCTGAACTCCAGAGTGTTGCGGGGATCAATAGAACCCGCCTGTGTCCTGGCGGGGCTTTTGCGTGGGGTGACGGCAGTAGTTGACGGCAACGTCAGCGGACGGTTGCCGCACAAAGCGGCGGGGCGTCGCCGTCGTCGGGCTGGCTGATGGTCCTGGCGGGCTTACGGAGGGCGTTGCCGAGGAGGTCGATGGCGTCGCGCTGGAGTCGGAGTCGGGCGTGGGCGTAGAGGGTGGCGGTGACGCCGATGTGGGCGTGGCCGAGGAGTTCCTTGATCACGACGAGTTCGACGCCCTGCTCCAGGAGGAGCGTCGAGGCGGTGTGCCTGAGGTCGTGGAACCGGATACGGCGGAGCCCCGGGGGGCCGAGGAGACTGGTGAAGGTGCGGGTGAGGTTGGTGGGTCGATGGGCCGGCCATCGGGGTGGGGCTTCGTGGAGGGTTTGGTAACGGCGAGGCCGGTCATGGGGGCGAGGCGTCTCCAGGTGCGGCGGATGCGGCGGGCCTGCCGCAGACTCGCTCGGGTTTCGGCGTCCGCGCGGAGCCATCGGGGGGTGAGGAACGCGGACCGGCCTGCGAACACCGCGCCGCTGAGGGCGGCGAACGGGGCCAGAAGCTGCCGAGCTGCGGTGGCGGGGTCGAGGCCGGATATGTGGTGGAGCAGGGCGAAGGGTTCGGTCATCGGGTCGCATTGGCGTTGACGGCAGTGGCGCGGAAGGCAATGCCGTGGCGGGCCTGGCCGCCACGGACCGATTCCCACGGTGTGGCGCACAGGCCGGTCACGGTCACGGCGGCGCCGGGGAGGGCGCCCTTGGCGATGCCGGTCTCCGGCATCGTGACGGTGGTCATTTCGGCGCGTTCGTCGAGGACGAGCATGACGCCGGCGAGGACAAGCGGAGTGCCGCTGTCGCGGTCGACGGCCCTCTCACCAGTCTGCCGGTCCTTCACCTTCGGCCGGACGGCGCCCAGCATGAGCGCTGCGCTGCCGTCGCAGTCCCAGCTGATGCAGCAGTACGGGGCGTCCAGCCTGACCGTGCAAAAGGCCACGGCTCTGCTACGGGATCAAGGCTAGGCCGTCTCCCGCCCCGGCAAGGGCACCTCCGTCAGCACGCGCAGCGACTTCGGCCACGCCTACGAGACCATCATCACCGACCTCGAACGCCTCATCCGCCAGGGCCACCTCACCCCCGGCGCGAAACTCCCGCTCCGGCCGCTCCGGCGCCGCCCCCTACCCGACCCCGGCTCCTGGCCGCGCAGGACCAGCACACCGGACGGCCTGGAAACCATCAGAGCACGCGACGCGCCAGCACCGCGGCAGACCGGATCAGCCACGGGTAAGCCTTTGCTGACAGCCGCCTCGTCGGACGACCGGGGGGCACGCGTGTTCGGTGGGTCGCTCATGGAAACGGAACCCGGTGTCAGCAGGCGAGAGCGCCCGTATGCTGGCCAGGTACCGCCCGTCGAGGTCACACTGGGACTTGCCGGTCGGACGAGGAGGTGAAAGGGATGGGCGTTGCCATCGATCACATCGGGCCCTGGACAGTCGCCGACGTCCTGGCCCTGCCCGAAGACCGCACCATGCGCTACGAGCTACTGGGGGAGTCCCTCGTAATGTCCCCCGCGCCCGGCGTCCGCCACCAGCGGGCCTCATTCCGCCTCCACGTCGCGTTGGACGCGGCCGCGCGGGCCGTCGGTGCCCCGGTAGAGATCCTGGAGGGCGTCAACGTCGTCCTGCCGTCCGGATTGGTCGTCCCTGACCTGGTCGTGGCCGACGCCGGCGCGACCGCCGAGGACCCTGTCAGCGTCGACCTCGATGCCGTCCAGCTCGCCGTCGAACTCGTCTCCCCCGGCAACCGCACCATGGACCGCAAGGTCAAGCCCATGCTGTACGCGGAGGCCGCTGTCCCGCACTTCTGGCGACTCGAGTTCGACCCGGCCCCGATGCTCGTCGTCTACGAACTGGAAGGCGGGCGGTACGTGGAGCGGACGACCGCCCTCGCGGGCGCGACCACCCACCTGGACGCCCCATTCCCCGTTGCAATCGACCCGGCGGGTCTCTCCCGGCAGTAAACCGCCTGACAGCAACGCCGACGGCAACCGGACCCGTCAACGGCATACACCAGTGGACTTCCACAAACACATGGCTCGGCGCTCACCTGCAGAAACGCAGGTGATAAGCCCCTGCCTAGCACACGTACTATGTACTGGCGGGGGACACGCCGGTCCTGGTTCATAACTCCAACGGCTGCCTCACGATGTCCTCTGCTATTAGCGAGGACTCGGCGCTGGTGAAGGCCGCGCAGCAGGCGGGGAAGAATCAGAAGGTTCAGGCTGACCTGGACAGCTTGTTCCAGCAGCTGTCGCGCGGAAATATGAATCCGGGCCTCGGGAGTAAGGCGTTGTCCGGAACGGATGTCACCTACGCGCGAGGAAGGAACGGCGGTGGCCTGTTCTTCCGGAACGTCGATGGCGGAATTCAGATCGTTGGCAAATCCGACAAGGTGAACGAGTCCAAGGTGATTGCGAGGTTGAACCAGCTCTATGGCCAGTGACCCTCTCTACCGCGTAGAGAACCAGCAGTTCAGTGCGCTCTTCATGCTGGGCGCGGAGGACGACAAGGAAACCGTCGAGAATGTCGACGCAGAACTCTGCCTGTCGGACGGGACGCGATGGAGCGCCACATTCATGACGCTGCGCGCAATCGAGCAAGTGATGAATCGCTGGTGGGAGGCTGGAGAATGTTCCGGAGGGGCATATTTTCAGTGCCCCGATCTCGTGATCATTCCGAAGGGTGGCGTGGCGGCGATGCTGGATTCCTTCAAGGGCATCATCGAATCAGGTGGGCCTGAAGGGGTTTTGCAATTCCTGGACGAAAGCTAACTCGCCCATAGATGCGCTCGCAGAGCGAAACAGGACACCCTTTCCCGGGTGACGGCGAAAGGGGCATCCTGGCGTTTGACGGCAACGATGACGGCAACGTCAGCGGACGACGGCTGCGGTTGGTGAGTCGTCGGGGGTGCCGGTCGGGCCGAGGGCATTGCCGAGGGTGTCGATGGCCTGGCGCTGGAGGCGGAGGCGTACGTGGGCGTATACGCCGGCGGTGACGCCGAGGTGGGTGTGGTCCAGGAGTTCCTTGATCACGACGAGATCGACGTTCCTGGTCCAGAAGCAGGGGCGCAGTCGAGCGCCGGAGGTCGTGGAAGCGGATGTGGCGGAGTTCCGCGCTGTAGAGGGGGCGGCGGGTGAGGTTGGTGGGGGCGAGTGGCTTTCCCTTCGGGTGGTGAAGACGAGCCCGTTATCCGTCCAGCCCCTTCCAGTCGCCTGGCGCTCTCCGTGCTGCCGTTCCTCGTGGCTCGTGAGGGAGCGCGGGTGGAGGGTCGTCGGGACGGAGCGCGGGTCCGCGGTGCCGCCTCGGGAGAGCTGGCTCGCCGAATCGCCGGACGCAGAGCCCACAGCAGTCATATCCTGTGCGGGCAGGGGGGTTTCCCGCACGACCGCGGGTTTCCCGCACAACCGCGGACGTCGGCGTAGACGGCTCCGGCCAGGCATCTGAGAGACCAGGCGGCATCGACTGACGAGCCTGCCGCAGGCGGATTTCAGGTGAGATCGCTGGTGGGTGAAGCGGGAGAGAGCCTGCGGTTCGATGTCACCTCAAGTTTTGGCGTTCCCTGCTGAGTCCTGCTCTTGACTCGCGCGTGGAGATTCGGGCCGAGGTTTCGTGGGTGTATTTCGCGTGACGCCCAAGGGCGTCTCCAGGAATGTGGGAGGGATGGCTCAGCCATGCTGTGCTTGCGTTGCCGGATGTCTCTTGCCAGATGCGGGGGAGAACTGTGCGAGGGGTGCACCTCGGGTGTGGGCGGTGCGGCACCCTCGCTCGCCACGGCGCCGCCGCGCCCCGAGGCCCCGAGCCTCGGGCTCCGGTCACCGGTCGGCCTCTCGTACGCCGTCGTGGCGCTGCTCGGTTCGGTGATCGCGGCGGACGTGTTCTCGCTCTACGCCTCGGTCAACATAGGCAGTGTGCTGGACGAGATCACCGCAGGGAACTACGGCTCCGCCACGGAGGATTCCGCGGATCGCGCCGACCAGCTTGTGGTCGCCTCGGGCATCGGCCAACTGATCACCTACCTGGCGACCGGCGTCGTCTTCATCATCTGGTTTTTCCGGGTCCGGAAGAACGCCGAAGTCTTCGCCGCGTCGTTCCAGCGCAAGAAGCCGGGTTGGGCGATCGGTGCCTGGTTCATCCCCATCGCCAACCTCTGGATGCCGCGGGGAATCGCCGTCGACATCTGGGTGGCGAGCCGCCGTGATCCGCATGGTGCGGGGCAGCGAGAGGCGCCCGCCATCCTGAACGCCTGGTGGGTGACGTGGGTCGCTGCGCTGCTGTTCGGCCGGCTCGCCAACCGCCGGTACAACGACGCCGAGAGCGTGGACGAGATCCGCGACGCCGTGAACCTGCTGCTGATCTCCGACACGGCGGACATCGCTGCGGCCATCCTCGCGATCGTCTTCGTGCGGAAACTGGCCAGGAAGCAGCACATGAAGGCGCTGCATGGTCCCGCCTCCGCGGCGGTCTGAGCACGACGCCAGGCCCGGCCAGGGTGGTCGGTGGCGACCGAGCCGGTCAGTCGGGTTCCGCCTTGCCGGTCAGCGGCCGCTCCGGCGCCGCGCCCAAGGCGACACGGAGGCGCACGGCAATGCGCTCACCGGCGACGAGGACGCCGTCGCAGCCGCAGATGACGAGTTCCATCGGAGTGCTCGCCTGGACAAGCGTGAGGAGTCGGCAGCCTACGGTGCCCCGTCCGGTTGCGGGAGGCGTTGCAGGAGGCCCCAGGTGAACTCCGCGATCACGCGGCGGTGTTGGCCCGGGGTGTCCGGGGCGGTGAAGGCCAGGCGCCAGCGGGTCGGGGCGGAGCCCTCCAGTGGCTGGGCGGGGGCGAAGGCGCGGGCGGCCTCGTCGATCGTGCAGGACCAGGGCCGCAGGTCCTGCACGGTGCGCAGGGTGGGGGACGGGGCGTCCGGCGCGCGTACCAGCCACTCGTTCCACACGGAGCCGCCCGGCAGGCTCAGCACTTCGAAGCGCAGGTCGGGCCAGAGCGGCAGGTGCCAGGTGTGCGCCGTGCACTCGAGGTCGCCGATGCGGCGGTGCCCGCTGGACTCGGGCGGGCCGAGCACGGAGCGGTAGCGGGCGGCGGCGCCGCGGCCGCGCGGGGAGCGGAGCATCGCCTGCCAGCGGCGGTTCGCCTCACGCATCTCCACGCGCCCGGTGCCGAGTTCGCGCAGCGCGTCCTCGACCAGGCCGGGCTGGAAGTCGGCCATGCGGCGCAGCAGTACGAGCTGGAACTGGAGCGGACCGAAGGTGTTCACGCGGGCACCTTCTCAACCGATCCGCAGATGCCGGACGTTGACGACGGCCCGCCGCACCCAGTGCCGCGCCGGACCGTCGGCGTTGGGTGCCAGCCGTAGGCCCGCCGAGGCCGCGACGGCCTCGGCGACCTGCGGGACGGTGCGCTGCTCGGTGCGTACGTGCGCCGCGAACTCGGGCCGTGCCAGCGTGGTCAGGCAGTGGTCGAGCTTGCCGAGCGCCCAGTTGTCGCGGCGCGGTCCGCGGCTGCGGATGCGCCGGACCAGGGTGCGGCGGTCGGCCAGCAGCGCGAAGTGCCGCACGTCGTGGCCCTCGCGGCGCAGTGTGCCGACGATCTCCTCGAAGTACGCGGGGTCGGTCACCGTCATCGGCACGATCACCGGGCCCGAGTGCGCGTGCGCCACGCCGCTGAGCACCTCGCGCACCCCGCGCCGCCACAGCGGCCAGTCCTGGAAGTCGCCGCGCTGGGCCCGCGGCAGCATGCGGTGCAGCCCGTAACCGAGGTGCTCCGGGTCGCTGACGACGCTGCCGGGCAGGCGCCGCAGCAGCTCGTGGGCGGTCTGGGTCTTTCCGACGCCGAACGGGCCGTTGATCCACAGCAGCGGTGCGGGCATGCGCGCGACGGTAGCAAGGCGGGGGCTGCCGCGCGTGGTCAGTAGCGCAGTTCGGCCGCGATGTGCTGGTGGCCCTCGAGTGCGCCGTCGCGGAGGAAGACCACCTCGGCGTCGCCGTCCAGGGCCGTCTCCACGAGCTCGTCGACGATGTCCTCGCGGACGCTGGGCTCGGTCGCGGCTGCGGGGTCGACGGGCACCAGGTGTCCGCCGGTCACCCGGACGGTGCGGCGGAACTGCTCCTCGACGGCGACCAGTCCGGCCCGCCCGTCCCGCACCGCCTCCCACACCTCGTCCAGACCGGCCGCGAAGGTACGGCGCGAGCGCGCGTCGTCGAGCCGCTCGGCCGTCCGGTCCGCCTCCCGCTCCCGGGAGGCGGCGAGGACGGGCCGCAGTTCCTCGTACAGCTCGTGGGCCGGGCCGTCCACCAGTCCGCCCTTGACGAGCCTGCCCTCGGCAGCCGGTGCGGCGGTGGTGCCGGCCTCGTCCAGCACGGCGAGGGCGGGGGCCTGGCCGACCAGGTAGAGGGGGCGCGGATACTCGGCCAGTACGTCGCTCAGGGCGGTGTCGACCGCGCGCGCGAAGCGGTGGGTCCGCTCGTCCGAGAAGGTGCTGGGCACATCCCCGACGCGCTCCTTGCGCTGTACGTCCTCCGGCTCGCCCGCGTCGTCCGGTACGGCCGGGAAGCCGTCGCCGGTGTGCTGGTGCAGGCTCTCGCCGGAGCCGCTCCACAAGGTGGCGCGGTCGGCGGCGACGGCGAGCACCCAGTACGGCCGCGCCTGCGCCTGGGCGGCGACCAGGTTGCGGGTCAGGTAGCTGTCGCTGAGCACGACGCGCTCGGGGGTCCAGCGGGGCAGTACCCAGGACTGGCGTTCGTCCGGCCCGGCGAGGAGGACCAGGCCGTCCAGGGTGTGCCGGTGGTCCACCTCGGCGACGGCCTCCTCCAACCGGGCCTTGATGTCCGTGCGCTGCCGCCGGGAGAGGCCGGGGGCGGCGTCCACCCGCCGTTCGGCCTCCGCGGCGAGGTTGCGCAGCAGCACGGCGTCGTGGCCGTTGCCGGGCTCGCGGCGGTGGGTGGGCATGCTCAGGGACACCACGGGGCTGGGGTGGGGCGCCCGCAGGTCCCGGAGCAGGGCGGGTGTCAGGGCGTCGGCTTCCATGGGTGCGCTGCCTCTCCCCCGCCCGTCCGCCGACGGCCGCCGAGGGACGCCGGAGCCGCCGGCGGGTGCCGGTGACCGTTCACCCGGTCCACGATCCACCACCGGCCGCCGTACTGCATCCGGACGGCGGCCGGTGCGGGCAGCGGGTGCCCGCACCGGCCGTGGTGCGGCGGCGGCCCGGAACGGCAGCGGCCCCGCCCCGCCCCGCCCGCTCAGCGCGGCGGCCGGGGCCCCCGCTTGCGTTCCATCAGGTGGCGGCCCAGTGCCTGGCGCTGCTTGAACATCTGCTTCTGCTCGGCCCGCAGCCGGGCGTCCGAGCGGGCGGCGAGCCGGGCGTTCTCCCGCAGGAGTTTGCGGTAGCTCTCCAGGCGGCGCTCGGGCAGCGCCCCGTCGTCGATCGCCGCGAGCACGGCGCAGCCGGGTTCCGCCTGGTGTCCGCAGTCGTGGAACCGGCATTCCTGGGCGAGCGCCTCGATCTCCGCGAACGCCTGGCCGACCCCCTCCTCCGCGTCCCACAGGCCGACGCCCCGCAGGCCCGGCGTGTCGATGAGGACGCCGCCGCCGGGCACGGGCAGCAGGTCACGGCTGGTGGTGGTGTGCCGTCCCTTGCCGTCCCGGTCGCGGGTGGCCCGCACCTCCTGGATCTCCCGGCCCAGCAGGGCGTTGGCGAGGGTCGACTTGCCCGCCCCGGACTGGCCCAGGAGCACGGCCGTACCACTGCCCAGGACGGCGCGCAGGACGTCGACGCCGGTGCCGTCCGCCGAGCTGACGGCCAGCACTTGCACGCCGGGGGCGGCCGACTCGGTGTCGGCGAGCAGCTGGCCCAGGGCCGGGCCCGCGGGCACCAGGTCGGCCTTGGTGAGCACGACCAGCGGCTGGGCGCCGCTGGACCAGCCCAGGGTGACGAAGCGCTCGATCCGGCCGAGGTCGAGGTCGGCGGCCAGCGACACGGCGATGAGCGCGTGGTCGACGTTGGCGGCGAGCACCTGCCCCTCGGTTCGGTGGGAGGCGCTGGAGCGTACGAACGCGGTGCGGCGTGGCAGCAGCGCGCGCAGGAAGCCGTCCAGGTCGCTCCCGCCGTGGCGGGAGTCGAGGTCGAGTGCGGCGAAGTCGCCCGTGCACGGGACGCGCTGGGGGTCGCTGGTGGCCACCAGCGCCGTGTCCGCCAGTACGGTGCACACGCCGTCGCCCTGGGGTACGACGGCGTCCACGCGGCCCCGGTCGACACGAGTGATGCGGCCGGGCACGAAGCCCTGCTCGGCGTGCGGGCGGAAGCTCTCGGCGAAGCCCTCGTCCCAGCCGTAGGCCGCGAGCGGGTGCGGGGTGGGGCGGGACGTGGCGGAGCGGGAGGGGTGTGGACGGGAGTGAGATGAACGGGACAACGGGAGGACCCTTCGTGGGTGGTCCCGGCGACAGATGCGGCGCGTCAGCGCGGCGGGAGAGGTCGGCCGGGGACCGGGGAGGCGGGGTGGATGAACTTCCGCGTGCGGGCAGCGCCCAGCTCGGTGACAGTCATCAGTTCCACCTCCTGTACTTCCACGGGCCGACGTAGGGGCCCGGGTGCGCGTGGCGGCTCCCTGGACCAGCGTCCACCGTAGCGGCACGGACGAGGGCTGCGCCAGTGGGTTTTCCCGCGCGGACTCCCCCGCCCCCGCGCACCCCTTCAGTGCCGGTTGCGGGAGCGCAGCCGGGCGCGGACGTCGCTGGGCGGCAGGAACTTCGTCCAGCGCTCCGGGAACTCCGCGGGCGGGTCGCCGTCCCCGTCGGCGCCCTCGCCCTCCGCCCCGCGCATCGCGCGCCGGGCCGCCGCCGCGGCGACGACCTCGGCCGCCGCCTCCTCGCGTGCCTGCTCGGTGATCCGGCGCGCGGCGGCGGTGGCCACCGAGGGCCAGACGCGGTCGATGGCGGCGTTGACGGCGGCGCCGACGAGCACGGCGAAGGCGGAGATGCCGATCCACAGGAGTACGGCCACCGGTGCGGCCAGCGATCCGTAGATCGTCGGTCCCTCGACGGTGTTGGTGAGGTAGACGCGCAGCAGGAAGCTGCCGAGCACCCACATGATCAGGGCGATCAGCGCGCCGGGCACGTCCTCGCGCCAGGGGGAGCGCACCGGGACGGACACGTGGTAGAGCGTGGTGAGGAAGATGATGGACAGCAGCAGCACGACCGGCCAGTAGAACGTCGAGACCAGCCATCTGGTCTGCGGCAGCAGCTGCACGGCGGTGTCCGGCCCGGCGACCATCAGCGGGAGGGCGATCAGCCCGATGACCAGGGCGACGACGTAGAGGCCGAAGGCGAGCAGCCGGGTCTTGATGATGCCGCGGTGGCCGTCGAGCCCGTACATGACGGTGATGGTGTCGATGAAGACGTTCACCGCGCGCGATCCGGACCACAGGGCCAGCGCGAAGCCGAGCGAGATGACGTCCGGGCGCCCGCCCTCGATGACGTCGTCGATCAGCGGCCGGGCGATCTCGTCGACGCCGCGGTCGGAGAGGACGGTCTCGGAGGCGTCCAGGAAGTTGCCGCGAATGGACTCGATGGTGTCCAGCCCGATCCAGGTGTCGAGATAGCCGAGCATGCCGACGAGTCCGACCAGCAGCGGCGGGATGGAGATGAGGGTGAAGAAGGCCGCCTCGGCGGCCAGGCCCAGCACGCGGTACTCCATGCAGGAGTTGACGGTGTCCTTCAGCAGCAGCCAGGCCATCTTGCGCTTGGGGACGTTGCGGTAGATCGCACGCGCCCGCCGAAGGGCTCCGGGCGACTGCTCAGGGGATTTGTCGGCTCCTTGCACCTTCATAACGTATCCGGCCTCCTGCCCCCGTCCGACCAGCCGCCGGCTGGCCGGCTGCTTCGCGCACCGCAGCGTACGCGGCGGGCACCGGCCCAGCTCAGGGTGGCGGAGGGATCAGTTCCGGAACAATTCCGGGACGGGGCGCGCTCCGCCGGGTCATGGTTGACTGCCTGGCATGCGCGCCCTGTCCGTCACCACGTGGTGGCTCGAGCAGACCTCGCCGGAGGACCTCCGCCCGGCTCACATGGCGGACACCTCGTCCGGCATACGGATTGCGCGGGCCGAGGTGCCGAGCCCGGAGTTCAGCCGCTTCCTGTACACCGCCGTCGGCGGCGACGTCACCTGGACCGACAGGCTGAGCTGGACGTACGGGCAGTGGCTGGAGTTCCTGGAGCGGCCCGCGGTGGAGACCTGGGTGGCGTACGACCGGGGCACGCCCGCGGGGTTCATCGAACTGGACGGGCATCCCGACGGCTCGGTCGAGATCAGCTACTTCGGACTGATCGCGGCGTTCCGCGGGCGCCGTATCGGGGGACATCTGCTCACCTACGGGACGCAGCGCGCCTGGGACATGGGCGACCGCCGCCCCGGCGACCGGGAGCCGACGCGCCGGGTGTGGGTCCACACGTGCAGCAAGGACGGACCGTACGCGCTGGGGAACTACGAGCGGCGCGGGTTCCGACGCTACGAGACCAGGACCGAGGAGGAGCCCCTCACCGCGTCGCC
Organism: Streptomyces sp. CNH287; assembly: GCF_000424825.1. Classification (NCBI taxonomy): domain Bacteria; kingdom Bacillati; phylum Actinomycetota; class Actinomycetes; order Kitasatosporales; family Streptomycetaceae; genus Streptomyces; species Streptomyces sp. CNH287. Next base: position 303,379 of record NZ_AUKQ01000011.1, on the reverse strand, counting down.
GGGCCCCTGGCCTGGGGCGATGTGACCGACGGCACAGCGTCTCACTATGCGGGACAACTCCGTCCGCATAGTGGATGACAGTGGACTGGGCTGATACCCCGTGTCAGGCTTTCCAGCATGTCTCGAGCGGGAATCGCCCTGGTAAGCCGACGCCACATCGACCTCGGCCGCCTGTCCAGCACCCTGTGTCCGGCGGGCTGACAGTCCCAGCACCGCCATCCCCTCCGCTCGCCCCCATCGTCGCGGGCGCGCGTCCGAGCACCGCTGAGGGCCGCCCCGCGGCCCCGCTCCATCGCCGACCTGCCCCACACCGCACCGCACCGCGCACCCGTGGGTGCCGCGTGTGCGGCGTGCGCGGGCCGGCGAGCCGCATCCCCGTGAGCCCGAAGGACGTACCGTCATGGCCGACACCTCCCCGCGCCCCGCCGCCGCAGCGGCCCGCCGCAAGACGGGCCGCCACCGCGGTGAAGGCCAGTGGTCCGCCGGACACTTCACTCCGCTCAACGGCAACGAGCAGACCAAGAAGGACGACGACGGTCTCAACGTACGGACACGTATCGAGACGATCTACGCCCAGCGCGGCTTCGACTCCATCGACGGCGCCGACCTGCGCGGGCGGATGCGCTGGTGGGGCCTCTACACCCAGCGCAAGCCGGGTATCAGCGGCGGCAAGACGGCCGTGCTGGCCCCGGAGGAGCTGGACGACGAGCACTTCATGCTGCGGGTGCGCATCGACGGCGGCCGGCTGACGACGGGCCAGCTGCGGGTGATCGGGGAGATCTCCCAGGAGTTCGCGCGCGGCACCGCCGATGTGACCAACCGGCAGAACGTCCAGTTCCACTGGATTCGCATCGAGGACATGCCGGAGATCTGGCGGCGGCTGGAGGGCGTCGGCCTCTCCACGACCGAGGCGTGCGGCGACGTGCCGCGCGTCATCCTGGGCTCGCCGGTCGCGGGGATCGCCAAGGACGAGATCATCGACGGCACGCCCGCGATCGAGGAGATCAGCCGCCGCATCGTCGGCAACAAGGCGTACTCGAACCTGCCGCGCAAGTTCAAGACCGCCGTCTCCGGCTCGCCGCTCCTGGACGTCGCGCACGAGATCAACGACGTCGCCTTCGTCGGCGTCGTGCATCCCGAGCTGGGGCCGGGCTTCGACCTGTGGGTCGGCGGCGGGCTCTCCACCAACCCCAAGCTCGGGGTGCGGCTGGGCGCCTGGGTCCCGCTGGAGGACGTGGCCGACGTGCACGAGGGCGTCGTCTCCATCTTCCGCGACTACGGCTACCGCCGCCTGCGGCACCGCGCCCGGCTGAAGTTCCTGGTCACCGACTGGGGCCCCGCGAAGTTCCGCAAGGTGCTCGAGGAGGAGTACCTGCTGCGCACCCTCGCCGACGGCCCGGCCCCCGAGAAGCCGCAGCAGCAGTGGCGCGACCACGTCGGCGTGCACGAGCAGCGCGACGGCCGCCGCTACGTCGGCTTCGCGCCCCGGGTGGGCCGGCTGGACGGCGCCACCCTCAGCAAGATCGCGGACCTGGCGGAGACGCACGGCTCCGGCCGGGTGCGCACCACCGTCGAGCAGAAGATGCTCATCCTCGACGTCGAGCCCGAGCAAGTGGAGTCGCTGACCGGCGCGCTGGAGGCGCTCGACCTCACGACCCGCCCGTCCGTCTTCCGGCGCGGGGTGATGGCCTGCACCGGCCTGGAGTTCTGCAAGCTGGCGATCGTGGAGACCAAGCAGGCGGGCATCGCGGCCATCGAGGAACTGGAGCGCCGCCTCCCGGACTTCGCGGAGCCGGTCACCATCAACCTCAACGGCTGCCCCAACTCCTGCGCCCGCATCCAGGTCGCCGACATCGGCCTCAAGGGGCAGCTGGTCACCAACGCCCAGGGCGAGCAGGTCGGCGGCTACCAGGTGCACCTGGGCGGCTCGCTCGGCCCCGAGCCCGGCTTCGGCCGCAAGGTGCGCGGGCTCAAGGTCACCGCGGACGAACTGCCCGACTATCTCGAGCGGGTTCTCGTGGCGTTCCGGGAACAGCGGGAGGACGGCGAGCGCTTCTCCCAGTGGGCCGCCCGCGCCGACGAGGGGGCCCTCAAGTGAGCGAGCGCGTCGCTCCGTACCACTGCCCGTACTGCGGGGAGGAGGACCTGCGTCCCTCCGAGCGGGAGACCGCACGGGGGACGGGGGCCGCGTGGGAGTGCACCTCCTGCGGGCGCGCGTTCGCTCTCTCTTTCCTCGGACTGCTGGCCGACGGCATGCTGTCCGGGCACCGCAGCGAAGGGGGCACCACCGCATGAACACCACCACCCGGAACGCCCGGGGCCGGGAGTCGACCGACCGGGCGTCGATCGGCTCGGAGGCCGGGGCGTCCGATCCGGGGCGGCTGAGGGAACTGGCCGAGCGGGCGGGCCGCGAACTGGCCGACGCCGACGCGCTCGACGTACTGCGCTGGGCCGCTAGCACCTTCGGCCCGCGCTTCTGCGTGACCTCCTCCATGGAGGACGCGGTCGTCGCGCATCTCGCCTCCCGCGTGCTGCCCGGCGTCCCCGTCGTCTTCCTCGACACCGGCTACCACTTCCCGGAGACGATCGGGACCAGGGACGCGGTCGCCGCCGTGCTGGACGTCGAGGTGATCACCCTCACGCCGCGCCAGACCGTCGCCGAGCAGGACGCCGAGCACGGGCCGCGGCTGCACGACCGGAACCCGGACCTGTGCTGCGCGCTGCGCAAGGTGGCCCCGCTCGAGGAGGGCCTGCGCGGCTACGACGCCTGGGCCACCGGGCTGCGCCGCGTCGAGTCGCCCAGCCGGGCGGACACGCCCGTCGTCGGCTGGGACGAGCGGCGGCAGAAGGTCAAGGTCTCGCCGATAGCCGCCTGGTCGGACGAGGACGTGGAGGCGTACGTCGCCGAGCACGGCGTGCTCACCAACCCGCTGCTGACCGACGGTTACGCGTCCGTCGGCTGCGCGCCCTGCACCCGCCGCGTCCAGGCGGGCGAGGACGCCCGCGCCGGCCGCTGGGCGGGCTTCAACAAGACCGAATGCGGCCTGCACCTGTGAGCGCGGCAGGCGAGGACGCACGGATACCCGGGGAGTGGGAGCGGCAGATGAGCCAGAGCGGCACGGACGGCGTGGGCGCCACGGTATGGCTCACGGGCCTGCCGAGCGCGGGCAAGACGACGATCGCCCGCGCCCTCGCGGAGCGGCTGGCGGGCGAGGGCCGCCGGGTCGAGGTGCTGGACGGCGACGAGATCCGCACCTTCCTCTCCGCCGGGCTGGGCTTCTCCCCCGAGGACCGCGACACCAACGTGCAGCGGATCGGCTTCGTCGCCGAACTGCTCGCCTCGCACGGCGTGACGGCGCTGGTGCCGGTCATCGCGCCCTACGCCGCCAGCCGCGAGGCCGTACGCAAGCGCCACCAGGCCGCCGGGACCGGCTACTTGGAGGTGCACGTCGCCACCCCGCTGGAGGTGTGCGCCGACCGCGACGTGAAGGGGCTGTACGCGCGCCAGGCCGCCGGTGATCTCACCGGGCTGACCGGGGTAGACGACCCGTACGAGGTGCCCGCCGATCCGGACCTGCGGATCGAGACGCACCGTTCGAGCGTCGAGGAGTCCGCGGGAGCGCTGCACGCGCTGCTCGCCGAAAGGGGACTGGTATGACGGCCGCCGCCCAGCTCACGGAGAGTACCGACAACCCGTACGCGCTCTCGCATCTGGACGCGCTGGAGTCCGAGGCGGTGCACATCTTCCGCGAGGTCGCCGGGGAGTTCGAGCGCCCGGTGATCCTCTTCTCCGGCGGCAAGGACTCCATCGTCATGCTGCACCTGGCGCTGAAGGCGTTCGCCCCCGCGGCTGTCCCCTTCTCGCTGCTGCACGTCGACACCGGGCACAACTTCCCGGAGGTCTTGGAGCACCGCGACCAGACCGTCGCCCGGCACGGACTGCGGCTGCACGTGGCGCACGTGCAGGAGTTCATCGACGACGGGACGCTGCGCGAGCGGCCCGACGGCACCCGCAACCCGCTCCAGACCGTCCCACTGCTGCACGCCATCAACAGCCACCGCTTCGACGCCGTCTTCGGCGGCGGCCGGCGCGACGAGGAGAAGGCCCGCGCCAAGGAGCGGGTCTTCTCGCTGCGTGACGAGTTCGGCGCCTGGAACCCGCGCCGCCAGCGTCCGGAGCTGTGGCAGCTCTACAACGGCCGGCACGCCCCCGGCGAGCACGTCCGCGTCTTCCCGCTCTCCAACTGGACGGAACTGGACGTCTGGCAGTACATCAGCCGGGAGAAGATCGACCTGCCCTCGATCTACTACGCGCACGACCGCGAGGTCTTCCAGCGCCAGGGCATGTGGCTGGCGCCCGGCGACTGGGGCGGCCCGGCGCGCGGCGAGACCCTCGAGCTGAGGCAGGTGCGCTACCGCACCGTGGGAGACATGTCCTGCACCGGCGCCGTCGACTCGACCGCGGACAGCATCGACGCGGTGATCACCGAGATCACCGCCTCCCGGCTCACCGAACGAGGCGCCACCCGCGCCGACGACAAGCTCTCCGAAGCCGCCATGGAAGACCGCAAGCGCGAGGGGTACTTCTGATCATGCCCGACACCAGAACCCTCACCGAGGTCACCGACCCGGCCCTGGCCGCCACCTCCCTGCTGCGCTTCGCGACCGCCGGTTCCGTCGACGACGGCAAGTCCACCCTGGTGGGCCGGCTGCTGCACGACTCCAAGTCGGTGCTCACCGACCAGCTGGAGGCCGTCGCGCACGCGTCCCGCAACCGCGGCCAGGACACCCCCGACCTGGCCCTGCTCACCGACGGGCTGCGCGCCGAGCGGGAGCAGGGCATCACCATCGACGTCGCCTACCGCTACTTCGCCACCCCGCGCCGCCGCTTCATCCTGGCCGACACCCCGGGCCACGTGCAGTACACCCGCAACATGGTCACCGGCGCGTCCACGGCCGAGCTGGCGGTGGTCCTGGTGGACGCGCGCAACGGCGTGGTCGAGCAGACCCGGCGGCACGCGGCAGTCGCCGCGCTGCTGCGGGTGCCGCACGTGGTGCTGGCGGTCAACAAGATGGACCTGGTCGACTACCAGGAGGGCGTCTTCACCGCCATCGCCGAGGAGTTCACCGCCTACGCCGCCTCGCTCGGCGTGCCGGAGATCACCGCGATCCCCATCTCGGCGCTCGTCGGCGACAACGTGGTGACCGCCTCGGCCGCCATGGACTGGTACCGCGGCCCGACCGTGCTGGAGCACCTGGAGACCGTCCCGGTCACCCACGACCCCAGCGACGACCCGGCCCGCTTCCCGGTGCAGTACGTCATCCGCCCGCAGACGGCCGAGAACCCCGACTACCGTGGCTACGCGGGGCAGATCGCCTCCGGGATATTCCGTAGGGGCGACCAGGTCACCGTCTGGCCCACCGGCCGCACCAGCACCATCGAGGGCATCGACGCGCTCGGCGACTCGGTGGACGTGGCCTGGGCTCCGCAGTCGGTCACCCTCCGGCTCGCCGACGACCTGGACATCTCGCGCGGCGACCTGATCGCCCCGGCCGACGCCGCCCTGCGGCCCGGCCAGGACCTGACGGCCACCGTCTGCCACGTCGCCGACCGGCCGCTGAAGCCCGGCGGCCGGGTGCTGCTCAAGCACTCCACCCGCACGGTCAAGGCGATCGTGAAGGAGATCCCCTCCCGGCTCACCCTCGACGACCTCTCGCAGCACCCCTCCCCCGGCGAGCTGGCGGCCAACGACATCGGCCGGGTCGTGCTCCGCACGGCGGAGGCGCTGCCGGTGGACGCGTACGCGGACTCCCGGCGCACCGGCTCCTTCCTGCTGATAGACCCGGCCGACGGCACGACGCTGACGGCCGGGATGGCGGGCGACGCGTTCGCCGAGGCGGCGCGGGCGGCCACCGCCGCGCAGGGCTCGGCCGCGGAGCAGGGCGAGGACGAGGGCTGGGACTTCTGACAGGTGTCGTCATCGCAGCGGCGGCCTCGCCGTCCCGGGCCCGGTGTGGGGGCCCGTCCGCCACACCGGGTGCAGGACCCGTGCATCCCGTACCTCAGCGCCCATCTTCCGTAGCCGCCCCCAGGGGGCGGCGCACGACGAGGAGCGACCTCCCGTGACCACCGAACTCGCCGCCCCCGCCCCCGCGTCGGCCGCCCAGGCCCGGCCCGCCACCGCCGGACCGCGGCCGTACGCCGTCCGGCTCGACCACGTCTCCAAGGCGTACGGGCCGCCCGGCGCGCGCCAGCCGGTGCTGGAGGACATCCAGCTGTCGGCGGCCCCGGGCGAGTTCGTGTGCCTGCTGGGGGCCTCGGGCTGCGGCAAGTCGACCATGCTGAACCTGGTCGCCGGGCTGGACCAGCCCACCTCGGGCAGGGTCACCGTGCCCTGCGGGCGGCCCGCCCTGATGTTCCAGGACCACGCGCTCTTCCCCTGGCTCAGCGCCGGGCGGAACATCGAACTGGCCCTGAAACTGGGTGGCGTGCCGAAGAACGAGCGGCGCGAGCGGGCGCAGGAGCTGCTCAGGCTGGTGCGGCTGCCGGACGCGCACACCAAGCGCGTGCACGAGCTGTCCGGCGGCATGCGGCAGCGGGTCGCGCTGGCCCGCGCGCTCGCGCAGGGCAGCGAGGTGCTGCTGATGGACGAGCCGTTCGCCGCGCTGGACGCGATCACCCGCGACCTGCTGCACGAGGAGCTGACCCGGGTGTGGACCGCCGCGAAGGAGAGCGGCGGCACCGGCGGCGGCAAGGGCGAGGGCAGCGGCGGCCCGCTGACCGTCCTGTTCGTCACGCACAACGTCCGGGAGGCCGTACGGCTGGGCCAGCGGGTCGTCCTGCTCAGCTCGCGGCCCGGCCGGGTCGCGCGGGAGTGGGACGTCGAGCTGCCCTATCCGCGCCGTATCGAGGACAGCGGGGTCACCGAGCTGGCCCGCGAGATCACCGGCCATCTGCACGAGGAGATCGTCCGACATGCCCGCCACTGACGCCCGGGCGCCGGTCCCGGACACGGGTGCGGCGGCGCCCGATCCGTCCGACGAGATGGCCTCCGGCCTGGACGCGCTGGAGACACCGGCGGACACCGGGGCCAAGGCCGTCTCCCGGCGGGTGCTGGGCAAGGCGGGCCCGCCGCTGCTGGCCATCGCCCTGGTGCTGGCCCTGTGGCAGCTGGCCCACACCCTGAACTGGTCCTCGACACTGCCCTCCCCCGGCGCGGTGTGGTCCGACCTCGCGGACGCGCAGGCGGACGGCACACTGCTGCCCGCGATCGGCCAGAGCCTGCTGCGCTGCGTCATCGGCTTCGGCGCGGCGGCGGCGATCGGCATCCCGCTGGGCCTGTTGCTGACCCGGCTCACGCCGCTGCGTACGGTGCTGGGGCCGATCCTCTCCTCGATCCAGTCGCTGCCCGCCGCCGGGCTGGTGCCCGTCGCGGTGATCGCGCTGGGCAACTCCGAGGGGGCCGTCTACGCGGTGGTGCTGCTCGGTTCGGTGCCCTCGATCGCGGTCTCCGTCATCTCCGGCATCGACCAGGTGCCGCCCCTGCTGCTGCGCGCGGGCAAGTCGATGGGCGCCACCGGGCTGCGCGGCGCGGTGCACGTACTGGTGCCCGCCGCGCTGCCCAGCTTCGTCGCGGCGCTCCGGCAGGGCTGGACGTTCGGCTGGCGCGCGCTGATGACCGCCGAACTGATCACCGCCACGCCGCTGCCGGGCATCGGCCGGCTCCTGGCGGAGGGCAAGGAGAGCGACTCGATGAGCCTGGTGCTGGCGGCGGTGGTGCTGATCCTGGCGGTCGGCGTGCTGGTCGAGTCGGCGCTCTTCGCACCGCTGGAGCGCCGCGTGCTGCGACAGCGCGGACTGACGGGTACGCGGCTGTGACGCCGCCGACGGCCCTGGCCCGGCAGTCCGCCGCGCAGCGCGGCGGCCCGCGGCAACCCGGCGCGGCGCACGCGGAGTCGCCGCACGGCGTGCTGCCGCACGGCGGGGAACCGTACCCGGCCGGCGCTCCCGCGCTGCTGGTCGTCGCGCACGGCAGCCGCGACCCCCGGCACGCCGCGACCGTGGCCGCGCTGTGCGCGCGGGTGCGCGCCTACCAGCCCGCGCTGCGCGTCGAGGCGGGCCATCTGGACTTCGACGCACCCGCCGTCCCCCCGGTGCTGGAACGGCTGGCGGCGGACGGCGTACGCGAGGTGGTGGCGCTGCCGCTGCTGCTGACCCGCGCCTTCCACGCCAAGTCCGACATCCCCGCCGTGCTGCGCGAGTCCGCCGCCCGGCTGCCCGGCCTCCGCGTCCGGCAGGCGGACGTCCTGGGGCCGCACGCGCTGCTGACCAGCACCCTGGAGCGGCGGCTGACCGAAGCGGGCCTGGACCTGGCCGAGGCCGGGTCGACCGGCGTCGTGCTGGCGTCGGCGGGCTCCACAGACCCGGAGGCGATCGCAGTGATCGCAGAAACCGCGCGGGAGTGGCGGCGCACCAGGAACTGGTGTGCCGTGCGGCCTGCGTTCGCCTCCGCTCCCGCTCCGTGCACCGCCGACGCGGTGCGCGCGCTGCGGGCGGACGGCGTCGAGCACGTGGCCGTCGCGCCGTACCTGATCGCGCCGGGCAGGCTGCCGGACCGGATAGCCCGCGGCGCGCGCGAGGCCGGTGCCGACATCCTGGCCCCGGTGCTGGGCCCCGCTCCCGAGCTGGCCCGGCTGCTGCTGCTGCGCTACGCGCAGGCGCTCGACCACGCGTCCGCGCCGCTCGCCGCCTGACGGCTCCGCGGCGTCGGGCGGGTCCGCGGCGCCCCGCAGCTCAGCGGGCCAGTACGGCCGCCTCGGCGGCGGGGTCGAGGCCGACGACCGGCCGGTCGGGGCGCTGCGGGGCGACGCCGCCGAGGGCGCGCAGCCACTCCCAGGTGTCCCGCACCGTCTCGGCGACCGGCCGGCAGCGCAGCCCGGCGGCTGCGGCCTTGCCGACGTCCAGCCGGTGGACGGAGGCGTACACCTCGCCCGGCGGCACCCACACGGGCAGTTCGGTCCACGGCTCGATGCCCGCCGCGGTGATCGCCTCGGGGTCGGTCCACCGCAGCTCCGCGTCCGAGCCGGTGACCTCCTTGCAGGTCTCCAGCAGCTCGCCCATCGTGGTGTGCCCGGTGGGGCCGGCCAGGTTGTACGGACCGTGCAGCCCGGCCCGGAGCGCCTCCAGCGTCCAGCGGGCGAGATCGCGGACGTCGATGTACTGGAGCTCCAGTCCGCGCGGGCCCGGGGCGAGCACGGCGCCGCCCCGCGCGATCCGCGTGAGCCACCACGGCAGCCGTCCGATGTTCTCGTACGGGCCGAGGATCAGCCCGGCGCGCAGCAGCAGCGTCCGCCGGTCGCCGAAGGCGGCGAGGGCGGCCAGTTCGCCGCCGCGTTTGTCGGCGGCGTAGTCGGTCTGCCCGGCGTCGGGTGACCCCTCGACCACCGGGGCGCCCTCGCCGTTCCCGCCCAGTGGCGGGAAGGGGTAGACCGAGCAGCTGGAGACGTACGCGTACCGCCCCGCCCGCCCGGCCAGCACCCGCGCGCTGTCGCGGACGGCACTCGGCGCGGCGGACCAGGTGTCCACGACCGCGTCCCACTCTCCCCGCTCCAGCGCGGCCGTCCCGCCCTCCGCCGCGCGGTCGCCGCGCAGCGTCCGTGCACCCTCCGGGGCGGGGTGCCGGCCGCGGTTGAAGACGGTCACCTCCCAGCCGTCGGCAAGGGCCTGCTCGGCCACGGCGCGGCCGACGAATTCCGTTCCACCCAGTACGAGAAGCCTCATGCGGCGACTGTGCACGCCCGGAGGCGGTGCGCGGAAGTGCGGCATGCCGAGAGCAGAATCGCTCTCAGCTCAATCCGGCGGCGCCGCGCCGGGCTCACACCGTCAGCTCTATCAGCTTGGTGACCGTGCGCCAGTTGCGCCCCGTGGAGGTGAGCCGGGGGCGGACGGCGGCCAGCGCGTCGGGGAGCTTGCTGCGCCCCATGCCCTCGGGAAAGTAGCAGTAGACCGCCCGGCCGACGTGGTGGAAGGTGTCCGGCGCGTAGGCACTCGCGTCGAGCGCGGCGAAGTGGTCCCACTCCGGGGTCTCTTCGAGGAAGAGGACCAGCAGCTTGGCCGGGTCCAGCTCGGCGGCCGGATAGGGGCACGCCTCGGCCACGGCCCGCAGCTCCGCCGACGTACGCACCAGGCAGCGGACCTCGAACCCGAACCGCTCGTGGACGGCCCGCTCCAGGACGGGGCCCGGCTCCGGCTCCGCGGTGGTGAACACGGCGTTCCCGCTCTGGAGGTAGGTGCGCACGTCCGTCCAGCCCAGGGACTTCATCAGCTCTCTCAGGTCGGCCATCGGAATCCGCCGGTGTCCGCCCACGTTGATCCCGCGCAGGAGTGCCGCGTAAGTCGTCATGCCTCGCACTCTATGCGGTGGCTCTGACACGGGCAGTGCCCGTGGTGCTACCGGCCTCCGCACGGATTCAGTGGGTATCCGTGTCCTGGGCGAGGCCGGGCGCCCGCGTCATGACACCGGTCCACCCGCCCCCGTCCCCTCACCCTCCCGAGTCTGCGCCAGGGGCGTACTGCGGGCTATCCGTGCCGCCGCCGCCAGCCCTCCCAGGCCGATTCGATCATCTCCTCGACGCCGTGGCGGGCGGTCCAGCCCAGCTGTTCGCGGATCGCGTCGGCGGAGGCGACCACGCGCGCCGGGTCCCCCGGGCGGCGCTCCGTCACCTCGGGCTCCAGCTCCTCCCGGCCTGTCACCTTGAGGATTCGCTCGACCATCTCACGGACCGAGACGCCCTGTCCGCGGCCGATGTTCAGCGTGAGGGCCGGCTCACCGTCCGCCTCATCAGCCGCGTCCGCCAGCCTGCGCGCGGCGGCCAGATGGGCGGAGGCGATGTCGCGGACGTGGATGTAGTCACGGACGCAGGTGCCGTCAGGTGTCGCGTAGTCGTCGCCGAAGATCAGGGGGGACGCGTCCTCCTCGAGCCGCTCGAAGACCATCGGCACGAGGTTGAAGACGCCGGTGTCGGCGAGCTCCGGGGCCGCGGCCCCCGCGACGTTGAAATAGCGGAGCGAGACGCTGCGCAGCCCCTGCGCCCGCCCGGCCGCGCGGATCAGCCACTCGCCGACGAGCTTCGTCTCGCCGTAGGGGCTCATGGGGGCGCACGGGGTGCTCTCCGTGACCAGGTCGACGTCGGGCATGCCGTAGACGGCGGCCGACGAGGAGAAGACCAGCCGGGGGACCCCGGCGTCCGTCATCGCCTCGAGCAGCGTCTGCAGCCCGGTCACGTTCTCCCGGTAGTAGTGGAGGGGGAGTTCCACCGACTCCGCCACCTGCTTCTTGCCCGCGATGTGCACCACGCCGGTCACGCCGTGATCACGTAGTGCCCCGTCGAGCACCTCCCGGTCCAGGACGCTGCCGACGACCAGCGGGACATCCGCCGGCACGCGCGCGCGTACGCCGGTCGACAGGTCGTCGTACACCACCACCGGTTCACCACCCGCTCGCATCACGCGCACCACGTGCGCACCGATGTATCCGGCTCCGCCGGTAACCATCCACGTCATTTCTGCATCTCCCTCCATGAGTTCCCCTGCACGGTGACCCCACGCGCAAGGGAAATCAAATCGGACAACTAGCCGATTCGCGACCTAAGAGTCATTGGGTGCGAATCAGTATCTATGATACTTGGGGAGTACCGGAAGGTGAAGTAGAGATAAACCACAGACGACAGAAGTACGTCCCGAATCATTTATTCTGTGGGAATGCCGAGGCCGCCATCCGACACGACGTCACCACGGCCCCCTCAGCCCATGAACTCACGGACAGCCCCTTGGACTGGTGAAGGATGCCTCGACTCACTCTCGTCGTGCCGGCCTACAACGTGCAGAGCTACCTGCGGGAATGCCTCGACTCCGTACTGCAGCAGGACTTCACCGACTTCGAGGTCATCGCGGTGGACGACTGCTCGCCGGACGCGTCGGGGGCCATCCTCGACGAGTACGCCGAGCGCGACCCGCGCGTGCGCGTCCTCCACCTGCCCGCCAACGTCGGGCTCGGCCGGGCCCGCAACGCGGGCCTCACGCACGCCACCGGCGAGTACGTGCTCTTCCTCGACAGCGACGACACCCTGACACCCGGGTCCCTCGCTGCGATCGCAGCCCGCCTGGACGCCAGCGGCTCGCCGGACGTCCTCGTCTACGACTACGCGCGCACGTACTGGGACGGGCGCGTCAAGAGGAACATCCGCAGCGAGATCCTCAGCGGCAGCGGGCCCTCCTCCTTTCCGCTGGCCGAGCGCCCCGATCTGCTCGACCTGCTGCAGATCGCCTGGAACAAGGCATACCGCCGCGATTTCATCATCCGGCACCGCTTCGAATTCCCCGAGGGATATTACGAGGACGCACCCTGGACGTTCTGCTGTCTGATCTCGGCACAGCAGATAGCCGTCCTCGACCGAATATGCGTGCACTATCGGCAGCGCCGCACCGGCGGGAACATACTCCGCACCGCCAGCCGCAAGCACTTCGACGTGCTGGACCAGTACGCGCGGGTCTTCTCGTATCTCGACGACAATCCGCAGTTCGAGAGCTGGCGTCCGGCGCTCTTCGGCAAGATGGCGGATCACTATCTGACCGTGCTGGAAAAGCCGGGGCGGCTTCCCGAGGGGTCCCAGGAGGAGTTCCTCCAGCTGGCCTCCGCCGACTTCAGACGCCGTGAGCCGGCGAATTTCCAGCGCCCGCCGGGGACGCGCGGCTACAAGTACGCCCTCCTCGCCCGCGGCTCGTACCCCGCGCTGGTGGGTCTCAAGACCGCAGGCAAGGCGCGCACCGTGACGCGCCGCTACGGAGGCCGGCAGCTGAGGCGCGCCAAGCGCACCGCGCTGGGCCTGCACTACCAGTCCCAGCTGAGACTGCCGCTGGACGGGAATCTGGCGCTGTTCTCGGCCTACTGGAGCCGCGGATACAGCTGCAATCCCGCGGCGATCGACGCCGAGCTGGCACGGCAGGCTCCGCATATCCGCCGGGTGTGGGTGGTCAAGGCCGACGAAAGACACCGCGTTCCTGACGGAATCGACACCGTCGCCGTGGGATCGCGCGAATACTGGGCGGCACTTGCCCGCGCCAAGTATCTCGTCAACAATGTGAATTTCGCCGACGCCGTGGTGAAGCGCGAAGGACAGATCCATCTCCAGACACACCACGGCACTCCGCTCAAGACCATGGGTCTGGACCAGAAGAACTACCCGGCCTCGACGCACATGGACTTCGATGCCCTCCTGGCGCGCTGCGACCGCTGGGACTACAGCCTCGCCTCCAACCGGCACTCCACCGCCATCTGGGAACGCGTCTACCCCAGTTCCTTCGTCTCCCTGGAGACCGGATATCCCCGCAATGACGTGCTGATGAACTCCACGGCGGCGGACGTGTCGATGGCCCGGCGCGAGCTCGGCCTGGCGAAGGGCACGAAGGCGTTTCTCTACATGCCCACGCACCGCGAGTACCAGACGGGCTTCACCCCGCGTCTCGACCTCCTGCGGCTCGCCGACGAACTCGGTCCGGACGTCACCCTGCTGGTCAGGGGCCACTACTTCTACAAACCGTCCCCGCGCCTGGCCGAACTCCAGGCGGCCGGCCGCATCGTGGACGTGTCCGGCCACGTCCCGGTCGAGCAGCTGTACCTCGCCGCGGACTGCCTGATCACGGACTACTCGTCGGCCATGTTCGACTACGCCAACCTCGACCGGCCGATCGTCGTCTTCGCCGACGACTGGGAGACCTACTCGCTCGTCCGCGGCACCTACTTCGACCTGCTCCAGGAGCCGCCGGGGGCCGTGGCGACCACCCAGGACACGCTGGTGGGCGTCCTGCGCTCCGGGGACTGGAACAGCGACCGGGCCGCGAAGCTGCGGGCCGCGTTCCGCCGGCGCTTCTGCGAGTTCGACGACGGACACGCGGCCGAGCGCGTCGTCCGCCGGGTGTTCCTCGGCGAGCACCGTCTCCTCCCCTTCGTCCCCATCGAAGAACGTACCCATGCTCCGTCTCCCGACCAGGTGTCCCAGCTGGTCGAGCGGGTCTGAACCGAGAGGAAAACAACGTCACATGACCCCTCGACTCAGTGTCGTCGTACCGATCTACAACGTGGAGCAGTATCTGCCCGCCTGTCTGGACTCGCTCGCGGCACAGACCTTCCGCGACCTCGAAGTCCTGATGGTGGACGACGGCTCGCCCGACGGCTCCGCGGCCATCGCCGCGGAGTACGCGGCCCGCGACCCGCGCTTCCACCTCATACGCAAGCAGAACGCCGGGCTCGGCGCGGCCCGGAACACCGGCATCTCGCGGATGACGCCGCAGTCCGAGTACCTGACCTTCATCGACAGCGACGACGTCGTCCCGCCGGACGCGTACCGGCTGATGGTGGAGAGCCTGGACGAGTCCGGGTCGGACTTCGCCACGGGCAACGTCTTTCACCTCAGGGGCGAGAAGTCCTGGCAGGTCCCGCTCCTGAAGATGCTCGCCCAGCAGGCCCGCAAGCGGACGCACATCTCGAAGGACCCCAAGCTCGTCGCGGACCGTATCGCCTGCAACAAGGTCTTCCGCCGCAGCTTCTGGGAGAAGAACTCCTTCTCCTTCCCCGAGGGCATCCTGCACGAGGACATCCCCGTGGTGCTGCCCGCCCACTACCACGCCGAGGCCATCGACATCGTCAGCGAGCCGGTGTACTACTGGCGGCTGCGCGAGGGCGAGGCCGCCCCCTCGATCACCCAGCGGCGCACCGAGCCGCAGGCCATCCGGGACCGCGTCACCGCGTGCCTGATGGTCAGCGAGCACCTGAGCAAGCAGCAGGGCCCCGAGTTCGCCGAGTACAAGCGCCAGTACGACGACCGTGTGCTCCGCGACGATCTGCGGCTGTTCCTGCGGGTCCTGCCGGATGCGACCGAGGAGTTCCACGCCGCTTTCGTCGAGGCCACCAACCGCTACCTCGACACCATCGATCCCCAGGTCGTGATGAACCTGGAAGCCTCCCTGCGGGTGCAGTGGCTGCTGGTGCGCAAGCACCAGGTGAGCGAGCTGATCGCCCTGCTGGCCTCGCAGCGCCGCAAGGAGCCGGTCTCGGTCAGCGGCGCGGTGCGCAAGTACGCCAGCTTCCGCACCCTGGAGTCGAGCGGTGTCGAGTTCCCCAAGTCGGCGCTCCGCATCGACAAGGACCTGGAGCTGCACGCGCCGCTGCGTTCCGTGGAGTGGCGGCAGGGGAAGCTGCTGCTGTCGGGTGACGCGTGGATCGACAAGATCGACTTCTCGGCGAAGCGCAGCAGCATCAAGGTCATCCAGCTCAAGCGCCACGGATCACGGCGCCGGATGTTCCTGCCGGCCAAGAACATCCACCGCCCGGAGCGCACCACCGACTCCGGCCAGACCTTGCACAACTACGACTGGGCGGGCTGGGAGCTGAGCCTCGACCCGGCCAAGCTCCGCAAGGGCAGCACGTGGCAGGAGGGCACCTGGCACGTCGGCATCAACGTCTACGCCTCGGGCCTGGTGCGTCGCGGCGGCGTCTGGGCGCGCGGCGGCGCCGCGGCCAACTACCCCCCGTACCACTGGCTCGACGAGAACCACCGGATGCTGCCGACGGTCGAGCGCAGCGCGCTGAAGCTGCGCGTCGAGAAGGTGCGGGCGCTGATCACCGGCCGTTGCCTGGCCGGTGACGACATCGAGGTCACCGGTGAGATGCGGGTGCTGCTCGAATCGGGCGAGTCGCTGAGCATCCGCCTGCTCAACCGGAAGACCGGGGAACAGCGGCGGTACCCGGCGTCGGTCGAGCTCAGGGGCGGCTGCGCCCGGTTCGACGTCCGGATTCCCGTCGCCGATGTCGCGCTGCTCGGCGACGGCACCGTCGAGGAGAAGGCCCAGCCCGCGCAGCGCAAGTGGAGCACCGCGCTGGTCGCCACGGCGCCGGACGGCACCGAGCGCGAGTTCAGCAGCGTGATGAAGGAAGGCCTCGAGGACTTCAGCTTCGATCTGGGGGCCCGGTTCGGCGAGCACGGAGCCAACCGGGAAGTCGCCGTGGTCGCGGGCCACAACGGCTATCTGAAGATCGTCGCCCGCACCCGGCGTGCCGTCATCGTCGGGACAGGCGTGCGCGACGGCCGGTTCGTGATCCGCGGCCGTGCCAGCACCGAGCTGACCGGCGCGGCCTTCATCCTCAAGTCGCACAACCGCTTCGAGGAACGCGAGTGCTCCATCCAGTGGCTCGCCGACGGCACCTTCACCGCGGAGTTCGACCCCTCGAGGCTCGGTGGTCTCGGCGACCTGCCGCTCAGGGCCGGGCGGTGGAACATGTACCTCCGCAGGCCGGAGGAGGACGCCCGGGACACCGGGTTCGTCATCGACCGGCTGGCCCTGGACCAGTTCCCCGTGCACACCGTGCTCGGCGGGCGGCGCTACTGGTTCGAGAACCGCTGGGGTGACTTCCCGCAGCTCAACTGCCGCTCCGAGCTGAGCGACATGGAGCGCGGTCCGTACCGTCAGGCGCAGCTGCGCCGGGAGGTGTACGAGCCGCAGCGCCAGACCCCGCTGCGCGACCAGGTCTTCTTCCTGAGCTACAACGGCAAGCAGTACTCGGACAGCCCCCGGGCCATGCACGAGGAGCTGCTGCGCCGGGACAGCGGGCTGAAGTACCTGTGGGCTGTCCGCGACGGCCAGGTGACCCTGCCGCCGACCGCGGAACGCGTCCGGATGTGGGGCCGCGAGTGGTTCGAGGCCCTCGCCACCTCGCGCTACATCGTCACCAACGGCCATCTGCCGGAATGGGTCGAGCGCCGTCCCGGCCAGGTCATCGTCCAGACCTGGCACGGCACGATGCTGAAGAAGATCGGCCACGACATCGAGACGCTCCACTTCGACCGCGAGTACCAGAACAGGCTGGCGCTCGAGGCGGGCAACTGGAGCCTGCTGGTCTCCTCCAACCGCTTCAGCACCCCGATCCTGAAGCGGGCCTTCTCCTACAACGGGGAGATCCTGGAGGCGGGGTACCCGCGCAACGACTACCTGTACTCCCCGGACAAGGCCAGGCTGATCAAGGAGATCCGGGACCGGATCGGGCTGCCCGAGGGCAAGAAGGTCGTGCTGTACGCACCGACCTGGCGCGACGACCAGTCGCACAGCGCCGGACAGTACAAGTTCGATCTCCGGCTGGACCTGGAGGACGCCCAACGCCAGCTCGGCGACGACCACGTGCTGCTCATCCGCCGTCACTCGAACGTGGTGGACGCGGTGCGGGGCGCGGGCAACGGCTTCGTGTGGGACGTGTCCGAATACCCGGACATCGCCGACCTCTACCTGGCCTCGGACATCATGATCACCGACTACTCGTCCGTGATGTTCGACTACGCCCACCTCAAGCGGCCCATGCTCTTCTTCACCTACGACCTGGAGCACTACCGGGACACCCTGCGCGGCTTCTACTTCGACTTCGAGCAGGACTCGCCCGGCCCGCTGATCCGCACCTCGGAGGAGCTGGTCGACGCGATCCTCGACATCGACGAGGTCTCGGCCGAGTACAAGGAGCGCTACGAACGGTTCCACCATCTGTTCTGCGACCTGGACGACGGCCAGGCTTCGGCCCGCGTCGTCGACCGGATGCTGGAGCAGTCCCGCGAGATCTGAGGTCACGCAGGTACGGCAGGCGACGCGACCCCGGCAGGAGTGCCCTCGGTCGAGCCCTGGTCCGGAACGCCCGCGGGTGTTCCGGACCAGGGGCCGCGTCACTGCGCCGGGAGTGGGAAGAACGCCTCGGCCGGGTGGTGATCCGACTTCCCGGGGTCGGTGGTCACCTCGTCAGGACACCGGCCGCGCGTCCTGCCAGGTCGCCTCGAACTCCTCGCGGTAGGTCGCGAACATGCCGTGCTCCTCGTCCGCGCCGCCCTGCCCCTGCACCAGCTCGCGGCTCCCCCCGCGCAGCACCAGTACGGGGGCCTCCATGCCCCGCACCCGGCGCAGGTAGTTCTGCACGACGGCGACCCCGTCGGAGGTGTCGCCGTCCACGAGGTACGCGGTGAAGCGCGGCGTCTCGTCGAACACCCGCACCTCGAAGGCGTCCGGGTCGCGCAGCCGGGCCCGCACCCGCCGCATGTGCAGGATGTTCATCTCCACCGACCGGCTCAATTCGCCTTTCTTGAGCCCCAGTTCGCGCTCCCGGCGGCGTACGGCGGTGCTCGCGGGGTTGAGGAAGAGCAGGCGGACCCGGCAGCCCGTCCCGGCCAGCCGCACCAGCCGGCGACCGCTGTAGTTCTGCACCAGCAGATTCAGGCCGATGCCTATGCCGTCCAGCCGCCGGGCGCCGCCGAACAGGTCTTCGGCGGGCAGCTGCCGCTGGAGCCGTACGCGGTCGGGGTGCACCCCGACGACGTCGCCGAAGCGGTCGCCCACCAGGTCCTCGACGGCGTCCACCGGCAGCCGCTGACCGGCCGGTCCGGCCGGGCCCGCGCTGCCGGAGGTGCCGAGCAGGTCCAGCAGCCGCGCGCACGTGCGCTCCGCCTGCGCGAGCACCATCGAGGAGAGCGCCCGGTTGCGGGCGACGGCGCTGCGCGCCACCTCCAGCTCGTCCAGGGCGAGTTCGACCTCGCGCCGCGAGTCGAAGTACGGCTCGAAGCACGGCCAGTGCTGCACCATCAGCTCGCGCAGCTGGGGCAGGGTCAGGAAGGCGAGGATGGTGTCGTCGGCCGGGTCCAGCAGATAGCCCTTGCGGCGGCTCACCTCCCGTACGGCCGCCGCGCGCTGCACCCACTCCTGGCCGGCGGGGCCGGCCGCGGCGATCACCCACTCGTCGCCGTGCACCGGTTCGTAGATGGGCCGCAGTACGGCCGCCACCACGGCGCGCAGCCGCTGCTCGACCAGGTTCAGCCAGATGTACGCCCGCCCGGCCCGGCGGGCCCTGGTGCGCACCTCCGCCCAGATCTCCGCGTCCCAGTCCAGGTCCGCGCCGATCTCCATGGGACGGGCGAGGGAGACCGTCCCGGAGCGCACCTCGGTGACCGCCTCCGCGCTGCCCTCGCCTGAGCCGCCGCCCTCGCTCAGGCCGCCCTCGCCCGGCGGGAGTTCAAGCCCTCCCGAGCCCACCCGCGCACCGCCTTCCGGGCCCGTCTCCGGACCTCTTTGTTCGATCAAGGAAGACTACTGCGACCCGAAGGGCGGTGCAGCCGGATGTGCCGAGTCCTTATCAGTTATGCGGATCGTACTGCCCGTTGTGATCCGAGAGTTCACGCGGGGTGAGCGGGTTCATCGCGGTGACGTCCCGGGGCGAGAGCTGGAAGCCCTGCCAGTGCACCGGCATCGGCTCCTGGTCCTCGTCCCTGGCTATGTGGTGGAAGCCGATGTTGACCCAGGCGATCGGGTGCTTGAGATGCTGGCCGTTCACCCACTTGTCGACGCTCCTGCCGCCCCCCGGGCCGCAGTTGCGCACGTTGTGGCTGGCGAACTGCTCGCACTTGCGGTATTCGGTGAAGTAGACGTCGTGCCTGGTGTAGCTGCGGCCCGAGTACTTGTCGGTGTGGCCGGGCGCGATCTCGTAGCTGCGGGGGTGGCCGTCCTTGTTCTTGCCGGCGGTGCTCACCACGCGCCACCAGCGGTGCGGCTTGGCGTCACCTGCCAGTTCCTTGGTGACCTTGGTGCGGGTGGTCCTGGTCTTCGGGGAGCTTCCCGCGCTGGTCGTCGTCTTGGAGTCGTACTGCTCGACCTTGTTCTTCGGGGAACCGTCCAGCGCGAAGTCGAGCCGCCAGAAGACGTTGTGCGCGTGGCTGGTGGCGTAGTCGGCGGACCGCTTGCCGATCGGCCAGCCGCGGCCGTCACCCGCGTCGTAGTCGACCGGGGAGAGGGTGCCGGTCGCGCCGACCTGGCTGATGATGGTGCCGTCGGCGGCGAACCGCCACTCGGTGATGTACTCGTACCAGCCGGTCTGGTTGACGCTGTAGACGAGCAGGTCCTTGCCCTGGGCCTGGTAGGTCCTGCCGTCCTCCCAGTTGGTCATCCGGTAGGCGTGGCCGCGGGCGCGGGTGGTGGTGCACAGCCCCTTGACCTTGGGGGGCCGCTCCTCTCCGGTGCCCGGGACGCTGACGGTCTTGATGGTGCCCCTGGGGCACTCGGCCGGCTCCAGCTCCATCAGTCCCTGGCCGAATCCCGCGCCGGTGAGGTCGTCGTACTCCGCCATGCCGTCGTCGTAGGGCACGTGGATCTGGGCGAGCTTGGCCGAGGCGAGCACCCGGATCGGCTTGGCCTCGCCCTTGGGCTGGTACGAGATCTTGTCGAGCACCAGCCCGGCGTACCCGTCGTAGCGCCAGCACATCCGCCAGGTGGTGCCGCCGGCCAGCTTCTGCTCGATCCGGTATGCGGCGCTGCAGTCGGCCGCGGGCGCGGCCGTCGGTGCCGCGGGCCTGCCTTGCGCGCTGCCGGCCGGCCCCGCCGCCGCGAGCACGCCGCCGAGCAGCGCGGTGATGCCGACGGCCGCGAAGCTGCGGCCGCGGGCAGGGCTCAGTTTTCTCTGACTCATGGGTCGATACTCCTGAGAAGAGTGCGGAAGGAAGGTCGGGGAGGTCAGCTCAGCCTGCCGACGGAGCGTGCGCTCAGATCGATCACGAACTGCCGGGTGTCGATCCACGGGCCGCCCGCGGCCCTCGTGAACAGCCGGACGCAGCGGTGCTCACCGCACTCGCGAAGACCGGCGGGGCCGGCGTTCTCCTCGTCGACGCGGTAGACGAAGGCGGTCACCCTCAGCTGCTCCGCCGAGGTGAGTGCCTTGCCCGTGGCGTCCTTGTAGTCCGCCTTCAGTCCGCCGCCGAGCGGGCTCCGCAGCAGCACCTCGGCCGCCTCCCGGGCCTCGGCCCTGGTCGGCGGCGGCTGGACGCCGCGCTGGGTCTCGGTTTCCTCGACCTTGCCCGAGCCGAGGTCGACGGTCTTGGTGACGTAGGTGTCGTCCTCGTAGTCGTAGTACGAGACCAGCGCGCGTCTGGGCGCTCCGGCCTGCGAGGCCTCGGCGGGCTCCGGCTCCGCCAGTTCCGTGGTCAGCCGCTCCGGCCCCGCCCCGCCCCGCACGTCCTCGCTGCTGCCGCGGGCCCCCCGGCCCAGCGCGGCCTGCTCGGCCCGCTCCCTCTCCCGCTGGGTGAGCGGGTCCCGCCCGCTGCCCCTCTCCCTCTCCTTCGGCGCGGGTTCGACGGTGCCGGGGCGCTGTTCCGCCGCCTGCTCCTGTCGTCCGCCCTGTCCTTCTCCGCCGGCCTGCGGGCTGCCCGAGGCATCCCCCGGCGCTGCCACCGCAACCGCCATCACCGTCCCGGTCACCGCGATGGCCATGGCGGCCAGCAGCTTCCCGAGATGTGGGCGCAGTCTCTCGCGCACGTACCCCCCCTGCCTTTGCCCGTGTCCCCGTTCGTGGGGACACGTCACAAGTAGTGGTCTTCGAGGAAGACGGTCCGGACCGCACAGGCGTTGCCCCCCGAATGGGGAAATCCATGGTGAAATCCCGCCATTCAAACGGGACTTGGCTTGCGCCCGCTGGGCCGGTCCGCGACGGCGGCAGCGGAAGCGGGTCGTCCGCGCCCGAACGGCCATTCATCCGTACAGGTGAGCGTGGGCGCGTACGAGGGGTGCGCCGCGCCCGCGCACGTACCCCGCCCCCGTAGCGGGTAGTCCAGCATCCATGACTCCGACCGCCACCTACCGGCTCCAGCTCCAGCCGGAGTTCCCCTTCGCCGCCGCCGCGGCGGCCGTCCCGCGGCTCGCCCGGCTAGGCGTCTCGCACCTGCACCTCTCCCCCGTGCTCACCTCGGTCCCCGGCTCGGCGCACGGCTACGACGTCACCGACCACACCCGCGTCCGCGCGGAGATCGGCGGCGAGGAGGGGTTGCGCGAGCTGTCGCGCACCGCCCGTGAGCACGGGCTCGGGCTCGTCCTGGACATCGTGCCCAACCACATGGCCGTCCCCGCCGACCTCCGGCTGAACGCCCCGCTGTGGGAGCTGCTGCGGGACGGGCCCGGCTCGCCCTACGCCCGCTGGTTCGACGTCGACTGGGACGCCGGCGGCGGCCGGATGCTGCTGCCGGTGCTGGCGGGTCCGCTGCGCGCGGAGCACGGCGCGCTGCGGGTGCGGGGCGCGGAGCTGCACTACGGGCGCCACGTCCTGCCGCTGCGCGCCGGTACCGCCCAGCTGCCGCCGGCCGAACTGCTCGACGCGCAGCACTACCGGCTGTGCTGGTGGCGGCTGGCCCGCACGGAGCTGAACTACCGCCGCTTCTTCACGGTCTCCGAACTGATCGGGCTCCGGGTGGAGGACCCGGAGGTCTTCGACGCGACGCACGCCACGGTGCTGCGCCTGCTGCGCGAGGGAGTGGCCGAGGGGCTGCGCGTGGACCACCCCGACGGACTCGCCGACCCGGACGGCTACCTGCGCCGCCTGCACGAGGCGACCGGCGGGCGCTGGACCGTGGTCGAGAAGATCCTCGCCCGCGACGAGACCCTGCCAAACCGCTGGCCCGTCGCCGGCACCACCGGCTACGACGCGCTGCACCGCGTGGACGGCCTCTTCACCGACCCGCGCGGGCACGCCGAACTCGCCTCGCTCTACCGCGACAGCACGGCCGTGCCCGCCGACCGCGGCGGCGACTGGGCCGCCACCGCGCGGCGCGCCGCGCGCAAGGTCGCGGTCGGCTCGCTGGCCGCCGAGACGGCCCGGCTCACCCGCTCCGCCGTGCGCGCCTGCGAAGCCGACCCCACGCTGCGGCTGCGCGACCACGCGCCCTGGGCGCTGCGCACAGCCCTGCGCGAGGTACTGGTGCGGCTGCCCGTCTACCGCCCGTACGTACGGCCCGGCGCGCCCGTGCGCGAACGGGATGCGGCCATGCTGGAGGCGGCGGCCGAGGGCGCCCGCGCCGCGTTCGACGATCCGGGCGAGGGGGAGGCCGCGGACGCCGTACGGGACCTGGCCCTGGGCCGCCTCGGCGACGGCCCCGACGCCCGCGACTTCGCCGCGCGCTTCGCCCAGGTCTCCGGCGCGCTGCGCGCCAAGGCGCTGGAGGACACGGCCGGTTACCGCTACGTGCCGCTGCTGTCCGCCGCCGAGGTGGGCGGCGATCCGGGGCGGCCCGCGGTGTCGCCGGACGACTTCCACGACTTCTGCGCCCGTATCCAGCGGGACTGGCCCACCACCGGGACCGTCGTCTCCACCCATGACACCAAGCGCAGCGCGGACGTGCGGGCCGCGCTCGCGGTGCTCTCCGAGTGCCCGCGCTCCTGGGCCGCGCTGGTGGCCGAGGCCGGCGGGCAGACCGAACGGGCGCCGGAGGGCCGGGCCGTGCCCGACCCGCACTTCGCCTGGACGGCCTGGCAGACGGCCCTGGGCCTGGAGCCGGGGACGGCGCGGGAGGTGCCGGCCGACGGCGGCCCGGGCGGCCCCGTGCGGGGGGAACGGGGCGAGCGGGGCGAGCGGCTGATCGCGGCGCTGCTGAAGTCCGTGCGGGAGGCCGGGCTGTGGACCAGCTGGGCCGATCCGGACGCCGCGTACGAGGCCGCCGTCCAGCGCTTCGTGGCGGCGGGCCCGTGCGGCCCGGCCGGAGACGCGCTCGCCGAGTGGGCGGTCCGGCGCGCCCCGCACGCCGAGGCCAACTCGCTGGGCATGGCGCTGCTGCACCTGACCATGCCGGGCGTCCCCGACCTCTACATGGGCACCGAGCGCCCCTACCGCGCCCTGGTCGACCCGGACAACCGGCGCCCGCCCGGCACCCTGGGCCTGGGCCCGGCCTCCGCGCACACCCCGCCGCCCGGCCCGGTCGGCAAGCTGCGGCTGACCGCGGCGGCGCTGGGGCTGCGGCGGGAGCACCCGCGGTGGTTCCTGGAGGGCTCCTCGTACGCGCCGCTGCGGGCGGAGGGCGCGGCGGCCGAGCACTGCGTGGCCTTCGTCCGGTCCGACAGCGTGGTCACGGCCGTCACCCGGCTGTCGCTGCGGCTGCGGGAGGGCGGCGGCTGGCACGGCACGGAACTGCCGCTGCCCGCGGGGAGATGGCGGGACCTGCTGACCGAACAGGTGCTGGAGGGCGGCCGGTGCCGGGTGTCGGAGCTGCTGGACGGCAACCCCGTCGCCCTGCTGGTACGCGCGTGAGCGGCGGGGCCACCGGGGGCGCGGCGGCAGCCGGCGGCTCAGGGCGCGGTGAGGCGGTACCCGACCTGCCCGAAGCGCACCTGGTCGCCCGGCCGCACCCGCGTCTTGCCCGTCACCCGGCGGCCGTTGACCCAGGTGCCGTTGCTCGACCCCAGGTCGCGCAGCGTCCAGCCGTCCTCGGTGTGCCGCAGCTGCGCGTGCGTCCGGGAGACGGTGAAGTCGTTGAGCCGCAGCACCGAACCGGGCGCGCGGCCGATCGAGAGGGCGTGCGGGCCGGGCCCGGGCAGGAGCAGCTCCGGCAGCCGCTCCGTCTGCCACGCGCGGCGCACCATCACCGGGAACGCCGACATCGCGCCGACCGTACGGAAGAGCCAGCGGGTACCGCGCCTGCGGGTGCCCAGGTCCGCGACGGCCGCCTCCAGCTCGTCCTGCCGCTGGACCTGGAGGATCACCTCCATCCGGCGCAGGAACGTCTCCTGCGAGATGCGCCCCTCCACGGCGCTCTCGCGCAGCACCTCGAGCGCGCGCTCCCGGTCCGCGTCCGACACCCGCGGCGGGTACGCCCTGAACTCGAGAGATGTCATGTGTGCATTCTCCGGACCCTCACAGATCCTGTCCAGGCTGATCCTGTCTCAGGAGATCGACAAACGCGGCGGCGGCGCCCACCGGTTGGGCCCGCCCCACCAGGCACAGCGAGCGGCGCCACGGCGGGTCCATCGACAGCAGCTGCGCGGGCGGCGCCGCCATCCGCGCCACGTACGAGGGCACCGGTACGACGCCCGCCCCGGCGGCGGCCACCCGCGCGGCCGTCGTGGTGTGGCGGGTGGTCACCACCGTACGGGGGCGGAAGCCCGCCCGAGCGCAGGCCCAGTCGAGGAACAGCTCGCCCTCGACAAGCGGTTCCATCCCGCAGCGCACCCAGTCGCGGTCGGCGAGCTGCTCCAGGCGTACCGCGTCCCGCCCGCACAGCGGATCGCCGGGCGGGACGACGAGCAGCAGCTCCTCCTCGCCCACCGTCCGCACCGCGCCGCCCCAGTCCGGCGGCGGCGGGTAGGTGAGCGCGATGTCGGCGACACCCCGTGCCATGCGCTCCAGCAGCTCCGGCTCCGTCCCGTACTCGTGCAGCACGACCCGTACCCCGGGGTGGGCGGCGCGCATCCGCGCCAGCGCGGCGGGCAGGGGGCCGACGGCCAGCCCGTGCAGCGTGGCGATCTGGAGTTCACCGCCGGCGGCTCCGGCGCTCGCGCGCGCGGCCCGGCGGGCCTGCGCGGCGCTGCGTACCGCCAGTTCGGCGTCCGGGAGGAAGGCGCGGCCCATGGCGGTGAGCCGTACGCCGCGCGGGAGGCGTTCCAGCAGCGCGCCGCCGACCTCCCGCTCCAGCGCCTTGATCTGGTGCGAGAGCGCGGACTGGGTGACGTTCAGCTCCTCGGCGGCGCGGGTGAACGATCCGGCCTCGTGCACGGAGACGAGGTACTCCATCTGCCGCAGGCTCATCGCGGTTCGGCCCCGCCCCGGCTGTCATGAGCAGTGTTCATGGACTCGATGGAAACATTGCCTTGGACTCATCACCAAACGGCGGCAGATGCTTGCCCCATGAACGGGAACTCCACAGATGTGATCGTCATCGGCGGCGGCACGGGCGGCTACAGCACGGCTCTGCGCGCCGCCGGACTCGGCCTCTCCGTCACCCTCTTCGAACGCGACCTCGTGGGCGGCACCTGCCTGCACCGCGGCTGCATCCCCAGCAAGGCCATGCTGCACGCGGCCGAACTCGTCGACGGCATCACGGAGGCCCGGGAGAGGTGGGGCGTCAAGGCCACCGTGGACGCCGTCGACTGGGCGGCGCTCACCGCGACCCGGGACGGCATCGTCACCCGCAACCACCGGGGCGTGGAGGGCCATCTCGCGCACGCGGGCGTACGGGTGGTGCGCGGGACGGCGCGGCTGACCGGTCCGCGCTCGGTCGAGGTGAGCGGCAGCGCCGAGCCGGGTGGCGACGGCGCCGCGGGCGGCTCGTACACCGCCACGCGCGGCGTCGTCCTGGCCACCGGTTCCCGGCCGCGCACCCTGCCGGGCCTGGAACCGGACGGGCACCGGGTCGTCACCAGCGACGACGCACTGTTCGCCCCCGGCCTGCCCAGCTCCGTGGTGGTGCTGGGCGGCGGTGCGATCGGCGTCGAGTACGCCTCCTTCCACCGCTCGATGGGCGCCGAGGTGACCCTCGTCGAAGCGGCGGACCGGCTGCTCCCGCTGGAGGACGCGGACGTGAGCCGCCACCTGACCCGCGGCCTCAAGAAGCGCGGCATCGACGTCCGTACGGGTGCCCGCCTGCTCGACGCGCAGCCGTACGGCGCCGAGGGCGGCGAGCGCGGCGCCGGCGGCGTGCGGGCCGTCCTGCGCTCCGCGCGCGGCCAGGAGAGCGTGCTGGACACCGAACGCCTGCTGGTCGCCGTCGGACGCGCGCCGGTGACCGACGGGCTGGGCCTGGCCGCCGCCGGGCTGGCCACGGACGGCCGCGGCTTCGTGACCCCCGCCGACTGGTCCCGGCTGGAGACGGCGACTGCGGGTGTCCACGTCGTCGGCGACCTGCTGCCGCCGCCCTCGCTCGGACTGGCGCACGCCTCCTTCGCGGAGGGCCTGCTGGTCGCCGAGACGCTCGCGGGCAGGCCGTCGCGCCCGGTGGAGTACGCGGCGGTGCCACGCGTCACCTACTCCAGCCCGCAGACCGCCTCGGTGGGCCTGAGCGAGGCGGAGGCGCGGGAGCGCGGGCACGAGGTGGTGGCGAACACCATGCCGCTGACCGCGGTCGCCAAGGGGATGGTGCACGGCCAGGGCGGCATGGTGAAGGTGGTCGCGGAACGCGGCGCCGAAGGGCGGGCGCTGGGCGTCCACCTGGTGGGCCCGCACGTCTCGGAGATGATCGCGCAGAGCCAGCTGATCGTCGCCTGGGACGCCGCACCGGCCGACGTCGCTCAGCACGTCCACGCCCACCCCACGCTCTCGGAGGCGGTCGGCGAGGCGTTCCTGACCCTGGCGGGACGCGGCCTGCACCAGGTCTGAGACCCCCCTGAAGAGGGTGGACACCTGCCCGCACCTGTGACTATGGTGCGGGCACGCCCTTGATCGAGGAAGGAGGCGAGAGCCATGCACCGCAGGACCCAGCCGCGCTCCCGCCTCAACTCCCGGGCGTCTTCACTCAGTTGACCTTTTCTCCGGGAGCGCACCCGCAAGCCCTTCCGGAAGGAACACCACCACCATGACCGATCTGGTCATCCGCCCCCTCGTCCAGGACGAGGCGCGGCAGCTCTTCACCTCTCTCGACTCCTCCCTCCCCGACGCGGACCTGGTCGGCCGTCCGCTGCTCGGGCGCCCCTACGACACCCTCGCCGACGGCGGCGAGTACCGGCCCGAGTGGACGTGGGTCGCGCTGCGCGAGGGCCACGTCGTCGCCCGCGCCGCGTTCTGGGCGGCTCCCGAGGGCACCGAGCCGCACCTGCTGGACTGGTTCGACTTCGCCCCCGGCGAGCACGCCGCCGCCGTCCGGCTCCTGCGCGAGTCGGTCCCCGGCGTGGAGTACGAGCTGATCCTGCCGCCGTCCTGGCGGGACGAGCCGGCCGTACGGGCCGCCGCCGAGGCCCGCATCGCCGCGGCCGAGGAAGCCGGGTACACCCTGCTCGTGGAGCGGTTCCGCTACATCTGGACCCCGGAGTGCGGCCTCCCCGCACAGCCCGGACGCCTCGACTTCCGCCCCGAGCCGGACGACGACGTGATCCTGGCGGCCCTGCTCCGCATCGAGAAGGGCTCCCTCGACGGCCACGCCCGGCAGGCGTTCGCCCAGGGCGGCCTCGAGCAGGCCGCCCAGGAGGACCTGGACCACCTCCGCTGGATGTCCTCGCCCCGCGAGTGGTGGCGGCTCGCGTACACGCCCTCGGGCGAACTGGTCGGCCTGCACGCACCGGGGATCATCCCCAGCGGCCCGGCCGTCGCCTTCATCGGCGTCGTACACGAGCAGCGGGGGCACGGCTACGCCTACGACCTGCTGGCCGACTGCACCCGCCTGCTGGTCGAGGAGGGCGCGCAGTCCATCATCGCCGCGACCGACCTGGGGAACGCGCCGATGGCGGCGAACTTCACCAAGGCGGGCTACCCGGTACGTCAGCACCGCTACTGCATGACACCCCCGGCGCCTGAGGGGGTGTGACGGCGGTGTCCTGAGGGCGCCTGCCTGAGAACGTGTGCGGCTACGGCCACCTGCTGGCCGTAGCCGCACACACTCCGCCTTCCCCGCCCCTACCGCCCGCGGATCTGCCGCCCGCCCTGCGTGTCCGGGTAGAGGATCGCGTCGGCCACCCGTCCGCCGGAGTCCTTGGCGCCGCCGACGAAGTTGAGCACACCCGCCGCGTTGGAGCGTGCGGCGACGCCGTCCCAGTAGCGGGCCTCCCGCTCCCACCGGATGTCGGCGAGCAGGCCGCGCAGGTCCGCCTCCGTGAGCGGCCCGCCGGCCGTGGCCCAGCCGGTCCGCTGGTGCAGGGCGATGCCGAGACCGCCCAGGACGGCGGGCGCCGAGATCGCCGACCGTGCCGCGAACTGCCCGAAGAAGCGCGTGATGAGCGAGGCCAGCAGCGGTACGACCTCGCTCTCCAGCTGCGCGGCCGATGCGCCTGCCGGAAGATCGCCGTCGCGCACCGTCCCGGAGGCGCGGTCCAGCCCCGTACGGCCGAAGATCGTGGTGATGACCAGCACCCGCAGCGCCGAGAGGGTCACCAGCTCGGGGTCGGACTTGGCGAGCTGCCGCTTGCGCGACTGCACGAACGCGGCGAAGGGGACGACCTTGCCGTCGTGCTCGACCTTGGCCGTCTGCGCGATCCGGTGCGCGAGCTGGGTCCCGAAGTCCCGCTGGTCCATGGACATCGCGAGGTTCTTCGTGACGGAGACGCCCTCGACGTTCCGGTCGTAGAAGATCTGGCGCGCGTCCTCGACGGCCAGGCCCCAGTACAACTCGAAGGGGAGGCGTAGGGCGGACAGCTTCTCGTAGCCGAGGCCGTACTTCTCCGGGTCGTCGTAGAGCTCGTGCAAGGCGGTGACCTGGGTCTCGCCATCGATGGCCACTACCGGGGAGCCGGAGAGCAGCGTGAGCTTGCGGATGCCGCTGCCGGCGACCAGCTCGTCGCTGACCGCCCCCGGCTGCCCGTCGAGCCAGAGGGTGATCGGCGGCGTGGACCACCCCGAACCGTACTCGCCGTTGATCCCGGCGGCGATGTACGCGGCGTAGCTGCCGACGTTCTTCCCCTTCTGCGTCGACTTCAGCATGCGCTGCACGAGCGCCCGGACTTCCGCGTGGCGGCGCATGGCGCCGGACGAGTACTTCATCGCCCGCTTGTCCTCCTCCACCTTCGGGGACGGGACCAGCTGGAGGAGGGTCGGCAGGCCGACCGTGCCGACCACCGCGTCTGCCCGGAAGGGCATGACGGTCAGCTGCACGCCTTCGGCCGCGGCCGTCGGCATCGTGAGGGTGAGGGACATGCGGGCACTTCCTGTCGTGTCGGTCGTGCGAGGAGCGCTGAGGTGAGAGCTGGAGCAATCACTGAAGCGATGGCAGAAGTGAAAGCATCACCAGAACAGCAGAACCTGAAAGCACTGTCAAACGGTATCGGCCGATCGGTGAAGTGTGTACAGTGACGTCAGTTCGACGACCCTCCCCCGGCATCGACAGGAAGCCCCCATGCCCCAGCGGCGCGACCCGCGCGACTCATCGGCGCCCCCGCCGGGCTCCGGCCCGGCTCCGGCCGCCGCCTCGGCCTGGGTGACGGCGGCGGAGATCTCCCGCCTCGCCGGGGTCACCCGTGCGACCGTCAGCAACTGGCGGCGACGCCACTCCGATTTCCCGGCCCCCGGCGGCGGCACCGACACCAGCCCCGCGTACGCGCTGGAGGCGGTCGAGGAATGGCTCGCCGCGCGTGGCCAGTTGCCGTCGGCGTCACCCGGGGATCATTTGCGGGCGTCACTGCGCCGCAGCCCCGGCGGCAGCGCCACCGCCGACCGGCTGCTCCCACCGCTCCTCGCCGCATTCCGGAGCGGGGCCGACGTCTGCCGCTCGTGGGCCCGGCTGTCCGACGCCGAGTTGGTCCGCGAGGTCTCGGCTGCCGTACACCTCCACGCCGGCGGCCTCGCCGGTGTGGACGGCCACGGCGGTGGCGAGGTCACGGACGGCGAGACTCCCGAACCCGCCCTGCTGCGTGCCGTGCTGGAGTGCCTGGGCGAGGAGGGCGCGTCCGCGACGCTCGGCCTGCTCGCCGAAGGCCACCGCGAGGACAGCGGTACGCGGGCCCCGGGCACCACCCCCGAGCCGCTCGCTCGGCTCATGGCCGAGCTGCTCGTACCTGCGGACGGCGGATACCCCGGCAGCGTGCTGGACCCGGCCTGCGGAGCGGGGGTGCTGCTGGCGGCTGCGGGAAAGCTGGGGGCGGGAAAACTGTGGGGCCAGGACGCGGTCGCGGCCCAGGCGACGCGGGCCGCGGTGGCCCTGGAGATCCGCAACCAGGAGTCCGAGTCGCAGGTGCGGGCCGGGGACGCTCTGCGGGCGGACGCCTTCCCGCAGCTCACGGCGGAGGCCGTCCTGTGCAATCCGCCCTTCGCCGACCGCGACTGGGGACATGACGAACTGTCCTACGACGCGCGCTGGGAGCACGGCCTGCCGCCGAAGGGCGAATCCGAACTGGCCTGGGCCCAGCACTGCCTGGCCCACCTGGAGCCCGGCGCCCTGGCCGTCCTGCTGATGCCGCCCGGCGTGGCGGAGCGCGCGTCGGCCCGCAGAATCCGCTCCGCCCTGGTGCGGCGCGGCGCGGTACGCGCTGTCCTGGCGCTCCCGGCGGGCGTCGCGCAGCCCCTGCACGTGGGGTTGCACGTGTGGGTACTCCAGCGGCCGGGGCCGTCGGCAGCCGGCACCGCCGGGCAGCACGTGCTCTTCGTCGACGCGGCCGGGGCGGAGACCGGGGGCGGTGAGGGTGGCACGGGCACGGGCACGGGCACGGGCTGGGAGCGCGTACGGGACACGGCGCTCAGTGCCTGGCGGGACTTCGCGGCCGACCCCGAGGCCTTCGAGCCCGCGGCGGGCAGCGCCCGCGCCGTCCCCGTCGTCGACCTGCTCGACGAGGCGGTAGAACTCACCCCCGCCCGCCACGTCCGCACAGCCGTCTCCGTCCAGCCGGAGGAACGCGCCGAGGCCGCCCGGTCCGTACGCGCCCTGCTGCGCCGTTCGGTCGGCGCCTTGTCCGCGCTCAGCGTCGGCGGGGACTGGCCACCCGCCGGAGCGGAGCCCAGCGGATGGCACACCACCACCGTCGCCGACCTGGCACGCGGCTCCGCCCTCACCATCCAGCGCGCCCACCCGGCCGCCCGTACGCGGCGGGGGTCGGCCGAGCACGACGCGCAGCCTGGCGCGTTGGAGGTCCGGCGCGGTGACGTGATCCTCCCCGAGCTGCTGCACGGCGGCGGCGCGGGCGGCGACGCCCGGGTCGCCGAGGCGGGGGACGAGGGGCGGCCCCTGCGGCAGCAGCACTACCTGCTCCGGCCCGATCCGGAGCATCTGGACCCGTGGTTCCTGGCGGGCTTCCTCTCCGCCGAGGAGAACCTGCGCGGCGCCGCCACCGGCAGCACCATTGTGCGCGTCGACGCCCGTCGGCTGCGGGTCCCGCTGCTGCCGCTGGCCGAACAGCGGCGGTACGGGGCGGCGTTCCGGCGCCTACGCGCCATGCGCACGGCCGCGGACATCGCCGGACGGCTGGCCGAGGAGGCGGCCCGCGAGCTGAGCAGCGGGCTCACCACCGGCGCGCTGCTCCCGCCGGATTCGCGGTGAACGGCACGCGGCGCGACACATTTCCGTCAGACTTGGACATCACCACAGAGCTGGGGAAGGACCCTCGTTGAACAGCAGCAAGCACCAGGAGCTGGTCAGCTTCATCTGGTCGGTCGCGGACCGCCTGCGCGGCGACTACAAGCAGTCGGAGTACGGCAAGGTCGTGCTCCCGTTCACGGTGCTGCGCCGCCTGGACTGCGTCCTGGAGCCGACGAAGGACGCGGTGCTCGCGGAGCACAAGCGCTGGTTCGGCAAGCCGATGGACACGACGCGACTGCTGGAGAAGGCGGCGAAGCAGTCCTTCTACAACACCAGCAAGCTCACGCTGAGCACCGCGGTGGCCGACCCGGACCAGGTGCGGAAGAACCTGACCGCGTATGTCGGCGCCTTCTCCGACAACGCGCGGGAGATCCTGGAGAAGTACGAGTTCGACCGGCAGCTGGTGCGGCTGGAGGACGCGGGGCTGCTCTACCAGGTGGCGGGCAAGTTCGCCGAGGTGGACCTCCATCCGGACCGGGTCTCCAACCACCAGATGGGGTACATCTTCGAGGACCTCATCCGGAGGTTCAGCGAGCAGTCGAACGAGACGGCGGGCGAGCACTTCACGCCCCGCGAGGTCATCCGCCTGATGGTCAACCTGCTGCTGGCCCCGGACGAGGACGCGCTGACCGTCCCGGGTGCCGTACGCACCATCCTCGACCCGGCGTGCGGCACCGGCGGCATGCTGACGGAGGCCGAGGAGCACATCACCCAGCTCAACCCGGGCGCGACGGTGGAGGTCTTCGGGCAGGAGCTGAACGCCGAGGCATACGCCATCTGCCGCTCCGACCTGATGATCAAGGGACAGCGGACGACGAACATCGCCTTCGGCGACTCCTTCCGCGCGGACGGGCACGACCGGAAGACCTTCGACTACCTGCTCGCCAACCCGCCGTTCGGGGTGGAGTGGAAGAAGGCCCGCGAGGAGATCGAGGCGGAGCACAACGAGCTGGGCTGGGCGGGCCGCTTCGGGGCCGGACTGCCGCGCATCAACGACGGCTCGCTGCTCTTCCTCCAGCACATGATCAAGAAGATGAAGCCGGTGGAGGACGGGGGCGGCCGGATCGCCATCGTCTTCAACGGCTCCCCGTTGTTCACGGGTGCGGCGGAGTCGGGCGAGTCCCGCATCCGGCAGTGGATTCTGGAGAACGACCTGCTGGAGGGCATCGTCGCCCTTCCGGACCAGCTCTTCTACAACACGGGGATCTCGACGTACTTCTGGATTCTGACCAACCGGAAGGTGGCGGGACAGAAGGGCAAGGTCGTCCTGCTGGACGCGCGGGAACACTTCGCCAAGATGCGCAAGTCGCTGGGCGACAAGCGGAAGTACGTGACGGATGAGCAGATCGCGGAGATCACGCGGCTGTACCGCGACTCGCTGACGGTCGCGGAGGACCCTGAGCATGCGTTGCACGGCAAGGTGAAGGTCTTCCGGAACAGGGACTTCGGCTACCACCGGATTACGGTCGAGCGCCCGCTGAAGCTCCGCTTCGAGGTGACGGAAGAGGCGCTGGCGGAGCTGGAGGCGAACATGTCGGGCAGCAAGACCCTCGCCAAGTACGAGGCGCGGGGGCCGTTGCTGGACGCGCTGCGCACGCTGGTCGGGCGGCCCGCGTCGTTCAAGCGGACGGAGTTCGCGGACGCGCTGCGCAGCGCGTACGCGGAGAACGGCGTCGACAAACTCCCGGCGAACGTCGACAAGGCGGTGTGGGCGGTCGTCGCCGTGCGGGACCCGGAGGGTGAGGTGCAGCGGAAGCGCGGGGGTGTGGTCGAGCCGGATGCTGAACTGAGGGACAACGAGAACGTGCCACTGGACGAGGACGTGGACGCGTACGTCGAGCGGGAGGTGCTCCCGCACGTGCCCGACGCGTGGGTGGACCACGCGAAGACGAAGGTGGGGTACGAGATCCCGTTCACGCGCCACTTCTACGTGTACAAGCCGCCGAGGCCACTGACGGAGATCGACGCTGAGTTGAAGGCGCTTGAGGGCGAGATCCAGGCACTGCTGGGCGAGGTGACGGGGTGACTTCCTATCGCATCAAAGATGTTGCTCGCATCAATGCGCGAGTGCTACCGGAAGACGCCGACCCAGACCGGCGCTTTCATTACATCGACATTGGCGCCGTAGACAGCAAGGGGAAGATCTCCGTTCCAGAAGAGAATGTTTCCTTCAAAACCGCTCCCTCGCGAGCGCGCCGACTCGCACAGCCTGGAAGTACCATCGTGTCGACCGTCCGCACTTATCTGAGGGCAGTAGCAAGAGTCCCACCCAACGCTGAAACTCTTGTCTTTTCGACAGGCTTTGCGGTACTGGAGCCCCAAAATCACATAGACAGCAGGTTCCTTTCCTACTACTGCCACTCACAACGATTCATCGAAGACGTTGTCTCCAGATCCACTGGCGTCAGCTACCCAGCAATCAATCCAGGTGAAATCGGCAATATTCCGATGAAAGTTCCCAGCCTGGAGGAGCAGCGCCGCATCGCCGACTTCCTGGACGTTGAGACTGAGCGAATCGACAAATTGCAGCGCATGCGGGCGCACCAACTAAAACTTAGCGCCGCAAGTCAAGCAGCACAGCTCACCGAGTGCACAACATACACGGGCGACGATGCGGTGTTCGATCCACTGCTCGGCACCATCTCTCCTAGTTGGAAAATTTCGAAGCTCCGACATGCACTCCCTGCCATCAACGTGGGGGTGGTTATCAATCCATCGAGCTACTTCACCGATGACGGCACCCCCTTCATCCACGGATTCAATGTTCGCCAGAACTGGATCAGTCCTCATGGCATGAAATTCATGACCCAGGAGGACAACTACCGCCTGAAACGTTCACGGGTCTACCGAGGTGATGTTCTCGTCGTGAGAGCAGGCGCCACCTGCGGTCGCGCTGCCGAAGTTTCTTCGGAATACGATGGCGCAAACTGCGCTTCAGTTTTGATTCTCCGAAAGAGTCCTGTGGTCCTTCCGGAATATCTCGTTACATTTCTCAACTCTGCGGCAGGAAAGGGGCAAGTGCAAACATCTCAGTACGGAGCCGCCCAAGAAGTCATCAGCGCAGGTCTTGTCGGTGATTTCCGCATCAGCATCCCCTCGCTAGCCGAGCAACGACGCAGACTCGAAGTCCTCCGCCGAAAACATCGGATCATCAACGATCTGGACGCAGTAAGCAAACAACACAATGCCCTGCTCACCGAGCGCCGCCAGGCGCTCATCACCGCAGCTGTCACCGGTCAAATCGACGTCACCACCGCACGGGGAGTGGACGTGTCATGAGTCCGATACACCACCACGAGCACGCCTTTGAGGACGCCGTGGTCGCCTCAATGCTCGGCAATGGCTGGGCTCAGGGGCAGGTCAGCCACTACAACAACGAACTCGCGCTCGATACGGCCCGGCTCTTCGAGTTCATCGGCGCCACCCAGGGCGACGCATGGAGCAACCTCCTCGCCAAGTACGGCGTGTCCGGCGACGACGACCCCTCCCCCGTCCAGCGAGAGTTCGCCACGCGGTTGGCCCGGGAGATCGACGAGCGCGGCGCGCTGGACGTCATCCGGAACGGGGTCAAGGACCGGGGCGTCAAGATCCGGCTCGCCTACTTCCGCCCCACGCACACCCTCTCCGGTGCGGACGCGCTCACCGAGTACAACGCCAACCAGCTCACCGTCACCCGCCAGCTCCCGTACGCCGCCAAGCTCGCCGACCAGGGCAACACGCTCGACCTCACCCTCTTCCTCAACGGCATCCCCGTCGCCACCGCCGAGTTGAAGAACCCGTTCACCCACCAGACCGTCGAGGACGCCAAGCAGCAGTACCGCACCAGTCGCGATCCGCTGGAGCCGATCTTCGCGCGGCGGGCGCTCGTGCACTTCGCCGTCGACACGGACCTCGTCTTCCTCACCACCAAGCTCAAGGGCAAGGACACGCACTTCCTGCCCTTCAACACCGGTTCCGACGGCCCCGGCAACTCCGGCGGTGCCGGAAACCCGACCGCCCCTGGCTACCGGAGCGCGTACCTCTGGGAGCAGATCTGGCAGCGGGACGCCTGGATGGACCTCTTCCAGCGCTTCCTGCTCGTACACACCGCCAAGGACGACCGGGGCCGCGTCACCCACAGCCTCATCTTCCCGCGCTTCCACCAGTGGCACGCCGTGCGCGAGTTGACCGCGCACGCCGCGCGGCACGGGGCCGGGCAGCACTACCTCGTCATGCACTCCGCGGGCTCCGGCAAGTCGAACACCATCGCCTGGCTCGCCCATCGCCTCCAGTCGCTCTTCACGTCGACCAACGACCATG
The DNA here is from genome assembly GCF_000424825.1 of Streptomyces sp. CNH287. Lineage (NCBI taxonomy): Bacteria > Bacillati > Actinomycetota > Actinomycetes > Kitasatosporales > Streptomycetaceae > Streptomyces > Streptomyces sp. CNH287. Next base: position 267,049 of record NZ_AUKQ01000011.1, on the reverse strand, counting down.
TCTTCGACAAGGTCATCGTCATCACCGACCGCTCGGTCCTGGACACCCAGCTCCAGGACACCGTCGGCAAGTTCGAGCAGACCCAAGGCGTCGTACGGAAGATCGACGGCTCCGGCTCGTCCAAGTCGCAGCAGGTCGCGGACGCGCTGACCGGCGAGACGGCGAAGATCATCATCGTCACGCTCCAGACCTTCCCGTACGTCCTGGAGCACCTCGCGGGCCACAGCGAGGCGCTCTCCCAGCGCAAGTTCGCCGTGATCGTGGACGAGGCGCACTCGTCCCAGTCCGGCGAGTCCGCCGCCGACCTCAAGCGGGTGCTGCGCGGGCTGGGCGCCAAGAAGGCCGCCGAGTTCGACAACAGCGACGACACCAAGGACGACTGGCTCACCGCCTCCGCCAAGGCGCGCGGCCGGCACGCGAACCTCTCCTACTTCGCCTTCACCGCCACCCCCAAGCCCAAGACCCTCGAACTCTTCGGCACCCCGGACAAGGCGACCGGCAACCCGCGCGCGTTCCACATCTACTCCATGCGCCAGGCCATCGACGAGGGCTTCATCCTCGACACCCTGCGCAACTACGTGACGTACAAGACGTACTGGAAGCTCGCCAACTCCGGCCCCGACGACCCCGAGGTCGACGCGAGCAAGGCGAACTCCGCCCTCGCCCGCTTCGTCTACCTGCACGACTCGACCCTTGCCCAGCACGCCGAGGTGATCGTCGAGCACTTCCGCCGCCACACCCTGCGCCGCCTCGGCGGACGGGCGAAGGCGATGGTCGTCACCCGCTCCCGCGAGAGCGCGGTAAGGCTGCACCGGGCGATCAACGCGTACGTGGCCGACCTGGGCTACCCGGACCTCAACGCACTGGTCGCGTTCTCCGGCCCGCTGAAGATCGACGGCGAGGAGGTCACCGAGGCGGGGATCAACGGGTTCTCCGAGCGGGAGCTGCCCCGCCGCTTCGGGAACGTGCCCAAGGACGCGAAGGGCAAGGACCGGGAGCTGCCCGAGCACCGCATCCTGGTCGTCGCCGAGAAGTACCAGACGGGCTTCGACCAGCCGCTGCTGACCACCATGTACGTGGAGAAGCCGCTGAAGGGCGTGGCGGCCGTACAGACCCTCTCCCGCCTCAACCGCACGCACCCGCGCAAGAGCCAGGACGACGTCTTCGTCCTCGACTTCGCCAACGACGCGGAGAACATCCAGGCCGAGTTCAAGCCCTTCTTCGAGGAGGCGCTCACCACCCCCACCGACCCGAACCTCCTCTACACCGCCCAGCGCGCGGTCATGGAGCACCGCATCCTGGTCGACTCCGAGATGCAGGCGTTCGCCGAGGCGTACGCGGGGGCCCAGCGCGCCGCGGGCGGCAACCAGGCGCAGTGGGAGAAGCTGCACGCGGCGCTCTACCGCCACACCGACCCGGCCGTCGACCGCTTCGCCCCGCTGCTCGACAGCGAGGACGAGGACGAGAGGGCGCGCGCCGAGGAGTTCCGCTCCGCGCTGCGCGACTTCGTGCGCAAGTACGGCTTCCTCGCGCAGATCGTCCCGTACGCGGACCCGGAGCTGGAACGGCTCTACCTGTTCGGCAAGCACGTCCAAAACCGGCTGCCGCGCCGCCAGGACGGCAGCATGGACATCGAGGTCGACCTCACCCATCTGCACACGCGCAAGACGGGCGAGGCCGACGTAAGCCTGACCCCGGAGGGCGAACAGGTCCTCCCCGGCTTCTCCGACGGCGCGGCAGGCGGGAGCAAGGACGCGGACGAGAAGCTGCTCTCCGAGATCCTCGCCCAGCTCAACGACAAGTTCGGCGAGGGCCTCACCGACGAGCACCGCCTGCTGGCGGAAGCGCACATGGAGGCGGCCCGCGCAGACACGGCCGTTCAGCAGGCGGCGCTGGCCAACACGGAGGAGGCCTTCGGCCACGTCTTCGACAAGCGCTACGAGAACGAGGTCGTGGACCACGCCTCCACGAGCAGCAGCTTCGTGGAGAAGTTCTACGGCCACGCGGAGCTGCGCAGCTCGATCACCCGCGAGGCGCGGCGCGCGGCGTACCGCCTGATCCGCCGCGACCACGGTGTCGCTGACGCGGCGTGAGGGGCGCGGCCGGGGCCGGGCGGTAGCGGGCGGGGCCCGCTACCCCCCGGCCTTGGCCTGCGCGACGAACGCGCGCCACGCGTCTGCGGGGAACGCGAGCGCGGGCCCGTCGACGCGGGCGGAGTCCCGCACGGCTATCTCGCCACCCACGTCATATATCTCAAGGCAGTCGCCTCCCGTGCCGCTGTAGCTGCTCTTTCGCCATGCCACGTCGCCGCGTGCCGCTGCATGCATCTCTCGCTACCCTTCCATGCCTTCTTACGCGTACAGCTCCTGCCGCACCTGAGTGATCATGTCGATGCTGTCCGCCGGGCTCAAGGCACTCGATCGCAGTGAGTCGAAAATCAAGGTGTACTGCTCAGTCTCCTCCGGCGTCTCCATGTAGAGCGTCCCGGTCCGATGTTCGACGCACACGACGTCGGAGAAGGCCGCAGCAGGGAAGCTGAAGAGCACGAAGGAGCCCATCAGTCCAGCATGCGCGCCCGCGCGGTCCGGTAGTACCTGCACGTCAATATGGGGGCGGGCGGCCATCTGCACCAGGTGGTCGAGTTGGTCGCCCATCGCCTTCTCGCCGCCGATGGGCACCCGGAGGGCGGACTCGCCCTGAATGACGCAAAGTCGGGGAGGATCGCTGCGATTGAGCACCTCCTGACGCTCTATGCGCGCCGTCACGAGGGCATCGACCTGGCTCTCGTCAAGAACTCCAGGCGCCGCACGCACGATGGCACGGGCGTAGTCCGGGGTCTGCAACAACCCCGCGATCAGCTGCGCTTGGAAAGAGCGGATGTAGGCGGCGCTCTCCTCGTAGTTGATGAAGTCGGAGTAGGAGGGCCTGGCCAGGCTCGCGCGCTGGACCCAATTCGGTTCCTTCCCGCGCCGCGCGAGTGACACCAACTCCTCGACGAAGTCCTGGTCCTCGACGCCATAGAAGGTCAGCAGGTCGCGAAGCTCGCCGAGGGAGATGCCCAGCCTGGCAGTTTCGATCCGGCTGATCTTCGTGCGGTGGCAGCCAAGTCTCTCGGCAGCCTGCGCCGGAGTCTTCTCCGCAGCCTCTCTCAGCTTGACCAACGTTGCTGCGAGACGTCGCCTCCGCACAGTCGGACGTCGTTCCGCCATGTCACCCCCTGCGTACGTATCAATACGCAGCAGCCTACATCTCCGACAAAGATCTTGGAACTAGTTCCAAATGCACGATTGCTGTTCGAACTCGACCCAAGGCACCCTGGATTCATCACCGAACGAAGCCATCTGAGTTCGTCTGGTGATAGCCAGCCGCGCCCTCACGCGAGGAGAACCAGATGTACGAAGCCGCCGTAGCCACAGTCAGCCACCGGCTCCCCCGCACCCCCCACACCGTGAGCCGCTCGCGTGCCAACCTGCGGGCGCAGCTCACCGCCTGGGGCATGTTGCCGCACGACGTCGCCACCGCCGAGCTGATCCTGTCCGAGCTGGTCACCAACGCCGTGCAGCACGCCGGGAATCCGCCGCGCCGTCAGGTCGAGGTCGGCTTCCGCCTCGACGCGGACAGCAGCCTCCTCCGCCTCGAAGTGGCCGACGCCTGCGCCGACCTCCCCCGCCCTCGCTCCGCCGACCTCGCTCCGGGCCCGGACGCGGAGTCCGGGCGCGGCCTGCTCCTCGTCACCGCGCTCGCCGACGACTGGGGCGTCACCCCGCGCCCGCACGACATCGGCAAAACCGTCTGGGCCGAACTCAAGCTCACACAGCTGATCGACGGCGACCAGGGTCAACCGTGACGCTGCCTCACGCCCCGCCCCGAACGACGGCTTCGATACGAACGCGATGCCGATGGGGAGGCCGGCCGCTGCAATTGTCCGTGGCGGAACGTACGGTACGCAGGCAGGAGCACTGAAGGGGAGATCATGGGCGACTGGTTCCAGACGATCGTCGACACCGAGGCCACGCCAGAGGAGGCGCGGGAGCTCGCGGCGAACGTACTCGACTGGCTGATCGCAGACGGCGTCGTCTCAGCGGAACGTACCGACTGCGTCCTCGGCGCTGACACCGGGCACGCGCCAGGGACGCGTTACGGCGAAGCCGTCGAGGACGAGGATCCCGGGCTGGTCAATGTGTGGAGCAACGGTCTGGGCGTCACCGTAGGGCGTACGGTCTTCGATGCCGGGCAGGGCGAACCCTCGGCCGTCACCTGCCCGCACTGCGCGGCGGAGATACCCCTCGTCGACGAGTACTGGTCGCCCCTCGAGGAGAGGTGGGCCCTGTTCGGGGACGCGGTGCATTCCTGGCCCGAGGGTCACGATGAGCCTGTCGCGTGCCCGACCTGCGGCCGGACCGCTCCCGTACACGCGTGGCTCTGGGCCGACGACTACTTCGCGTTCGGTCATCTCGGCTTCACGTTCTGGAACTGGCCCACACTGCGCCCCGAGTTCGTCGGGGAATTCTCGCGCCGTCTCGGCGGCCACCGCACCGTACTGCTCGAAGGCAAGCTCTGACAGGACGACGACAGTTCCCTCCCCGGCCCCCGCTGTGTCCGTCCCCCGCCATATCCGGCCCCGGCCCCGGCCCCAGCAGCTGACCTGAGCCGCTGCTTTCCCCCTCACCACCCGCAGCGATGGTGTGATTACGTATCATCACGCTCCCGGTACCACACGCATGCGCTCCCGCATGCCTGGTGGACTGCCATCTTCACGAGCGGAGCAGCCATGGCCAAGGGCGGCAAAGTCCACGTTCCCGACCAGGTACGACAGGTGCAGCGCATCCTGTGGGAGACCTACGGCCACGGCCTCATCGACATGGCCGACTTCGAGAGTCACTCCCCAGACTCCCGCCAACAGGCCCTGCTCTCCCGTGCGCTGACCGCCCTGACGGTACGCATCCTCACCGGCTGCGACTCCGAGAGCGCCGCCGCTGCCGTGATCGATGGCCGCGATGACCAGGGAATCGACGCGATCGCGCTGACCCACTCGCCTCCCCACGTCTACCTCGTCCAGGCGAAGTGGAGCCGGACGGGCAACGCGACGGCCAAGACCGACGCCGCCCATAAGATGCTGGCCGGCCTCCGCTTGATCGACGTGGAGGAGTACGACCAGTTCAACACCAAGGGCAGCATGCTCGCGGAGCAGGCCAAGACGCTGATCTCCGAGCACGCGGCCAAGGTCACGCTGGTGACGGCGCTCATGGGCACCGAGCCGCCCTCTCCCGACGTCGACAAGGTACTGGCCAACGGCGAGGCCGAGTTCAACGCCTTCGGCCGGTTCCTCGACCATCGTGTCATCCATGCCCCCGAGTTCTGGGAGCAGGTGCGTGCGGACATCGCACCGAAGCCGGTGAACCTCTCCATCGAACTGTCGCCCTGGTTCAGCGTCAACATGCCCTACCAGGCGTTCCAGGGCGTCGTGTCCGCCGAGGAGGTCGCCTCGTGGCTGGACACTCACGACTCGTCACTCTTCCACCGGAACATCCGGGACCCGCTCGGTCTCACGCGCACCAACGGCGACATGCAGGGCACGCTCTCTCAGGAGCCCTCCAGCTTCTGGTACTTCAACAACGGCATCACGGTGCTCTGCGACACGATCGAGCCGCGGTACGGATCGCAGAAGGCCCCGCACAGCAAGCCCGTGACGTTGGAGATCAACGGCGCCAGCGTGGTGAACGGAGCACAGACGGTCAAGGCGATCGCGGAAGCCGTCGCCCGGGACGACGACGCCGCTACGGCCCAGGTCAGCGTGCGGGTCATCGCCACCGGCGGCACCGGGGACTTCGCGGAGCGGACCACCAAGGCCACCAACTCGCAAAATCAGGTGGAGGCGCGTGACTTCATCTCCCTGGACCCTGTCCAGAGCGAGATCCGCGCCGACCTCAAGGCCGAGCTGGACAGGATCTACACCATCCGGCGGGGCGAGCCGGAGCCCTCCCCCGACACCGGATGCTCGGTCGTCGAGGCCGCGATGGCGCTCGCGTGTGCCCATCCTCACCCCAAGCACGCGGCACGGACCTCCGGCTCGCTGGACTCCCTGTGGGAACGGGGGCCGCAGGGGACGTACGACACGCTCTTCCGGCCGCAGCCGAACGCGTTCCAGGTGTGGAATTCCGTACTGACCCTCCGCGAGGTACGGAAGATCCTCCACGGAATGCGCCCGTCGGTGGAAGGCCGAGCCGCCGCGACGGTCGAGCACGGTCACCTGCTGATCTCCCACCTGGCGATTCAGCTGCTCGATTCCCCCGGCCTCGACGACGCGGAGCTGGAGTGGGGAAAGACGGTGGCTCCCGAGCTCCCCGGGCTGCTGAAGAAGCTGGTGCCCGCCCTGGTACTCGCCATCGACGAGCTGTACCCCAGGTCCCAGATCCGCCCCCTGTGCGCGGACCCGATCCGGTGCAAGGACGTGGCTGACCTCGTCCTCGAACGGGTCAGGGGCAGCGGGGCACCGACGAGGCTCCCTGCCAAGTACCGGCACGTCCAGGTCAAGCGCACCAAGCGACGCAGCGAGAACGCCGTACACACCATCATCAACCACAGCGCCCTCAGCGAGGGCGACCCGCTGTCGCTCTACACACCACTGGCCCCGGAGCGCGAGGCTCTGGAGAGCTGGCTGGCCGAGGACCCCCGGCGCTCCAGGGCCACCTGGGTCAACAACCGTGCCAGGCCCCTCCTGTGGGAGGCCGACGGACTGGAGTACTCACCTTCCGGCCTCATCAAACTGATGTGGGAACTCGCCGAGTGGGAGAACCGTCCGGTGGCCAATCAGGGCACCGCTCGCTGGATGACTTCCGCGAGCCAGACATTGGCCGAGTTCGCCGTGAAGCTGCGCCAGGAGTTGGAGGAGCCGGAGGAGTGAGGTGAACCGGGGGTGGTGCGGCACCTGGTGCGTGCGCGGGCCGGTGGGGGCGGAGCTGCGGCCGGGTGGGCGGGAGTGGCCGGCCGTGCCGGGCGCGGCGCGACGACGGCCCGCGTAGAGCAGCGCCGAACGGTACCGGTGCTCCCAGCCGAGCGGACCGGAGTGCAGCGCGACGACGCCTGGGAGCGTGGTCTGCCAGCGGCCGGAGCGGCAGCGGTGGCTGATGGTCCGCTCCGGCACCCCGGCCTCGATGAGCTGCGCCCGGAGGGCAACTCTCCGTTGCGCATGTGCCAGGTCCGTCAGTGCGGCCCGGTCTTGCTGATGCGTGCGCGATGTCACCGTCGCCCCCTGTCCTCTGGGCTCTCACTCCCCCGCGGGAGGCGGCTCATCCCCTACGGGCGGAGACGTCCACTCGTTGTGGTGAACCGCTCTACGCAGGGGCCGCGCCCACACCCGCCTCGGTGAGGAACTCGCTGGGTTCACCCGGCCAGGAGACGTAGAGGTTGTCGCGAGCGCGGGTGCAGGCGACGAAGAGCAGGCAGCGTTCGGCCAGCAGGTCGGCTTCGTGCTGGAGACGGTCCAGGCTCTGCGGGGTGACGGCGCGAGGGAAGGGGAGCGCGCCGTCCCGGACGCCGATGACGGCGACACAGCGGAACTCCAGCCCTTTGAAAGCGTGCATGGTGCCGATGCTGACGGCGTCACGGTCGGCGGGGGTGTTGGCGCGGAGGCGGCGAGCGGGGATGCCTGCTTCGGCCAGGCGGGCCAGTGCGGCGTCACCGGTCTTCTTGAACCGGGTGGTGACGCCGATCTCGGAGGGGTTCACTCCGGAGTCGATCCAGGCGCGGCAGCGGTCTGCGAGGGCGCCCAGTTCGGCGTCCTCGTCCGCGGCGGCGTGCACGGTGGGGCCGGTGCCGCGCAGCGCGGAGCGGTAGCCGAGCAGGTTCTCAGCGGTGGCGGTGTCGGCGAGTTCGTCGACGGGGCGGCCGAGCAGCAGCGCGGTGGCCCAGGTGAGGATCTCCTGCGTGCTGCGGTAGTTCTTTCGCATGCGGGTGGAGCGGCCGGTGACCTTGATGCCGAGGGCCTTGAGGGAGACCTTGGAGTCGTAGATCCGCTGGTGCGGGTCACCGGCGATGAACAGGTCGTCGGGGCGGACGGGAACCGCCGCACGCAGCAGCCTCCACTGCGCCGGGTGCAGATCCTGTGCCTCGTCGATGACGACGTGGCGGTAGAGGGGGCCGGTCTCGGTGAGGGCGCGGGCAGCTTCGTTGCTGGTCTGGAGGTAGGTGCGCAGTTCGTCCCTCTCCAGACTGCTGGTGAAGGCTTCGAACGCCCGCCAGATGTGCGGCTTGAGGCCGGCGGCGAGGCGACTGCCCCGGCCGGGACGCGAGGCGTTCTCGTACTCCGCCGCGCTGCGCAGGTCCTGGGCGAGTACGACGTGCTTGTACTCCTGGGCGAGGAACTGGGCGCTGCCCGGGTACTGGACGGCCTCGGCCGCCTGTGCCCAACGCCGCTCCTCCTCGGAGCCGCCGACCGCCCGGCGGCCCGGTTGTCCAGGAGCGGTCGTCAGGACTCGGCTGGCGAAGGCGTCGACGGTCAGGATGTCGACTCGGTCGCGCAGCCGTTCGTCGTCGACGAGAGCGGCGAGACCGGAGCGGAGTGAGCGGACGAGGGCGTTGGTGTAGGTGGTGAGCAGGATGCGCTGGCCGTCGCGGAGGTGGGACAGCAGGTACTTGACGCGGTGCAGCGCGACCACCGTCTTGCCGGTGCCGGGGCCGCCGGAGACCTGGGCCGGTCCGGCGTAGCTGGGGCGGTACGCGACCCGCCGCTGGGAGGGGTGGAGGAAGATCCGCCAGGCCGAGAAGGGTTTGTCGAGAATGTCCTGCAGTTCTTCGGAGGCGGTGACCACGAGGATGCGGGAGACCGTGTGCCGGATGGCGGTGTCGTAGTCGGTCTCGTCGGTGGCCCCGGTGCCCGATGCGGGGACCCGGTGGGCGACGAGGTCCCGCCACACCTCTTCGACCGGGATCTTCTCGGCGAGGTACTGGAGCACTTCGCACTGGTCCGGCGGGAAGAAGGGGGCGAATGCCTCCAGTTGCTCATGGTCGGTGAGCGTCCGGGCGCGGCGTACCGTGTCGGCGTCGATACCGAGAGAGGCGAGTTCGCCGTCGGACACGTGCGAGAACAGTCGGGACTCGGGCGGCTCCGCCTGCTCCTCGTCGACGGGCGTGAGCCGTTCCAGCGCGGCGGCGTCGCGCAGTTCGACGGCGCGCGTGACGGTGTTGATACTGGAGCGCTGCTTGACGCCCCAGGCGATGGCCTTGTCATGGGGCAGCACCTTGAGCAGCACGAAGGTGTCGCCCGACTCCGGCGCGAGTACGACGCCCCGCCAGAAACCGGTGATCCTGATCGTACGGATGTGAGGGTCGCGCGCCCTGCGCAGCTTCTCGATGTGCAGCCCCGGGTCGGACAGGAGCTGTTCGAGTGTGCGGGTGCGGAACTTCTCCCAAGCGTCGAAGACGCCCTTCTTCACCTCTGCCTGGAGCTTGTGCAGTTCGGTGCAGAAGCCTATGTCGAAAGCCAGGTGCGGCATGGGTGTTGACGTCCTTCCGGGCGGCGGAGCGGGCGAGGGGCGTCCGGCCTGGACCCTCGCGGACTGGTGCGCGTCAGGTGTCCCGACCGAGCTGGAAGCGGATGCGGGTGAGGATCGCGGCGACCTCCGCCACCAGGGGATGGGTGCGGCCGAGGGCCGCGCGCGCTTCTTCGTGCAGGCGACCAAGGGCACGGGCAGCGGAGTCGTTCCGGTCGGCGCCCAGCTGGAACCGCGCGTGGTCCAGGCGCAGGCGGAAGAAGTCCTCGGTGTCTTCGCCGAACAGCACGGCGGCGTGCGGGCGTACGCCCTCCAGCACACGCAGCGCCTCGTCGAACTGGCCGAGTTCGGCGTGGCAGTAGGCGGCCTGCCTCCGGCAGTCGATCGCCCGGCCGTCGCTGGGACCGTCCAGGCGGCTCAAGGCGTCGGCGAGGGCGGTCAGTTCCGGGAGGGCCCGCCGGAAGTCGCCGCCGAGAAAGAGCGCGACCGCGTGGGCGAGACGCAGTTCCAGTACCTTCGGGCTGTCGGCTCCGTGCCCCTCAGCAGCAGCCGCGAGGACCTCGGCGAGGACCTCGGCGGCCTGGGAGAAGCGGTCCTCGTCGAGGAGCGCCATCGCGTGGTCGACGGCCTCGTCGATCTCCTCCTCGGCGACAGCCGCGGGTCGCTGCGAGGGCGGCTCGGCGGGGGCTGGAGTCAGGCCGGGCCGGGCGGGTCCGTCGTACACGGCCGGACGCGGACGGGGCGCGCCGGGGCGACGGTAGGGGCGGGTCGGGTCCGACGCCCCGGTGGAGGGCGGTTCCTCGTCAGGGCTGCTCCCTGTCTCCCGGGGTGGCAGCAGCGGGGCGAGCCGGTCGTACACCGTCCAGGCATCAGCGGGACGGTCCATCGCCTCCTTCTCCAGGAGGTCGAGGACGAGCTGCTCCAGCGTGGTGGGCACGTCGGGACGAAGCTCCCGCAGCGGCACGGGTGGCTCGGAGAGATGCTGATACATCAGCGGGACTTCCTCCACCGCGTTGAACACGCGTCGGCCTGCCAGGAGTTCGTGGAGCAGGCAGCCCAGTGCGTAGAGATCGCTGCGCGGGGTGACCGGGACGTTCTTGATCTGCTCCGGCGACATGTACGGACGGGTGCCGAGCACGCGACCGGTGGCGGTCAGCCGGGTGACGTCCGTCCCCAGGACGGTGGCGATCCCGAAGTCGAGGACCTTGACGGAGCCGGAACGGTCGACCATGACATTCTGGGGCTTGATGTCCCGGTGGACGACGGGCACGGTGTGCGCGTAGGAGAGCACCGTGCAGATCTGGGCCGCGATCGAGACCGCCCAGGACACCGGCAGCGGCCCGTCCCGCTCCGCGAGGAGGTCGGCGAGTGACACTCCGTGGACCAACTGCATGACGAGGTAGAGCCGGTCAGCCTCCTCGTCGAACGAGGCGTCGAAGACGGCCGGCACGCCGTGGTGTTCGATCTTCGCCGTCACGCGGGCCTCGCGGCGGAACCGGGCGAGGAACTCCGCGCGGTCCGGGGACTCTGCGATCTCCGGTTTGATCAGTTTGACGGCGATGTCGCGATCGAGAACGGTGTCGTAACCCCTCCAGACCTGACCCATGCCACCAGTGCTGATCGGCGCGACCAGTTCATAGCGCCCTGCGATCCTCTGCGGCGCCGTACTCCCGACCATGCGTGTACCCCCACGGTGATGTTCCGTGATCAGTGTGACGCGTCGGGTGATGCGGCGTCCATGTGTTGACGAATCGCCGCGATGCGTCGCGAGGACGCGGGCCGCTGCGGTTCCGGCGCCGGCGGCCGTGTGTCACCGTCTGAGCACGCCCGCCAGTCAATCGGTTGATCGGGCCATCGCTGCTAGGCCGGCCTCCTTCCCCACGCAGTCCAGGTAAATCCCAGGTCAGCGTTCTCTCCTCTTGACCGGCCCTGACACGGGAGGTATAAATTCCCCCAATCGATCGATTGGGAATGTCGTATGGGGCTGGCGGAGATTCATCGGGCGGCGGTGGGCCTGTTCGCGCAGAAGGGGTATGCCGCGACCGGCATTCGGGAGCTCGGGCGGGCCGCGGGCATCAACTCGGCGACGTTGTACCACTACGCCGGGGGCAAGGAGGAGATCCTCCGCGACGTCATGCGGACCTGCCTCGAGCAGTTGCTGCGTTCCGCGGTCGACGCGACCAGCACGTCGGCCGACCCCGGCGTCCAGCTGGCTCGCCTGGTGCGGGGACACGTGGGGCTGTCCGCGCTCAACCCGCTCACGGCGAAGGTGACCGACCAGGAGGTACGTGCCCTGGGCCCGGGTGATCAGGAGGCGCTCATCGGTCTGCGTGACGACTACGAGTCGGTCTTCGCCCGGGTCATCGAGCGCGGCGGCCGTACCGGCGCCTTCGCGGTCACCGATCCGCGCCTCACCCGGCTGGCGCTGCTGGAGATGTGCAACGGCGTCGCCAACTGGTACCGGCCCGACGGGCGGCTGGACGTCAGCGACGTCCAGGACCGGTTCGTCGAGTTCGCCTGCCGCCTCGTCGGGATACCGGTGGTAGGCCGGGAGGAGTCGGGGGACGTGCCCGCGGCGCGGCTGGCCTGCGAGCCCGTCGCCGCGCCGGTGCGCGCACAGAGGACGGAGGTCGCGGGATGAGCATCATCGACGCCCGGGTACGGCTCCCGCAGGAGCTGCGTCCCACGCACGCCTACGCCGCCCCCAGGCGGCAGGTCGAGCAGTACGACAAGGTGCTGAAGCTGACCGACAAGATGAACACCGGCCGTTTCGCCGACCTGCTCCACCTCATGGACGCCGAGGGCATCGACCGCGCCGTCATGCACGCCGAGTCCGAGGGCGGGGAGTCGGCGGACCGGCTCAACGAAGCGCTGTGCCAGGTACTGGCCGACCATCCCGACCGGTTCACCGGCATCGGCTGTGTCGACCTCGCCGATTCCCGGCCGACCGAGATCGCCCGGCAGGCAGCCTCGGTGGGCGGCCTGGGGTTGCGCGGGGTCACCCTCCAGCCGGCGTTCTTCGGACTCGACATCGACGACCGCCGCCTGTACCCGATGTACTCCCGGGCGGAGGAGCTGGGGCTGATCGTCGCGGTGCACACCGGCATCACCTACAGCCGCATGCATCCTCTGCGGCACGAGCGGCCGGAGCTGCTGGACCAGGTGGCCTGCGACTTTCCCGACCTGACGCTGATCGCCTGCCACGCCGGCTGGCCCTGGGTGACGGAGTACTGCGCGGTGGCGCGCCGCCACCCCACGGTCTACCTGGAGTTCGGAGCGCTGGCACCCAAGTACGTCGCCAAACCCGGGACGGGGTGGGACACGCTGTTCGGCATGATGCCCAACGTGCTGCGGGATCAGGTCCTCTACGGCAGCGACTGGCCGATGATCTCGCCGGCCCGCGCCCTCACCGAGTGGCGCGCGTCGGGTCTGCCGGAGGCGGCGCTGCGCGCACTCTTCCATGACAACGCCGCCCGTCTCTTCGGGCCCGCGGAAGGGTCTTGGTAGATGGAGGGGACCAGCATCACCGCGATGCTCGCTCACGCGGCGGCCCGCACCCCCGAAGCCGTCTTCCTGCGCACCCGGGAGGGCGACCTCACCTACCGCCAGGCCCAGGAGCGGTCGGCCGGCCTGGCCGCCGCCTTCGCCCGGGCCGGGATAGGCCCGGGCGGAAGCGTCGCCCTGCTGATGCACAACAGCCTCGAGCAGGTGCTCGTCTGGTTCGCCCTGGCACGCCTGGGTGCGCTGCACGCCCCACTCAACACCGCCCTGCTCGGGAACCAGCTGGCGCACGCGCTGAAGGTGTCGCAGGCTTCGATCCTGGTCAGCGACGCCGCGCTGCTGCCCGTCGTCATGCCCGTGCTCGACCAGCTTCCTGGGCCGCCCCGGCTCATCGTCAACGGCCGCACGGGCGACGAGTGGTTCGAGCGGTTCGAGGACCTGGCCGACTACCAGGGCGGCACCGGCCCCTGCCCGCCCGGCGAGGTCGACGACCTCGCCACCGCCACCCTGCTCTTCACCTCGGGCACCACCGGCGCCTCCAAGGCGTGCGCGCTGTCCCACCGGTACCTGGCCAGGCAGGGGCAGTTGCACGCCGCCCACCTGGGCCTGCGCAGCGACGACGTCCTCTACAGCCCCTTCCCGCTCTTCCACATCGACGCCGCCACCCTGACCGTCGTGGCGGCCCTGGCCTGCGGCGGCACCGCCGCGCTCGGCCGCCGCTTCAGCGCCTCACGGTTCTGGGACGACGTCCTCGCCTTCGACGCCTCCGTCTTCAACTTCATGGGTGCGACGCTGACGATCCTGTGGAAGCGGCCCCCCGCCGACGAGGACCGCGCCCACCGCGTCAGGCTGGCCTGGGGAGTGCCCCTGCCCGAGTGGCAGCACGGCTGGGAAGCGCGTTTCGGCTTCCCGCTCCGGCAGGTCTACGGCCTCACCGACGGCGGCGTACCCGTCTACGACCCCCTCGAAGGCCCCCGCCCGCCCGGCGCGTGCGGGCGGGTGATCCCCGAGTTCGACGTCCGGATCGTGAACGGCTCCGGAGACCCGCTGCCCCGCGGACGTACCGGCGAGATCGCCGTGCGCGGCCGGGAGCCGGGGCTGGTCATGAACGGCTACCACGGCATGCCGGAGGCGACCGCGCGCGTCCTGAGGAACGGCTGGCTGCACACCGGCGACCTCGGCACGCTCGACGACGACGGATTCCTGACCTTCACAGGCCGGCTCACCGACTCCATCCGCCGCCGGGGGGAGAACATCTCCGCCCACGAGGTCGAGCAAGTGCTGATCGGGCACCCCGACGTCCTGGAGGCAGCCGCCGTCGGAGTGCCCAGCGAGCTGACGGAGGAGGACCTCAAGGTGGCCGTCGTCGCCCGGCCCGGCTCCGGGGTGACCGCCCAGGAGGTGCACGCCTTCTGCCTCGCCACCGCACCGGCCTTCATGGTGCCCCGTTACATCGAACTGGTGCCGGCGCTGCCGAAGACACCGACGCAGAAGGTCGAGAAGTTCCGTCTGCGGCGGAACGCGATCACTCCGGCGACCTGGGACAGCCAGGCACAGCCCTCCCCTCACTCGCCGCAGCGGAAAGGCTGAACCCCATGTCACGACTCCTGCGTCATGTGCCGCTGACCATGCGCGACGGCGTGCGCCTCGCCGCCGACGTCTATCTCCCGGATGAGGAGACCTCCGGTCGCCTGCCGGTCGTCGTGACGTCCAACCCGTACTCCAAGGACGCGTGGTTCGGGCCGCGAGGCACGGCGCGGTTCGCGAGGTTCACCGCGGCCGGATACGCCGTCGCGGTGGTCGACTTCCGCGGGACCGGGTCTTCGGAAGGCGTCAAGGCCGACGCGTTCGAGCGGATCGAGCAGGACGACATCTACGACGTCATCGAGCGCCTCGCCGAACAGCCGTGGTGCACCGGGCAGGTGGCCGTGTGGGGCCTGTCGTACGGGGGCGTCACGGCGCTGCGCGCGGCGTCCAGCGGAGCGCCGTCGCTGTGCGCGGTGGCGGCGATCGAGGGGTCGACAGACCCGTACACGGGCGAAGTGGTCCGCCGAGGCGCCCTCGGACTGGCCATGATCATCGGTGAGTGGTCGACGATGATGCTGGCCATGGCCGCCGTGCCCCCCACCGCGCCCTGGCTCCCGCCCGCGGCCTATGCCGCACGCCTCGAGGCGGCGAAGCCCTGGCACGACGCATGGGCGGGGCACCCGCACCGCGACCGCTACTGGCAGGGGCGAGAGGCCGACCCGGCCGCCATCGCCGTGCCCACCCTCCTCATCACCGGCTGGCGGGACACCAACATCCGCGGTGCGTGGGACGACTTCGCGGCGATCGACGCACCGTGCCGCATCATCTGCGGACCCTGGCTGCACGGCATGCCGGAAGGGCAGGAGCAGGCACCGGTCGACTCGATGGCCGTGACCCTCGACTGGTTCGACGAACACGTGCGCGGCGCAGCCCCCCAGGGGCCGCCGGCGCCGAGGGTGTCCACGTACGTCATGGGCGCCGAGCATTGGGAGTTCGCCGACCGCTTCCCGGCCGCGCCCACCCTCGAACGCTCCCTCCACCTTTCCGAGGAGGGGCTGCGCACCGCAGCACCAGGGGCGCCGGGGCGGGTCCCGGTGGCCTTCGACGCCACGGCCGGAGTCGCCGCGGGCCTGGGTATGACAGCGGGCCCGCGTGATCAGAGCCGGGATGTGGCCCGGTCCGCCGCGTTCACCTCCGACGCGTTCGACTCCCCCCTGGACCTCGCCGGAGCGCCGCGCGTCAGCCTCTCCCTGGCCGTCGCCCACCTGGAGGTGGACGTCGTCGCGAAGCTCAACGACCTCTCGCCGGACGGCCGCACGACGCTGATCACACGCGGCTTCCAGCGCCTGTCCAACCCGCCCCCCTACACCGGAGTGCCCGCAGCGGAGGGCGCAGCCGGTACGAGCCACCACCTCGAGCTGGACCTCGACCCCACCCGCTATCAGCTCAAGCCCGGCCATCGCCTTCAACTGACGCTCAGCGCAGCGGACTTCCCCGAGTACTGGCCCCAGCTCTCCGCCGCCGGCTTCGACGTACTCGTCGGCTCCGGGAGCCGCAGCGTCCTGCACCTGCCGACAGTGCCCGCCGCCCGCGAGACGGCGGCCCCCTTCGCACTGCCCGCGCCCACCCGCGCCGCGGAAGAACCCCGGATGGCCGACGTGGGCACGCCCGTGACCATCGAGGAGAGCGCGGACAGCACCGAAGTCGTCGTCCGCGGCGGTCTGCGGTCGAGGGGCCGCACGATGGACGACGAGCCCGTCGAGCTGGTCCACACCTACGAGATCTCCACGCACGCTCACCGCCCCGCGGCCACCCGCCTCTTCACGCGGACCGAGATCACCGTGGGCACGGCCGAGGACGTGCGGACCGTACGCGCCGCCTGCTCCCTGGACCCGCGCGGTTCGCACTCCACGCTGCGGGTCACCGGCGACGGAATCGGCGAGGACCGGAGCTGGCGTTCCGGGCAGGCGTGATCCGTCCCGGGCAGGCGTGATCCAGGGAAAGCCCTCAGCCTTCCAGCGCCAGGCGCAGGCCCAGGGCGAGCAGTACGCCCCCGGAGACCTGCTCCAGCCGCTTGCGGACGCCGCTGCGGGAGAGCACCCGCTTGAGGCGGCCCACACCCCACACGTAGGCGGAGTAGTAGCCGACCTCGAACACCGCCCAGAGCGCGGCCAGCGCCACCATCGTCGGCAGCTGCGGGGCGCCGGAGGGCACGAACTGGGGGAGGAAGGACATCGCGAAGATCGCGGCCTTGGGGTTCGCGAGGTTCACGAGCAGCCCGGCCCGGTACGAGCGCCAGCCCGACCCCGCCCGCTCGCCGCCCTCCGCCGCGTCCAGTTCGACGGCTTCGCCGCGCCGCGCGGAGCGTATCGCCTGGATGCCGAAGACGATCAGCACCACCGCCCCGGCGTACCGCATCACGTCGTAGGCCACCTCCGACGCGGCGAGCAGCGCGGTCAGACCGCAGGCGGCGACCACGCCCCAGACGAAGACCCCCGTCTCGTTGCCCAGGACCGTCAGCTGCCCCGACCGGCGGCTGCGCAGCGAGTTCCGGATGATCAGCACCGTGCTCGGACCGGGTGCCATCGCCACCAGCAGGCACGCGCCGAGGAAAGGCAGCAGAAGCTCAGACATGTCGGCCATGCTGTACCGCCCGCGCCTGCCCTGGCCACCGATATAGCGCGGCGGCCCCCTCAGAGCAGCCCGGGGCCGGCGGGCGAGGGCGCGGGCGGGGGCGGTGCCGAGGCGGCCAGGGCGTCGCGGTGCGCACGCGCCACCGCGACGGTCTGGGTCGGATCGCTGCGGCGCAGCACGAAGAGGGTCGCCAGGGCGAGGACGCTGGGTCCGGAGAGCATGGCGGCGAGCCAGGGCTCGCCCCGCAGGCCGACGACGACCGCGCCGGCGAGCATGGCGACGGTGATGAGGAACCCGGAGACCAGGCCCGCGAGGCGGAGCCGGTGGGCCCGGAGGGCCTCGGACTCCTCCTGCCGGAGGCGGGCCAGCCGGTAGGCGTGCTCGCGGGCCAGCTGCGGTTCCAGCGCGCGGAGCGCGACCTTGAGGTGGTCGGCCGGGAGCGCCGCCCACTGGGCCGCGATCTCCAGGCCCGTGGCCGCCGGGCGGGCCGGTTCGTTGTCAGAGGTCATGTGAACCCCCGTTCCGTTCGCCGCCCTGCGGGTGGTAGGTGCGGGCTACTTGTTCCGCCGGGTCCGCTCGTCGGGCGGACCCAGCATGGTGAAAAGTCGGCAGTACGCGTCGGAGAGCCGTGCCGCGGCGCGCGCGGTGTCCCCGTCCGCTGCCGCGGCTTCGACTCGCGCCACGGCGGGGCGGCCGGTAAGGGTCTGCTCCGGGTGGACGGAGCCGGGGGTCGTCGGGCTGGCGTGCACGCCCTCGAACCGAGGTCTTTCGCGCTCACCGGCAGGTCCGGGAGGAACTCGAGTATCGCGCGGAACTGCGTTCGGACGGCGCCGTGGCCGGGTCTCCTGACCAGTTGTCACCGGTTCGGCCCAGCGATTCCCGTGCCGCGCGGTTCCGTCGCCGGGTCGGCGCAGGGTCAGCAGGGTGGACACCACTCCCACCGCGCCCAGCGTGCCGAATGTCGTCAAGGTCCAGATGATCCAGGTGCTCCGTGACAAGGGCCTGTGCCGCCTCTCTCTTTCGTCCGCCTCACCTGCACCACATGTTGAGGTGTCAAACAAGCCATGCGGCAGCGGCACGACGGGGCGGTCCCGACTCCGGCCCATCTCCCCGGCATGGCCGACACGCCTGGCAGCCCGGAGAACCACGGGCGCGGCGCGGGCACCGTCCGGTACGGCCACGGGTACGCGCGCGCCGCGGCCCCCGCGGCGCGCCGCCGATCGGGCGAAGGTCCGGGGCAGGGGACGCGGTTCCGCTATCCCTGACCCATGATCACTTCTGCAAGCGGACACTCCCCCGCCCGGCGGCGACGCCTGGCAGCCGCCCTGGTGACCGCGGCGTCACTGGGGTTCACCCTGCTCCCCGCCAACCCGGCCGCCGCCGCACCGCGGGACGCGCCGCAGGGCGGGGCGGCCTACGACGCGTCGCGCACCGCGGCCGACCGCGCCGGCGCCCCGTACGCCGCCGAACCGGCCCCCGCCTGGCCCGACGGCGGCGCCGGGGCCCAGGCCGCGCGGCAGTTGGCCCAACTGCGCGACGACCCGGCCCTGCTGGGGGACTTCCTGCGGGACATGCCGAAGGGCGGGGACCTGCACACGCACCTGTCCGGCGCGGTGCCGACCGAGTCGCTGATCGACTTCGCGGCACGGGACGGGCTGTGCGTCGACAAGACGATGACGGCGGTGCCGCCGCCGTGCGTGAACGGCGCCCGCCCCGCCCAGGAGGCCGTCAGCGACCAGGACTTCCGGCGTCAGGTCGTCCGGGCCTGGTCCATGGAGGACTTCGAGGAGACACCCGAGGAGTCCGGGCACGACCACTTCTTCCGTACGTTCGGCAAGTTCTCCGCCGTCACGCACGCGCACCGGGGGCGGCTGCTGGCGGCGGTCTCGCGGACCGCCGCCGCCCAGAACCAGTCGTACGTGGAGCCGCTGTTCACCCCGCGCGGCAAGGAGCTGGCCGCGCTCGCCCGGGACGTGGAGTGGAACCCCGACTTCGCGCAGCTGCGGCGGACCCTGCTCGCCGGGAACGGCATGGACACCTACCTCGCACGGTCGGGCGAGGACACCGAGACCTACCTCGACGAGTACTACACCGAACTGGGCTGCGCCGGTGACGCCCCGGAGGCCGCCTGCGGGGTCGAGGTCCGCTTCGACTTCCAGGTGGGCCGCACCTACGACCCCAAGTACGTGTTCGCACAGCTGCTCGCCGGATTCCTGATGGCCGAGAACAACCCGTACTACGTCGGCGTCAACCTGGTCCAGGCGGAGGATCACCCGACCGCCCTGCGCGACTACCGGCTGCACATGCGGATGATCCGCTACCTCAAGTCCGTCTACCCGACCGCCCGCGTCTCGCTGCACGCGGGCGAGCTGACGCCCAAGGTGGCCCCGGCGAAGGACCTGCGCTTCCACGTGCGCGACGCGGTGGAGACGGCGGGCGCGGAGCGCGTCGGCCACGGGGTGGACATCCTGCGCGAGGACCGCCCCGAGGAGCTGCTGCGCACCATGGCGAAGCGGAAGGTCGCCGTGGAGGTGCCGCTGACCAGCAACTGCCAGATCCTCCAGGTGTGCGGCGCCGCCCACCCGCTGCGCCGCTACCTGGACGCGGGCGTGCCGGTGGCCCTGTCCACCGACGACCAGGGCGTCTCCCGGATCACCATCACCGACGAGTACCGGCGCGCCACCACCCGGCACCAGGCCACGTACCAGGAGCTGCGGGCCAGCGCCCGCGCCTCCTTGGACCACGCCTTCATCCAGGGCGAGAGCCTGTGGCGCGGCCCCGGCGACCACCGGCCCGGACCCGACTGCCTGGGCAGCGACCCCCGGACGGGCGATGTCACCTCCCGCTGCCAGGCCATGCTGGAGGAGAGCCCGAAGGCGATGCTCCAGTGGAACCTGGAGAAGGACCTGGCGGCGTTCGAGGCGCGCCGGCGCAAGGCGGACTGAGCGAAGCGCGCTACCTGGGCCCGGTCCGCTCGGGGGTGGACCGGGCCCCGGGGGCTTCGCCGCCCGCTCAGCTCTCGGCGGGGGCGAGCCGCAGAGCGATGGAGTTGATGCAGTACCGCTGGTCCGTCGGGGTCGGGTAGCCCTCGCCCGCGAAGACGTGGCCCAGGTGCGAGCCGCAGGCCGCGCACCGCACCTCGGTGCGGACGGCGCCCATCGAGGTGTCCTCCAGCAGCTCGACGGCCGAGGTGTCGGCCGGATCGTAGAAGCTGGGCCAGCCGCAGTGGGACTCGAACTTGGTGTCGGAGCGGAACAGCTCCGCCTGGCAGGCGCGGCAGTGGTAGACACCGGTGGTCGTGGTGTCCGTGTACTCGCCCCGGAAGGCCGCCTCGGTCCCCGCCTCCCGCAGCACGCGGTACTCCTCGGGGGTCAGCTCGGCGCGCCACTGCTCGTCCGGCTTGTCCATCTCGTACGCCATGGCCATGCTCCTTGGTCCGGTGGGGCCGTTCGGTCCGGGCATCCGGTCGGTCCGGGGGACGGGCCCGGCCGTCGGCTCCGTCCCGCTCAGTCCGCGAGGTGCTCCAGGATGCGCGGACCCAGTTCGGTGACGTCGCCCGCCCCCATGGTGAGAACGAGGTCCCCGGGCTTCGCCATTCCCGCGACCAGCCCGGGCGCCGCCTCCTTCGACGGCGCGAGGCGCACATCCGCCCCCGCCGTGCGCGCGGCCTCGGTGATCAGGGCGCTGGTCACCCCGGGGATCGGGTCCTCACGGGCCGGGTAGATGTCGAGCACGACGGACGCGTCGGCCAGCGCCAGCGCGGCGCCCATCTCGGCGCCCAGCTCCTGCGTGCGGCTGTAGAGGTGCGGCTGGAAGAGCACCAGCACCCGGCCGTCCGCCGCGCCGCCGCGGATGGCCTCGAGGTCGGCGGTCATCTCGGTGGGGTGGTGCGCGTAGGAGTCGATGACGCGGACGCCGCCCTCCTCGCCCTTGGGCTGTAGCCGCCGGTTCACCCCGGTGTAGCTGCCCAGCGCCTCGGCGAGGCCCTCGGCGGGGATGCCCAGGGCGGTGCCCGCGGTCAGCGCGGCGACCGCGTTGACCGCGTAGTGCGTGCCGGGCACGGACACCGCGAAGGTCAGCTCGCGGCCGTCCAGCGCGACCACGACCTCGCTGGTCAGGCCGTGGGGGGTGACGCGGAGCACCCGGACGTCGGCGTCGGCCGCCTCGCCGTAGGTGCGGACGCGGGGGGCGTCGCCGCGCGCGCGGATGCGCCGGGTCAGCTCGCGGGCGCCGGGGTGGTCGGCGGCGACGACCAGCGTGCCGCCCTCGCGGACGCGGCCGACGAAGGTCTCGAAGGAGTCGTAGATCTCCTCCAGCGAGGCGTAGTTGGCGTGGTGGTCCAGCTCCACGTTCAAGATGATCGCGACTTCCGGCGCGTACTTGTGGAAGCTGCGGTCGCTCTCGTCCGCCTCGGCGACGAAGATCTCGCCGCTGCCGTGGTCGGCGTTCGAACCGGGGACGTCCAGGTCGCCGCCGATCGCGTACGAGGGGGCCAGGCCGAGCGTACGGAGGCTGACGGCCAGCATCGAGGTGGTGGTCGTCTTGCCGTGGGTGCCCGCCACCGCCAGCGCCCGGTGCCCGGTCATCAGCGCGGCCAGCGCGTCGGAGCGGTGCACCACGGGGATGCCGCGCGCGGTGGCCTCGGCCAGCTCCGGGTTGCCGGGGCGGATGGCGCTGGAGACGACGACGCAGTCGGCGTCCTCGGCCAGATGCCGGGCGTCGTGCCCGAGGTGGACGGTCGCGCCCAGCTCGCGCAGCGCCAGCACGCTCTCGGACTCGCGGGCGTCGCTGCCCGCCACCCGGGCACCGCGCTGCGCCAGGATCTTCGCGATCCCCGACATCCCGGCGCCGCCGATGCCGATGAAGTGCGGACGTTCCATGGCAGGCGGCACGGCTGTCATCGCGGAGGGCTCCCAGGGTCGTACGGATGCGCGGGCGCGGCGGGCGGGCTCACGCCGCGTCCAGCCTAAGCGCTCCGGGCACGGCACCGTGCCGGGGTGACCGGCACCAGCCTCCGGGGGCGTGCGTTCACCGCCCGGGCGGCGGGGCACGGAGCGCCCGGCGGGCTGCCCGGCGGGCTGCCCGGCGGGCTACTCCGCGTGGGCGAAGAGCTTCAGCACCGGGACGCCCACCCGGTGGCGGGCGCGCGAGGCCCAGTCGCGGTGGAAGAACTCCTCGACCAGGTGCGGAGCGGTCAGAACGACGACCTCGTCGGCGCGGGTCTGGGAGACGACCGAGGTCAGCAGGTCGAGCGGGTGCTTCTCGATGATCTGTCCGACGGCTTCCACCCCCGCCTCCCGCAGCGACTTCAGCGAGTGCTCCAGCGCCAGCCGGGCGGGCTGGAGGGCCTCCCCGCCCTCCGGCTCCTCACCCTCGTGGACGGCCTCCTCCAGCTCGCCCAGCGCCACGTCGTCGAGTGCGCGCAGCAGCCGGTCCTGGTCGCCGCGCGGCTGCATCAGCACGACGAAGGAGACCGGCTCGTCCCCGTGCAGGGTGGTGACAAGCTCCACGTCGGCGGACACCAGCGGCTTCTCGATCATCAACACGGTCGTGAACACGACGGGTGCCCTTCTTCTACGCGAGGCCCGGAGACCCCAACAGAAACCATTCTGCCCCGCGCACGCACGGGGCCTGCGCTCTCCTCAGTCTGCCCGATCAAGAGTAAGCGGAATCTGTTATTCCGCTGATTCGCCGGAGCATCACGGGGCTACTGTCGAATTGTTGTTCGACTTGCGGTAGCGGGTGAAGAGGAACCCTGCCTCCTCCAGCACCGAGGCGAGGACGAACTCGGCGGGCACCGCCGCCTCCGGCCCGTCCATCACCCGGGGCGCGGTCCCCAGCGCGACGCGGGGCGCCAGCGCCAGGCACAGCTCGTCCAGCGCACCGGCCGCCGTCAGCTGCCCGAGCAGCCGGGGGCCGCCCTCGGTGAGCTGCCGCGTCAGGCCGCGCTCCGCCAGCAGCGCCGGGATGCGGGCGGGGTCCACCCTGGCGCTCTCGCCCGCGAACACCACCTCGGCACCGGCCGCGCGGGCCGCGCGTACCCGGTCGGCGGCGGCCCCGGCACCGGTGAGCAGGAGCGTCGGCACCAGCGGCGCGGTGAACAGCGGCAGCGAGAAGTCCAGCTCCAGCCCGGCGCTGACCACGGCGATCGCCGGAGCCGGCCCCTGGCCGGCCGCCGCACGCCGCTCGGCGAACGCCGCCCGCGCGCGGGCGGGCCGGTACCCCTCGTGGCGCACCGTCTCCGCACCCACGACCACCACGTCCGCGAGGCCGCGCAGCACGCCGAAGACGCGCATGTCCGCCTCCGAGGAGAGCGGCTGCGAGCGGCCCCCGTGGTGGGCGGCGCCGTCCAGCGAGCAGACCATGTTCGCGCGCAGCCAGTGCCCGGGGCCCTCCGGGTAGGCGTACGCCGCCGCCAGCCTCTCCAGGCCCCACTCGGCGCCGGACCCGGCGGGCGGACCGGCGGCCCCCGGGGTCTCGGCAGGTCCCTCGGGCACGGCGGGCTGGTCGGAGGGGAACAGACGTCGCATACGCGGCAGTGTGGCATGGCACACCGGACGGGCACCCGCGCATTACGGCGCCGTAGCATGAGAAGCGTGTCCACCACCGCCACCCACACAGCCGAGTCCATACCCTCCTCGCCGCTCTCGCTGTGCGCCCGCGAGCCGAGGGTGCCCGCGGGGCGGCTGGTCGCCGAGATGGTGCCGCCGCCGCGCTTCGACGCGGTGCGGTTCGACACCTACATACCGGACCCGGGTCAGCCCAGCCAGCAGGCGGCGGTGGCGGCCCTCAGCGGCTTCGCGGCGGGCCTGTACGGCGCCGCACCGGCGGAACGCGACCGCAAGCCGTGGTTCCGCAGGGGGCGCGCCCAGGGGCGGCGCGGCCCGGGAGCGCCGCAGGGCGTCTACCTCGACGGCGGCTACGGCGTCGGCAAGACCCACCTGCTCGCCTCCGTCTGGCACGCGGCCCCCGCACCGCCGGAGCGCAAGGCGTTCGGCACCTTCGTCGAGCTGACGAACCTGGTCGGGGCCCTCGGCTTCCAGCAGACCGTGCAGACCCTCAGCGGCCACGCGCTGCTCTGCATCGACGAGTTCGAGCTGGACGACCCGGGTGACACCGTGCTGGTCTCCTCGCTGCTGAGCAGGCTCGTCGAGGAGGGCGTGGCGATGGCGGCCACCTCGAACACGCTGCCCGGCAAGCTCGGCGAGGGCCGCTTCGCCACCGACAGCTTCCTGCGCGAGATACAGGGCCTGTCCGCGCACTTCCGCCCGCTGCGCATCGACGGCGAGGACTACCGGCACCGCGGCCTGCCCGAGGCACCCGAGCCCAGCACCGACGAGGAGACCGTACGGGCCGCCCGCCGCACCCCGCACGCCGCGCTGGACGACTTCCCCGCGCTGCTCGACCACCTGGCCCGCGTCCACCCCAGCCGCTACGGCGCGATGTGCGAGGGGCTGGCGGCGGTGTGCCTGACCGGGGTGCGGACGGTGTCCGACGAGGCCACGGCGCTGCGGCTGGTCGTGCTGGCCGACCGGCTCTACGACCGCGAGGTGCCGGTGCTCGCCTCGGGAGTGCCGTTCGACCGGCTCTTCAGCGAGGAGATGCTGCGCGGCGGCTACCGCAAGAAGTACTTCCGGGCGATCTCGCGGCTGACCGCTCTGGCACGGGACGGCGAGCGGCTCGCGCGCCTGCCGTAGGCCATCCGGCGCGCGACAACGGCCCGTTGTGCCTAGTGCTCCTGCGGGTGTCCCCGTGATAGACCACGTTCCCAGTGATTCCTGTCCGCCAGCAGGAGGAGGAACGATGTCCGCGACACGACGTCAGATGCTTGCCCGCTCCGGTGCCCTGGGAGCGGGCATCGCCTTCGCCGGGAGCATCCCGGAGGTCTTCGCCGGTACGGCGCAGGCCCAGGGCACCGGCGGGGGGCGCGGCTACGGCCCGCTCGTCCCGGACCCGGAGGGCCTGCTCGACCTGCCCGAGGGATTCCGCTACGAGGTGCTCTCGCGGGAGGGCGATCCGCTGCGTTCGGGCGAGGGCCGGGTGCCCAGCAGCCACGACGGCATGGCCGCCTTCGGCGACGGGCGCGGCCACGGCTACGGGCCCGGACGTACGGGCTCCCACGGCAGCGTGTGGCTGGTGCGCAACCACGAGAACCGCAAGGGCCGCACCAAGATCGCCGTCCCCGCCGTGCGGGGGCTGACCTACGACCCCGAGGCCGAGGGCGGCTGCACCGTCCTGGAACTGGACCGGCACAACAACGTACGGGCGGAGGGCGTGGCCATCGCCGGCACCTCCACCAACTGCGCGGGCGGCCACACCCCTTGGGGCACGTGGCTGACCTGCGAGGAGACCGAGTTCAAGGCGGGTGAGCAGGGCTACACCAAGGATCACGGCTTCATCTTCGAGGTCGGTGTCCGGCCGGACCAGCGCACGGTGCCCGAACCGCTGAAGGCGATGGGCCGGTTCGCGCACGAGGCGATCGCGGTGGACCCGTCGAACGGGGTGATCTACGAGACCGAGGACGCCTTCGAGGCGCCCTTCGGGCTCTTCTACCGCTTCCTGCCCCGGCGCCCCCGGGGCGGCTTCGGGTCCCTGCGGGCCGGGGGCGTGCTGGAGGCCATGCGGGTGCCGGGCGTGCCGGACCTGTCGGTGGTGAAGGAGCCGGGCAGCACGTTCGAGGACATCGAATGGGTGCCGGTGCCGGACCCGCTGGCGGCCGAAACCCCCATCCGGGACCAGGACTTCGGGCGCGGCGGCATCATGCACGCGCAGAAGCTGGAGGGCTGCTACTGGGGCGGGCGCTGCGTCTACTTCGTCTCCAGCTTCGCCAAGAGCGCGATGGGGGCGGGCGGCGACCACTACGGGCAGGTCTGGCGCTACGACCCGGAGCGCAACGACCTGACCCTGGTCGTGATCTTCGGCCCGGACAGCGATCTGGACATGCCGGGCGAAGAACCGGACAACATCGCCCTGGCACCCAGCGGCGGACTGATGGTCTGCGAGGACGGGGAGGGCGCGCAGCACGTCTACGGCCTCACCCGCAAGGGCACGATCTACCCGATGGCGCGCGGCAGGCAGGACATCGGCACGCCGGAGGAGCCCGCCTGGGGCGAGTTCGCGGGCGTCACGTTCTCCCCGGACAGCCGGACGATGTTCGTCAACTGCTACGCGCCCGGTACGACGTTCGCGGTCACCGGGCCCTGGCGGCACTGACCTGCGGCGGGCCCGCCGCAGCCGTCAGCCGGAGCAGGCGCTCCGCTGCGCCTCCTGCCACTCGCACACCGGACAGCGCGTCACACCGGGCGCCGTGACGGGATACTCGCTCGGCTCGCCGCACTCCGTACACGCGGCGCGCTCGACGAGGGGCCCGGTGCCGGGCTGCTGCTCCATGCCGACGATTCTAGATCGTGCCCGCGACGGCGCGGTCCGCTCGGGGTGCGGGGCGCGTCTCGGCCTCCGGCAGCCGAGCACACCCGCCAGGCGGGGTCATCCCCGTACCGGGCGTACGGGGATGGCCCCGCCAACACGACGGGCCGGGGAGGGGCCGTCCCCCGGTCCTGGAGGACCGGGGGACGGCCCCTCCCCGGCCCGTAATGACCAAGGACCAGCACCTCCCCCAGACCCGCCAGGGCCGAGGCATGGCAACTCCCCCGCCCCACCAGGACCAAGAGACGGCACCTCCCCAGCCCACCAGGCCAAGGGATGGAGTCTCCCCAGGCCCCCAGGGCCAAGGGATGGGGTCTCCCCAGGCCCTCTGGGCCGAGGGATGGGGTCTCCCCAGGCCCTCTGGGCCGAGGGGACGTGTGCCGGCGCCCCCTGGCCCGGCCGCCCCGGCCCGCGCCGCTCACCGGCGGCGCGGGACCAGCCGGCAGGCCGCCCAGGCCGCCGCCGCGGCCACCGGCAGCGCGGCGGCCAGCGGCAGCCACGGCACGGGCACCGCGCCGTCGCGGGAGGCGCTCACCAGGCCGCGCACCGCCGCGTTCGCCGGGGACGCGCCCGCGACCAGCACCAGCAGCACGGCGAGCAGCGACGAGGGCACCGCCCAGCCGGGGCTGCGCAGGAAGGGACGGTTGCACAGGGCCCCGACCGCCGTGCCGAAGAGCACACAGGTCAGCGCCGCCAGCAGGCCCGCGCCCGCCGCGGGCACCAGGGGCACGGCGGTGCGGCCGTCGTTGGTGTGCGGATCACTCAGCACGGTCACCACCAGCACCCCGGCGGCGCCCAGCACCGTGGCCGCCAGCAGCCCGGCAAGCAGGCTCGCCAGATGGGTGCGAGCGGGCCCGGCGGCTGCGGCGACGCAGGCCCGGGCGGCCTCCGGTTCGCCGGTCACACAGACGCGCACCAGCCACGCGGACACCGGCAAAAGCGCGGCGGCGGCGAAGCCCAGCGAGTCGAGCAGCGGCTGGCCCTGCTGGAGCCCGACGGCGGCGATCGCCGCGTAGAGCAGCAGCGGGGGGAGCCAGCGCTGCGAGCGCAGCAGCAGCGCGAGTTGGTAGCGCACCAGTGCGATCACAGCCGGGGACCGCCTTCCGCGACGGGCGGCTGCGGGGTGGACGGCTGCGGGGTGGGCCGCTCCTCAGCCACCGCCGGGGGTCTCGTCCGCACCGCGTCGATGTGCCAGGGCGGCCGGGCCGCCAGCAGTGCGCGCAGCAGCGCGTCGGAGTACGGCGCCGCCACGGTCAGCCGTAGCGTGCCGTCCGGCCCCGGCGACTGGCTCGGCCCGCCGGGCAGCCCGGCGGGCAGCAGCGCACCGGGCGGCCCGGTCACCGTCACCCCTACCGACGGGACCTCCGGCGCGCCCTGCGGGGCGCCGTCGTCCGGCGCGGCGTCCACCCGGCCGTCCGCGACCCGCAGCAGCCGCTGCGGAGCGCCCGCCAGCCGCCGGGGGTCGTGGTCGACGAAGACGACGGTGCCGCCCGCCGCGACCCGCTCGGCCACCGCGCGGTCCAGCTCCGCGCGGGCGGCCGTGTCGAGGCCGGTCCACGCCTCGTCCAGGACGAGCAACTCCGGCTCGGCCAGCAGCGCCTGGGCGACGGCGACCTTCTGGCTGGTGCCCTTGGACAGTTCCGCCATCGGCGTACGGGCGTATCCCCCGGCGCCGAGCCGCTCCAGCCATTCCCCGGCCGCCCGGCTCGCGGCGTCCCGGCGCAGTCCGCGCACCCGCGCCAGATGGGACAGGTAGCCCTGTGCGCTGAACGGCAGCGCGGCGGGGAACCGCTCGGGCACGTACGCGGTACGGCGTGGACGCCCGGTGATCCGGCCCGCCGAGGGCGCGTCGATGCCCGCCAGCAGGCGCAGCAGCGTGGACTTGCCGCTGCCGTTCCCGCCCGCCACCCGCACCAGCGCGGCACCGGGCAACTCGCACCGCACACCGCGCAGCACCCACGGACCTCGCGGACCGTAGCGCCGCCCCACCTCGCGGAGTCTCATGGCCAGGAATCCTAGTGCGCCGTCAGGCAGGGGTTCCCCCGCTGCTGCCCTGGGCCCGGCGAGCCGGGGGACGAGCGCAGCGCCCGGGAGCGTCCGGCAGACTTGCCGCGTGAACGACACCGGCCAGGACCTCCAGGACGCGCCGACCCGCTACGTGCTGCCGCTGGTCGTGCGCATCGAGCGGGCCGCGCCGCCGTCGCGTACGGACGCGCTGGAGACCGCCGCCCGAGCGGTGCTCACGCTGCTCGCCGATCCGCGCGCCGCCGGGACCGGGGACGCCGCCGAGGGGGAATGGCACGAGCGGGTGCGGCTCTGGGAGGAGCGCGGCATCCGCAAGGTCGTACGCCGCGCGCGGGGCGCGGAGTGGCGCCGTGCGGAGGCACTGCCGGGGCTGACGGTGACCGGCCGCTCTGCCGAGGTGCGGGCCTTCCCGCCGGTGCCGCTGGACGGCTGGCCGCCCCACCTCGCGCGCCTCCAGGTCTCCGGTACCGAGCTGACCGATCCGGCCGGAGCGGCGCCGCCGCCCGGCGGCGCGGAGCCCGTGCTGTGGCTCAACCCGGAGCTGGAGATGTCGGCGGGCAAGGCCATGGCACAGGCCGGGCACGCCGCGCAGTGCGCGTGGTGGGAGCTGGATGCGCGGGCGCGCGGGCGGTGGCGGGAGGCGGGGTTCGCGCTGGCGGTGCGCACCGCACCGTCGGCGGCGCGGTGGGCACGGCTCACCGGCTCGGGGCTGCCGGTCGTCCGGGACGCGGGCTTCACCGAGATCGCCCCGGGGTCCTGCACGGTGGTCGCCGACCATCCCGCGCTGCGCGGCTGACGGGCACGGGCGGCGGAGTCGCGGAAATCCGCTGTGCTGTCCGGGAGGTGAAATACGCGCTGGCGCCCGCGGTGCCGCTCCGGATAGAACCGCACCATGTGGGTGCTCTTCCTCCTCGCCGCCTGGGCGGTCGCCGCCGCCGCCTGCGTGCGGCTGTGCCGGGCGGTGCCGCCCGCCGCCGCGCCGGAGCGGGCGGCTGCCGCCCGGCAGCTCACCCTCTACGAGACGGCGTACCTCTCCGGCGGCCCGCACCGCGTCACCGATCTCACCCTGGTGGCGATGGACCGGGACGGGCGGCTGCTGCTGGCGCACACCGGCTGGGCCACCGTCGTCGATCCGCGGGGCCGCGACGACCTCGAACGCACGGTGATCACGGCCCTGGGCCCCGGCGGCCAGTCCCTGGTGGCTCCGCTGCGGACGGCCGTCGCCGGCACCGACGCCGTACGGGCGCTCGCGGACCGGCTCACGGCGGCGGGGCTGGCGGTGCCAGACCCGGTCCGCAGGCGGCTGAACGCCGCGCTGCGGCAGTTGCGCGGCGCGGCGGTGCTCGTGCCGCTGGCCGGTGTGGCGGCGGAGTGGGCGGGGGGCGGCCCGGACGCCGTGACGCGGGCGCTGTGGTTCGCGCTGCCGTGGACGCTCGTCCTGGGGACGCTGCTCCTCTCGCACCGCGAGCTGCGGGCGGCCACCGGCTGGGCCTCCCCGGCGGGCCTGCGGCAGCTGCCCCCTACGGCCGGCGGGGACGCCGCGGACGGCCGGGCGGCGCTGACCGCGCTGGCCGTACACGGCCCCGCCGTGCTCGCCGAACCGGAGCTGCGCGCGGCGCTCGGCGGGGGCCGCGCCGCGCTCCGGCCGTTCCGCTGACCGCCGGGCGCCGCGCGGCCGGGGCGCCGGGGCATCGCGCCCCGGGCGCCGCCGGGCCGGGGGCTCAGGCCAGACCGGCGACCAGCTCGGTGACCGCCTTGCGCCTGCCGGTGTAGAACGGCACCTCCTCGCGGACGTGCAGCCGCGCCTCGGAGGCCCGCAGGTGGCGCATCAGGTCGACGATCCGGTGCAGCTCGTCGGCCTCGAAGGCGAGCAGCCACTCGTAGTCGCCCAGCGCGAAGGACGCCACGGTGTTGGCGCGTACGTCCGGGTAGCCGCGGGCCATCTTGCCGTGGTCCGCGAGCATGCGGCGGCGGTCCTCGTCGGGCAGCAGGTACCAGTCGTAGGAGCGCACGAACGGGTAGACGCAGACGTAGTCGCGCGGGGACTCGTCGGCCAGGAAGGCGGGGATGTGCGACTTGTTGAACTCGGCGGGGCGGTGCAGCGCCATGTTCGACCAGACGGGCTCCAGGTGGCGCCCCAGGCGGGTGCGCCGGAAGCGGTTGTACGCGTCCTGGAGCGCGTCGGCGGTCTCCGCGTGCCACCAGACCAGCACGTCGGCGTCGGCGCGCAGGCCGGAGACGTCGTACGTGCCGCGCACCGTCACGTCCTTGGCGGCGAGCTGGGCGAAGAGTTCGTCCACCTCGTCGGCGTACCCGGCGCGGTCCTCGGGGAGCACGTCGCGCAGCCGGAAGACCGACCAGAGGGTGTAGCGGATGCTCTCGTTGAGTTCCTTGGCCTTCTTGCCCGCGTGCGGTGCCTTTTCCGGTTCAGCAGTCATGGCCTCATTGTCCTCTGCGGCCTCACCGGATTCGCGCGAGGGTCTCCTGTGCGGCCCGCTCCCCGCCGCCGACACAGGCCGGGATGCCGACGCCGTCGTACGCGGCCCCGCAGACCGCCAGCGGCGGCAGCGGCGCCAGGTCCAGGCGGATCCGCGCGACGCGCTCCAGATGCCCGACCGGGTACTGCGGCAGTCCGTCCTCCCAGCGGGAGACGACCGTGTCCACCGGCTTCGCGGTGATCCCGGCCGCCGCCTCCAGATCGCGCAGCGAGGCGGCCGCCAGCTCCTCGTCCGGCCGGCGCAGCTGGTCCTCCTGGCCGAACCGGCCCAGTGAGGTGCGCAGCACGAACAACTCCGGGTCCTGCGCGGCCGTCCAGCGCCACTTGGCGGCGGAGAAGGTGGCGGCCTTGATGGAGCGGCCGTCCACCGGCGGCACCAGGAAGCCGCTGCCGGGCGGGTCGGCGCGCAGGTCGGCGCGCCGGAAGGCCAGGGTGACCAGCACCATCGAGCTGTACTCCACCGCGTCCAGTTCGCGGGCCGCCGCCGGCGCCTCCTCGGCGAGCAGCCGCGCGGCGGCGCCGGCGGGCACGGCCAGCACCACGGCGTCCGCGTCCAGGCCGGTGCCGTCCTGGAGGGTGACCCGCCAGCCTCCCGCGCCGCCGGTGTCCGCCTCGGCGGCCGTGCCGGAGGCACCCGTGCCAGCGGGACCCGTACGGCGCAGGGCGCGTACCGGCGCACCGGTGCGCAGTGCGCCGCCCGCCGCGCGGCAGGCCGCCGCGGTGGCCTCGGCCAGCCGCCCGACGCCGCCCTCGATGCCCAGGAAGACCGGCTCGCCCGCGGTGCCCCGCGCCGCCGCCTCCTCGGCGCGGCGCGCCAGCAGCGCGCGGACTCCGGCCAGCAGCGAGCGCCCGTCGCGCGCCGCCTCGTAGAGCTGCGGTACGACGGCCCGCATGGAGAGGCGGTAGGCGTCGCCCGCGTACACGCCGCCCAGCAGCGGCTCCACCAGCCGGTCCACCACCTCGCGGCCCAGCCGCGCGGCGACGTAGGCGCCGACCGCCACGTCCTCGCCCAGTTCGGTGGGCGGCAGCCGCGCGTCCTCGGCGATGCGGGCGAGGCCCTCGGGCGAGACCACTCCGTCCAGCGCGGCCGGGTCGGCGGGCACGCCCATCACATGGCCGGTGGGCATGGGGCGCAGCGCTCCGCGCGTCCACACCGCGGCGCTCGCGGTCGCGGGCGGCTGGAGCGCGTCGCCCAGGCCGACGGCGCGGGCCAGGTCGATGGCCTCGGGGCGCCGGGCCAGGAGGGACTCGGCGCCCAGGTCGACTGCCGCGCTGCCCGCGACGTCGCCGGTCAGGAGCTTGCCGCCGAGCCGTCCCGACGCCTCCAGGAGCGTCACCGAGGCACCGTCGGCCAGCAGGCGGCGGGCGGCGGCCAGTCCGGCGATGCCGCCGCCGATCACAACAGCGCGGGGGCGGCGCGGCGCGTGCGCACCCGGGACGGTCGCGGCGCCGGCCGCTGCGTGCCCGCTCACGCCCGTACGGTCCGCTCGTGCACGTGGGCGACCAGGCGGGTGAGCGCGTCGGGGTCGGTGTCCGGCAGGACGCCGTGGCCGAGGTTGAAGATGTGCCCGGGGAGGCCGGCCGCCGCGGCCAGCACCTGGTCCGCCTGCTCCTCGACGGCCTCGCGCGGGGCGAAGAGCACGGCGGGATCGAGGTTGCCCTGGATCGCGGTACCCGGTCCGACGCGGCGGGCCGCCTCGTCCAGCGGGACCCGCCAGTCGGCGCCCACCACGTCGGCACCGGCCTGACCCATCAGCCCCAGCAGCTCGCCCGTACCGACGCCGAAGTGGATGCGCGGCACGCCGTAGCCCGCTACCGCGTCGAAGACCTTGGCGGAGGCGGGCAGTACGGAGTGGCGGTAGTCGTGGGGGCGCAGGGCGCCGGCCCAGGAGTCGAAGAGCTGGACCGCGGAGGCGCCGGCCTCGATCTGCACCTTCAGGAAAGTGGCCGTGATCTCCGCGAGCCGGTCCAGCAGGTCGGCCCACAGCTGCGGGTCGCCGTACATGAGGGCTTTGGTGTGCTCGTGGTTGCGCGAGGGGCCGCCCTCGACCAGGTAGCTGGCCAGGGTGAACGGCGCGCCCGCGAAGCCGATCAGCGGGGTGGCGCCCAGCTCGGCGGTGAGCAGGCCGACGGCCTCGGCGACGTAGGAGACGTCGTCCGGCTCCAGCGGGCGCAGCCGCGCCAGGTCCGCGCGGCTGCGGATGGGCTGCTCGACGACCGGGCCGACGCCGGGCTTGATGTCCAGATCGAGGCCGATGGCCTTGAGCGGGACCACGATGTCGCTGAAGTAGATCGCCGCGTCGACGCCGTGGCGGCGGACGGGCTGGAGGGTGATCTCGGTGACGAGGTCGGGCCGCATGCAGGAGTCCAGCATCGCGGTGCCTTCGCGCACCTTGCGGTACTCGGGCAGCGAGCGCCCCGCCTGGCGCATGAACCAGACCGGCGTGTGCGGCACCGGTTCACGGCGGCAGGCCCGGAGGAAGGCGGAGTCCTGGGTGGCGGTCGGCGGGCCCGGGGGGCGGTTGTTGGCACTCACGGTCAGAAGTCTCGCACGCAGCACGGGGCGCCGTTCGTGTCCCTACCGGTGCGGACCGCCCCCTGCGCCTACTCTTCCGCCCATGGCAGCGGCTCGAGCACAGACGGCGGGGGACTCCGGCGGCACACAGGAGGCGGGAGGGGACGAGGCTCCGCTTCTGTTCCGGCAGGCGGTGGCGGCTCTGGAGGGCGTACGGCACCGGGCGGAGGTGTCCTTCGGGGCGCTGCCCGCACCCAAGCGGCTCGCGCCGTTCGCACACGCGGTGGAGGTGACGGTCGAGGACGGCGGCGAGGAGCTGGCGGACGGCCGGTTCGTGCTGCTGCACGACCCGCGGGAGCCGGAGTCCTGGGGAGGCGCGTTCCGCGTGGTCACCCTGGCGCGCACCGAGCTGGAGCCGGAGATGGCGGCTGACCCGCTGCTGCCGGAGGTGACCTGGTCCTGGCTGACGGGGGCGCTGGAGGCGCGTGCGCTGGAGTTCGGGGCGCCCAGCGGGACGGTGACGCGGTCGGGCTCGTACTTCTTCGGGGAGCTGGCCGCGCGGCAGACGCAGAGCGAGCTGGAGATCCGTGCCAGCTGGTCCCCGGCCCCGCCCGGTATGCCGCCCCGGGACGGGGAGCGGGCGGGGCCGGGGGGCGGCGCGGCTGCGGACGGGGGCGGGGGCGCGCCGGATGTGGCGGCCCATCTCGCCGCGTGGTGCGACATGTTGTGCCAGTGCGCGGGGCTGCCGCCCGGCGGCGCGGACGGAGCCGGCGGGGCGGAGGGCGCGGCCGGGTCCGAGGGGGTGGTGGTGCTACCACTGCCGCAGCGCCGGGGCCCGCAGCCGCTGTGATGAGGCGTGTCGGTTGCAGACTGTCGATCGACCGTCCGAATTGCACCAATTGTTATCACTGATTCGTGATCATTCCCTAAAGCGGGACGGGCTGGCTGCCGAAGGAGTCTGTGACCCTTCCACCCCCAGTGACTCCCCCCAGGAGGCCCGGTGTCTGTTCTCCTCGAGCACCCCACGAGCCTGGTCGCCTACCGCCCGAACAAGCCGACGGCCATGGTCGTCGTCGCCGACCCCCGAGTCCGTTCCACCGTGACCCGCCACCTGTGGGCGCTCGGCGTACGGGATGTGATCGAGGCGTCGTCCATCGCGGAGGCCCGCCCCCGAGTCGGCAACCCACGTGACATCTGCGTGGCCGACGTCCACCTGCCCGACGGATCAGGGCTCACCCTGCTCTCCGAGACCCGCGCCGCGGGCTGGCCCAACGGCCTCGCCCTCTCCGCCGCCGACGACATCGGCGCCGTCCGCAACGCACTCGCGGGCGGCGTCAAGGGCTACGTCGTCACCGGCACCCGCAACAGCCTGGGCGGCGGCATGCCCACCCGGCACGGCGCCGCGCCCATCGGCTCCGCCGCCGCCCGCATGCACCGCAGGCCCGGCGGCGGCCCCGGGGGGCCCGGTCACCCGGGCGGCCACCGGGAACTGTCGGGCCGCGAGGTCGAGGTGCTGCGACTGGTGGCGGAGGGCCAGTCCAACAAGGCGATCGGCGTCTCGATGGGCCTGTCCGCGCTGACCGTCAAGAGCCACCTCGCCCGCATCGCCCGCAAGCTGGGCACCGGGGACCGCGCCGGGATGGTCGCCGTCGCGCTCCGTACCGGCATCATCCACTGACGCACCGCGCACCACCGCCCCACCCATCCGCGGGCACGCCCCAGGCACCCCACACCGCCCGCCGACCGCCACATCCCGGCACACCCGAAGCGCCCGCCGACGGAACCTCCCCGTCGGCGGGCGCTCTCGCATCGCGAGGGCACAGCTACCCTTGAGCGGTGACCGACGCCCAAGAGACCGCATCAGCAAACCCAGCTCAGGCCCCTTCCGAGGAGTCCGGTCCGGCGCCGGTCCCCCTGCTGGAGCCGCGCGAGGGCATCCCCCCGGTCACCGCCACGGCCGAGGCGCTGAGCGGGGTCGTCGCGGCCTTCGCGGCCGGCACCGGCCCGGTGGCCGTGGACGCCGAGCGGGCCTCCGGCTACCGCTACGGACAGCGGGCGTATCTGATCCAGCTGCGGCGCGAGGGCGCGGGCAGCGCGCTGATCGATCCGGTCGGCTGCCCCGACCTCTCCGAGCTGTGCGCGGCGCTCGGCGACGCCGAGTGGGTGCTGCACGCCGCCACCCAGGACCTGCCGTGCCTGCGCGAAATAGGCATGGTCCCCGACCGCGTCTTCGACACCGAGCTGGCCGGGCGGCTCGCCGGGTTCGCCCGCGTGGGGCTCGGCGCGATGGTGGAGAAGGTGCTGGGCTACGCCCTGGAGAAGGGCCACTCGGCCGTCGACTGGTCCACCCGCCCGCTCCCCGAGCCGTGGCTGCGGTACGCGGCGCTCGACGTCGAACTGCTGGTCGACCTGCGGGACGCCCTGGAGGCCGAGCTGCGCGAGCAGGGCAAGCTGGCCTGGGCGCTCCAGGAGTTCGCGGCCATCGCGGCGGCACCACCGCCCCCGCCACGCAAGGACCCCTGGCGGCGCACCTCGGGGATGCACAAGGTTCGCAGGCGGCGGCAGATGGCGATCGTGCGGGAGCTGTGGGCCGCGCGGGACGCCATCGCGCAGCGCCGCGACGTCTCGCCGGGCAAGGTCCTCTCCGACGCGGCGATCGTCGAGGCCGCGCTGGCCATGCCGGCCAACGTGACGGCCCTGGCCGCACTGCCGGGCTACGGGCACCGCATGGGGCGCCGCCAGCTGGAGCAGTGGCAGTCCGCGGTCGAGCGGGCACGGGCGCTGACGGATGCCGAACTGCCGCAGCACGGCCAGCCGTTGAACGGCCCGCCGCCGCCCCGCTCCTGGGCGGACAAGGACCCGGACGCGGCGGCCCGGCTCAGCGCGGCCCGCGCGGCGGTGACCGGCCGGGCCGAGGAGCTGGACCTGCCGCAGGAGAACCTCCTCACCCCGGACACGGTGCGGCGGCTGTGCTGGGAGCCGCCCGCCGAGCGGTCCGAGAGCGCGGTCTCCGAGGCGCTGCGCGGTTACGGGGCGCGCGAGTGGCAGATCGACCAGACGGCGCCGCTGCTGGCCACCGCGCTCGAGGCGGCGGCGCCCGCGGAGTGACGGCGGCGCGTGTGAGGTGAACCCCTCGGGGAGGTCACCCCTTGCCACAGTGTTACCGGCAAGTAGCATGGGGGGCGGGAAGCGCGCCGTACGGCGTCACCACCGCACCCTGGAGGAGAGCCATCGTGCCTCGTACCGCTAGGGACGTCGTCTTCGTCGACGGCGTCCGGACCCCGTTCGGCAAGGCGGGCCCGAAGGGCATCTACCACGAGACCCGCGCGGACGACCTGATCGTCAAGTGCATCCGTGAGCTGCTGCGCCGGAACCCGGACCTGCCGCCGGGGCAGATCGACGAGGTCGCCGTCGCCGCGACCACCCAGATCGGCGATCAGGGTCTGACCCTGGGGCGTACCGCGGGCATCCTGGCCGGGCTGCCCGCCTCGGTGCCGGGCTACTCCATCGACCGCATGTGCGCGGGCGCGATGACCGCGGTCACCACCACGGCCGGTTCGCTGGCCTTCGGCGCGTACGACGTCGTCGTGGCGGGCGGGGTCGAGCACATGGGCAGGCACCCGATGGGCGAGGGCGTCGACCCGAACCCGCGCTTCGTCTCGGAGAAGCTGGTCGACGAGTCGGCCATGTTCATGGGCATGACCGCGGAGAACCTGCACGACCGCTTCCCGCACCTGACCAAGCAGCGCGCCGACGAGTACGCGGTGCGCAGCCAGGAGAAGGCCGCCAAGGCGTATGCCAACGGCCGTATCCAGCAGGACCTGGTGCCGATCTCGGTACGCCGCACCAGCCCGGAGGCGGGAGAGACCGGCTGGGGCCTGGCCACCGCCGACGAGCCGATGCGCCCGGGCACCACGCTGACGAGCCTCGCCGGGCTCAAGACCCCCTTCCGCGCGCACGGCCGGGTCACCCCCGGCAACGCCGCCGGGCTCAACGACGGCGCCACCGCCTCCCTGATCGCGGCCGAGGACACCGCCCGCGAGCTGGGCCTGCCGGTGCGGATGCGGCTGGTCAGCTACGCCTTCGCGGGCGTGGAGCCCGAGGTGATGGGCATCGGGCCGGTCCCGGCGACGGAGAAGGCGCTGAAGAAGGCCGGGCTGGCCATCGGCGACATCGGCCTCTTCGAGATCAACGAGGCGTTCGCCGTCCAGGTCCTGGCGCTGCTCGACCACTACGGCATCGCCGACGACGACCCGCGCGTCAACCAGTACGGCGGCGCCATCGCCTTCGGCCACCCGCTCGCGTCCTCCGGCGTGCGTCTGATGACGCAGCTCGCCCGGCAGTTCGAGGAGCAGCCGCACATCCGCTACGGCCTGACCACCATGTGCGTCGGCTTCGGCATGGGCGGGACCGTCATCTGGGAGAACCCCCACTGGGAGGGCAAGTGAGCAAGACAGCCGAGCTTCTCGAGGGTGCAGCGGAGCTGTTCCCCGACGAGGTGGTCACCCAGGCGCACGTACGCCATCTCGACCTCCCCTCCGGCGCGGGCAGGTTCGCGCTGATCACACTGGACAACGGCCTGGACCACACCAAGCCGACCACCTTCGGCCCGCAGTCGCTGGCCCGCCTCGACGCGGCCCTCGACCAGGTCGAGGCGGAGGCGGCGGCCGGCGAGATCGTGGGCGTCGGGCTGACCGGCAAGCCGTTCATCTTCGCCGTGGGCGCCGACCTCAAGGGCGTCGGGCTGCTGCGGCGGCACGAGGACGCGCTGGCGATCGGCCGGGGCGGGCACGCCGTCTTCGCCCGGTTCGGCCGCCTCGCCGTGCCCAGCTTCGCGTACTACAACGGCGCGGCGATGGGCGGCGGCGTCGAGGTCGGCCTGCACTGCACCTACCGCACCGTCACCAAGGCGCTGCCCGCCTTCTCCCTGCCCGAGGTCTTCCTCGGCCTGGTGCCCGGCTGGGGCGGCTGCGTCCTGCTGCCGAACCTGATCGGCGCCGACCGGGCGGTCAGCGTCGTCATCGAGAACTCCCTCAACCAGAACCGGCAGCTCAAGGGCCGGCAGGTCTTCGAGCTGGGGATCGCGGACGCGCTCTTCGAGGGGGCGGACTTCCTCGAGGAGTCGCTGAAGTGGACCGCCTCGGTGCTCAACGGCGACACCGAGGTCGTCCGCGCCGAGGTCGACCGCAGCGAAGCGTGGGACCAGGCCGTCGAGCGCGGCCGGGCCTTCGCCGACAGCAAGGTGCACGGCGCGGCCCCGGCCGCCTACCGCGCACTCGACATCATCGCAGCAGCGAAGAGTGGCGATCTGCGCGCGGGCCCCGAAGCGGAGACCCTCTTCGCTCTCGAAGACGTGGCGCTGGCCGACCTCGTCATGGGCGGTGAACTGCGCAGCGGGCTCTACGCGTTCGACCTCGTGCAGAAGCGCGCCAAGCGCCCGGCGGGCGCGCCGGACCGCTCGCTGGCCCGGCCGGTGACCAAGGTCGGCGTGGTGGGCGCGGGGCTGATGGCCTCGCAGTTGGCGCTGCTGTTCGTCCGCCGCCTGGAGGTGCCGGTCGTGCTGACCGACATCGACCGGGAGCGGGTGGACAAGGGCGTCTCCTACGTCCACGAGGAGATCGACAAGCTGCTGCTCAAGGGCCGGGTCGGCCAGGACCGGGCGAACCGCCTCAAGGCCCTGGTGACCGGTTCGCTGGACAAGGCGACCGCTTTCGCCGACGCGGACTTCGTCATCGAGGCCGTGTTCGAGGAGATGGGCGTCAAGCAGCAGGTGTTCGCCGAGGTGGAGGCGGCCGTGCCGGCGCACGCCATCCTGGCCACCAACACCTCCTCGCTGTCGGTCTCCGAGATGGCCGCGGGGCTCCGGCACCCGGAGCGCGTCGTCGGCTTCCACTTCTTCAACCCGGTCGCGATCCTGCCCCTGCTGGAGATCGTGCGGGCGGACCAGACGGACGACGCGTCGCTCGCCACGGCGTTCGCGGTGGCGAAGTCGCTGAAGAAGTCGGCCGTACTGGTCAAGGACGCCCCGGCGTTCGTCGTCAACCGCGTGCTCACCCGCTTCCTGGGCGAGGTGCTGCGCTCCATCGACGAGGGCACCCCGGTGGACGTCGCCGACCGCGCGCTCGCGCCGCTGGGCCTGCCGATGTCGCCGATCGTGCTGCTGGAACTTGTCGGCCCGGCCGTCGCCCACCATGTCGCGGGGACCCTGCACGCCGCCTTCCCGGACCGTTTCGCGGTCTCCGAGAACCTCGGGCGGATCGTGGCGGCGGGCAAGCGCGGCCTCTACGTCTACGACTCCGGCAAGCCGGAGCTGGACCCGGAGGTGGCCGCGCTCTTCCAGACCGGCGGCACGGCCCTGACCGAGGAGCAGGTGCGCGACCGCGCGCTGGACGCCATCGCCCAGGAGGTCCGCCTCATGCTGGACGAGGGCGTGGTGGCCGAGGCGCAGGACATCGACCTGTGCCTGATCACGGGTGCGGGCTGGCCCTTCCACCTGGGCGGCATCACGCCGTACCTGGACCGCGAGGGCGTCAGCGAGCGCGTCACCGGCGGCCGGTTCCTGGCCCCGGGCCTCGCAGACGTTCCCGCGTAGCGCGGGCCCGGAGGACGTACGCGTGAGGGGGTGTTCCGCAGCGACGGCACACCCCCTTACGCACGGGGCGCCCCATGGGACACTGCCCTGATGAGGCCAGCATGAGAACGCTGCTCGTCGTCGATGCCGCCAACGTCATCGGCTCCGTCCCCGACGGCTGGTGGCGGGACCGGCGCGGCGCCGCCGAGCGGCTGCGCGACCGGCTCGTCCCGTACGCCGCCGACGGGCTGCCCGGCCACCCCGGTCCGGTCGAGCTGGTGCTCGTCCTGGAGGGCGCGGCGCGGGATGTCGCCCCGGTCGAGGGCGTGCGCACGGTGGCCTCGCCCGGCAGCGGTGACGACCGCATCGTCGCGCTGGTCGCCGAGGAGGGGCAGGGCCGCCCCTGCGTCGTGGTCACCGCGGACCGCCTGCTGCGCGAGCGGGTCCGGGCGCTGGGCGCGGAGGTGACCGGGCCCCGCTCGGTGCGCCCGGCGGAGCGGTAGGTCCCCCCGGCCTCGGGCCGAGGGGCGCCGGGAGGTACCGCCCCCGCGTTGTCGGAGTCGTCCGGGTACGCCCCCGCACGAGGACGGTCCTCCGCCTCGCCATCCGTTCCCTGCCCGCGGCGGGGAGACCCCAGCGCCTGACTCCCCCTGGGCCCGGCGCCCCCGAAGGCCCCTGCGGGCCGAACCGCGAAGATCGCACCGGCGCGGCCTACCCGGGCACTCCGCCCGCCCGCCCCGGGACCGCGCGGCGCGAAGTGGCGGCCCGGCCGCTCCCCGGCTCGCGCCGCCGGTCCGCGGAGCCGGTACGGGCCGGGGCGGGCCGTCCGTGGCGTATCGCACTGGCGGCGTGGAAGCCGTACGCGAAGTCCCGGACCAGTACACCGATGTCGCGCGCTCGCATGGCA
Organism: Streptomyces sp. CNH287; assembly: GCF_000424825.1. Lineage (NCBI taxonomy): Bacteria > Bacillati > Actinomycetota > Actinomycetes > Kitasatosporales > Streptomycetaceae > Streptomyces > Streptomyces sp. CNH287. The sequence continues at coordinate 225,955 of NZ_AUKQ01000011.1, read as the reverse complement.
CTCTCCCTACGTGAGTAAACCGATCTGTATACCTGCCACTCAGCGTAGGTATACAGATCGGTTTATGCAAGAGGATTCGGCTCACACCGGGGGGCAGAACGGCACCGCCCGCGCGGTCAGCCCCGCACGCGCAGGTAGAGGACCGCCCCGCCGACCGTGTCGACCCGCTCGTAGTACGCGTCGAGGTAGCGGCGCAGCGTCGGGATGCGCGCGGGCCGGTACGGCTTGCCGCGCGAGTCGTCGACGATCACCCGGGGCGGGTGCGCGGCGAGGTCGCGCCGGAAGGAGTCCCAGGCGCCGGGCATGCCGTACCGCTCCGCCACCCGTACGCCGCCCCGCCCGCCGCTGTAGTTGGTCAGGAACCCGGCGGTCAGGAAGCGGGTGGCGGGCACGCGGTCGGACATCCAGTAGTTCTCCGGATGCATGCCCCACACCAGCACCCGGTCACTGGGCCGGGTGTGCTCGCGCAGCGCGGCCGAGACCCGCTTCGCGTGCTCCAGCTCCGGCCGCTTCATCGTCAGGCCCCAGCCCACGAAGGCGGCGGCCAGTACGGCGGTCGCGGTGACCACCACCGTGGCGGCGCGCGGGTCCAGCCGGTCCAGCGCGGCGGCGCCCAGCAGCGCGAGCGCGGGGGTGAGCTGGACGAAGTAGTGGCCGTAGAACTGGAATCCGAACGCCACCGCCACCGCGGAGGCGGCCAGCCACGCCCACAACTCGGGCGCGCCCGGACCGCGGCGGCGCCGCGCCCACCGGGCGTACCCGAGTGCGACCAGCAGCGGGAGGCAGGCCACGGCCAGGATCGCGGTGGAGCCCGCCGCCCGGCCCAGCGCGAGCAGCACCGCTCCCTCCACCGACGCGTAACTGCCGGAGCCGGTCGCCGTCCAGTAGCTGAAGCGGCCCGGCCCGAAGTGGAGCGCCGCCGCCGCCAGCGGCACCGCGAACGCGGCGAGCAGCCGCAGCCCGGCCAGGGCCCGTTCGCCCGACCAGCCCGGGTGGGCGCGGAAGAGCACGAACAGGACGGGCAGCAGGACCGCTCCCCCGGTCTGCTTGGTGAGTGTCGCCAGCGCCACGGCGAGACCCGCCCACGCCCAGCGGCGGCGGTCCGCGCACCACATCGCGGCCACCGTCCAGGGCAGCATGAAGACCTCGAAGGTCGCCGCCTGGGTGTCCTCCGGGTTGAGCCCGATCGCGATCAGCACGGCGAGCGCGCCCGCCGTCCAGCCCGCGCGGTCGCCCCAGCGGCGGCGTGCCATGGCGGCCACCAGGGCCGCCGTCGCGACGGTCGCCGCGATCGCGGCGACCCGCAGCGGCCACAGCGAGTCGTCGCCGAAGAGCGCGAACGCGCCGCGGTAGAGCCAGGGCAGCAGCGGAGGCTTACGGTCCACGACGGTGTCGTAGAGCACTCCCCCGTCGGCCAGTTGGCGGGCCTGGGTGGCCAGGAAGCCCTCGTCGGGGTTCCACAGGGTCTGCGCGAACGAGGGCAGCCGGGTGAACGCGGCCAGCAGGGTGAGCACGGGCAGCAGCCGCAGCCAGTAGCGCGCCTCGCCGGAGCCGCCCGCCTCGGGTCCGCCGCGGCCCGACGGCTCCTTTTGCCCCTTCCCTGCCTCACCCGGCTCCGGGGCGGGCCCGGCCGTGCCCGGCCCGGTGGGGGCCGAGCCGCGGACGCGCAGCAGTACAGCGGCGGCGAGAGAGCGCGGCTGCGCTGCGGACGTCGACATGGGGTCCAATTTATCGGGGTAACTCCGGCCACCGCCCGGCGGCCGGTCCCGGGCACCGGCCGGCACGGCTGGGCCGGAGTGACCCCGGGGTCGCTCCGGCCCGGCCGTGCGTGCTGGGTGTGCTGGGCGTGCTGACCCTAGTCCCGGGCGATCTCGGCCGCGTCGAAGCGTCCGTCGATGCGGGCCACCACGCCCGTCACCTGCCGGGCGATGTCCGGGGCGGTGAGACCGACCTCGGTGAGCACCTCCGCACGGGAGGCGTGGTCGAGGAAGCGCTCCGGGATGCCGAAGTCCCGCAGCGGCACGTCCACCCCGGCGTCGCGCAGCGCCTGCGCAATGGTCGAGCCGACACCGCCGACCCTGCTGTTGTCCTCGACGGTCACCACGACGCGGTGCTGCTCCGCGAGCGGCGGCAGCGCCTCGTCGACCGGCTTGACCCAGCGCGGGTCGACCACGGTGGTGGAGATGCCCTGCTTGTTCAGCAGCTCCGCGATCTCCAGGCACATCGGCGCGAGCGCGCCCACCGACACGAGCAGGACGTCGGGCGCGTCCGTGCCCGCCTCGCGCAGCACGTCCATCCCGCCGATCCGGCCCACCGACGCGACCGCAGGGCCGACCGCGCCCTTGGAGTAGCGCACGACGGTGGGGGCGTCGTCCACCTCGACGGCCTCGCGCAGCTGCGCGCGCAGCTGGTCGGCGTCGCGCGGCGCGGCGATGCGCAGGCCGGGCACGACCTGAAGGATGGACATGTCCCACATGCCGTTGTGCGAGGCGCCGTCCGAGCCGGTGACCCCGGCGCGGTCCAGTACGAAGGTCACGCCGCAGCGGTGCAGGGCGACGTCCATCAGCACCTGGTCGAAGGCGCGGTTGAGGAAGGTGGCGTAGAGGGCGAAGACCGGGTGCAGGCCGCCGGTGGCCAGACCGGCCGCGGACACGGCGCCGTGCTGCTCGGCGATGCCGACGTCGTAGCAGCGCTCGGGGAACGCCTGCGCGAACTTGTGCAGGCCGACCGGCCGCATCATCGCCGCGGTGATCGCGACGATGTCCTCCCGCTCCCGGCCCAGGCGCACCATCTCCTCCCCGAACACGGAGGTCCAGTCGGCGCCCGAGGACTTCACCGGCAGCCCGGTGTCCGGGTGGATCACGCCGACCTGGTGCATCTGGTCGGCCTCGTCCGCGCGGGCGGGCTGGTAGCCGCGGCCCTTCTCGGTGATGCAGTGCACGATGACCGGCCCGCCGAAGCGCTTGGCGCGCTGGAGCGCGGACTCCAGGGCCTCGATGTCGTGCCCGTCGATCGGCCCGACGTACTTCAGGCCCAGGTCCTCGAACATGCCCTGCGGGGCGATGAAGTCCTTGAGGCCCTTCTTGGCGCCGTGCAGCGTGCCGTACAGCGGCTTGCCGACGACGGGGGTGCGGGTGAGCATCTCCTTGCCGCGGGCCAGGAAGCGCTCGTAGCCGTCGGTGGTGCGCAGTGTGGCCAGGTGGTCGGCCAGGCCGCCGATGGTCGGCGCGTAGGAGCGCTCGTTGTCGTTGACGACGATGACCAAGGGGCGGTCCTTGGCGGCGGCGATGTTGTTGAGCGCCTCCCAGGCCATGCCGCCGGTCAGCGCGCCGTCGCCGATGACGGCGGCCACGTGGGCGCCGGTGCCGCGCAGCTCGTTCGCCTTGGCCAGGCCGTCCGCCCAGCCGACCACGGCGGAGGCGTGCGAGTTCTCGATGATGTCGTGCTCGGACTCCGCCCGCGAGGGGTAGCCGGAGAGGCCGCCCTTGCGCTTGAGCTGGGAGAAGTCCTGCCGGCCGGTGAGCAGCTTGTGCACGTAGGCCTGGTGCCCGGTGTCGAAGAGCACCTTGTCCTTCGGGGACTCGAAGACGCGGTGCAGCGCGATGGTCAGCTCGATCACGCCCAGGTTCGGGCCGAGGTGACCGCCGGTCCTGGCGACCGACTCGATGAGGAACGCCCGGATCTCCTCGGCCAGCTGGACGAGCTGTTCGGAGCTGAGGCGGTCCAGGTCACGCGGTCCGGTGATGCGGCTCAGCAACCCCGGTACCCCGGGGGCGGTGGATTCTCCGGTCCCGGCGGGCGTCGCCGCCGCGAGCTTGGGTGGGGAGACCTCCTGGCCCGGCGCCACCCCGGTGCGTCGCGCTTCGCGCGGCCCCTGCTGCACGGTGCCTCCTGTGCTGTCGTTCCCGGCCAATTCCGTTGAGTCCGCTGAGTCTAATGTTCCCTCCGCGAACCTGTTCGCTGGAGCCGGGGATCTGCGGGCCATCAGAGTCGGTACGTAGCCGTGTGGGTGGTTATGTCTCCTTACTCCCCGGAGTGACGCCGGTCATGACGGTGCCCGGCACCGCCGTGGCGCCGGGCACCTGGTGCGGCGGGCGCGGCTCCAGGGTCTTTCGGTGGGATCATGCTGGGCTCGCGGGGTCCAGCGGAAAGACCCTAGGTCCGCCCGGCCGTCTTCTGGGTGCGCCGCGAGACGGAGTCGATCACCACGGCGGCGAGCAGCACCGCGCCGGTGATCATGAACTGGATCTCGCTGGCCATGCCCATCAGGTCCAGACCCTGCTGGATGGACATGATGACCAGGGCGCCGAGCAGCGCCGACCAGATCTTGCCCCGGCCCCCGAAGAGGCTGGTGCCGCCGATGACGGCCGCCGCGATCACGTTCATCAGCGTGTTGCCCGCACCGAGGCTCTTGTTCGCGCCGCCGGACTGGCTGGCGATGAAGAGTCCGCCGACGACGGCCAGCGTGCCCGCGATGCCGAACACCGTGATCCGTATCTTCTCCACGTTGATGCCGGCCCGCCGCGCGGCCTCCGCGTTGCCGCCGACGGCGAAGATCTGCCGCCCGTAGACGGTGCGCCGGGCGACGAAGTCGGCGAGTACCAGGATCACCAGGAAGACCACCAGGGCGAGCGGCAGCCCGCGCGCGCCCTTGGGCTCGTTCAGCTCGTACGCGATCACGAACGCGAGCACCGCGAGAACCCCGGTGCGCAGGGCGATCTCGCTCATCGGCCGCGACGGCAGCTCCGCCGCGCGGCGCCGCCTGGCGTCCAGCAGCTGCGCGGCGAGGTAGCCCGCGACGGCGACGGCGGCGAGCGCGTAGGCCGCCGCCTTGTCCGCGAAGTAGTAGCCGGTGAGGTCCTCGACGATGCTGCCGGAGGGCGTGTTGATGCTGCCCTCCTCACCCATCAGCCAGATCTGGAGCCCGCTCCAGCCCAGGAAGCCCGCCAGCGTCACGACGAAGGCGGGGACCCCCACCTTGGCGAAGAAGAAGCCGTGCAGGAGCCCGATGCCGCCGCCCAGGGCGAGGGCGAGGAGCACCGAGAGCCAGTCGTTCAGCCCGTGCGTGACGCTCAGTACGGCCCACAGGGCCGCGCCGACGCCGGCCACCGAGCCGATCGAGAGGTCGATCTCGCCGAGCAGCAGCACGAAGACCACGCCGATGGCCATGATGCCCAGGCCCGCGGTGTAGACGCTGATGTTGCTCAGGCTGCTGGCCGACAGGAAGCTGTCGTTCTGCGACTGGAAGACGACAGCGATGATGATCAGGCCGACGATGACCGGCAGCGAGCCCAGCTCGCCGCCGCGCACCCGGCGCCGGAAGTCGTTCAGGTAGCCCTTGAAGCCCTGCTCGCGTACGAGCAGCCGGGGGTCGACCGCACCGGTGGGCGAGGCGGCGGCGGGGTCCGTCTTCTTCAGGTCGCTCATTTGCCCGCCTCCGTCGTACGGGCCTGCCGACGGGTCACCGCGTTGTCCGCGGCACCGGTGATGGCGGCGATGATCTGTTCGTGCGAGGTGCTCGCGACGTCGAAGACGCCGTTGTTGCGGCCGAGCCGCAGCACCGCGACCCGGTCGGCCACCGCCTGCACGTCGGCCATGTTGTGACTGATCAGCAGGGTGCCCAGGCCCCGCTCGCGGAGCCGCTCGACCAGGTCGAGGACCTGCGCGGTCTGCTCGACGCCCAGCGCGGCGGTGGGCTCGTCCAGGATGACCACCTGCGGGTCGCCGATCAGCGCGCGGGCGATGGCGACGACCTGCCGCTGGCCGCCGGAGAGCGAGGCGACGGGAATCCGGACGCTGGGAATCCGGATGGACAGGGTGTCCAGCAGCTCCTTGGCGCGCTTCTCCATGGCGACCTCGTCCAGGACGGAGGCGGTGCGCAGCTCGCTGCCGAGGAAGAGGTTGGCGACGACGTCGAGGTTGTCACAGAGGGCGAGGTCCTGGTAGACGGTCGCGATGCCGAGTTCCTGCGCGTCGTGCGGCCGTTGGATCTGGACCGGCCGCCCCTTCCACTCCAGGGTGCCCTCGTCGATCGGGTGCACTCCGGCGACGGTCTTGACGAGGGTGGACTTACCGGCGCCGTTGTCGCCGACGAGGGCCACGACCTCACCGGGGCTGATTTCCAGGTCTACGTCCGTGAGCGCCTGTACGGCACCGAACCTCTTGGAGACTCCGCGCAACGCCAGCACGGGTTCGTTCGGCACTGGGCCTACTCCGATCTGTCCGGGGATCTGTCCGGGGACGCCCCGCCCGCGGCTGCGAGCGGGCCGGGGCCGTCCCCTCGGATGGGGTTGCATCGCGGCGCACCGGGAGGGCGCCGGAGGTGCCCGCCCGGGGGCGGGCGCCGGCTACTTCAGGCCCGCCGCCTCGCAGGCCTTCGCGAACGCCGGGGTGCAGATCTCGTCGACCTCGTAGACCTTGTCCTTGATGATCGTGTCCTTGATGTTGTCCTTCGTGACGACCGTGGCGTCGTAGAGCTTGGTCGGGACGCCCTTCTTGCTGCCGCTGTCCACCTTTTCCGGCACCAGGTCGTCGATGCTCTTGCCCTCCAGCAGCGCCACCGCGACGGAGGCGGTGGTCTCGGCCTCCGGCTTGATCGCCTTGTAGATCGTGAAGCTCTGCTCGCCGCTCAGCACGCGCTGGAGTCCGGCGAGTTCGGAGTCCTGACCGCCCAACGGCACGTCCTTGATCCCGGCCTTCTTCAGCGCGGTGGCGATGCCGCCGGCCATGCCGTCGTTCGCCGAGTAGACGGCGTCGAAGCCGTCCTTGCCCTGCGAGGTGATCGCGGCGGCCATCTTCTTGTTGGCCTCGTCCGGCGACCAGTCCGGGATGTCCTGCTCGTAGACGATCTTCTTGACCTTCTCGTCGAGGACGGCGTGGGCGCCCTTCTTGAAGAAGCCCGCGTTCGGGTCGGTGGGCGAGCCGTTGATCATGACAACGTTGGCATCCTTCGCCTTGGCGCCCAGCGCGTCCACCAGGGCCTGGCCCTGGAGTTCGCCGATCTTCTCGTTGTCGTAGGAGACGTAGGCGGAGATGTCGCCCTCGGCCAGGCGGTCGTACGCGACGACCTTGACGCCCTTCTTCGCGGCCCGGTCCACCCAGGACTTGGTGGCCTTGTAGTCCACCGCGTCCAGGATGATCACCTTGACGCCCTGCGTGATCAGGGCGTCGAACTGCTTCTTCTGCCGCTCGGTGTCCTGGGAGGCGTTGTTGTACTTGACCTCGCAGTCCGAACACAGCTCCTTGATCTTCGCCTCCATGAAAGGACGGTCGAAGGTCTCGTAGCGCGTCGTCTTGTTCTCCGGCAGCAGCAGGCCGATCATCTTGTTGTCGGCGGCGCCGTCGTCGCCCTCATCGCTGCCCGCTTCACCGCAGGCGGAGAGAGCCAGAGCCATCGAGACCGCGGCCGTGCCCATGACGACGCGGCGCGTCATCGTGTTCATAGAGTCAACCTCCCTGACGGGGCCGCGTCCTTGCGGCCGAGGTGGCCCGAAGTCAACTCGCCAGTAAGGCAACCGTCAAGAAGTAAATCATTAACGAGATGGCAACGATGCCATTCGTTACAACCATGAACACACAAGATGACCCGTTGTCATGATATGTAGTCAGAGAGAGACCGGCGCGGCGGCCGACGGCGGCGCCTCGGAGGAGTCCAGCAGGGTCGAGTCGCCCATCTCGCTGAGCACCAGCGCGAGCGCGCCGAGGACCTCCGCACGGCCGCCCAACGCCCCCGGGGCCACCGTCAGATGGCGGGCCGCGCTGGGGATGGCGTAGCGCGCCACGGAGTCGCGCACCGGGTCCAGGACGAGGTCGCCCGCCTCGGCCAGGTCCCCGCCGAGGATCACCCGGCTGGGATTGAGCAGGTTGCACAGGTTGGCCACGCCGCTGCCGATGTGGCGGCCGATGTCGGCGAGCAGCCTGCGGCAGCCGGGGTCTCCCTCCCGCGCCAGGGAGACCACCTGAGGCATCGTGAGATCGGCCCCGTGGCTGGAGTTGAGCAGCGGCAGCACGTAGCGCGCGGCCGTGAAGGTCTCCAGGCAGCCCCGGTTCCCGCAGCGGCAGACCGGCCCCGACTCGTCCAGGGTGATGTGCCCGATCTCTCCCGCCGTGCCGCCGGGGCCCCGGTAGATCTGCCCGTTGATGACCAGGCCGGCGCCGACACCGCTGGCGATCTTGATGTACGCCAGGTCGCGCGCGCCCCGACCGCTGCCCCAGACCTGCTCGCCGAGCGCGCCGAGGTTGGCGTCGTTGTCCACGTAGACCGGGCCGCCGAGCCGGCCGGCCAGTTCGTCGCGCGGCCGGGTGCCGGTCCAGCCGGGCAGGATGGCGGTGGAGCCGAGCGCGCCGGTCTCCACGTCGATCGGCCCGGGCACGCCCAGGCCGATTCCGATGATCTTGGAGCGGCTCACGCCCGTCGCCGCGATGAGCCGCTCGACCAAATGCTCGGCACGGTCGAAGCCCTCCGAGGCGGAGGCGTCGACGTCGATCGGCTCGGCCTCCTCGGCCAGCACCTGGTGCGCCAGGTTCCCTACGGCCACCCGCAGGTGGGTGTGCCCGAAGTCGACGCCCACCACGACGCCCGCGTCCCCGGAGAGCGAGACGCTGCGGGCCCGCCGGCCGCCGGCCGAGGTCGGGGTGACCTCGACGGTGCCGTTCTCCCTCAGCTCGCGGACGATGTTGGAGACCGTCGCCGCCGACAGCCCGGTCGACCGGGCGATCTCCGCCTGCGTGAGCGAACCGGCGAGGCGTACGGCGCGTACGACCCGCTCCAGATTGGCCCGGTGCAGTGAGGACTGCGACCCCGGAGTCTCCACGACTGAACCCACTCCCGCCTCGACGGGCGGCGCGACCACCGGCCCGTCGGCCGTACCCAGGCAGCGGGGTACGGCCTGTCTCCAACACATGAACTCTAAGCAGAGCGCTGGCGGGTGTCTCCCGTCAAGACCTTGAACGGACGACATCGCTCAGATGGGAGTCATGGTACGGAAGTGAGCAGACATGAGGCAGCCGGGCCCCCGGTGACTCCACCGGGGGCCCGGCACACACCTCGTACGTTGGTTACTTGACGGCGCCGGCCGTCAGGCCCTCCTGCACCTGGCGCTGGAAGACCATGTACACGACCAGGATCGGGATCATGGCGATGGACAGGCCCGCGAAGAGGGCACCCCAGTCGCCCTCGTAACCCTGGTTGACGGACAGTTCGGCGAGCCCCTGGGTCAGGAGCGCCTTGTTCGGGTCGGTGGAGTTGAGCGCCAGTGGCAGGAAGTACTGGTTCCACTGGCCGAGGAAGTTGAAGATGCCGATGCTGATCAGCCCTGGCTTGGCCATCGGCAGCATGATCTGGAAGAACGTCCGCACGTGGGAGGCGCCGTCGATGGTGGCGGCCTCCGCGACGCTGGTGGGCAGGGTGCGGAAGAACGAGGTCATGAAGAACGTGGTGAACGGCAGCGAGTACGCGATGTACGCGAGGATGATGCCGTGCCGGGTGTCCAGCAGCCCGAAGTTGTCCATGACGAAGAAGAGCGGCACGACCGCGAGGATGATGGGGAACATCATCCCGCCCGCGAACAGCATGTACACGACGCGGTTGCCGCGGAAGCTGAACCGGGCGATGACGTAGGCGGCCATCGAGCCCAGCAGCATCGTGCCGGGCAGCGAACCGCACAGAATGATCAGCGAGTTGGCCGCGTACTTGCCGATGTTCGCGTCGGACCACGCGTTGCTGAAGTTCTCGAAGCTGAGCGAGGTGGGCCAGCCGAACGGGTTCCCGGTGATGTCACCGGACTCCCGGAGCGAGTTGACCATCACCCACAGCAGCGGACCCGCCGCCATCACGACCCACAGCACGAGGAAGGCGGACGAGAAGACGTTGAGCGCGCCTCCCTGCCCGGATGTGCGCTTCCTGCCCTGGGCCGGTGGGGCCGCCGGCGGCCTGTCCGTGAGGACGGCCTGGCCTTCCGGGTCGTCCGCCGGGCTCTTGGTAAGGCTCGTCACTGCATCTCCCCGCTCATCAGAATTCGATCCGCTCACGCCGGCTGAGCAGCATCATGATCGCCGAGAAGATCATGGTGATGACCAGGAGCACGACGCCGACCGCCGTGGCATATCCGGCCTGCCCGACGTCGAACGCCTTCTTGTAGAGATAGACCGGCGTCACCAGGGTGCTGTTGCCCGGACCGCCCGCGTTGATCGTCATGATGTAGACGATGGCGAATCCGTCCAGCGCCTGGATTCCCATGTAGATCCAGCCGGTGTGCACCGTGTCCCAGATCAGCGGGAGGGTGACCTTGAAGAAGGTTTTGGGCCGGCTGGCGCCGTCCAGCAGGGCGGCTTCGTAGATGTCCTTCGGCACCGATCCCATGGCGGCCGAGAAGAGCACGACATAGAAGCCGATGAACATCCAGCACAGCACGAAGAGCACGGAGTACATGGCGATATCGGGATTCGCCAGCCAGGACTGGGTCCAGGACCCCAGACCCACCTTGCGCAGCATCTCGTTGAGCGGCCCCGTGATGGGGTCGTACATCGCTCCCCACACGACGCCCACAATGGCGACGGAAAGCACCTGCGGGAAGAAGTAGACAATCTTGTAGAACTTCGCGCCGCGTACGCCGGAGACCGCTTCGCCCTTCCGGTGCCGGCCGCCCGCCTGAAGCATGTAGGCGAAGAAGAGGCCGAGTCCGAGAGTCAGGACGGGGGCCACGACGAGCAGCAGCAGGCTGTTCCTGATCGACGCCCAGAAGTCGTCGTCCTCGAACATCCGGGTGTAGTTGTCGAAGCCGACGTAGTTGAACTCGCTGCTGTATCCGGACCAGTCCGTGAGTGAGTAGTGGAAGGCCTGGAAGAACGGGGAGATCACCAGCACCGCGTAGAGCAGCAGCGGCGCCAGCAGGAACCAGCTGATGAAGCGATACTTGTCCAGGGACCGGTATCGCCGGTCGTATTTCACCTTCTTCGGGGTGAAGCGGGGCGGCAGCACGAGTGTCGCCGCAAACAACAGATAGTCGCCGAAGGACGCGCGTGTGCCGCCCCTGGCCGGTGCCGGTGCCGGTGCTGGGCTCTTGTCCACTGCCCGCACATCGTTCGCCATGCCGCCCCGCTCCGTATTCACCATCGAACCGATGGACCGAATGGACTGAATGGACGTGCCTTCGCCCGCCTGAGCCGGCACAGCCGCCACGTGGGCCGACTGTGCCGTCACTCAGGCGTGCGTACGTCTCAGCGCTTGTACTTCTTGATGGAATCGTCGCCGCGGACGTCGTCGGTGGCCTTCTGGCACTGCTTGATGGCCTCGGCCGGCTTGATGTCGCCGGCCATCATCGCGGCGATGGCACCGCCGATCTTGTCCTTGTGCAGCTGGAGGTACCAGTCCGAGATGCGGGGGCTGACGATGTTCTCACCGGCCGCCTCCAGCGTCGCCTGGGTCGACTTGAGCCCCGGGGTGAGGTCGAGACCGTCGGCGGCGCCCTTGACGCAGGACAGCGCGGAGACCAGCTTGGTGAAGTTCTGCGTGGACTCCTTGCCCATCATCGTGCGCAGCCACTCCATGCCGCCCTCGACGTTCTTGGCCTTCGCGGGCACCATGAACGGCTCGCTCGCCTCGGCCCAGATCGTCTCGAAGGGCATGGCGTCGGACTTGTCGAGGCCAGTCGGCGGCGAAACCGTCATCTGGAAGTCCTTGGGCGTGGTCTTCCGCGCCTCGTTCTCCACCCAGGAGCCGTTCGGCAGGAAGAGCGCGTTGCCCTTGTTCCACTGCGTCTGCGACTGGATGTGGTCGATGCCCGGGGTGCCCTTGAGGATGAATCCCCTGGCCTGCAGCTCGTGGTAGGCCTCGAACGCCTTCTTGACGGCCTCGTGCTTCCAGGCGTCCGGCTCCAGGTTGTCGATCGCCTTGAGGACGTCGGCGCCGCCGATCTTGGCGATGAAGGGGTACATCGTGAAAGAGAAGTAGTAGGGGTGCTTCCCCGCGTACGTCCAGCCCGCCATGCCCTGCTTCTTCGCCTTCGTACAGACGGCGATCATCTCGTCCCAGGTCTTCGGGTATTCGACCTCGAGCTTGTCCAGGGCGGTCTGCGAGTACCAGGTGCCGTAGACGGTGTACGAGTAGCTCAGCTGGTAGCACTTACCGCCGAATGTGCCCTTCTCCACGACTCCGGGCAGCAGCATGTCCCGGACCGATTTGGAGGGGTCGAAGAGGGACGGCGCGTCCAGCAGCGGCTCCAGGGCGGCGACCTGCTCGTCCTTGATGAGGCTGGCGACGTCCATGTTCTCGGCGCCGGAGTTGTTGATGACATCCGGCGGATTTCCCTTGACCATCCGCGGCTGCATCTTGGTGCGGATCTTCTGGGTGCTCTCGTGCTTGACCTTGCCGTAGGTCTTCTCGAAGACCTTGTGGGCGTCCTTCGCGTACTGGTCGCCGTAGCCGCCGTCGAAGATGACGACTTCCACGCCTGCCGTCTTGTTCACGCCAAGGGGATTCTTGTCGCTCTTCGTGCCCTTGTTGACCTTGTCGTCACCGCTGTCATCGCTGCCGCTCGCACAGGCCGACAGTGCGGTCATGCCAGGGGCGGCGACCAGGCCGATCGCCGCAGCGCGCTTGATAACACCACGACGGTTGACATCGGAAGTGGATCCCATGCTCAAGTCCTCGCCTTCTCCAGGACTCAGGCGGTGTACCGGTCTGCCGTCGACTCGCCAGTGGCGCGAAGGGCCCGACACCGCGGGTCATTTGAAGCTTGGGTCGTACAGCACTGCTCATTGGTACATACCTGAGTCCCCGGCTTCTGTGCCGGATCACCTGAGGTGCCGACAGGTATAGTCCACTTGCAGTCGGCAGGGCAAGATCGAAGGCACCTTCGGCCGTGAGTCTTTCCCGAGTTGAGACCTCTCGGACATAAGGCAGCGCCGCACCCCACGGATGGGGGTACGGCGCCAGCCTTGTGACCTGTTGTTTTGTCGCGAGCTAGGGAAGTGGAGCGGCCATCGTCACTTGCGGATGAGGGAGCGCAGCACGTACTGGAGGATGCCGCCGTTCCGGTAGTAGTCCGCCTCGCCGGGCGTGTCGATACGCACCTTGGCGTCGAACTCGACCCCGCTGTCCGTCGTCACCCGAACGGTCTCGGGGACGCCGTCGTTGAGGGCGGTGACACCCGTGAAGCTGAACGCTTCCTCGCCGCCGAGCCCGAGCGACTGCGCGGTGGCGCCCTCGGGGAACTGGAGCGGCAGCACGCCCATGCCGATCAGGTTCGAGCGGTGGATGCGCTCGTAGCTCTCGGCGATGACCGCGCGGACGCCCAGCAGCGCCGTCCCCTTGGCCGCCCAGTCGCGCGAGGAGCCGGAGCCGTACTCCTTGCCCGCCAGGACGACCAGCGGGATGCCGTCGGCCTGGTAGCTGCGCGAGGCCTCGTAGATCGAGGTGACAGGCCCGTCCTGCTGGGTGAAGTCACGGGTGAAGCCGCCCTCGGTGCCCGGCGCGATCTGGTTGCGCAGCCGGATGTTGGCGAAGGTGCCGCGGATCATGACCTCGTGGTTGCCGCGCCGGGAGCCGTAGGAGTTGAAGTCGCGGCGCTGCACACCGTGCTCGGTGAGGTACTTGCCCGCGGGCGAGTCGGCCTTGATGGCACCGGCCGGCGAGATGTGGTCGGTGGTCACCGAGTCGCCGAGCTTGGCGAGCACCCGCGCGCCCGCGATGTCCTCGACGGGGGCCGGGTCCATGCCCATGCCCTCGAAGTAGGGGGGCTTGCGGACGTACGTGGACTCCGCGTCCCACTCGAAGGTGTTCCCGGTCGGGATGGGCAGCGCCTGCCACTGGGCGTCACCGGCGAAGACGTCGGCGTAACTGTTGGTGAACATCTCCTGCCCGATGGCCCCGGCGACGACCTCCTCGACCTCCTGCTCGGAGGGCCAGATGTCCTTGAGGTAGACCGGGTCGCCCGCCTGGTCGACACCCAGGGCCTCGGTGGTGATGTCCACCTTCATCGAGCCGGCGAGCGCGTACGCGACGACCAGCGGCGGGGAAGCGAGGTAGTTCATCTTCACGTCGGGGTTGATCCGGCCCTCGAAGTTCCGGTTGCCCGAGAGCACGGCGGCGACGGCCAGGTCGTGGTCGTTGACGGCCTGCGAGATCTCCTCGGGCAGCGGCCCGGAGTTGCCGATGCAGGTGGTGCAGCCGTACCCGACGAGGTTGAAGCCCAGCTTGTCGAGGTAGGGGGTGAGCCCGGCGCGGTCGTAGTAGTCCATGACGACCTGGGAGCCGGGGGCCAGCGTGGTCTTCACCCACGGCTTGGTGGTCAGGCCCTTCTCCACCGCCTTCTTGGCCAGCAGCGCGGCGCCGACCATGACCGAGGGGTTGGAGGTGTTGGTGCAGGAGGTGATCGCGGCGACGGCGACGGCGCCGTGGTCGATCTCGTACGTCCTGCCGTCGGCGGAGGTCACCTGCACCGGCTTCGACGGCACGCCGTTGGAGACGGCCGGCGCGTCGGAGGCCGGGAAGGACTCCTTGCCCGCCTCGTCCTGGTCGGACTCGGAGACGTAGTTGCGTACGTCGTGGCCGAACTGGCGCTTCGCCTCGGACAGCGCGATGCGGTCCTGGGGGCGCTTGGGCCCGGCGATGGACGGCACGACCGTGGCCAGGTCCAGCTCCAGGTACTCGGAGTAGACCGGCTCCTGCCCGGCGTCGTGCCACAGGCCCTGTGCCTTGGCGTACGCCTCCACCAGCGCGAGCTGCTGCTCGGAGCGGCCGGTCAGGCGCAGGTAGGTGATCGTCTCGTCGTCGATCGGGAAGATCGCGGCGGTCGAGCCGAACTCCGGCGACATGTTGCCGATGGTCGCGCGGTTCGCCAGCGGCACCGCGCCGACGCCGTCGCCGTAGAACTCGACGAACTTGCCGACCACGCCGTGCCGGCGCAGCATCTCGGTGATCGTGAGCACCAGGTCGGTGGCGGTGGTGCCGGTGGGCAGCTCGCCGCGGAGCTTGAAGCCGACGACGCGCGGGATGAGCATCGAGACCGGCTGGCCGAGCATCGCGGCCTCCGCCTCGATGCCGCCCACGCCCCAGCCCAGCACGCCGAGGCCGTTGACCATGGTGGTGTGCGAGTCGGTGCCCACCAGCGTGTCGGGGTACGCCTGGCCGCCGCGGACCATCACGGTACGGGCCAGGTGCTCGATGTTGACCTGGTGCACGATGCCGGTGCCCGGCGGGACGACCTTGAACTCGTCGAACGCGGTCTGGCCCCAGCGCAGGAACTGGTAGCGCTCGCGGTTGCGCCCGTACTCCAGGTCGACGTTCTGGGCGAAGGCATTGGCGGTGCCGAACTTGTCGGCGATCACCGAGTGGTCGATGACCAGCTCGGCGGGCGCGAGCGGGTTGATGCGGTCGGCGTCGCCGCCCAGCTCCTTGACGGCCTCACGCATGGTGGCCAGGTCCACGACGCACGGCACGCCCGTGAAGTCCTGCATGATCACCCGGGCCGGCGTGAACTGGATCTCCTGGCTGGGCTGCGCTTCGGGGTCCCAGCCGCCCAGTGCCCGGATGTGGTCGGCGGTGATGTTCGCGCCGTCCTCCGTGCGCAGCAGGTTCTCCAGCAGCACCTTCAGGCTGTACGGAAGGCGGGCGGAGCCCTCCACCTTGTCCAGCCTGAAGATCTCGTACGACTCGTCGCCCACCGGCAGTGTGCTGCGGGCGTCGAAGCTGTTCGCCGACACGACAGTCTCCTTCAATGCATGAGGCCGATCCGCTAAGGTGGGCGCGGCTTGGTTAGGCAAGCCTTACCCGCCGGCGGTGGCGTGTGCGCCTTCGACAGTTATCTCGATGTCGAGATAACTCTAGTACACCACCGCCGTCCGGTCATGCGCGGCCCGGCGCCGGCCTGGTTCCGCGTGCCCGGGCGCGGCGCGGGCGCGACCCGGGCGCCGGGGCCGGTCAGCCCGGCGCCGGGCGCCCGCGGTCCCCCCGGGAGATCTGCACCAGAGCCGTGTTCACCAGCAGCACGCCCGCCAGGACCGCCGCCGCGACCGGATGGCCGAGGCCCAGCACGGCGAGCGCGGCACCGCCGAGGACCAGCGCCTTGACGGCGAGCACTCCGGCCGCCGGCAGCCGTACCCGCGCGCGGGGCGCGGCGAACAGGCCCCACAGCACCGCGGCCAGCAGGGGCGCCCCCAGCAGAAGCTGGAGCGCGATGCCGCTCCCGGCCGAGAAGCCCCACCAGCCCAGGCAGCCCAGCGCGGCCAGCTCCAGGAGGAAGGCGAGCACCTCGTTCGCCGTGAACCACGGCCGGCCGGCCAGGCCGGCCGCGGCGCGGCGGCCCTCGTCCGGCGTCACCGCGGACCGGCCGCGGATTCACCTACGTCGGCGGCGAACGCCTGGAGGAAGGTGTGCACGCCGTCCCGTACCAGGGCCCCCCGCTCCGCCTCGGGGACCTCCCGGGAGCCCAGCCGGGAGCGCCTGTCCAGCGGACCGGTGAGCAGGGCGGAGAACTGCTCCGCGGCCACCGTCGGATCGGTCACGCGCAGGCACCCGGCGAGCGAGAGGCGCGCCAGCCGGTCGGCGAGGGCCTCCAGGACTCGGTCGGCCACCTGGTCCTGGACGATCGCCATCAGCTCGGGGAACTGGTGCGACTCCGCCGACAGCAGCCTGCGCAGCGCCCAGGCCCGCGGGTCGCAGTAGCACGTCACCAGACTGAGGCCGAAGTCCTCCAGCATCGGGCGCGGGTCGGCGCCCTTGTCGGCGAGCCGTTCGACGGCGGCGAGGTTCCGGGCGAGCGCCGCGTCCGCCTCGGCGGCGACCGCCTGCCGGAGCAGCGTCTCCTTGTCGCCGAAGTGGTTGTACACGGTGGCCTTGGCCACGCCCGCCTCCAGGGCGATCACGTCCATACCGGCCTGCGCGTACCCCTCGCGGGCGAACACCGCGAACGCGGCGCGAAGGATCGCCTGCCGCTTGTCGATGCGCCCGCGCGAGTGGGTGAGACCCGGTACGGCTCCGATTCCTGCTCCGCTCATGCCGCGCAGCATACACACCAAGGCGAATAACTGGACTAATGAGTCCATTTTGCTGGGCCGACTTGCGCAAGACTCATGCGACTTCTAGTTTGGACTTGCTGGTCTAGTTGCCAGCTTCACGCGAGCGAACCGGAGACGACCGATGACACGCACGCACGACACCCGCCTCGACCCCGCGCTGCGGCGGCTGATCGGAGTGATCCTGCTCGGCGGGATCATGGGAATCCTCGACGGCACGATGGTGGCCGTCGCCGTCGACACCCTGGTCGCCGAGTTCGACACCTCGCTCAGCGCGGTCGGCTGGGTCTCCACCTCGTATCTGCTGGCGCTCACCGTCGCCATCCCGGTCACCTCCTGGGCGGTCGACAGATTCGGCGGCAGGCGGCTGTGGCTGCTCGGCCTGCTGCTCTTCCTGGCCGGTTCGCTGATGTCGGCGCTGGCCTGGGACGTGGGCAGCCTGATCGTCTTCCGGGTCGTGCAGGGCCTGGGCGCCGGAATTCTCGACCCGCTCGTGCTGATACTGCTCGCCCGCGCGGCCGGGCCCGGCCGCGCGGGACGGGTGATGGGGCTGATGGGCGTCGTCCTCTCCCTCGGCCCGGTGCTCGGCCCCGTCGTGGGCGGCGTCGTCCTCGACGGGCTGGGCTGGCGCTGGATGTTCCTGATCAACCTGCCGATCGGCGTGGCGGCCCTGCTGCTCGCCCTGCGGACGCTGCCCGCGGACGCGCCGCGCGCGGCGAACGGCCCCGGCACCCGCCTGGACGTGGTCGGCCTGGCCTTGCTCACCCCCGGATTCGGGGCCGGGATACTGGCCCTGTCCCAGGCGGCCGAGCACGGAGGCTTCACCGCCTGGCCGGTGCTCGCCCCGCTGGCCGCCGCCGGCGTGCTGCTGGCCGGCTACGCGGGCCACGCGCTCGGCAGCCGCCGTACCCCGCCGCTGATCGATCTGCGCCTGTTCACCCGCCCCAGCTTCACCGCGAGCGTCGCCGTGATGGCACTGACCGGGCTCGCGACCTACTCCGGACTCTTCGTCCTGCCGCTGTACTACCAGCAGGCGCACGGCCACGGCGCGCTCGCCGCGGGGCTGCTGGTCGCGCCACTGGGAGTGGGCGCCGCCCTCGCCATGCCGCTGGCGGGGCGGCTGTCCGACCGGCTCGGCTCCCGCGGCCTGGCCCGGGGCGGTGCCGCCGTGGCCCTGCTGAGCATCCTCGCCCTGACCCGGACCGGCGCGGGGACCCACGAGTTCTGGAGCGCGACGGCCGCGTTCGTGATCGGGCTGGGGCTCGGCTGCGTCGGCGCGCCGACAATGGGGGCGCTCTACCGCACGCTGCCCGCCCCGCTGGTGCCGCAGGGCAGTTCGGTGCTCTACATGCTCAACCAACTCGGTGCCTCGGTCGGCATCGCGGTGGTCGCCCTCATCATGCAGACCGCCGGCGACCCGATGCGCGGCTTCCACGGCGTCTACTGGTTCATGGCCGGCGCGACGCTGGTCGTCGTGGCCGGCACCGCACTGCTGCCCGGACGCGACCCGGCCGACTCCCCCGCCGACGGCGGCCGGGGCGCCGACTGTGCCGACGGCACTGCGGAGCAGCCCGCCCTGCCCGCCGGGTAGTTCCGCTCGCGGAAGCGCCCCGGGAGCCTCCGGGGTCGTACCCGCCGCGCCTCGCCGTGCGGTGTGCGGCGGGATGGGCGACAGTGGAGGCGTGGGGTCCAAGAGGCGGCGGCGCGACGGGAGTCGCGACCGGAGCGCACCCGAATGGGGGCACCCGGCGCGGCCTCTATCTCATATCTGAGATAACGTTGGCCTCATGAGCGACGACTACCTCGCCCGCATCGGGCAATTGATCCGTGACGCACGACAGCATCGCGGCTGGACACAGTCGCAACTGGCGGAGGCGCTGGGCACCAGCCAGAGCGCCGTCAACCGCATCGAGCGCGGCAACCAGAACATCAGCCTGGAGATGATCGCCCGCATCTCCGAGGCTCTGGACAGCGAGATCGTCTCACTCGGCTACTCCGGCCCGATGCATCTGCGGGTGGTCGGCGGGCGGCGCCTGTCCGGCAGCATCGCCGTCAAAACCAGCAAGAACGCCTGCGTGGCCCTGCTCTGCGCCTCGCTGCTCAACTCCGGGCGCACCGTACTGCGCCGGGTGGCGCGGATCGAGGAGGTATACCGCATCCTGGAAGTCCTGGGCTCGATCGGGGTCCGGGCGCGCTGGATCAACGAGGGCGCGGACCTGGAGATCGTGCCGCCCGCCGAGCTGGACCTCGCGGCGATGGACGCGGACGCCGCCCGGCGCACCCGCAGCATCATCATGTTCCTGGGGCCGCTGCTGCACCGCTCCGAGCAGTTCCGCATCCCGTACGCGGGCGGCTGCGACCTGGGGACCCGCACCGTGCAGCCGCACATGATCGCGCTGCGCCGGTTCGGGCTGGACATCACGGCCACCGACGGGATCTACCACGCCCGCGTGGACCGTACGATCGGCCCGGACCGCCCCATCGTGCTGACCGAGCGGGGCGACACCGTCACCGAGAACGCGCTGCTGGCGGCGGCCCGGCACGACGGCGTGACGGTCATCCGCAACGCCTCCTCCAACTACATGGTCCAGGACCTGTGCTTCTTCCTGGAGCAGCTGGGCGTACGCGTCGAGGGCATCGGCACGACGAGCCTGACCGTGCACGGCGTGGCCCGGATCGACGTCGACGTCGACTACTCCCCCTCCGAGGACCCGGTCGAGGCGATGAGCCTGCTGACCGCGGCGGTGGTGACGGAGTCCGAGCTGACCGTCACCCGGGTGCCTGCGGAGTTCCTGGAGATCGAGCTGGCGGTGCTGGAGGAGATGGGCCTCGACTTCGACCGGACCCCGGAGTACCCGGCCGACAACGGCCGCACCCGGCTCACCGACCTGACGGTGCGTCCGTCCAAGCTCGAGGCACCGATCGACAAGATCCACCCGATGCCCTTCCCCGGGCTGAACATCGACAACGTGCCCTTCTTCGCGGCGATCGCCGCGGCGGCGCAGGGCCAGACCCTGATCCACGACTGGGTCTACGACAACCGCGCCATCTACCTGACCGACCTGAACCGGCTGGGCGGACGCCTCCAGCTCCTGGACCCGCACCGCGTCCTGGTCGACGGCCCGATCCGCTGGCGCGCGGCCGAGATGATGTGCCCGCCCGCGCTGCGGCCCGCCGTGGTCGTCCTGCTGGCGATGATGGCCGCCGAGGGCACGTCGGTGCTGCGCAACGTGTACGTGATCAACCGCGGCTACGAGGACCTGGCCGAGCGGCTCAACGAAGTGGGCGCGCAGATCGAGACGTTCCGCGACATCTGACGCACGGACGCCGCCGCGTCACGCCCGGACCGCTGGAGCGCGGGTCAGGCGGGATGCGGCGGCGGCCGTGTGCGGGTTGCCGGTCAGGCGGCGTCGGGGAGCCGGACGATGTGCGGGACGCCGACGGGGTTGCAGATCCAGTGGGCGTTCATGCCGGCGGGGAAGGGCTCCAGTTCGTCCTGGGCGGTGATCCCGTGCTCGGCGAGGTGTGCGGTCGCCTGGTCGACGTCGTCGGTGAACAGTTCCAGCCACAGGTCGGCGCGCGCGTAGTTGTCGACGCGGTCGAGCCACAGCGTCACCGGCCCGAACCGCACCGAGGCGCTCTGTACGACGCCGTCGGCGACGGCTTCGCCGCTGGCGTCGGTCACCTCCATGCCCAGTACGTCGCGGTAGAAGGCGAGGGTGCGGTCGAACTGCGCCTGGGGAAGCTTCATGGCGATGTTGTGGCCGCCGCGGAAGGTCGGGCTCATGTTTCAGTTCTCCTTCGTCTGGTCGAGATGGTCACGCAGGACGTTCAGGTGGCTGTCCCAGTCGCGCGCCAGCGCGGCGAGGAACGACTGGGCCACGGCCACCGGCCCGGCCTGGAGGCGGTAGCGGATACGGCGCCGCTCCCCGGCCTCGGCCCGGACCAGTCCGGCGTCGGTCAGCAGGCCGAGGTGCTTGGCGATCGCCTGCCGCGAGATGGGCAGCAGCCCGGCCAGGTCGGTCGCGGTCGCCGGTCCGCGCGCGGCGAGTTCGGCGAGGATGCCGCGCCGGGTGGGGTCGGCCAGCGCGGTGAAGACCTCCTGGGCGATCGACTCGGCCTCGGGGGGATCAGGCAGCGGCATCGAGATACCCGGCCAGCTCGGCCAGCTCCATCCGCCAGCCGGTGACGTTGCCCTCGTAGGCGCCGGCCAGGTCGTCGGACAGCTGGGCGAAGCCGGTCTCCACGACCGTGAGCCGGGTGCCGGCGGGCCCCGGCTCCAGCGTGAACTCCACGTAGGTGCGGCGCGGGTCGGACGGTGGCAGCCCTTCGATCGCCCAGCTGTAGGAGAAGCGGCGGGGCGGATCGACGACCTGGAGCCACAGAATGTGCTCCTGGCCGTCGTCCCACCGCACCCGGGCCTGGCCGCCGGGGCGCAGCTCGTCGATCTCGGCGCTGGAGCCGAACCAGCCGCCGAGGCCATCGGCCGTGGTCAGCGCCGCCCACACCTTCTCGGGCGGGTGGTGAAGATCGAGCGCGCGCTCGATGCGATTCGGTACGGGCATCCGGTCCTCCCTGTGTAGCAACTACTTGATTGCCATACCGTATCGCAACTGGCTGATTGCAGCAAATTCTGCGGGCAAACCCCGACCGGCGGTGCGGCTCCGGCTCGAGGCCGGGCCGCAGTCAGGCCGGGCCGCCCCGGCCTTCGGCCCGGGCGAGGTCCCCGGCGCCGGCCTTCCCGGACACCGGGGCGTCGTGCCGCGGCGAGAACGCCAGCAGCAGGCCGCCGGTGGCCGGATGGGTCAGCTGCGTGCAGGTGACCCCGAAGACGGTCTGGACGAGTTCGGGGGTGAGCACCTCCGCGGGCGGGCCGTCCGCGACGATCCGGCCGCGGTGCAGGACGTAGAGCCGGTCGCAGTAGGTGGCCGCCAGATTGAGGTCGTGCAGCACACACAGCGTCGCCCGCCCCAGATCGCGCACCAGCTCCAGGAGTTCGAGCGCCGCGTACACATCGAGATGGTTGGTCGGTTCGTCGAGGAGCAGCAGCGGGCTCTCCTGGGCGAGCGCACGGGCCACCAGAGCCCGCTGCCGCTCACCACCGGAGAGGGTGGAGAGCCTGCGCGCACGGTGGTCCGCCAGGCGGACCCGCTCCAGTGCGGCGGTGATCGGCGCGCCCCCGCGACCGGTGGCCGACTCAAGGGCCCGGAGCCATGGTCCGCGCCCCATGGTCACGACTTCCTCCACGGTGAAGTCGAAGTCGGGGGTGCTGTCCTGGGCGACGAGCGCGGCGCGCCGGGCGAGCTCGCGCTGACTGAGCGTCCGTACGTCGTCGCCGGACAGCGCGACGCTGCCGGCGACGGGATCGAGCGCACGGTAGATGGTGCGCAGCAGCGAGGTCTTGCCGCTGCCGTTGGGGCCGACGAGGCCGACCCGTTCACCGTCCCCGATGGTGATGTCGCAGTCCGCGACGATCGGGGCGGAACCGATCCGGACACTCACGCCGGACAGTGCGAGCCTCATGACGCCTCCGAACGCCGCAGGAGCCACAGGAAGACCGGTGCGCCGAGCACGGCGGTGACGATCCCGACAGGCAGTTCCTCGGGCCGGACGAGCACCCGGCAGAGCACATCGACGACGACCAGGTAGATCGCCCCGACGAGCATGGCGATGGGCAGCAGGCGCCGGTGGTCCGGGCCCGTCACCAGGCGCACCAGATGGGGAACGATGAGCCCCACGAAGCCGATCCCGCCGGACACGGCGACGAGGACACCGGTCAGGAGGGAGGCGACGACCAGCAGGCGGGTGCGGACGCGGTGCACGGAGACACCGAGCGAGAGAGCCGCGTCGTCACCGGCCGCGAGGGCGTTGAGCGTCCGGGCCTGCAGCATCAGCCAGACGCCCACCACCAGCACGGCCGCCGCCGGCAGGGTCAGGTTCGACCACGACGACTCCGAGAGGGAGCCCAGCAGCCAGAACAGCACCGAGTGCGCCGCGTCAGCGTTCCCGCCGCGGAAGATGACGAAGCTGGTGAGGCCGCTGAACAGGTAGGAGAGCGTCACCCCGGCAAGGATCAGACGGCTCGGGACGACCCGGCCGGCGCGGCGCGACAGTCCGAGGACCGCGGTCATCGCCACCAGCGCGCCGACGAAGGCCGCCGCCGAGGTCGACAGACCGGCCACCGCCACCGACCCGAGGGTGATCGCGAGGGAGGCCATCAGCCCGGCACCCGCGGAGACACCGAGCACGTAGGGGTCGGCGAGCGGATTGCGGACGGTCGCCTGCAGGGTCACACCGACGGCGGCCAGCCCGGCGCCGACGGCGGCGGCCAGCAACACCCGCGGCAGCCGCAGGTGCCACACGATCTGGTCGTCCATGACGTCGGCGGACGTCCCGGTGCCGAACAGGCGATGGGCGATGACCTGGGTGACGGTGTCCAGCCGCACACCGACGGACCCCACCGACACGGCCACGCAGACCGTGACGAGAAGGAGGACGAGCAGCAGCGGCGCGGCGACGGGGAGGGAGGTGAGCGCGGAGCCACGGCCCAGGGCCGGCCGACGGCCCCGCTGCGCGTGCCCTTCGGGACCAGCCGTGCCGGCGCTGGGGATTTGCTTGTGCATCGCGCGCCTTACTGGGAGTGGGACGTGTCCGGGTGCAGGAAGCGCGCTATCTCGTTGACGCCCTCCACCGGCCTGGTGCTGCCGCGCGCCCCGGACTTGGCCGCGTCGATGACGAGCACCCGGCGCTTCTTGACCGCGTCGACGGAGGGGAACTTGCCCCTCAGGAACTCGATCGCCTCCTTTCGGCCCTTCTTCGTGACCGTGAAGTTGTCGACGATGATGGCCCCGGGGTCGCGCGCGACGATCTGTTCGGGGCTGACCGGGGCGAACTGGCCCGGCAGGTCGGCGAAGACGTTCTTCCCGCCCGCCCGCTCGATCACGTCGTCCGAGAGGCCGCCGGAGGTCACGTAGAGCTGGCCGGCGACCTGTGAGAGCTTGGCGACCTCGCGCCGGGGCTCCTTGGCGGTCCGTCGGCGTACGTCGGCGAGGCTGCCACGCACCTTCTCGGCCAGCGCCTGTGCGCGTGTCCTGACGCCGAAGATCGCGCCGAGCTGGTGGATGTCGGCGTCGAGCGCCTCCAGTCCGGAGGTGTCCTCGCTCAAGTCCGCCGCGCAGCCGCCACCGGCCACATAGGTGGCGATGCCCAGTTCCTTCAGTTCGGCGACGCTGGGGCTGCCCGCCTTGCCGGAGACCTTCTCGACCTGATCGGTGATCAGGAGATCGGGCTTGGCGGCTATCAGTGCCTCGGTGCTCGGGTTGCGCGTCCCGAGGCTGGGCAGGGCCGCGAGGCGCGCCTTCAGCTCCGGCGCGGGGGCGGACTCGCCGCGGGTCTTGGCCACGATCCGGTCGCCGACGTCGAGGGCGAACAGGGTGTCGGCGAGGGCGTCCGTGGTGATCGCCACACGCTTGGGGACCTGGTCGAGCTCGACGGTACGGCCACAGGACTCGAAGGTGAGGGTGCCGGCTCCGCTCTTCTGGGGCGAGTCGGCGCCGGCGCCTCCGCACCCGGTCGCTCCGACCGCCGTGAGCGCGACGAGGGCGCCGAGCAGGGCGGCCCGGTGCCGGTGCGGGGCAGCGCGTCGCCCACGGCTCGATGAGGGGTGGTCAGGCTGCGGCTGGAACATGAAAAGGCGTTCCCTTCAGCGAAGGTCCACGTGGTACCGGCAGGCGGTGCGCACATTATTGAATGAGCTTCAGTCGTCATGTTAGGTTACCCTAATGAAACGATCGACATCGCAAGCTCCGGGGCTGGCGGGAGCCGGTGCGCTGCTGCGCCTGCTCGCTCCGATCCGGTCCCGGCTCGTCCTCTGCGCGGTCCTGTCGTGCCTGAGCGCGGCGGCGGGCCTCGTGCCCTACATCGCCGTCGCCGAGATCGCGCGGCTCATGCTCGACGACCCCGCGGGGTCACACGCCGCCATCTGGAGCTGGGTCGGTATCGGCGCCGCGGGTGGCGGCCTCTGGCTCACCCTGTTCGTCCAGACCTCCCGGGTGGGGCACTACGCCGACGCGGCGATCCTGCACGACCTGCGCGTGCGGATCGTGGCCCACCTCGGCAGACTGCCGCTCGGCTGGTTCCGCGCCGCGGGTTCGGGCCAGGTCAAGCGGGCCATGACGGGCGACCTCGAGGAGATGCACGAGGTCATCGCGCACGCCCTGGGGCAACTGGTGGGCGCGGCCACCGTGATGGCCGTCGCGACGGGCTATCTGCTGTCCGTCGATCTGCGCATGGCGTGCGTCGTGCTGGGCGTGCTCCTGCTGACGGGGATCTTCTTCCGCGTCTCGATGCGGTCCATGACGACCCATATGAACCGGCTGGTCGCCGCAGACACACGCATCAGCGCCGCCAGCGTCGAGTACGCCGACGGGATTCAGGTCGTCAAGACGTTCGGTACCGGGGGCCGTGTCCTGCGCCGCTTCGACGACGCCGTGGACGAGCACACCCAGGCGTTCGCGGCCTGGGTCGCCGAGGTCCGCCACAGCTCCGCCGCTACGCGGCTGTTCGGCTCGGAGATGGCCGTCCTCACCGCGGTGGCGGCCGCGGGGCTGGCCCTGGTCGACCGCGGATCGCTCAGCGTCGCGGACCTGGTGGCGTTCCTGGTCGTCGCCATCGGCCTGCCCAACTCCGTCCTCCCCGCCGTGACCGCGGCCCAGGGCGTGCGCAAGGGGCGGATGGGCGCGGCCAACATCGAGCGGCTGCTCTCCCGTACGCCGCTGCCCGAGCCCGAGAACCCGCTGACGCCCGCCGGGCACGACGTCGAGTTCGACCGTGTCTCCTTCTCCTACGACGGGGTGACCCACGCCGTCGAGGAGATCAGCGCCGTCTGCCCGCCGGGCCGGGTCACCGCGATCGTGGGCCCCTCGGGCGCCGGCAAGACGACTCTCGCCAGCCTGCTGCCGCGCTTCTACGACGTCTCGGCGGGGGCGCTGCGGATCGGCGGCGTGGACGTGCGCGCGATCCCGTCCGCGCAGCTGCTGGCGTCGATGTCACTGGTCTTCCAGGACGTCGCCCTGCTGCGCGACAGCGTGGCCGAGAACATCCGCATCGGCCGGCCCGGCGCCAGCGACGCGGAGGTCCGCGCGGCGGCGGAAGCCGCGCACGTCCACGACGTGATCGAGGGCCTGCCCGACGGGTACGACACCCTGCTCGACGCCGGCGGCGGCAGCCTTTCCGGCGGGGAACGCCAGCGGCTGACGATCGCGCGGGCGATCCTGTCCGGGGCGCCGATCGTCGTCCTGGACGAGGCGACGGCCGCGCTGGACACCGACAGCGAGTCGGCGGTCCAGGAGGCGCTGGCCAACCTGGCGGTGGGCAAGACGGTGATCGTGATCGCCCACCGGCTGCACACCATCGCGGGCGCCGCACAGATCCTCGTACTCGAGAACGGACGGCTGGCCGAACGGGGCCGCCACGACGAACTGCTCGCACGCGACGGGCTCTACGCCCGGATGTGGGCCGCACAGGAAGGGGTACTCGCGTGATCCGCCGCTTGTACCGGCTCTGGCCGAATCCGAAGCTGCTGGCCCGGCTGTGGCTGCTCACCGCGGGGCAGGCGGTGCTCCAGGGTCTGCTGCTCGCCCTGCTCATCCCGATTCTGGACGCGGTCGTACGGCCCGAACCGGATATCGGCGCGGCCACACCGTGGCTCGTGCTCGGCGCGGTCGGCGCACTGCTGCACGCGGTGCTGAGCATCGTCGCCACCCCGGTGGGTTTCGCGGCGGCGGGCGCGCTCGCGGCGCAGCTGCGCCGCCGGCTGATGCACCACGTGAGCACGCTGACGCTGGGCTGGTTCACCGCAGAGCACAAGGCCCGGCTCGCGCGGGGGGTGACCGCGGACGTGGGCAGTGCCGCGCACCTGGCCGTGACGATCGGCGGGCCCGTGATCACCTCGACGCTGCTGCCCGCGACGGTCGTCGTCGCCACGTTCACGGTCGACTGGCGGATGGCGCTGCTGCTGTGCGCGATCGCGCTGGTCGCCTACCTGGCCCTGCGGCGTGCCGCGCGGGTCTCCGAGATCGCCGAGATCGAGCTGGAGCGGGCGGCGGCCGGGGTCGCCGGGCGGGCGATCGAGCTGGGCCAGGCCCAGCCGGTCCTGCGTGCCGCCGGCCATGCCGAGGGCACACCCCGGATGCGCGCCGCGCTCGAGGACCACCGCGAGTCCTACCGGGAGGGCATGCGCCGCGCGCGGCGGCCGTTCTTCGTCTACACCGGTGTGATCATGGCCGGGTTCGTCGCGGTGCTCGCGCTGACCGCCCACCTCATGCTCAGCGGCCGGATCGAGATCGCCCAGGCGATCGCGCTGCTCGTGCTGGCCACCCGCTTCCTGGAGCCGCTCGGCAACCTCATCGACCTCATCGGTGCCCTGCGCGCGCTGCGGAACCAGATCGCGCGCATCGAGGAGCTGCTGTCCACTCCCCCGCTGCCGGTTCCGGCCGCACCGGTGCGCCGGATCGCCGAGGCCGACGTCACGTTCTCGAACGTCACCTTCACCTACCCGGGCGGCGACACCCCCGCGCTGACGGACGTGTCCCTGCGCTGCAGGCCGGGCACGACCACCGCCCTGGTCGGGCCGTCGGGCTCCGGTAAGACGACGGTGACCCGGCTCATCGCCCGCTTCTTCGACATCGACTCGGGAGAGCTGCGCGTCGGCGGCGTCGACGTGCGCGAACTCGACCCGGACACCCTGCTGGACGAGATCGCCATCGTCTTCCAGGACGTCTACCTCTTCGACGACACCATCGAGGACAACCTGCGGCTGGCCCGGCCCGGGGCGACGTGGGACGAGTTGCGGGAGGCGGCTGCCGCGGCACGGCTCGACGAGGTGATCGAGCGTCTGCCCGCCGGCTGGCAGACCCGGGTGGGCGAGGGCGGCGCGCAGCTGTCGGGCGGTGAGCGTCAGCGCGTCGCGATCGCCCGGGCGATGCTCAAGCGGGCACGCGTCGTCCTCGTCGACGAGGCCAGCTCCGCGCTCGACCCGGAGAACGAGGCCGCCGTCACCCGGGCCATCGCCAACCTCGGCAGCGACCCCGGCCGCACGGTGATCGTGATCGCCCATCGCCCCGCCACCCTGGCCGCCGCGGACCATGTGGTCGCGCTCGACGGCGGGCGGGTCGCCGAAACCGGCACGCCGGAGGAACTGCTGCACACGGGCGGGACGTTCGCGCGGCTGAGCGCGCGGCACGAGCGGGCACGGCACTGGCGCATCGCCGACGCGGCACGCTGAGCCCGGGGCCGCGTCAGGGGATCTCGGTGCGCAGGTAGCGATGTGCGAGGTCGGTGATGGCGGCGATCAGCTCGTCGGCCAGCCGGTCGATGTCCTCGGCCTCGTGATGGAGCAGCGAATGGGTGGCGCCGTACCAGGCGCTGTAGACCAGGTTCGCCGCCATGGCGGGGTCCGGGGCGTCCGCCGGCGGGTCCGGGCGTTCGGTGATCAGTCGCCGGAACGCTTCGACGTGCGCGTTCTCGGGGCTGACCTGGATCTCCGCCGTGGCGTTGATCGGAGTGTGGCCGTAGAGCACGTCGTGCAGCACGGCGTGCTCCACATAGGCGCGGACCGCGTCGCTCAGCCAGGCGTCCACGCGTCCGACCCAGTCGTCGGCGGGCAGGCTCCGCACCGCCGCGTCCTGCCGCTCGACCAGCCGGTCGATGAAGCGGGCCCGGACCGCGAGCATGAGCTCGCGCTTGGAGGCGAAGTGCAGGTAGAAGGTGCCGATCGCGACGCCCGCGTGCTCGGTGATCTCGTCGATCCGGGCAGCGTCGACCCCCCGCTGGGTGTACACCTCCTCGGCCGCGTCCAGGAGGTCGGCGCGCCGCTCCTCGGCAGGCTTGGTCCGCGGGCGGCCAGCGGTGTATCGGCGCACACTCATTCCACGGATTCTAGTGCCGCGTCAGGCAAGGTTTGCCCGGTAGCGAGGCGTCCTGGTGCGGTCGGCCGGAAGCCGCCTGATCGGCCTCGTAGTGGGCTACTCGGTCGATCGGGCAACGCAGCGGATGGGCGTGCCAGGGCGGCGAGCGGGGTGAACCTTGCCTGACGCGGCACTACGTTCCGGGCGGGAGCACGGCGGGCCCTGCCATGCTCCCGCCCGGCTACCGCGTCATCGGCGGCTGGTCGGGCGTCGCGGGGACGGGGCCCAGGAGCACCGCCCGCGCCACCCTGGGGGTGAAGAGGGCGGTCACCGGTGCGGTCAGACCCAGTACGGAGCGGAAGGCCGGGCCGACCACCACCGGGTCACCCGCGTACCGCTGCTCGACGCGCTCCAGGTACCAGCCCGCGGCGCGGTCCGCGGCCCGTACGGTGAGGGCGTTGCCCACCGCTCCCGGCATGCCCCTGTCCGCTCCCGCCGAGATGTTCCACGCCTGGCGCGACGCCTCGAACAGCGCCCGCTGGACCACTCGCGTCGTCGGCGTGCGCCGCGGGTCGGACAGCGCGTCCCGCAGCGCCACGGCGCTCATCGCCGCCACCGCCATGCCCTGGCCGTAGATGGGGTTGAACGTGCACAGGGCGTCGCCCGCGGCGAGGAATCCGGCGGGGCGGCGGCCCGGGCGGTCGTAGCGGCGGCGCAGGTTGGAGGTCTGGCGGAAGCCGAAGGGCGGCGTGTCCGGCTCGGCCTCCTGTAGCCAGTCGTGGACGAACGGGTGCGGGAAGCGGGCCGCGAACGCGGTGAACCCCTCCTCGTCCGTGGGGGGTTCACCGCCCCTGAGCCCGGAGAGGATCACGATGTAGCGGCCGTCCTCCAACGGGAGCACCCCGCCCCCGTACACCTGCGTGGGGTGGGGGAAGACGTAGTAGCCCAGGGATTCGGAGCCCAGGTTGGCGCTCCGGTTGCGGTAGATGCGCGAGGCGTAGGCGAGGCCCGTGTCGATGGTCTCCTCGGCGGGGGGCTCGGCGCCGAGCGCCGACAGCCACCGCGCGGCAGGTGACCCGCGCCCAGAAGCGTCCAGCACCAGATCCGCCGCCAGCTCCCGCGGGGGGCGGCCGGCGGCCCGGGCGCCCTCGCCCCGGGGGCGCAGCAGCACCCCGCGTACCCGGGAGGCGTCGCCGAGCAGCCCGACGGCCTCCGTCGAGGTGAGCGCCGAGATCGCCGGGTCGGCCAGCACCCGCCGGCGCACCTGGTGCTCCAGCTGCGCCCGGGAGCCGGTGAAGATGTACGACGTGGCCGCCGTACGCGGAAACCAGCAGCCACCCTGCCACTGCACCATGTCCGACGGCATGCCCAGCCGGGGCGCCCCCGCCGCCCGCAGCTCGGCCGTGAAGCCGGGCAGCAGCGCGTCGAGCGCGTGCTGGCCGCCTTCGAGCAGCACGTGCGGGTGCCGGCCCTGCGGCACGCCGGCACGCGGCTCGGCCCCGTCGGGAAGGTCGTCGCGCTCCACGATGGTCACCCGGCCGGCGTGCTTGGCCAGCACGTGTGCGGCGAGCAGCCCCGCCACACCGCCCCCGACGACGACGGCATGGCGTCCGCCCGCGCCCTGCCGCCCGCTGCCTTCTCCTGCGCCATCCACCATCTGCGTGCCCCTCGCGGCGAGTCGTTCCGGATGCGCCATTCTCCCCGCCCGGGCCCGGAAGCTCCGGCATCGGCGGCCACTCGGCGCGACTGCCTCGCTACATGGCCGAAACCCGCCCGGCGGGGGGGCCTGCGCGGCCCAGACGGCGGGGCGGGTCCGGCCAGGAGGCGAGGCGGCACAGCTCCGCGGGAATACGCGGGTGTCGCGGACGCGCTTGCGGGTACGTGCACTTCGCGCCGGTGTGCATCTCACGCCGGCAGGCCCCACTCTCCAGGAGACCTCATGTCCGGTCTGATCGCACGGATCAAGCGGTTCAGCCGCAGCCCCCAGGGCCGGCGGACGATCGAGTCGGCGCGGCGGGCCGCCGCCGACCCGCGCAAGCGGGCGCAGGCCCGCAGCCTGCTGGGGCGGCTGCGCGGGCGCCGCTGAGCGCGGGGGCACGGGAGGGCATTCGGCGGGTGCTCCGTGTGTCCCCGGCCGCTTCCGCCGGGCACGGCCTAACGTACCGGTGACCGGAGCAACCGCGTCGCGAGACCGAGCAGCGGAGGACCACGCCATGACCGCAGGAGTCCAGACGATCATCTACCCCGTCCGCGACCTCCCGCGCGCCAAAGCCGTCTTCCGTCAGCTCCTCGGCGCGGAACCCTTCGTGGACGAGTCGTACTACGTCGCCTTCGACGTCGGCGGCCAGCACATCGGCCTGGACCCCAACGGGCACGGCCGGGGCATGACCGGCCCCGTCGGCTACTGGCACGTCGACGACATCGGCGGCACCCTGCGCGCGCTGCTCGGCTCCGGCGCCGAGGCCTTGCAGGAGGTCCAGGACGTGGGCGGCGGCAAGCTGACCGCGTCCGTCCTGGACGCGGACAAGAACGTCATCGGCCTCATCCAGCCCGCCTGAGCGCGCGTCAGCTTGCGGGCGGCGCGTCCCCGGCCGCCCGCGAGGCGGGCTCCGGCTCCGCCAGCTCCAGCCGGTCCAGCACGGCGGGGTCGGCCAGCAGTTCGATCTCGAGAATCCGCCCGTCCTCGACGGTGAAGCCAAAGACGATGCGCGGCTGGCCGTTCGGTGACCAGACGGCGCCCACCGC
Source organism: Streptomyces sp. CNH287 (assembly GCF_000424825.1). NCBI lineage: Bacteria > Bacillati > Actinomycetota > Actinomycetes > Kitasatosporales > Streptomycetaceae > Streptomyces > Streptomyces sp. CNH287. Next base: position 194,291 of record NZ_AUKQ01000011.1, on the reverse strand, counting down.
ACCGTCCAGCAGCGCCGGCTGCGCGTACTCCGCGCGTCCCGAGAAGGTACGGGCGACCGATACCGCACCCCGCACCTCGCTGTCCGCGCCGACCCGCACCGCCTCCTCGTCCGCGCGCAGGACGATGTCCGGGTCGAGCATCGCCAGCAGCGCGTCGAAGTCGCCGCCGCGTGAGGCGGCGAGGAAGGCGTCGACCAGCCGGCGCTGCCGGTGCCTGTCGACCTCGGGAGCCGGGGCGGCGCCCTGCACCCGGCGGCGGGCGCGGCTGGCGAGCTGGCGCGCCGCCGCCGTCGAGCGGCCCACCATGGGCGCGATCTCGTCGAAGGGCACGGCGAACATGTCGTGCAGCACGAACGCGAGCCGCTCGGCGGGAGCGAGCGTGTCCAGCACCAGGAGGAGTGCCGGGCCGACCGAGTCGGCAAGCACCGCCTGCTGTTCGGGGTCGCCCTCGAAGGTGCCGCCGCCCGGCACCGCCTCGGGCACGTACGCCTCCAGCGGCTCCTCGCGCCGCGACTCGCGTGCCCGCAGCATGTCGAGGCAGACGCGGGCCACGACCGTCGTCAGCCAGCCGCCCAGGTTCTCCACGCCGGACGCCTCGGTGCGGCTGAGCCGGAACCACGCCTCCTGAACCGCGTCATCGGCCTCACCCGGCGAGCCGAGCATCCGGTAGGCCACCGCGCATAAGCGGGGGCGGTGCTCCTCGAAACGCTCCGCCAGCCAATCGCCTTGGTCCATCAGTCACGTTCCTCCACCGAGTCCCGCCAGGGCAGCGACGTACAGGGTCCAGCCTATGGGACGAGGAGGACGAGGAGGACGTGCCGGACGGGTTCAGGGCGATCCGGGCGCCGGCCGCAGCGCCGCCGCCCGCCTGGCCGCCGCGCCGCGCCGCGCCCTACGATCAACTTTCGCCGCGCGGCCAGCACACGGGGCAGCGGCACGGCGTGCCAACACCCGGCTCCACGGGGGCCGTACGCCCCTCGGATACGAGCTCGTCCGCGCGTGTAGCGTGCTCGGGTGCGGGGCGGCAGTCCGGCTCCGTCCTCGCGCGAGCGCGGCGGGAGCCGGCCGACGAGGGGGAGTGCATGAGGACCTTGCAGGCGGGGGACCCGGAGCGAATCGGCGTATACCGGTTGCTGGGCCGGCTCGGTGAGGGCGGCATGGGCCGGGTCTACCTGGCCCAGTCGCCGCGAGGACGCACCGTGGCGGTCAAGCTTGTCAAGCCGGAGCTGGCCGGGCACGCGGACTTCCGGACCCGGTTCGAGCGCGAGATCAGTGCCGCGCGCCGGGTCGGGGGCGAGTGGACCGCGCCGGTCCTGGACGCCGACACCGGCGCGGCCCAGCCGTGGGTGGCCACCGGCTACATCCCCGGTCTGTCCCTGCACGAACTGGTCTCCGGCCGCACCCGCGCGCTGCCCGCCCGTACGTTGCGCATCCTGGCGAACCGGCTCGCGCTGGCACTGCGCGCCATCCACGAGGCGGGGCTGATCCACCGCGACCTGAAGCCGTCGAACATCCTGGTGACCATCGACGGCCCGCAGGTGATCGACTTCGGCATCGCCCGCGCGCTGGAGACCGTGGCGGACGGGAACCTCACCCGCACGGGCGCGGTCGTCGGCTCGCCGGGCTTCATGTCGCCCGAGCAGGTGCGCGGCACCAAGCTGACCCCGGCGAGCGACGTGTTCTGCCTCGGGTCGGTGCTCGCCTTCGCCGCGACGGGCCGTACGCCCTTCGGCGCCGCCGACAGCGCCGGGCACGTGCTGCTCTTCCGCGTGGTGCAGGACGAGGCCGAACTCGCCGGGGTGCCCGGGGAACTCCGGGACCTGGTCGCCGGCTGCCTGGCCAAGGACGCCGCCGCCCGGCCGGATCTGGACGAGGTGCTGCGGCGCACGGCGGACGACGAGGAGCCTCCGGAGCCGGGAGAGCCCTGGCTGCCGGGCGACCTGGTCGCCCAGCTGGGGCGGCACGCGGCCCGGTTGCTGGACGTGGAGGTGCCGGAGGCGGCGGCCGTGGTGCGGGCGGCGGACGCGGGCGGCGTACCGTTCGTACCGCTGCCGCCCGCCGTGCCCCCGCGGGTGGCGGGTGCCGCCGCCCCGGCCGCGCCGGCCGCGCCGCCGTCCCCGGCGCAGCCCCCCGGCCCGGGGACCCCGCCTGCGCCCGCGACGCCGCCGCCCGCCCCGGCGGCACCGCCACGGCCCGCGATGCCGCCGCCCGCCGCGACCCCCGTGGTGCCGCCCGTACCGCCGCCGGGTACTCCCCTGTCCGGCGCCGCGCCCACCGAGGCCGGGGGCGCCGTCCCCGTCGGCCTCCCCGAGCCCGGCCCGGGGCCGGCCGCGCGGTTGCACGGCATGGACACGGTCACCCACAGCCCCGGCGGCGGCCCCCTGCCGCCCGGCCCGGCCACCCCCACCACCCTCGGGTTCGGCCCCGCCGAGCCCCCGGCCGAGCCGCCGGTCGGCGGTCCGGGCTTCCGGCGCGGCCTGCTGCTGGTCGCCGTCGCGGTCGTCGGCACCCTCCTCTCCGGCGCCGCCACCTTCGTCGTGCTGCGCGGCTTCGACGGCAAGGACGACGACAGCGCCGACGGCGGCAAGCAGCCCGGTGACGTCAGCGAACAGCCCACCGGCGGCCCCGACCCAGGCCACGAGGGTTCACCGACCGACGACACCCCCGAGGACCCGGAGGCGGAGCAGCCCGCCAAGGGCGACATCCCCCAGAAGTACCTGGGGTCCTGGCAGGGGACGGTCAAGCAGCCCGGCTCCAGCGACGAGATCACGCGCCGGTTCGAGATCCGCTCCGGCAGCAAGGGTGACGTGGTCGCCACCACCGTCAACCTGCACAAGGACCTGCTGTGCCAGGGTGAGGCGACGCTCGTCTCCTTCGACGGCCACATGGTGGTCACCAGCGAGATCACCGACAGCTCCCCCGACAACAGCTGCGCGCCGTACGGGGAGCAGCAGCTGAAGATGCTCGCGGACGGCGCGATGGAGTGGACGTACCCGGCGAAGAACCTCAGGGCGATCCTGCGTCCCGCCGGCGCCTCCAAGGCCGCGGTGCCCCACGGCTTCCTGGGCACCTGGAAAGGGCACACCGACGCGGGCGCGAAGCACGTGCGGGAGCTGACCTTCACCCAGGGCCCGGTCGGGAGCGTCCGGATGACCTCGGTCGGCGACGGCCCCGACTACCGCTGCGAGTGGGACGCGACCCTGGCGGCAGTCGAGGACGAGACGCTGAGCTTCGGCCCCGGAGAGGCCGTCCCGGGCGGGACGGCCGGGAAGTGCGACGACAGCAAGTCCACGAACCAGATCACTCTGCGGGGGGAGAACGAACTCGTGGTCAACGACCTGTCCGGAGACGCCTCGCCCCGCACCTACCGCCGCAACGACTGAACCCCCTGCCGACCCGGCCCCGCCGGGCCGCGCAGCCGCTCGGGCATGCCTGTGCATGTCAGCTCCGCACACCCCTCCCCAAAGAAAGAGGCACCCACGCCATGCAGCGATCACTGCCCGTCATACCCGGCGACGACCGGCCCACCGCACCGCGGTGCACGAGACCGCGGAGAAGCGCGGGCCGCGCCGCCACGGGCGCGCTGCTGCTGGCGTTAGTCTCCGCCGCCTCCGGCTGCGGGATGCTCGACGACGACGAGAAGAAGGCGCCCGACCCCGAGGCCGCCCAGAAAGTCGCCGACGGTGTCCCGCTCACCCCCGAGGAGTGGGGCGGCGAGTTCACCCGCGCGCAGGAGTACGAGGACCGCAACCGGCTGGCCTACGGATGGCTCGACGACGAGTGCACCCGGCAGTACGGCGAGAAGAGCGAGGAGGACGCCCGACCGCTGCTCGCCTATCTCAGCCGCGCCGTGCAGGAGCCGACGGACACCCCGCACGTCGTCGACGGCGAAGCCTGGTCCGGCGTCATGATCTGGGCCGGGGCCGCGGACACCGCCGGCATCATCGCCAACTCCCGCGAGGAGGCCCGCCGCTGTCCCACGCAGGACTACGGCGAGGAGACCTACGAGGACATCAAGGAGGCCACGCCCCCCAAGGTCCCCGGGGCGACCGAGGTGTTCGCGGCCGAGGGCCTGGTCACCAACGACGGCGAGGATCTCAAGTACCACTACACGAGCGTCACCGCCGTCATCGACAACATCAGCCTCTCGGCGACCGTCGAGGCCCGCCCCGACGACGCGAAGCAGGCTCGCGCCAAGGCGGGCAAGGCGCTGCGCCTGATGGCCGGCCGGCTGTGACACCCGGCGGGCGCGGCCGGGACTGACCTCCGCGGGGGGCGGGGCCCGCGTGCGGTGCGGCCGTTCGGCGGCGACCGAAGTGCCGCGGCGGCATCATGGGGGCCATGGAGCCACGCGCACGCCCCCTCGGCCCGGCCTCGGCCCCGGACGCCGCGCCCTCGCTGGCCCGGCTGGCCGGGCTTCTGGCGGACGGGACGCGCGCCCGGTTCTGCCTGGCGCTGCTGGACGGGCGGGCCTGGACGGCGGGTGAACTGGCGCGCACGGCGGGCGTCGCGGCGGCCACCGCCAGCGGGCACCTGGACAAACTGGTGGCGGGCGGCCTGCTGGCCGAGGCGCGCCAGGGCAGACACCGGTACCTGCGGCTGGCCGGTCCGGAGGCCGCCCAGCTCATCGAGGACCTGGCGGCGCACGCCGGTCCCGCCCCCGCCCCGCGCGGCCTGCGCCATGCCTCCGCCGGTGCGGCCATGGCGCGCGCCCGTACCTGCTACGACCATCTGGCCGGGCGGCTGGGGGTGGCCGTGACGGACGCGCTGCTGGCCGGCGGCCTGCTCCAGGAGTCGACGGGTTTCGCGGTGACCGAGCGGGGCATGGAGTGGTTCCGCGGCCTGGGCATCGAGCTGGCGCGGCGCCCGGCCGGCCGCCGCCCGGTGGCCCGCTCGTGCCTGGACTGGACGGAGCGCCGCCCCCATCTGGCGGGCGCGGCGGGCGCGGCGCTGTGTGCGTACGCGCTGGCGGAGGGCTGGTGCGAGCGGATCGGCAGCCGACGTGCGCTGCGGGTGACCGGGCGGGGGGAAGAGGCGCTGCACGGGCTGCTGGGCATCGTGCCCGCGGACCTGCGCGTGCCGGCCGGGGGCGCGAGCGGGTGAGCCCGCGCGGAAATCGGCGAAGAGCCGCCTGGGACCGATGAGTTTCGCGGGGCGGCGGCGTCAGTATCGGTGAAGGCCACCGCAGGGGCGGCGGCCGGCCGCTCACCACGCGGCACCAGACCCGCGGTACCAGGAGAGATGAGGCTCCCCATGTCCAAGATGATCTTCGTGAACCTTCCCGTGCGGGATCTGCCCCGGTCCCGGGAGTTCTTCTCCAGGCTCGGCTTCACCTTCAACGAGCAGTTCTGCGACGACCAGGCGGCGGCACTCGTCATCGACGACGAGAACGGCATCTACTCGATGCTGATGGTCGAGCCCTTCTTCAAGACCTTCACCAACAAGGAGATCGGCGACACCTCCCGCGCCGCCGAGGTGATCGTGACGCTGGGGCTGGAGAGCCGTGCGGCGGTCGACGAGCTGGCCGACAAGGCCCTGGCCGCCGGGGCCGAGGCCACCAAGGACCCGATGGATGAGGGCTTCATGTACGGGCGCAGCTTCCAGGACCTGGACGGGCATCTGTGGGAGATCATGTGGATGGACCCGGCCGCCGTCCAGGAGCAGCCCTCCGCCTGAACCGCCGGTGGAGCGCCGGCCCGCCGCCCGTGCCCGCTCCCGGTGACCGGGGCGGGCGGGCGACGGCAGCGGCCGGAGGCCTGCGGTCAGGGCAGCACGGCGATGCCGTCCAGTTCGACCAGCGCCTCCACGTCCCACAGACGGACGACGCCCACCAGCGCCATCGCCGGATAGTCGCGGCCCGCCTGTGCCCGCCACACCCGGCCCAGCTCCTCTGAGTGCTCCCGGTACCCGGCGACGTCGGTGGTGTAGACGGTGACCCGGGTGAGGTCGGCCGGGGTGCCGCCGGAGGCGTGCAGCGCCGCCAGCAGGTTGGCCAGCGCCCGCGAGAACTGCGCGGGCAGGTCCGCGCCGGTGATCACACCCGCCGGGTCGAGTGCCGTCTGTCCGGCCAGGAAGACCAGCCGGGAGCCGGTGGCGGTGACCGCGTGCGAGAACCCGGCGGGCGGCGCGAGCTGCGGAGGGTTCGTGCGGTGGAGGGTCATCGGGGCGACTCCTTGGGTCGGTACAGCTCCTTGGCGATGATCGAGCGCTGCACCTCGGTGGCGCCCTCGTAGATGCGGGGGGCGCGGACTTCGCGGTATAGGTGTTCGAGGAGATGTCCTCGCTGAAGGGCGGCGGCGCCATGGATCTGCACCGCGGCGTCGACGACCCACTGGGCGGTCTCGGTGGCCAGCAGCTTGGCCATGGCGGCGCGCTGGGCGATGCCGCCCTCGCCCCGGTCGTACGCGGCGGCCGCCGCGTAGACCAGCAGGCGGGCGGCCTCGGTGCGGGTGGCCATCTCGGCGAGCTGGTGGGAGACGGCCTGGAGGTCGCGCAGCGGGCCGCCGAAGGCGGTGCGGGAGGCGGCGTGGGCGAGCGAGGCGTCGAGCGCGGCCTGTGCCATGCCCACCGCGAAGCCGCCGACGCTGGGCCGGAAGAGGTTGAGCGTGCGCATGGCGACGCCGAATCCCTGGCCGGGCGCGCCGAGCACGTCGGCGGGCGTGACGGGGACCGCGTCGAAGGTCAGCGTGCCGATCGGGTGCGGGGAGAGCATGTCCAGCCGCTCACCGGTCAGCCCCGGCCGGTCGGCCGGCACCAGGAACGCGGTGACCCCCCGGGCACCCGGGGCCTCACCCGTACGGGCGAAGACGGTGTAGACGTCCGCGTGCGGGGCGTTGGAGATCCAGGTCTTGGTGCCGCTGAGCCGCCAGCCACCGGGGGCGGGACCGGCGGCGGGACCGGCCGGGGCAGCGGGACCGGCCGGGGTGAGCGGATCGGCGGCGAGGGAGAGCGCGGCGGCATCGGAGCCCGCGCCCGGCTCGCTGAGAGCGAAGGCGGCGACCGCCCGGCCCGCGGTCACCTCCGGGAGCCAGCGCGCGCGCTGCGCCGCGCTGCCGGACAGCGCGATCGGGCCGGCGCCCAGCCCCTGGAGCGCGAGCGCGGTCTCGGCCTCCGTGCAGACGCGGGCGAGGGACTCACGCAGCAGGCACAGGTCCAGCGCCGGGGGCGCGGTGCCGTCCGGCGGGAGGACCCGCGCGAGCAGGCCCAGCTCGCCGAGCGCGGCGACCAGCGGGCGGTTGACCTGCCCGTGCCCGGTGCCCGGTGCCAGCGGGAGCAGCCGCTCGGCGGCCAGCGCGCGCAGCCGCGCGCACCACTCCTCCTGCTCCGGTTCCAGCGCGAACGCGCGCATCGCGACACCCTCCGTCGGTCGTGCCGCGACTGGCGCGGCTATCGCGGCACATTGACTGCCGTCACCAACACGTTACGCTCATCGGCACACCGGCACGCCAGGAACCGACGCCTTCTGGATCGCCGCAAGGGGGCATGAACGCCATGCAGCTGAGCCCGTCCGCGCACGTCGACACCTTCGCACGCGACCATCTCCCCCCGCCCGGCCAGTGGCCGCAGCTCACCCGCGAGCTGCCCGAACTGCGCTATCCCGCCCGGCTCAACTGCGGTGCGGAGCTGCTGGACCGCACCGTGGAGCGGTTCGGCCCCGACCGGCCCGCCTTCCTCAGCGACACCGAGAGCTGGACGTACGGCGAGCTGCTCGAGCGGGTCGACCGCATCGCGCGGGTGCTGACCGAGGAGCTGGGCGTCGTACCGGGCAACCGGGTGCTGCTGCGCGGTCCCACCACGCCGCAGCTGGCGGCCTGCTGGCTGGCGGTGATGAAGGCGGGCGCGGTCGCGGTGACGGTGCTGGCGGGGCAGCACGCCCCGGAGCTGCGCACGATCTGCGAACTGGCCCGCGTCCGCCACGCCCTGTGCGACGTGCGGACGATGGACGATCTGGCCGAAGCCGGGGTGCCCGGCCTGCGGGTGACGCCCTTCGGCGGCGGCACGGCGCAGGACCTGATGCGGCGTGCCGAGCGGCAGCCCGCGGGGTACACGGCGGTGGCGACGGCGGCCGACGACGTGGCGCTGATCGCGTTCACCTCCGGCACCACGGGCCCGCCCAAGGGGTGCATGCACTTCCACCGCGACGTGCTGGCCATCGCGGACACCTTCTCGGCCCGGGTGCTCCGGCCGCGGCCGGACGACCTGTTCGCGGGCAGTCCGCCGCTGGGCTTCACCTTCGGGCTCGGCGGCCTGGTCGTCTTCCCGCTGCGGGCGGGCGCAGCCGCGCTGCTGGAGCAGTGGAGCGGGCCGGAGCAGATGCTCGAGGCCGTCGGGCGGCACCGGATAACCGTGCTGTTCACCGCGCCGACCGCCTACCGGGGCATGCTCGGCAAGCTGGGCACGGGCACAGGTGCAGGCACGGGCGCGGGCGCGGAGACCGGCACCGGCGGCGCGCCCGGCGGCCACGACATCTCCTCGCTGCGGCGCTGCGTCTCCGCGGGCGAGCACCTGCCCGCCGCCACCTGGGAGGCGTGGCACGCGCGTACCGGGGTGCGGCTGATCGACGGCATCGGCGCCACCGAGATGCTGCACATCTTCATCTCCGCCGCCGACGACGCCATCCGCCCGGGCCGCACCGGCGTGCCCGTGCCCGGCTTCGAGGCGCGCGTCGTCGCGGAAAGGGACGGGGCCACGCCCGTGCCGGACGGCACACCGGGCCTGCTCGCCGTACGCGGCCCGGTCGGCTGCCGCTACCTCTCGGACGAGCGGCAGCGGGAGTACGTGCGCGACGGCTGGAATCTCACCGGCGACACCTACGTCCGGGAGCCGGACGGCTACTTCCGCTACGTGGCCCGCGCCGACGACATGATCATCTCGGCCGGGTACAACGTGCCCGGTCCCGAGGTCGAGGGCGCGCTGCTGCGCCATCCCGAGGTCGCCGAGGCGGCGGTGGTCGGCGTACCGGACGAGCGGGTGGGCCAGCGGGTGGTCGCCCACGTGGTGCTGCGCGAGGGCGGGCCCGGCTCGGCCGAGCGGGCGGCCGGACTGGCGGAGGAGCTGCGGGAGTTCGTCCGGGCGGAGCTGACGCCGTACAAGTGCCCGCGGCAGATCGTCTTCGCCGCCGCGCTGCCGCGCACCCCGACCGGGAAGCTCCAGCGCTTCCGGCTGCGCGAGGGCGAGCCGGTGCCCGAGCCCGGCCCGCGGGGGGACCGTTGAGCCGCCGCCGGGCCCGCGGCACTCCTCTACAGTGACGCCGTGGCCCAGCACCCCTCCCCCGGCTCCCTGATCGTCACGTTCTACGGCGCCTACGGCCGGGAGTTCAGCGGCGGCGGCACGGTGCCGGTCGCCGTGCTGATCCCGCTGCTGGGAGCCCTGGGGATCGATCCGCCCTCGGTGCGTTCGGCCGTCTCCCGGCTCAAGCGGCGCGGGCTGCTGGTGGCCGAGCGTCCGGGCAGCAGGTCCGCCGGCTACGCGCCCTCGGCCGCGGCGCGGCAGCTGCTGGAGGACGGCGACCGGCGCATCTACAGCCGCCCCCGGCCGGACGGCAGCTGGCTGCTGGCGGTCTTCTCGGTGCCCGAGAGCGAGCGCGGGCGCCGCCACCTGCTGCGCTCCCGGCTGGCCGGGCTGGGATTCGGCAACGCGGCGCCGGGGGTGTGGATCGCCCCCGCGCAGCTGGAGGAGGAGACCCGGCACGAGCTGCGGCGGCTGGAGCTGACCGGCTACGTGGAGCTGTTCCGGGGCGACCACGCGGGCTTCGAGCCGACCGCACAGGCCGTCGCCCGCTGGTGGGACCTGGACGCGCTGGCGCGGCTGCACCAGGAGTTCCTCGACGTCCACGAGCCGGTGCTCCGCTCCTGGGAGAGGCGGCGCGCGGGGCCCGCGCGGGAGGCGTACCGGGACTACCTGTTCGCGCTGGACGCCTGGCGGCGGCTGCCGTACGCCGATCCGGGCCTTCCTCCGGCGCTGCTGCCCGCGCCCTGGCCGGGCGAGCGCTCGGCACGGGTCTTCGCGAAGCTGCACGCGCGGCTCTACGAGCCGGGCGCCGGATACCCGGCGCGGCTGCGGAACAGCCCTTAGGTTTCCGGGTTCTGTCCGCACCGGTACGCCGGAGTGGTCACGCCGGCGGGCCTCGGCCAGGTGTTCACCCGGCCGCCTCGCCGGAGTCCCCGGCCGAGGCACGCCGACGGCGTCGCCATGCTCCGGGCGCGATGCTCTGGTGCCGGCGGAACGCCCGGCTGAAGGCGGCGTCGGTGTCGTAGCCGATCGCGAGGGCGATCTGCTGAAGGTTCGATTCGGTGTCACGCAGTAGTGCTTTCGCCCGGTGCATGCGCCAGTAGGTCAGGTAGTTGATCGGCGAGTCACCTGTCTTTCGCCGGAACGCGGCGGCGAACGCGGCCCGCGACATCCCGGCTCGGCGCGCGAGCTCCTCAACCGTCCACGGGTGTGCGAGATCGGCGTGGAGGTCGTGCAGCGCCGGCGCGAGCTGCGGGTCGCTGAGAGCGGAGAGCCATCCGTGTGAGCCCTCGGCGGAGGAGACGTGGGTACGAAGGGCGTACACGAACAGAGCGTCGGCCAGGCGGCTCATGACGAATCCGGAACCGAAACTGGAGGAGGTACGCTCCAGCTCCAGCAGCCTGAACGTGGAGCGCAGAGCGTCGCCGATCGAGTCGTCGAGATCGAGTCGCAGTACGGGAGGCAGCACCTTCAACAGCGGCTCGGCGGCGCCGGTGTCGAAGGCCAGGCGCGCCGAGACGATCTCGGTCACCGAACCCTCTGTGCCGTGTCGTACGGAAGAACCCCGCCGGGACGCCAGAAGGCTCTCGCAGCTGACCAGGGCCCGCCCCGGTTCGTCCACGAGGGCGAACTCGGCGCCGGCCCGGACCAGAAAGCAGTTGCCGGGGGCGAGCGGTTCCGGGTCAGCGTCCGGGGCGAGCTGCCAGCAGCGCCCACTCCTGATCATCATCACGTGCGTCGTACGCGGCGACCTGAAGGAGATCCCCCAGGCTCCGTGGGCTTCCACCTTGAGGTACTGCGAGTCCTCGGCAGACCTGGCCGCCAGGACGTCATCGATGGGGTCCACCTCGTCACCCTACTTCGAAAAGATCCGTAGACGATCAGTCATGAATTCCAGACTTCTGGAGTCCCTGCGCTTCGATCGGCCGCCGTAGTGTCGACAGCGCACGGGGAGGCCGTCGGCGTGAGGGCGGGGTCCTCAACGATCAGCGACGCAAACCCCCGGCCGCGCGGATCCGTCCTCCCCCACCTCCGCACCCGACCCACCCGAATCGCTGGAGTTCACATGTCCGAGTCCGCCGCCCCGCCGCCCTCAGTCGCCGTCGCCTTCCACTCCGGCCGCGGCCACACCGCGGTCCTCGCCCTGGCGCTCCGGCGCGGGGCAGCGGACGCAGGCGCCGACGTGGCCCTCGTCCCGGTGGACACCATCACCGACGAGCAGTGGCAGCGGCTGGACGACGCCGACGCGATCGTCTTCGGCTCGCCCACCTACATGGGCAGCGCGTCCGCCGCGTTCCACACCTTCGCTGAGGCCACCAGCGGGCGCTTCGCGGAAGGCCGCTGGGCCGACAAGCTCGCGGCCGGATTCACCAACTCCGCCTCCAAGGCCGGCGACAAGTCCAGCACTCTCGCCTTCTTCGCCACCTTCGCCGCCCAGCACCGCATGCTGTGGGTCAGCCTCGGCCTCGCCCCCGGCTGGAACTCCACCACGGCCTCCGAGAACGACTTGAACCGCCTCGGTTTCTGGGGCGGCGCCGGGGCGCAGACCCCGCTCGACGGTGGCACCGAAACCGTCCACGCCGCCGACATCAGCACCGCCGAGCACCTCGGCGCCCGTGTCGCCGGCCAGGCCGCCCTCACGGCGGCCGGACGCCGCGCCGCAGCCGTCACCGGCTGAGGCGACGACCGCGCAGCCGCTCCCGTACGGGTGCGGTGAACGCCTGCACCCGTGTTCTCCCGGCCTCCGGCGGTCGAGGCCGCGGCAGTGCGACTCCGTCCCACCGGCGCGGTCCCGCGGGCAAGCTCGGTCGCCACATCTCCAGTGGCCGGAACGAACATCCCGGCTGTCCGACCGGTGCCACGACCACCCCGGCGGACTCCGGTCACGGCACCAGTGCCCTCCCGGCAAGCTTTGCCCTGTCGCGGCACCAGTGCCGCGTCAGGCAAGGTTTGCCCGGTAGCGAGGCGTCCTGGTGCGGCCGGCCGCAAGGCGCCTGATCGGCCTCGTAGTGGGCTACTCGGTCGATCGGGCAACGCAGCGGATGGGCGTGCCAGGGCGGCAAGCGGGGTGAACCTTGCCTGACGCGGCACTAGCCTGGAGGCGTGTACGCGCGACGGCGGCGGCGTTATCTCGTGCTCATGGCGGTCTGCCTGACACTCTTCGTCAGCGCCTGGGCCTTCGTACGGCTGTGGTCGGTGCCCGTCGCGGTGGGGATGTGCGTGACGGCTATGGTCATTCCGCCCGTCGCCGCGATCGTCGGCAACCGGCGGGGGCCGGACGACCACTGGTGGGACGAGGAGGACGGCTGACCGGCCCGCCCGCGCGGAGGCTTCAGGGCTCCAGCCGCAGCCGGGGGCGCGGCGCGTCGGTGCGCCCGGTGGGCGGTTTGCGGCTGCCCGCTCGGTACTGCTGCGGCCAGGAGGCGCCCGGCCCCCGGTAGTCCTGTTCGGCGGCGGCGTGCAGCGTCCAGTGGGGGTCGTAGAGGTGCGGGCGGCCCAGCGCGCACAGGTCGGCGCGGCCCGCCAGGAGGAGCGAGTTCACGTCGTCCCAGGAGGAGATGGCGCCGACCGCGACGACGGGGACGCCCAGCGCGTTGCGGATGCGGTCGGCGTACGGCGTCTGGTACGAGCGGCCGAAGTCGGGCGCCTCCTCGGCGACGACCTGCCCGGTCGAGACGTCCACAGCGTCGGCGCCGTGCGCTACGAGGGCGCGCGCCACGGCCACCGCGTCGGGGCCGGTCATGCCGCCCTCGGCCCAGTCGGTGGCGGAGATGCGGACGGTCAGCGGTCGGTCGTCCGGCCAGACCTCGCGTACCGAGTCGAGGACCTCGAGGGGGAAGCGGAGCCGCCCGGCCAGGTCGCCGCCGTAGGCATCGGTGCGCAGGTTGGTGAGCGGGGAGAGGAAGGAGGAGAGGAGGTAGCCGTGCGCGCAGTGCAGTTCGAGCAGGTCGAACCCGGCCTCGGCCGCGCGCTCGGCCGCGGAGCGGAAGCCGCGGCGGAGCGTGGCCAGCTCGCCGGGCGCCAGTTCGCGCGGTCTCTGGCTGACGCCGGGCCGGTAGGGCAGCGGGGAGGGGGCGACGAGCGGCCAGTTGCCGTCCGGCAGCGGGTCGTCCATGCCCTCCCACATCAGCCGGGTCGAGCCCTTGCGCCCGGAGTGCCCGAGCTGGACGCCGACGGCGGTGCCGGGGGCGCTGGTGTGCACGAAATCGGTGATCCGCCGCCACTGCCGCGTCTGCGCGGCGTCCCACAGGCCCGTACAGCCGGGGGTGATGCGGCCCTCGGGCGTCACGCACACCATCTCGGTCATCACCAGCCCCGCGCCGCCCAGGGCACGGGCGCCGAGGTGGACGAGGTGGAAGTCGCCGGGCAGGCCGTCCCGCGCGGAGTACATGTCCATGGCGGAGACCACGATCCGGTTGCGCAGCGTCAGGCCGTTCAGCCGGAAGGGGGTGAACATCGGCGGTGTGCCCTCGGGGACGTCCGCGGCGCGCTCCACCGCGGAGACGAAGGCCGGGTCGCGCAGCCGCAGATTGCCGTGGGTGACACGGCGGCTGCGGGTGAGCAGATTGAAGGCGAACTGGTGCGCGGGCTGGTCCACGTAGCCGGCCAGCTCCTCGAACCACTCCAGGCTGGCACGGGCGGCGCGCTGCGTGGACCGGACGACCGGGCGCCGTTCCGCCTCGTACGCCGCGAGCGCGGCCGGCAGCGCGGGATGCTCCTCCAGGCAGGCGGCCAGCGCCAGGGCGTCCTCGACGGCGAGCTTGGTGCCGGAGCCGATGGAGAAGTGGGCGGTGTGCGCGGCGTCGCCGATCAGCACGGTGTTCCCGTGCGACCAGCGCTCGTTGACGACGGTGCGGAAGACCGTCCACTGCGACCGGTTGCCCCGCAGGGGCCGCCCGCGCAGCGTCTCGGGGAAGAGCGCGGCGCAGTACGCGGCGGACGCCTCCTGGTCGAGCCGGTCCAGCCCGGCCGCGCGCCACACCTCCTCGCGCATCTCGACGATGACGGTGGAGGCGGGGCCGCGCGGCGCGGCGGAGTAGGGGTAGGCGTGCAGCTGGGCCACGCCGTGCGGGGTCTCGGCGATCTCGAAGCGGAAGGCGTCCAGCGCGAAGTCGGCGGCCAGCCAGATGTACCGGCAGCGGTGCGGGGTGATCCGGGGCCGGAACACCTCCGCGTACGCGTCGCGGGTGGCGCTGTGCACCCCGTCGGCGGCGATGACCAGGTCGTACTCGGCGGCCAGCACGGCGGGCGGCGGCGCCTCGGTGCGGAAGCGGAGCCGCACGCCCAGGGCGCGGCAGCGATCGTGCAGCACGGCCAGCAGTTCGCGCCGCCCCAGCGCCGCGAAGCCGTGCCCGCCGGAGGTGAGGGTACGGCCGCGGTGGTGGATGCCGATGTCGTCCCAGCGCACGAACTCCGCGCCCAGCGCGGTGAAGACCGCCGGATCGGCGTGCTCGATGCCGCCGAGGGTCTCGTCGGAGAGCACGACGCCGAAGCCGAACGTCTCCTCGGGCCCGTTGCGCTCGAAGACGGTGATCTCGCGGGCGGGGTCGAGGCGTTTGAGGAGGACGGCGGCGTAGAGGCCGCCGGGGCCGCCGCCGACCACCGCGACGCGCCGTACGGGCCCGCTCACGGCGTACGGCCCGCCACTACGCGCCCCGCCACTGCGGGGGCCGCTTCGCACTGAAGGCGGCGTGGAACTCGGCGTAGTCCGCGCTGTTCATCAGCAGCGCCTGCGTCGCGGCGTCCAGCTCGACGGCGGCGGACAGCGGCAGGTCCAGCTCGGCGGTCAGCAGCGCCTTGGTCTGGGCGTGGGCGAGCGCGGGGCCGTCGGCGAGGCGGCGGGCGAGGGCTGCGGCCTCACCGTGCGCCGCGCCCTCCTCGGTCAGCGCGCTCAGCAGCCCGATCCGCTCCGCCTCCGGGGCGCGTACGGGCTCGCCGAGCATCAGGATGCGGGTGGCGTGGCCGAGGCCCACGACGCGGGGCAGCAGGTAGGCGGCTCCCATGTCGCCCCCGGAGAGGCCGACCTTGGTGAAGAGGAACGAGAAGCGCGCGGTGGGGTCGGCGAGCCGGAAGTCGGCGGCCAGCGCGAGCACCGCGCCCGCGCCCGCGGCCACGCCGTGCACGGCGGCGACGACCGGGAAGGGCGCCTCGCGGAGCGCCCGTACCACCTGGCCGGTCATCCGGTTGAAGTCCAGGAGCTGCCCGGTGTCCATGCCCAGGGTGGCGCCGATGATCTCGTCCACGTCGCCGCCCGAGCAGAACCCGCGCCCCTCGCCGCCCAGCACCAGCGCGCGGGCCCGCCGGGTGCGGGACAGCTCTGCGAGCAGGTCGCGCAGGTCGGCGTACGCCTCGAAGGTGAGCGCGTTGAGCTTGTCGGGCCGCGCCAGGGTCACGGTGACGACGCCGTCCTCCTCGGTGACCCGGAGGTGCTCCCAGTGCTCGGTGGCGCGGACGGAACCGGTGAACGGGCTCATGAGGCGGTCTCCTGGGGCCGGGCGGCGCGGATGCCTGCATCTCGAAAGTATCACCCGTTCGTGACCGTCGTCATGAGCCCGCGATACACCTTCATCCCCGCGCCAGGGCCGCGCGCCCCGGCCCGGCCCGCCCCGCACGCGGCGGCGGGCGCGGCGGCGGCCGGTCCGGACCAAGGTCCCGCCCAGACGTGCCGCCCGGCCCTGCCGGTGCCCCCGGGCGCGTTCGTACGGTGGAGAGTCCCGCAGGCCCCGTGCCTGCCCTTGGAAACGGAAGGCGCCGTGTCACCTGCCGCTGACAGCACCTACTGGCACCTCGAGCTGCCGCACACCACGGCCGCCGTGCCGCTGGCGCGGGCGGTCGTGCGGCGGGCGCTGGCCGAGACGTGCGCGGACACCGGGAGCGACGCCGGCGCCTGCCACACCGCGGAGCTGCTGACGGCGGAACTGGTCGCCAACGCCGTCCAGCACACCCCGGGCGGCACCGCCGTACGGCTGACCGTGCGGCTGCTGCACGAAGGCCTCGCCCCAGCGGCGGAGGAGAGGCGCCCGGCGGCCCCGGACACCGTCCGGATCGAGGTGCGGGACCACGGGCCGCTGCCCCGGGCCGGACTGGCCGGGCCGGGCGCCGCGGAGCCCGGCCTGTGGGACGAGGACGGCCGCGGCCTGC
Organism: Streptomyces sp. CNH287; assembly: GCF_000424825.1. NCBI lineage: Bacteria > Bacillati > Actinomycetota > Actinomycetes > Kitasatosporales > Streptomycetaceae > Streptomyces > Streptomyces sp. CNH287. Next base: position 177,920 of record NZ_AUKQ01000011.1, on the reverse strand, counting down.
TGCTCGTCCGCGCGCTGAGCCGCGGACACGGCTACCACGCCACCGCCGCGGGCAAGGCCGTCTGGTTCACGCTGACTCTTCCGGGCCCGCCAGCGTCGCCACCAGCACTGCCTTGATGGTGTGCATGCGGTTCTCGGCCTGGTCGAAGACGACGGAGTGGTCCGACTCGAAGACCTCGTCGGTGACCTCCAGGGAATCCAGGCCGTAGCGCTGGTGGATCTCCCGGCCCACGGTCGTGCCCAGGTCGTGGAAGGCCGGCAGGCAGTGCAGGAAGCGCACCTCGTCGTTGCCGGTGGCCCGCAGCACGTCCATGGTGACCGCGTACGGGCGCAGCAGGCCGATGCGCTCGTCCCAGACCTCCTTCGCCTCCCCCATGGACACCCACACGTCGGTGGCGACGAAGTCCGCGCGGCGCACCCCCTCGGCGACGTCCTCGGTGAGGGTGAGGCGGGCACCGGTGCGGTCCGCGACAGCGCGGGCCGTGGCCACCACCGACTCGTGGGGCCACAGCGCGCGGGGCGCCGCGATCCGCAGGTCCATGCCCAGCAGGGCGCCGGTGACCAGGCAGGAGTGGCCCATGTTGTTGCGGGCGTCGCCGAGGTAGGCGTAGGCGGTCCGGTCCAGCGCCTTGGTGCCGTGCTCGGTCATGGTGAGCACGTCGGCGAGCATCTGGGTGGGGTGCCACTCGTCGGTGAGGCCGTTGTAGACCGGGACCCCGGCGTGCGCGGCCAGCTCCTCGGCGACGCTCTGCGCCGCACCGCGGAACTCGATGCCGTCGTACATCCGCCCCAGCACCCGCGCCGTGTCGCGCGGGGACTCCTTGTGGCCTATGTGCGCGCCGGCCGGGTCCAGGTAGGTGGTGGCGGCGCCCTGGTCGGCCGCGGCCACCTCGAAGGAGCAGCGGGTGCGGGTGGACGCCTTCTCGAAGATCAGCGCGATGTTGCGCCCCGCGAGCCGCCGCCGCTCCGTGCCCGCCCGGCGGGCGGCCTTCAGCTCGGCGGCGAGGTCGATCAGGTGGCGGAACTCCCGGGGGGTGAAGTCCAGCTCCTTGAGGAAGTGGCGTCCCGTGAGGTCTGTCGCCATGAGGGGCTCCTAGGGTCTGACAGTACGAGCCGTAAGTATATACGGATCAATGCATCTCTATACAGCCTCCCTCTCGACGGGGCAGCTCATGCAGCGCGGCCCGCCCCGCCCCCGGCCCAGCTCGCTGCCGGGTATCTCCAGCACCTCGATGCCCTGCTTGCGCAGGAAGGTGTTCGTGGTCACGTTGCGCTCGTAGGCCACCACCACCCCCGGCTCGACCGCCAGCACGTTGCAGCCGTCGTCCCACTGCTCGCGCTCGGCGGAGTGCACGTCCTGCGTGGCGGTCAGCACCCGGATCGCGCTCAGCCCCAGCGCCTCCGCGATCGCCTGGTGCATGTGCTCCGGCGGATGGTCGGTGACCTTGAGGTCGGCGGGGCCCGCCCCCGGCTCGATCGTGTAGGAGCGGAGCATGCCCAGGCCCTCGTACTTGCTGAAGGTGTCGCCGTCGATCATCGTCATCACGGTGTCCAGGTGCATGAACGCGCGGCGCTTGGGCAGGTCGAGCGCGACGATGCTGCGGGCCGAGCCCGCCTCGAAAAGCCCGTGCGCCAGCGTCTCCACCGCCTGCGGGGTGGTGCGCTCGCTCATCCCCACCAGCACCGCGCCGTTGCCGATGACCAGCACGTCACCGCCCTCGATGGTGGAGGGGTAGGCGACGTGGCCCTCCGACCAGAAGCGGAAGGCGTTGCCCGTGAAGAGCGGGTGGTGGCGGTAGATCGCCTCGAAGTGGACGGTCTCGCGCTGCCGCGCGCGCCAGCGCATGTCGTTGATCGACACCCCGTCGTAGACCCAGGCCGAAGTGTCCCGGGTGAAGAGGTGGTTGGGCAGCGGGGCGAGCAGGAAGTCGTCCAGCTCCATGACATGGAAGCGGACCGAGACCGGCTCCGGATGCCCCTGGAGGAACTCCCGCTTGGTCATGCCGCCGATGAGCGCCTCGACCAGCTGCGGCGTCGCCAGCGCGTCGAAGGCGGCGCGCAGGTGGCCGGTGGCCAGCGGTCCGTACTCCCGCTCGTCGAAGACCCGGTCCAGCACGAGTGCGCGGGCGGCCGGAACGGCCAGCGCCTCGGCGAGCAGGTCCGCGAAGAGGTGGACGGTCACCCCCCGGTCGCGCAGGACGTCCGCGAAGGTGTCGTGCTCCTGCCGGGCGCGGCGCACCCACAGGACGTCGTCGAACAGGAGGTCGTTCTTGTTCGTGGGGGTGAGCCGCTTCAGCTCGAGATCGGGCCGGTGCAGAATGACGCGGTGGAGCCGTCCGGCCTCGGAGTCGACGTGGAATCCCATGGCCCCATCCTGTCGGAGGAGAGCGCCCGTTGCCCGCAGATACGGGCACCGGGTCATCTGCACGGGTGGGACGCGTCGCGGTAGAGGCTCGCGGCGAGGGCGATCGCGGTGTGGGTGGCGGGGTGGAGGGCGCGGGCGCGCCAGATGAGGTGGACGGCGACCGGGCCGGCGTCGCGGAGGGGGCGGTAGGTGATGCCGTCGCGGCGGTACTGGACGGCGGTGGCCTCCGGGGTCAGCCCCACGCAGCGTCCGGTGGCGATGGCGGCGAGCCAGTCGTCGATGTCGTGGGTGTACTCGACCGCGGGCCGGTCCTCCTGGGGCCACAGGTCCAAGGCGGTGGTGCCCGTGCGGCGGTCGATGGCCAGGGTGCGGCCGGGCAGCTCGTCCATGCGGATGCCGCGGCGCCTGGCCCAGGGGTCGTCGGAGGCCAGCGCGACGTAGCGGGCCTCCTCACCGATCCGCGCGTGCGACCAGGGCGCCAGGTTGAGGGGGGCACGGATGACGGCGAGGTCGCACAGCCCCTCCGCGAGACCGCCGGTGGGCGTGTTGTGGCGGATGAGGCGCAGCTCGGTCTCGGGGTGCTGTTCCCGCCAGCGGCGCTGGAACCCGGTGGTGTGGCGGCCGAAGCTGGACCAGGCGTGGCCGATGTGCAGCCGGCTGTGGCCGGAGGCCGCTTCGCGGACGAGTTCCCCGGTGCCCGCCAGCAGCACGCGCGCGCGGGTCAGGACCCGCACGCCCGCGGTGGTGGGGGCGACGCTGCGGCTGGTGCGGTGGAGCAGCTGGACCCCGAGAATGCCTTCCAGGGCGGCCAGCGTGCGGGAGACGGCGGCCTGGGAAACGCCCAGCTCGTACGCGGCGTCGGTGAAACTCCCGGTGTCCATGATGGCGGCCAGGCACCGCAGGTGCTTCAGCTCCAGCGCGGCGGTCCGCTTCCCCGTCTCATCCATGCGTCCAGCGTATAGGCGGGTGCGCGGATGCATTTTGCGCATGGCTCCCGCTCTTCGAGGGTGGGCCCATGAAGCCCGGAGCCTGCCCCGGTGCGACCTCTCGGTCCGCCCCGTCCGCGTCGCCGCCCCTCTCGCCGCCCCCGTCCCCGTCCCACGGGGGGACCCCCTCAGCAAGCGGGGGGCGCGCGGCCGGAGTGGCGCTGATGATCGGCAGCGGCCTGTCCAACCAGACGGGAGCCTCGCTCGCGGCGCTGGCGTTCCCGGACCTGGGGCCCGCCGGGGTGGTGGCGGTGCGCCAGTGGGTGGCGGCCCTGGTGCTCGGGGGCGTCGGCAGACCCCGGCTGCGGCACTTCACCGCGGCGCAGTGGCGTCCCGTGCTGGGCCTCGCGCTCGTGTTCGCGACGATGAACCTGTCGCTGTACGCGGCGATCGAGCGGATCGGGCTCGGGCTGGCGGTCACGCTGGAGTTCCTCGGCCCGCTGGCCGTGGCCCTGGCCCGGTCCCGCCGCCGTGCCGACCTGGCCGCCGCGGTGGCCGCCGCGGGCGCGGTGGCCGTACTGACCCGCCCCACCCCCTCCACCGACTACCTGGGCATCGGTCTGGCCCTGCTGGCCGCGGCGTGCTGGGCCTGCTACATCCTGCTCAACCGGACCGTCGGTGCCCGCCTGCCCGGCCTGGAGGGCCCGGCCGCCGCGGCGGCGGTCTCCGGCGCCCTGTACCTGCCCGTCGGCGCGTGGGCACTGTGGCACCACCCGCCCACCTCCGCCGCCCTGGGCTGCGCCCTCGCCGCCGGAGTCCTCTCCTCCGCGGTGCCGTTCCTGGCCGACCTGCTGGCGCTGCGCCGCGTCCCGGCGCACTTCTTCAGCGTGTTCATGAGCGTGAACCCGGTCTTCGCCGCCCTGATCGGCCTCGCCGTGCTCGGGCAGCGGCTCGACGCGTACGCCTGGCTCGCCGTCGCCGTGATCGTCGGCGCGAACATCCTCGTGGTCTCCACCGCGCGCTCCTCCCGTACGACGTGAGCGTCCGGCGCGGTGAGTGCCGGACCGGGGGCGGGAGACGGGAGCCGCGGGCGCCGCTTGACTTCAATCAAGGTTGATCTACCAGGCTGCCACTCATCACCGAACGGGACTCTCAGGAAGGACACGACATGTCACAGGCCGTGGACCAGTGGATCAGCCGGCACGCACGCCCCGTACCCGCGAACGACCCGCGGCCCGCCCCCACGGACCCCTGGGCGGAGGACGCGCGCTTCCGCGACGCCACCGTCGTCGCCCTGGGCGCCTCCACCCGGCAGTCCCGCCAGCTCTCGGTCCTCTCCCACCGCGTCTTCGCCTCACTGGTCGAGCACTCCGGCTTCCGCTCCCTCGCCCTGGAGGGCGACGACCCCGTCCGGACCGGGCTCACCGAGTACGTCGCCACGGGGACGGGCGACCCGCGCACACTGCTGGCGGGCGCCCGCCCGTTCTGGCAGACGGCGGAGATCCTCGACGTGGTCCGCTGGATGCGCGCCTACAACATACGGAACCCCGGCGATCCGGTCCGCTTCGCGCGGGCCCCGGACGAACCCCCGTTCCCCCACGCCGGGCGCCCGCCGCTGGAAGGCATGGCGGCCCTTGAACGGACCCTGGCCGAGAACACCCTCTGGTGGCACGGACAGACCGGCGACAAGATCGTCTACTGGGGCGGCCTCGCGCACACCGCCCACGCCGAGACCCGCCACACCGCAGCGACGCACCGCAACGCGGGCGGCTACCTGCGCGAACGCTTCGGCAGCGGCTACGTCTCGATGGGCCTGCTCTTCGACCACGGGACGATCCCCGCTGCCGTACCCTCCCCGCCGGCGGACTTCGCCGAGTCGGCGCTGGCCCGCAGCGGGCCGGCCGCCTACTACCTGGACCTGCGCGCACCGAGCCCCGCCGCGGTACGCGCCTGGCTGACCACGCCCGCCAGGACCCGGATGATCGGCCCCGGCTACGAAAGCGCGGACGACGCCGACCACCACGTGGACGGGGGCTCGCTCGCCGGATGGTTCGACGCCGTGCTCCACGTACGGGAGGTCACGCCCGCCGGCCCGCTCCTCCCCGGCGCCGAGGGCTGAGCCCGGGAGCGGCGGGCAGCCGGTGCGGCTTCACCCCCCAGCGGCGGTGGCGACGGCTCGGCGGCAAAGCGGCCCGGCGGGGACCGTACGTGCTCAGACTGCGCCCAGCGCGCGGGCCACGTCCGTGATCCGCTCCGGGCCCACCCGGCAGCAGCCGCCGATCAGCCGCGCGCCCCGCTGCGCCCAGTGCCCCGCCCGCTCGGGGGCGAAGGTGGCGGCACCCCGCCAGGCGCGCCGCCGCGCGTCCCAGCCCTCGCCGCTGTTCGGGTAGACCACGACAGGCTTGCCGGTGACCTCGGCGGCCGTCTCCACCGCGGCGTCGGCCGCCGCCGGATCGCAGCAGTTCACCCCGACCGCGAGCACGTCGTCGCGGCCCGCCGCCACGGCGAAGGCGTCGGCCAGCGGCTGGCCCGCGCGGGTGTGCCCGCCCTCGATCGTGTAGCTCAGCCACACCGGCACCCCGCAGCCGCGCGCGGCGCTCAGCAGCGCCGCCGCCTCGTCCGCGTCCGGCACGGTCTCCAGCGCGAGCACGTCGGGACCGGCCTCGGCGAGCGCCTCGATACGGGGATGGTGGAAGCGCCGCAGCCGCTCCTCACTCAGGCCGTACCGCCCCCGGTACTCACTGCCGTCGGCGAGCACCGCGCCGTAGGGGCCGACCGAAGCGGCCACCCAGACCTCGCGGTCGCCGGCGGCGGCCCGGGCCAGCCGCACGCTGCGGCGCAGGAGTCCGGCCGCCTCCGCGCGGCCCAGCCCCCGGCGGCCGAAGCCCTCGAAGGACGCCTGATAGCTGCCGGTCACCAGGACCCGCGCCCCCGCCCGCACGTAGGCCCGGTGGGCCGCCTCGATCTGCTCCGGGGCGTCGGCCAGCAGCCTGGCCGACCACAGCGGGTCGGACAGGTCGCAGCCCTGGTCCTCCAGTTGGCTGGCGAGCCCGCCGTCCAGGGCCAGCGGTCCGGCGGCGAGCGCCTCGGCGAGCGGGCGCACGGGGGCGGTCACGCCAGGGCGCTCCCCACCTGGCCGGAGATCAGCTCCAGGTGGTCGAGGTCGGCCAGGTCGAGGATCTGGAGATAGATGCGCGAGGCACCCGCCTCCTGGTAGCGGCCGATGCGGTCGACGACCTCGGCCGGGGAGCCCGCCAGGCCGTTCTCCTTCAGCTCCGGCACCTTCCGGCCGATGGCGCCCGCCCGGCGCGCGACCTCCGCGTCGTCCCTCCCCACGCAGGCGACCAGCGCGTTGGAGTAGACGAGGTCGTCCGGCGCCCGGCCGTGCTCGACGGCGGCGGCCCGCACCCGCTCGAACTGGCGCGCGGAGTCGGCGGCGGAGGCGAAGGGGACGTTGAACTCGTCGGCGTACTTCGCCGCGAGCCGGGGCGTGCGGACCGCGCCCAGGCCGCCGACCAGCACCGGCACCCTGGACTGCACGGGCTTGGGCAGCGCGGGCGAGTCGGTCAGCTGGTAGTACTCCCCCGCGAAACTGAAGGTCTCCCCGACGGGAGTACCCCACAGCCCGGTGACAATCGCGAGCTGCTCCTCCAGCCTGCCGAACTTGGCACCGGGGAAGGGGATGCCGTACGCCTTGTGCTCCTCCTCGTACCAGCCGGAGCCGAGACCGAACTCGATCCGCCCGCCCGACATGGCGTCCACCTGCGCGACCTGGATCGCCAGCGGCCCCGGCAGCCGGAAGGTGCCCGCCGTCATCAGGGTGCCCAGCCGGATGCGGCTGGTCTCCCGGGCGAGCCCGGCCAGCGTGATCCAGGCGTCGGTCGGCCCGGGCAGGCCGTCCGTGTCACCCATGGCCAGATAGTGGTCGGAGCGGAAGAACGCGTCGAAGCCCAGGTCCTCGGCAGCCTTTGCGACGGTGAGCAGGGTGTCGTAGTCGGCGCCCTGCTGCGGTTCGGTGAAAATGCGCAGATCCATGTCCCCATCCTGCCCCCGGCGCGCACGGAACGCCGCTCGCGGGGCCCGCGGCTCGCCACCGACACCCGTCCACCCGGGCCTTCGGCGGGCGCGGGCCTGGCGTGGGGCGCCTCGCGGCCAAGCGGCGCGGCGGGCGGCGGAGTTGCCCAGCGCGGCGCGGGCGCCGGACGGGCGGGTGCTCAGAGCACGCGCGCGCCGCCGCGCTCCGGCAGCGCCAGGCTGCGGAGCATCCCGGCGACCCGGTCACCCGACTCGTCGGCCGCGTCTATCGCGTCGAGGCACTGCCAGTACAACCCCTCCTCGTCCGCCGCCACGGCCACTCCGACCAGCGCGACGCCGGACTCCCCGAGCAGCCCGGCGAGATCGAGGAGCACACGGCGCGGGTCCGACACGGCGGAGAGCCGCGTGGCCCGTATCTCTTCCTCCTCCCAGGCGGGCCGGCGCAGCGAACCGCACCCTCTGCTGCCCGCCTCGCTCAGCCCGACGGCCTCCGCACGGACCACCGGCGGCCCGCACGCCGCCAGCTGGGAGCCGACCGCCGCCACGAGCGCCTGCGCCTGCCACGCCTCCGCGACGACGTCGGTCAGCGCCTTGCTCTGGGCGAGCGCCTGCCGTGAAACCTCGATGAGTCTTGACGCTTCCATCTCTCATCCCCCTCCACTGGTCGCTACCCAGCGTGACTGCCAATGGCCGCTTCCGCCAGGGAGTTTGGGAAATCTGTGGATAATCCGACACCTCTGAAGAAAACTCTCACTCCATAGAGTGACCGTTTCCACCCACCGGGAAACGCTTCTCGTTCCTGTCGATCTTCGCGGCCAGTGCCGTGAGGGGGTCGATGCCCAACACCCCGCAGAACTGCAGGAGATAGGCCAGCACGTCCGCGACCTCGTCCTCGACCCGCGCGGCCGACTCCCCGGCCGCCATCACCGCGACCGATTCGTCCGGTGTGAGCCACTGAAAGATTTCCACCAGTTCCCCGGCCTCGACGCTCAGCGCGGCGGCCAGGTTCTTCGGTGTGTGGTACCTGCCCCAGTCGCGGGCGGCCGCGAAGTCGGCGAGGCGGCGCTGCAACTGCGCGAGGTCGGGCTCAGTCTGTTCGGTCACCCCCCAGGTCTACCAGGGCCGCCTCGGGCACCTCCGCCGTGGTCCGCAGCGCGCCGCCACCCTGGAGGGTGCCGATCAGCCGTACGTGCCCCCGCGCGCACATCCGGGCGGCCAGCGTGAGCAGTTCCCTGGTCTGCCGCCGGTCCAGGCCCCGGTCCAGGCCGTCGGCGAGCACCGTGAGCACCTGCCCGCCGGGCAGTTCCTCCGCACACCCCGCCACCCGGAGCGCGTCCGGCCCGGCCAGCAGCACCAACGCGAGCGCCATGTAGCGCAGTTCGCCGTCCCCCAGCCACTCGGCCGGGGTGTGCCGCCGCGCCTCGCCGCGCTCGACCACCGCCCGCACCAGCGCCGCGCCCTCGCGGTCGCCGCGCGCCGCCAGCCCGCCCACCGGGCCCGCGCAGCCCGCCCGTACGGCGTCCACGAGCGCCGCGTGCCGGGTGCCGCTCTCCGCCCGGATGCGGTGCAGCACCGCGGCGAAGTTGTCGCAGCCGCCGCGCAGCAGCGCGTCCGTGGAGGCCACCGCGCCGCGCATCCGCTCCGGCCGCGGATCGCACGGGAACGCCGCGCGCAGCGCGTACACCACCTGCTCGGCGGCGGCCAGGACGCGGCGCTGGCCCGGCGTGGTGCCGGCGACGCGCAGCGGCAGCATGGCGGTGGCGAGCCGGTCGTCCGGAAGCGGGGCGCGGGTGACCCGGGTGGCGCCGGCGGTGTGCCACTCGGCCTGCACCGCGCGCCTGCCCGGATCGCGCAGCGCCGTGGAGAGCAGCGTGCGGCCGTCGGAGGCGGTCAACCGCTCCCCGGCGATGCGCAGTTCCGGCTCCGCCTGGACGGCGAGGTCGAACCGTACCGGCCCGGCCCGCCCGTCCACCGTGCAGCCCAGCCGGAACCCCCGCCTGCCCTGCGGGTCGGCGGACGCCGCCTGCGGCACGTACGCCGAGGGGCCGCCCCGCGCCTCCCCGAACACCTGCCCGAGATCCGCGCCGTCCCCGAGCCGGGCCAGCGCCTCGTAGCCCTCCAGCAGGCTCGACTTGCCGCTGCCGCTGGCCCCGGTCAGCAAGGTGAGCGGGGCCAGCGCCAGCGTCCTGCCCCGGTGCGAGCGGAAGGCGGAGAGCCGCAGCTCGGTGACGACGGCCGTGGGGGGCGCTGTGGGGGTGGGGTCCATGCTCGGGAACCGTACGCACCCCGCCCGCTGCGGAACCGTTCCCGCACTCCCGGCGTCCCCCGATCGGGCGACCCGCACGGCGGGAAACCCGCTGCCGCGTCCCGCCCCCGGGCCGATGAGTTTCCGGCGCGGCGGGGGTCTGTCCTCCCGACCGCACAGGAGCGCGGCACGGCGGCCGGCCGACGGGGGTCAACCTCTGGTAGGGGTCAGCACCCTGAGACGTATGGGTGGTAACCCCACCACGAGAGGGGGACCACCCTGATCGTCCGGGCGGCCCCCGGTCCGTAGGTTCTTCATCAACGGCACCGCAGCGCTCCACACCCACCTCGGAGGAACCTCGTGACCACGCGACAGCACCGGCGGACACACCGGATCAGCCCGGCCGTCGCGGCCTTCGTCCGCTTCGTCGTCTGCGGCGGCGGGGTCGGGCTGGCGTCCAGCGGGGCACTCGTGCTGCTCGACGGCACGATGCCGATGATGGTGGCCAACGCGCTGATCACCGTGGTCTCCACGGTGATCGCGACCGAGCTGCACGGCCGGATCTCCTTCCGCAGCACCCGCCGGGGCTGGGGCGTCCACCTCCAGTCGGCGATGACGGTGGCGGTGAGCTACGCGTTCACCACCGGCGCCCTGCTGGGCCTGTACGCGGTGCACTCCGCGCCCTCCGCGCTGACCGAGCAGGCCGTCTACCTCTCGGCGTCCGCGCTGGCGGGCCTCGGCCGCTTCGCGGTCCTGCGCGCCGTCGTCTACGCCGAGCGGGCCGCCACGCGTGCGCCGGGCCTGGACCGGGGAGCGGTCGTCATGGCGGCCTGACGCGTCCCGCCCCCGAGCCCTGCCGTGCGGTGACCGCGGCGGGGCTCTCGCGTTCCCGGTCAGCCCGTCACCAGGCGGAGCAGCGCGGTGACCACGACGGCGCCTATGAGCGCCACGGGAAGCGGGGCCCGGCACAGCCGCAGGACGACCACAGCCGCCAACCCGGCGAGCACCGTCAGGTCCAGGCCGCCCCAGCCGGGCCCGGCCACGTCCACCACGACGAATCCGGCGAGCAGGGCGGGGGCCATGAGTGCGATGACGGCCCGGATGCGCACGGGCAGTTCGCGACCGCCCAGGAGGGCGGGGCCGACGGCCTTGAAGGCGAAGCTGAGCAGTGCGATCGCGCAGATGGCGAACCAGGGAGTCATGTCGCGGCCTTCCCGGCGGGGTCCGGTGCGGGACGGGTGAGCGCGACCAGGGCGGCCAGGGCCGCGCCGACCAACGCCGGTCCGGTGGGGAGGAAGCAGATCGCTCCGGCGGCGAGGGCGGCGCCCAGCAGGGCCGGGAGCCGGTTGCCGGGGGTGCCGCGCACCTCGTCCAGCAGGAGGCTCAGGAACAGGGCCGGGGCGAGGACGTCCAGCCCGAGGGTTTCCAGGAGATCCGGGTCGGGGGCCAGTACGACACCCAGCACCGTGCCCGCCACCCACGCGGGCCACTGGACCGCGCTCGCGCCGAAGAGCAGGTGCCGGTCGAACCGGCCGCCGCCCAGGTGCGCGGCGGCCCACGAGGCGTCGATCACCGCCTGCCCCTCCAGCGCCCGGCGCAGCCGACCGCCGCGCAGGTCACCGGCTATGGCGATGCCCATGGGGATGAAGCGGCTGTTGATCAGGGCGGCGGCGGTGACCGCCGAGGATATTCCGCCGCCGCTCCCCAGAGCCGCCACCAGGGCGAACTGCGCAGAGCCGGAGAAGACGACCACCGAGCACAGGACGGGCGCGAGGGGCCCCCAGCCCTGTGTCTGGGTGAGTGCGCCGAAGCTGACGGCCAGCAGGAAGCTGGAGGCCGCCAGCCCCAGCCCGATGTTGACGCCGTAGCGGAAGCGGTCGCGCGGTGTGGGGTCGGCGCCCACCGGTGGTGAGGTTGACATTCCGAGAGGCTAACACCCTTACGCAGCTTTGCCCGTTAGACAGATAGGATGCCGGTGTGACCGAGCAGCGGAACGGACAGCAGGCCCAGGTTCCCGAGGGGGAAGTGGCACGGTTCAGCGGTCACTTGGTGCTGGACTTCGTCAACTCCGTCGGCTGGCGCGCGGACGACGCCCGCCGGTACGAGCGGGTGACCGGGGCCGGGCAGTGGGTGCGCTGGGCAGCCGCCATCGGCCTGTGGAGCCCTGAGCAGTCCGCGGCGCTCCTCACCGCGACGGACACGAGCGGGGGTGACGCGGACCGGGCACGGCGCCAGGTGGCCGGTCTGCTGAGCCTGCGCGCCGTGCTCTGCGAGGTGCTGGACGCGCATGCCGACGCCGAGCCCCCGCCGCCCGACGCGTGGGCGGCGCTGCGCCGGGCCGTCCTGCGCGCCCGCGAGCACGCCGAACTGCCGCCCGAACTGCCGCTGCGCTGGCAGCCGGGCACCGCCTGCGTCGCCGACCTCGGGCACGCGCTCGCACTGCGGGCCGAGGAGCTGCTCAGCGGCCCGGACCTGCCCCGGGTCCGGGTCTGCGACGGGCCGGGCTGCGGGGCGTTCTTCCTCGACCACAGCCGCAGCGGCACCCGGCGCTGGTGCAGTTCGCGCGGCTGCGGCAACCGCGACCGCGTCCGCCGTCACTACGCACGCAGCCGCCGCTCGGCTCGGTCGCCGGCGTAGCGCCGCCCGGCCGGGCCGTCCCGCCCAGCCGGTCGCCGCCCCGGATGCCCGGCAGGCCGCGGACCCTGGCGATGCTGCCCGCCGACGACGTCGGGCCCGGTGACGGCGAAGACGGTGCCGGCGGGCGGCAGTTGCCGGTCGGCGGCGGGCGGGGGGCAGCAGGGTGCGGATCGCGGCGGTGAGGGCACCGGTGCCCTCACCGGTCAGGGCCGATCCACCGCCGCGATGACGTCGGGGTGGCCGGGTGTGTCGACGAGGTCGACCTGGAGGTCACTGGCGGCGAAGGAGGCGACCGCGGAGCGGATGGCGCTGCCGAGTTCGGCGACGGCGCCGTTGTCGAAGAGCAGCCGCTCGGTGAGGCTGGTCCTACCGGCGTCGAGGTCGGCGAGGATGCCAAGGTTCAGGGTTCGGTGAAGCAGGAGAGTCGCATCGTGTGCTCCCTGCGCTCCACTACCGCCGGACGGGGCCGGTCCTCCGGCCGCGCGCCGAGCTGCCGCAGAACGCGCCCGGCGGCACCGGCATGTACCGCCGCCACCGCGCCCCGCCCGGTGGGCTACTTCGCCACCACGAGGGAGAAGTCGTAGAGGTCGCCGCGGCACAGCGATTCGCCGTACTCGACGATGTGGCCCCTCTCGTCCCGCGCCGTGCGTCTGACCAGCAGCGCGGCCGAGCCGTCGCGGACGGCCAGCAGCCTCGCCTGGCGGCCCGCCACGTTGACGGCGCGGATCTGGAGGTCGGCGCGCACCACGCGGACGCCGTACCCGCTGAGCAGCGCCTCGGACAGGGAGCCCTGGAGCAGCTCCGGGTCGATCCGGGGGAAGCGCTCCGCCGAGAGGTAGACCGTCTCCAGGCAGACGGGGAAGCCGTCGCCCAGGCACAGCCGCTCGATGCGGTGCGCGGTGGTGCCCGCGTCCACGCCCAGGGCGACGGACAGGTCGAGCCCGGCCTCGACCCGCTCGTCGCCCAGCAGTTGGGAGCTGGGCCGGTAGCCGCGTGCGCGCAGGTCCTCGGAGAAGGAGGTGAGCGTGGAGGTCTTGGTGACGTGCGGGTGCGAGACGAAGGTGCCCACGCCCCGGACACTGCGGACCAGGCCCGCCTCGCGCAGCGCCTGGAGGGCGCGGCGGGCCGTCGACCTGCTCACGCCGTAGTCCTCGGCCAGCCGGCGCTCGGTGGGGAGCGCCTCGTCCGGCCGCATCCGGGCGATGTCGGCCTCCAGGCGCCGTTGCAGGGACTCGTGCTTGTAGCTCTCCTTCGTCACGCTGCCGTCTGTCCGCTCGTCCTCGGCTGTCACATGCGCTCCGCGGCTCGAAAGTGTCTTCTACCACCCCAGATTGTCGCGGTAGCGCTCCCGCAGCGCGTGCACGACCTGCCTGGTCGTGGCCGGGCCCGGGCGGCCCTGCGCCGGATCGGGCCCGGCGGCGATCCAGTGCTCCTCCCACTCGATCATCGAGGCTTCGAACTCCGCGGCGGCGTACGGCGCGCCCGTGCGCAGCGCCTCGGCGAGCCGCTCGTACCAGCGGCGCCAGCGCGGGAGGTGGAAGGTGCGCACCAGTCCGGCCCAGTGGCGGCCGGAGTAGTCGTGCAGCGCGCTGCCGGGGTGGCCCCACGCGGTGAGCAGCCGCCGGGCGCCCGCCTCGTAGAGCGCCGACTCGGCCGGGTCGGCGGAGCAGCGGCGGGCGTCCGCGAGCCAGTCGGCCAGCTGGTACTCGGGCCGGGTGGCCAGCAGGGTGTCGAGGTCCTCGACGACGGTGAGCAGGGCGGTGGCGGCGCTCTCGAAGGCGTCCGGGTCGCGGGCGAGCGCCGCGTCCGCCGCACGCCACTGGAAGCGGCAGGCCAGGTGGGTCAGCACCTGCGCGGTGACGTCGCACAGGTCGCGGCCCAGCGGACCCGCGCTGTCGGCGTCGGTGATCTGGCCGCTGAGCAGGGTCCACGCCTCGGCCAGGCCCGCGGGGAGGTCGGGTGAGGCGGGGGCGGCGAGGGTCAGTGTGGGCTCGGGACGCAGGTCGCCGCCCAGGGTGGGGCGGCAGACGACCACCGAGCCCGGCGGGCCCGGCTCCCCCGAGCCGTAGACCGCGTGGCGCAGCAGCTGCCAGGCGCGCGCCAGCTCCGGGCTGCGGCGGCCGTACCGGGCCTCCGCCCAGCCGCTCAGCCACTGCTCCAGATCCGCGACCTCGCCGTGCCACGCGACGTCGGCGAGCAGTTCGTAGAGGACCGGGTCCTGGCCGAAGGCCTCCATGCTCGCGCCCACCCCGGCCAGTGAGCCGCCGTGCTCGTCGGCGCGCGCCCGCGCCGGGCCGGCCGCGACCTCGGCCAGCTTCCCGTACAGGCCGGGGCGTCCGCCCAGGCTGTGCAGGGTGCACCACACCCAGGGCTTGCCCCGGTAGCCGCCGGTGCTCGGCCAGACCGGCCGGTGCTCGGCCCACAGGTCCAGGACCAGCATGCCGTCGTCGGGGACCGCGTCCAGGAAGGCGGCGGTACGCTCCGGCGTCCAGTAGTCCGAGCGGTAGGCGAAGGGCCAGCCCTGGAGCACCCAGGTGGCGTGCGGGTCCGTGTCCGTCATGGCGGAGTGGACGGCGCGGGCGATCCGGGCCAGCTGTGCCGGGTCCTCGGCGGGCGGCGTGGTCTCCACGAACGGGTCGGCGGCGTAGAGGTGGTCGGTGCCCAGCAGGCGGGTCTGCTCCTCCAGCAGCGCGGCGCCGAACTCCGCGAACAGCGGGTCGCGCGGGTCGAGTACGGAAACCTCGAAGTCCCACCAGGACAGCTGCGCGGCCCGCTCGCTCAGCCCCGCGGGCACATGGCCGGCGAAGCCCTGGAGGATCGGCCGCATGCCCAAGGAGCGCTCCCGGTCCACGATGCGCCGCGCGAGCACGGCGTGGTCGTCGATCCAGCTCTGCGGCAGCGGGCCGCCCCAGCCGGGCGCCGACGCGAGCCAGTTCCAGGGCAGGTGGGCGGGGCCGCCGAGGAAGCGGCGGGCCTCCTCGTCGGCCACCCCCGCCCGGGCCAGCGCCCGCTGCCAGACGGCCTCCAGGCCGGTCATCGCCAGCGGCGTGCTCACGCCGTGCAGGGCCATCCAGTCGATGTGGCGCTCCCAGCGCTCCCAGTCCCAGAAGGCCGTCGTGTAGCCGAAGGTGCAGACGTTGAAGTGGTAGCGGTGCGCGTAGGGCGAGGTGATCCGGCCGCCGGTGGAGGCGCGCGGCAGGACACCGGGGAGCCGGGGGGCGGGGGCGTCCCAGGTGATCTGGGTGCGGCAGGCGGTCCGCAGGTACCAGCGCAGCGCCGACGCGACGGCCACGCCGTCGGAGCCGCGCAGCACGACGCCGCCGCGTCCGCCGTCGACCTCGAACCAGGCCGGCCCGCGCGGCTCCCGCGACGCGGGCACCTCGACGCGGAACTCCGGCGCGCGCTCCCCCAGCACCCGCCCCAGCAGCGCTCGCGCGGCGGCTTCGGTGTCGTTCGGTGTCATCCGGGGGATCAGCTCCCAAGCGGTGGGGACAGGGGCATGGTCGGCAGCTGTGGTACGTACCACAGAAAGGCAGGATCGGTGCCGCATCCCGCTCCCGTCAAGCGCTGAACGGGAGTTTTCTGCACTCCTTTCAGGGTCTGGTGGACCCGCGAAATGCTCTGGTACGGTCCACCGCACCTCACAGGGCTCGGCACGGGAAGGGGCACGCGTGGCGACGACGGCGCACGGCGGCACCGCCTCGGCGGCGCCTGCCGCAGGAGAGCCCTCCGCAGGACCGCCCGGCGTCGTGCTGGCGGTGGACGGCGGCAAGACGGGCTGCCGTGCCGCGCTCTTCGTCGACGGACGGCGGGTGGCCGCGGTGCGCGGGCCCGGTCTGCCGCACCCGGCCGAGAGCGGCGCGGCGCGGCTGATCGCCGAGCGGGTCCGCGCGCTGGCCGCCCGGCTCCCGGCGCCCGCCCATCGCCCCGGAACCCTGGTGGCGGGACTGACCGGGATCACCGAACAGCCCGCGAGCGCGGCCGGGTTGCCCGAGCGGCTGCTGCTGGCGTGCGGGACTTCGCAGGCACCCCCCAGGACCGTGCTGGTCTGCGGCGACGTGGTGACCACCTATGCGGGGGCGCTGGGGCCGGTGCCGGGGGTGGTCGTCTCGGCCGGGACCGGCACCGTCGTGCTCGGCGCGGGGCCAGGCGGACGCACCGCCGTCGTCGACGGCTGGGGACACCTGCTGGGCGACGCGGGCAGCGCCTTCGACGTCGGCCGGCGCGCGCTGGATCTGGCACTGCGCGCGGCGGACGGCCGGGGCGGCTCGGCGGCCCTGCGCGCGCTGGCCGCCCGCCGGTTCGGGGACCTTCGCACACTGCCGGTCCGGCTCCACGGGGCCGACCGCCCGGCACGGCTGGTGGCCGGGTTCGCCGAGGACGTCGCGGCGGCGGCCCGTAGCGGCGACGCCGAGGCGGGCGCGCTGCTGGCGGCGGCGGGCCGCGAACTGGCGTACGCGGCGGCGGCGGCCGTACGGCGCAGCCGCGCACCGGACGGTGCCGGGGACGACGGCGGAGACGGAGGCGGCACAGGCTGCGGACCGGCGGCCGGGGCGGCCACCGCCGTGCCGGTCGCCTGGACGGGCGGGCTCACCCGCGCGGGCGAGGTGCTGACCGGCCCGCTCGTCCGCCACCTGTCCCTCCTGCTCCCGCACGCGGTGCCGACGCCCGGCCGGGGCGACGCGCTCGACGGCGGGCTGGCGCTCGCCCGCGCGCCGGGCCCGCTGCGCGCCCTGCTGCACACCTGTCCCCCGCACCTCTCTCCCCCCGAACCCGAACCCGAACCCGAACCCGAACCCGAACCCCCGCGCCCGCGCCCGCGCACCCGAACCGACCGCCAGGTGAGTCCGACCATGACCGCTGACCAGAGCTACTTCTCCACGCTGCGGGCGCGCCTCGACACGCTGGCCGCCGCCGAGCGCCCCCACCTGGAGGCGGCCGCCGCCGCCATGGCGCGGAGCATCGCGGCGGGCGGCGTCGTCCACTACTTCGGCAGCGGCCACTCCCAGCTGGTGGCGGTCGAACCGCTCCAGCGCGCGGGCGGCCTCGCCCCGGTGAACGTGATCGCCGATCCGGCGCTCGCCCCGTCGGCGCCCCGGCACGCCGGCGCCGCCGAGCGCGTGAGCGGCTACGCGGCGGCGATCCTGGCGACGGCGGACATCCGCCCCGGCGAGGTGGTGGTCGTGGTGTCCAACTCGGGGATCAACGCGGTGCCCGTCGAGTTCGCGCTCGGCGTCCGCGAACGGGGCGCGACGGTCGTCGCCCTCACCAGCCGCGCCCATTCGCTGGCCGCCGAGCCCCGGCACGCGAGCGGCAAACGCCTGCTCGACCTCGCCGACATCGTCATCGACACGCACGGCAGTCCCGGTGACACGGTCGTGCCGCTGGGCGCGTCCGCCGTCGGCGCCCTCTCCACGGTGCTGGGGGCGGCCCTGGTCAACGCCCTCACCTGCCGTACGGCCGAACTGCTGGCGGACGAGCACCACCACGCACCGCCCCTGATCGTCAGTCAGAACCTGACGGACGGAGACGCCCACAACCACGCGCTCCTGGAGAAAGTCAGGGACCGCTGCCCCCGCGGCTGAGCCCCGTCCCGCCCGGGCACCCCGAGCCCCGCCCCGCCGCACCCCACCGCGCCCACCCAAGGAGTGACCATGACGGGATCGATGCGCCGCCGGCGTCGCCGCGGCACCGCTTCGGCGACCGCGTGCGGCCTCGCCCTCTCCCTGCTGCTCACCGGCTGCGGAGCGCTCACACCGGGCAGCGGCGCGGACCCGGACCGCCCCGCCGCCGTGCCCTCCGCGACCGCGGTGCCCGACGAGGACATCACCCTGCGGCTCCAGTTCGCGGATGCCCCCGTGATGGTCGACGCGCTCATCGCCGCCTTCGAGAAGAAGCATCCCCGAGTCACCGTCGAGCCGCAGTACACGCAGTTCTCGGACTACGTGAAGAGCCTGAAGCTGACCATGGCCTCGGAGACCGCCCCGGACGTCGCCCAGTTCGCCGTGGGCATGGACGGGCTCGCCGAGCGCGGCGACATCCTGGACCTCGCCCCCTACCGGGACGCCTACGGCTGGGGCGAGGAGTTCCCGGCGGCCAGCCTGGAGCAGCTCTCCGGCGGGCAGCGCGCGCGAGGTGCCCGGGACGGCGGAAGGCCGCTGTACGGCGTGCCCGCCGGACTGTCCATGACGGGCATCTACTACAACAAGGAGCTGGCCGCGAAGGCCGGGATCGAGGGCCCGCCCGCCACGCTGGCGGAGTTCGAACGGCAGCTGGCCGCCGCCAAGAAGGCGGGCATGACCCCACTGGGCGTCGGCGCCCTCGACTCCGGCGGCCTGCACCTGTGGGCCGCGCTGGTGAACAACATGATGGACGCCGAGGACTACCGCGCCTGGGTCGCCGGAGCCGACGGGGCGACCATCGAGACCAGGGCCGCGCGGGCCGCCACCGAACTGCTGGCCGAGTGGGGCCGCAA
Source organism: Streptomyces sp. CNH287 (assembly GCF_000424825.1). Classification (NCBI taxonomy): domain Bacteria; kingdom Bacillati; phylum Actinomycetota; class Actinomycetes; order Kitasatosporales; family Streptomycetaceae; genus Streptomyces; species Streptomyces sp. CNH287. The sequence goes on along the minus strand of NZ_AUKQ01000011.1, from coordinate 159,238 downwards.
GGGGTACTTCGACGACTCCGCCAACGGCACCGGCCAGGTGGACTCGACCGCGCGGTTCACCCGCGGCAAGAGCGTCTTCCTGGTCAACGGCAACTGGGCCGCGGGCCAGCTGGCGGCGGCCATGGGCGACCGGAGCGGGTTCTTCCTGATGCCCGGCGCGAAGAAGTCCTCGCGGGCGGTGGCCTCCGGCTTCAGCGTCGCCTACGCCGTCTCCTCCCGTACGAAGCATCCGGAGGCGGCGGGCGCGTTCCTCGACTTCCTCTCCTCGCCCGAGGCGGCCCGGATCGTCAGCGGCAACGGGTTCCTCCCGCCGGACGCCGACGAGGTGCCCGCGCCGAAGGGCCTGCTGGGCGAAGTGGCCCGCAGCCACCGGCGCGTGGTCGCCGACGACGGGATCAACCACTTCCCCGACTTCACCGCCCCCTCCATGCTCGACCCGCTCCGCTCCGGAGTGCAGAAGCTCATCGCCGACCGCGTCGAACCGCCGGAATACCTCGACTCTCTCCAGGACGTCTGGGACGAACACCACGCGAAGTAGGTCAAGCCATGTTGCGTACGACGAACAGCAGACGCCGCCGGCCGTGGCGGGGATACCTCTACGTGCTGCCCGCCCTCGCCGTCTATCTCGCCTTCGCGGTGCTCCCCGCCCTGCACACCGCCTACCTCTCCCTCTTCGACTGGGACGGCGTCACGCTGGGCAGCTGGGTGGGCCTGGACAACTACCGCGAGGTCTTCCAGGACCCGGTGCTGCGCGGCTCGGTGCTCAACGCCCTGGTCCTGGTGGTCTTCTTCTCCTTCGTCCCGATCCTGGCCGGGCTGGCCATGACGGGCCTGCTCTCCCGCTACCGGCGGCCCGGCATGGGCGTCTACCGCTTCTTGTTCATGCTGCCCCAGGTGGTGCCGCTGGTCGCCGTCGGTGTGACCTGGCGCTGGCTGTACGGGGAGGACGGGCTGGTCAACGAGGCGCTGCGCGCCGTCGGCCTGGGCGGGGTCGCGCGCGCCTGGCTCGGCGACTTCGACGCGGCGCTGATCGCCGTCGGGCTGGTGGGCAGCTGGGTGCTCAGCGGGCTGTGCATGATGCTCTTCCTCAGCGGCACGCAGAAGGTCGACACCCACCTCTACGAGGCGGCCCGGCTGGACGGCGCGGGCCCCGTGAGGGAGTTCGTCTCGGTGACGCTGCCGCAGCTGCGCGGGGAGATCGCGATCGCCATGACGGTGACGATGGTCGCGGCGCTGGCCAGCTTCGACATCGTCTACGTCACCACCAACGGCGGCCCCGGGGAGGAGACGACCGTACCCGGTCTGCTGGTCTACCGGCTGGCTTTCTCAGACGGCCGGGTGGGCCTCGCCTCGGCGCTGGGCGTGGTGCTCAGCTGCCTGATTCTCGTCCTGGTCTACTTCATCAACCGTCTGTCGAGGTCCGGCGAATGAACAGAGCGTCCAAGGCGGAGCGCTGGTCGGGATACGCGCTGCTGAGCGTGCTGGCCGTCGCCGTCGTCATCCCGTTCCTGAGTGTCTTCCTCGCCTCGATGCAGCCCGCGGGCGAGCCGGTGGCGGGGCTGGCCTGGCCCGAGCGGTGGAGCCTGGAGAACTACCGGCAGGCGTGGTCGGTGGCGGGGTTCTCCGACCTGATCCGCTCCAGCCTGGTCATCGCGGTGGCCGTGGTGCCGGTGACGCTGCTCCTGGCCGGCCTCGCCGGCTACGCGCTGGGCACGATGCCGCTGCCGGGCGGGAACGCCGTGGCCGCGTTCTTCGTCGCCGGACTCACCATCCCGGTGGAACTGATCGTGGTACCGCTCTACTTCGACCTCCACGAACTGGGCCTGACCAACTCCTACGCGGGCGTCATCCTGGTGGAGATCGCGTTGTTCATGCCGTTCAGCGTCTTCTGGATGCGCACCCACTTCCGCGGCACGCCGCCCTCGCTGGTGGAGGCGGCCCGCGTGGACGGCGCCTCCTCCGGCACGATCTTCCTCCGCGTCCTGCTGCCGCTGGCCCGCCCCTCGCTGATGACGCTGGGGGTGCTGGTCTTCATGTGGTCCTGGAACCAGTTCCTGCTGGTCCTCGTCCTGATCCAGGACGCGAGCTTGCGGACGGCGCCGGCCGGCCTGGGCTTCTTCGTCGGCCAGAACAACACCGACGTGCCCACGCTCGCGGCGGGCACCATCATCGTCATGCTGCCGATCATGCTCGTCTACCTGCTCTTCCAACGCAGCTTCGTCGCCGGTCTCCTCCAGGGCGCCATGAAGGGGTGACGGCCGCCGCGGGGCGACCGGCCCGCGCTTGACAGTGATTTCGAACAGGGTCACAATTTCGGTCACTCACAGGCACTTCCCCACAGGCGCAGTCAGCTCCACTGCCCGCCGCCCGGACGATCGTCCACCCTCCACGGAAGCACCGGGTTTGGAGTCCAGCCACATGCTCGCCACGGAACGCCACCGCAGGATCGTCTCCGAACTCGCCCGCGTGCGCTCGGTCACCACCGAGGACCTGGTCGCACTGCTGGGCGTGTCGGCGGAGACCGTACGCCGCGACCTGGCGCTGCTGGAGGGCAGGGGCGCGCTGGACCGGGTGCACGGGGGTGCGACGGCCGCGCACGCCTCGGTGGGCGAGGAGGCCCCGTTCGTCGAGCGGTCCAGGACGCACGCCGCGGCGAAGACGGCCATCGGGCGGGCGGCGGCGGCGCTCGTGGAGCCGCGCCAGACCGTGGTCATCGACGTCGGGACGACGGCCCTGGAGGTCGCCCGCGCCCTGCCGCACGAGTACACGGGCCTGGTGGCCACCCCGTCCCTGCTGGTGGCCGCCGAGCTGAGCGCGCGCCCCGGCGTGGAGGTGCTGGTGAGCGGCGGGCGGCTGCGCGCCGGCGACCTCGTCTGCTCCAACGCCCAGACCGTGGCGTTCTTCACCGACCTGCGGGCCGACGTGGCGTTCGTCGGCTCGGGGGGCGTCGACAGCCGCTCCGGCCTCACCGACTACTACCTGGACGAGGTCGCCACCAAGCGCACGATCCTCGCGAACTCCGCCCGCCGCTACGTACTGGCCGACGCCAGCAAGCACGGCCGGGCCGCCGCGCACCGGGTGTGCGGCCTGGAGGGTTTCGACGGGCTGCTCACCGACGGGACGCCCGACAGGGAACTGGTCGCGGCCCTGGAGCGGGCCGGGGGCAGCGTCATCCGGGCCTGAGCCCCCGGCCCCGCCCGCCCGCACCGAGGCACCCCTGCCGGGCCGCGGGGGTTTACCGCCCTCCGAGATTTGTCATGCTCCTGATCATTCAAGCCCACCAGGCCACCGGAGAGGGAACTCGCGAGCAACCCTTGACGCCAATCGGTCATGAGTCCACACTTCCGGTTAGAGACGGTCAAGCTCCCACCCATACAGTCACCGGGAGCCTGCGGGGCGGCACGCGCCGCCTCTCTGCCCCCTTCAGCCTCCGCAGCTGTTTCCTTCCACTGGCCCCGTCCCGGCGACCGGCCGCCAGTCCGATCAAGGAAGTATGTCCATGACCCGAGCAGAGCCCGGCGCCCCCGTCCCGGCCGCGTCCTCCCTTGGTGGCTCGTCGTCCCCCGGTGGCTCAGAGCAGCAGAAGATGACCCGCAACCTGGGCTGGTACGCGTCCTTCTCCATCGCCTTCGGTTTCGTGTCCATCGCCACCGGCATCTTCACGGCGTACGGCGCCGTGCTCAGCACCTCCGGCCCGCGCGGCATCTGGGCCTGGCCCCTGACCGTGATCGGCCAGCTGTCCGTCGCGCTCGTCTTCGGCGCGCTCGCGGCCCGCATCCCCATCAGCGGGTACGCCTACCAGTGGGTCTCGCGCATCGTCGGCCCCGTCTGGGGCTGGATCATGGGGTGGATCTCGTTCGCGTTCCTGGGCGTCGTGGTCGTCGCGGTCGACTACACCATCGCCTCGACCATCCTCCCCGAACTGTTCCGCTACCAGGGGACCAACCAGAACGCCTGGTTCATCACCGCCCTGGTCGTCCTGCTCCAGTCGATACTGGTGGCGGTCTCCACCCGCGCGACGCACCGGATCAACACCGTCGCCGTCACCGTCCAGCTCATCGGCATGATCTCGCTGACGGTGCTGCTCTTCGTCGTCGGCGCGGTCACCGGCAAGCTCGACTTCGCGACCCTCTTCAGCGCGGCCCCCGCCTCCTCCGACGGCTACTACGCGCTGGGCAGCGCCACACACGCCGGGCCGTTCGCGCTCGCCTTCCTGCTGGGCGCCTTCACCATCGTCGGCTTCGAGTCCGCCGCCAACCTCGCCGAGGAGACCCGGGAGCCCGCGCGGGTGATCCCCAAGGCGATGGTCCAGGCGGTGATCTCGCTGGGCGTCCTCGGCTTCCTCTTCCTGGTCGCGATCACCGCGCTCGCCGACGACCCGGAGAAGCTGGCGGGGTCGGCGACCCCGGTGGCCGCCATCATCACCGCCGTACTCGGCTCGGTGCTGGGCAAGATACTGCTCGTGCTGGTCGTGATCTCGATCTTCTCCTGCGGACTGGTCATCACCCTCAGCGGCACCCGGCTGGTCTGGGCCATGTCGCGGGACGAGCGGTTCCCCGGCTGGCAGGTGCTGCGCCGCATCCACCGCGGGCGCGGCACGCCGCTGAACGCCTCGCTGTTCATGCTGGTCGTCGCCCAGCTGGTACTGGCCAGCTTCTCCGGCTCGACCGACGCGCTCTTCGAGCTGTTCTCGGCCGCCACGCTGCTGCCGGCGGTCATCTACGCGGGCACGGTGATCATGTACATCGCCAAGCGCCGTTCGCTGCCGCCGACCCAGGGGTTCTCGCTGGGGCGCTGGGAGGTGCCGGTCCTGGTCGTCGCCTCCGTCTGGCTCGCGTACGAGCTGCTCATCTTCCGCGACGAGTCCTTCCGCGCGCCCTGGCTCTACGTGCTCGTCCTCTTCGGCATCGGCGCGGTCTACTTCACCGGCCTGCTGCTGCGCCGCGGCGTCTCCGGCCTGTCCATGCCCGAGATGGCCGACATCGACCGCGCCCTCGACGCGGACGATGCGGAGCGCTCCGGCGGAGCGGACGACGCGGCCGAGGACGGTGCGCGATGACGGCGGTGCTGGCGATCGACCAGGGCACCTCGGGCACCAAGGCGATCGTGGTCGACGCGGACGAGGGCACGGTCGCGATCGTCGAGGAACCGCTGCGGCCGGCCTATCTCGACGGCGGCGGGGTGGAGCAGGACCCGCAGGAGCTGCTCGACTCGGTGCTCAGCACCGGCCGCCGCGCCGTCGCCGCCGCCGGCCGTCCCGTCGACTGCGTCGCGCTGGCCAACCAGGGCGAGACCGTCCTGGCCTGGGACCCGGCCACCGGCGCGCCGCTGTCGCGCGCCGTCGTGTGGCAGGACCGCCGGGCCGAGGAGATCTGCGCCGGACTCTCCGGACACGGGCCGTGGGTCGCCGAGCGGACCGGCCTCGTGCTCGACCCCTACTTCTCCGCGCCCAAGATGGCCTGGCTGCGCCGCCACGTCACCGGGCGGGGGGTGGTGACCACCACCGACACCTGGCTCGTGCACCGGCTGACCGGCGAGTTCGTCACCGACGCGGCCACCGCCAGCCGTTCCCTGCTGCTCGACCTGGACACCGTGGAGTGGGACCCGGAGCTGCTCGGCCTCTTCGGCCTGGGCGCGGAGAGGCTGCCGCGCGTCGCGGCCTGCGACGAGATCGTGGGCACCACCCGCGCCTTCGGCGGTGAGGTGCCCGTGGGGGGCCTGGTGGTCGACCAGCAGGCCGCGCTGCTCGCCGAGGGCTGCCTGACCGCGGGCACCGCGAAGTGCACCTACGGCACGGGCGCGTTCCTGCTGGCCAACACCGGTACGCGGGCGGTGCGTTCGCCCGCCGGGCTCAGCTCCTCGGTGGCCTGGCGGGCCGGCGGCGAGACGGCGTACTGCGTGGACGGGCAGGTCTACACCGTCGCCTCGGCCGTCCGCTGGCTCCAGGAGATGGGGCTGATCCGTTCGGCGGCCGACCTCGACGCCCTGGTGGCAGGCGCCCCCGGCGGCTCCACCCCCGCGGCCCACGCCGCCGGGGTGCTGTGCGTACCGGCGTTCGCGGGGCTGGCGGCTCCGTGGTGGCGGCCCGAGGCGACGGCGGCGTTCACCGGTCTGACCCTCTCCACGCGCCGCGAACACCTCGTACTCGCGGTGCTCCAGGGCATCGCCGCCCAGGTCGCCCAGCTGTGCGAGAGCGTCGCGAGCGACCTGGGCGGACCGCTGGAGCGGCTGCGCGTCGACGGCGGACTCACCCGGTCGGCCGCCCTGATGCAGACCCAGGCGGACGTGGCCCAGATCCCGGTGGACGTCTATCCGTCCGCGCACGCCACCCCGCTCGGTGCCGCCGCGCTGGCCCGCCGGGCGCTGGACCCCTCGCTGAGCCTGGCGGACGCCGTCGGCCGCTGGCGGCCGGCCACGGTGTACGAGCCGCGCTGGCCGGCGGACCGGGCCGCGGAGTTCCGCGCCCGCTGGACCGCCGCCATGACCTCCACCACCAAGGAGAACTGACGTGTCCGACCAGACACCCCGTGCACAGGAACAGCCCCAGCAGGCACCGCCCGGCCCGGCGGCGCACGTCTACGACGTCGCCGTCCTCGGCGGCGGCATCGTCGGGGCAGCGATCGCCCGCGAGCTGTCCGGCCACGACCTGTCGGTCGCCCTAATCGAAGCCCGCGACGACGTCGGCGACGGCACCAGCAAGGCCAACACCGCCATCCTGCACACCGGTTTCGACGCCACGCCCGGCACCCTGGAGTCCCGGCTGGTCCGCCGCGGCTACGAACTGCTGTCGCGCTACGCCGAGGCCACCGGCATCCCCGTCGAGCGCACCGGCGCCGTGCTGGTCGCCTGGACCGACGAGGAGTTCGAGGCCCTGCCCGGGCTCAAGGAGAAGGCCGAGCGCAACGGCTACCCGCACTGCCGCCTCGTCAGCGCCGACGAGGTCTACCGGCAGGTCCCCGACCTCGGTGACGGCGCGCTCGGCGGGCTCACCGTCCCCGACGAGTCCATCATCTGCACCTGGACCACCAACCTCGCCCTGGCCACCGACGCGAAGCGGCGCGGTACCCAGGTCCTGCTCCAGCACGCGGTCACCGCCGTGCGGGTGGAGCGGGAGGTGACCACCCTGACCACCTCGGGCGGCCCGGTGCGCACCCGCTGGACCGTCAACGCCGCCGGCCTGGGCGCGGACCTCATCGACGGCATGTTCGGTCACAGCCGGTTCACCGTCACCCCGCGCCGCGGCGAGCTGTTCGTCTTCGACAAGCTCGCCCGTCCGCTGGTGGACCGGATCGTACTGCCGGTGCCCAGCTCACGCGGCAAGGGCGTGCTCGTCTCGCCCACCATCTACGGCAACGTCATGCTGGGCCCCACCTCCGAGGATCTGGGCGACCGCACGGCGACGGGGACGTCCGAGGAGGGCTTCGACTTCCTGCTGTCCAAGGGCGAACGGCTCATGCCCCGCCTGCTGCGCGAGGAGGTCACCGCCTCCTACGCCGGGCTGCGCGCCGCGATCGACCGCACCGACTACCTCATCGAGGCCACCCCCGAACAGCGCTACGTGGTCGCGGGCGGCATCCGCTCGACCGGGCTGACCGCGGGCATCGCCATCGCCGAGTACGTCGGCGAACTGCTGGCGGAGTCCGGTCTGGAACTCCCCCCGCGTACGGGCCTGCCCGCGCCGCCCCGGATGCCCGACCTCGGCGAGGCGGGGCCGCGCCCGTACCAGGACGCCGGGCGCATCGCGGACGACCCCGAGTACGGCACGATCGTCTGCTTCTGCGAACGCGTCACCGCCGGGGAGATCCGCGACGCCTGCCGGGCGACGCTGCCCGCCCGCAACCTCGAAGGGCTGCGCCGGCGCACCCGCGCGCAGAACGGCCGCTGCCAGGGCTTCTTCTGCGGTGCCGCCGTCGAGCGCCTGATGGCCACGCACCGCGCCCCGCACGGCGCGCCGGACAGCGCCGCACCCGGCACGGCGCCCGACACCCGCACCCCGCACCGCCCCGGCACCGCGCCGCGGCCCGAGGAAGAGACCCGATGACCCGCATGACCACCGCGCCCACCGTCCTCAAGCCCGACGTCCTGATCATCGGAGGCGGCCCGGCCGGACTCACCGCGGCGGCCGAACTGGCGCCGCGCGTCCCCGGCGAGGTCCTCGTACTCGACCGGGAGGAGGAGGCCGGGGGCATCCCCCGGCACAGCGACCACACCGGGTACGGCCTGCGCGACCAGGCGCGCGTGCTGACCGGACCGGCGTACGCCCGGCGCCTGGTGCGGCAGGCCACCGCCGCCGGCGCGACCGTGCGCACCCGGGCCATGGTGACCGGCTGGGCCGGTGACCACGCCGTGGACGTCACCAGCCCGCAGGGGCGGCTGCGCGTCGAGAGCCGGGCGATCGTGCTGGCCACCGGTGCGCGGGAGAGGCCGCGCGCGGCGCGGCGCGTTCCGGGCGACCGGCCGCACGGCGTCTACACCACCGGCCAGTTGCAGAACCTCGTGCACCTGCACGGCGGTGAGACCGGCAGGCGTGCGGTCGTCGTGGGCGGCGAACTCGTCAGCTGGTCCGCGGTGGTCACGCTGCGCGAGGCGGGCTGCGCCACGGCGCTGATGGTCAGCCGGTACCCGCGCACCGAGTCGTACGCCGCCTTCAACGCGGTCGGCCGGACGCTGCTGCGCGTCCCGGTCGCCCACCGCACCCGGGTGAGCCGTGTGATCGGCAAGGGGCGGCTCCAGGCGGTGGAGATCGAGAACCTGGACACCGGCGTGCGGAGCACGGTCGCCTGCGACACCCTCGTCTTCACCGGCGACTGGATTCCCGACCACGAACTCGTCCGCAGCGGCGGCCTCGACCTGGACGAGGGCACCCTGGGACCCTCGACCGACACGGCTCTGCGCACCAGCCGCCCCGGTGTCTTCGCCGTCGGCAACCTGCTGCACCCCGTCGACACGGCGGACGTCGCCGCGCTGGACGGCCGCCATGTGGCCGACCGGGTGCTCGCCTGGCTGGACGCCCCCTCCCGGCCGCCGAAGGGCGTGCCCCTCGTGGCGGACGCCCCCTTCCGCTGGGTCTCCCCCCAGCTCGTGCGCCCCGGCGACCCCGCGCCGCCACGCGGGCGGCTGCTGCTGTGGACCGACGAGTTCGCCCGCTTCCCGCGGGTGACGGTACGTCAGGACGGCGCGGTGCTGGCCCGGCGCACGCTGGCATGGCCCGCGGCGCCCGGGCGCGTCTTCCGGGTGCCGGCCTCCGTCCTGCGCCGGGTCTCCCCCGGCGGGGGGCCGGTGCACCTGAGCCTGGGCTGAACCGGCGGCCCGCCCGGCCCCGCTCAGCCGTCGCCCCGGTTCAGCCGTCCGCCGGGCGGCGCTCGTGCGGGATGACCATGGGCGTACCGGTCCGGGGGTCGGGCACGATGTCGGAGGCCAGCTGGAAGACCTCCGCGACCAGTTCGGCCGTCAGCACCTGCTCCGGCGGCCCCTCGGCGACGATCCGGCCCGCGTCCATGACGACGAGGTGGGTGGCGAAGCGCGCCGCCTGGTTGAGGTCGTGCAGGACGGCGACGATGGTACGGCCCTCCCGGTTCAGCTCGGCGCACAGCTCCAGCAGGTCGTACTGGTGGGCGATGTCCAGGAACGTGGTGGGCTCGTCGAGGAGGATCAGGCCGGTGTCCTGGGCCAGCACCATCGCGATCCAGGCGCGCTGCCGCTGCCCGCCGGAGAGCGCTCCGGCCTGGGCCTCGGCCAGTTCGGTCAGGCCGGCGCGCTCCAGCGCGAGGGAGATGGCGCGGTCGTCGTCCGGGGACCACTGGCGCAGCAGGGTGTGGTGCGGGTGGCGGCCCCGCGCCACCAGCCCGCGCACGGAGATCCCCTCGGGGGCGAGCGGGCTCTGCGGCAGCAGCGCGACCTGCCGGGCGAACTCCCTGCCGCGCAGGGTGCGCACGTCGGTGCCGTGCAGCGTGACGTGCCCGCTGCGGGGCTTCAGCACCCGGGCGAAGGACTTGAGCAGGGTGGACTTCCCGCAGCCGTTGGGGCCGACGATGACGGTCAGCCCGCCGTGCGGGATCTCCAGGCTGACGTCCGAGACCACCGGAGCGCCGCCGTAGGAGAGCGTGACCTTCCGCGCGCCGAGCCCCGCCGCCGCGGGCGGCCCACCTCGGGTGTGCGTAGCCGCTTCGGTTGTCACAGGCTTCCCCTTCTCCATTCGCGTGTCAGCAGATAGCCCAGGTAGACGCCGCCGAAGGCCATGGTGTAGATGCCCGCGGGCAAGTCCTCGAAGAGGGTCAGCTGCTGCGAGGCGAGGTCCGCCAGGACCAGCAGCAGGGCCCCCATCAGGGCGGAGAGCAGCAGCCGTGGCCCGGCCCCGCGGGTGATCCGGCGGGCGATCTGCGGCGCGGTCAGCGCGATGAACGCGATGGGCCCCGCCACGCTCACCGCGCCCGCCGCCAGCACGACCGACAGGACGACGGCCACGCTGCGGGTGCGTCCCGGGTCGCTGCCGAGCGCCGCCGAGATCTCGTCGCCCATCTCGGTGAGGGTGAGGCGGCGGGCGAGCAGCCCGGCCAGCGGGCCCGCGACCAGCAGCACGCACCAGATGGTGGTCGCGTCGGACCAGGAGCGGGCGGCGAGGCTGCCGTTGAGGTAGGCGGTCAGCACGTTGGCCTTGTCGCGCTCGACGACGTAGACGACGTACTGGGTGAGCGCGGTGGCCAGGGCCGCGACCCCGATGCCCGCGACGACCAGGCGGCCCGGGTTGCGGAACCCGGTGCCGGTGGAGACGTAGACCAGGCACATCGCCAGGATCGCGCCGAGCAGCGCCCCCGTCCACACCGGGAGGGCGGGCAGCAGCAGCGCGGTGGCCGCCGCGCCCGCGCCCGCGCCGCCGCTCAGCCCGATCACGTCGGGGCTGGCGAGCGGGTTGCGGGTGACGGACTGGAAGAGGGCGCCGGAGAGGCCGAAGGCGGCACCGGTGGCGATGCCCGTGACCAGGCGCGGGCCGCGCAGCCGGTCCAGGACGAAGGCGTCCTTGCCCTCCGCGCCGCCCAGCAGCGCGGTGGGCAGGTCGGCGAGGCGCAGGCCGAGGCGGCCGAGCGTCAGGGTGGCGACGGCGGCCAGCAGGAGGGCGGCGAAGGCGCACAGCGACGCGACGACGGCGCTGCGCTCGACGGGCAGCACGAGCCACCGCCCCAGCCGCAGATGCCCTTTCGGCGGGCCGGGCGGGCCAGAGGAACCGGCGGAAGGGGCGGGAGAGGTGCGGCCGGTCTGCTCCGCGGGGTGGCTGACGGTCATGCGGTCCCCTTCATCCGGCGCACGGCGTACAGCAGCGCGGGCGCGCCCACGAACGCCGTCACGACGCCGACCATCAGTTCCTGCGGGCGCATCACCACCCGGCCCAGCACGTCGGCGAAGAGCAGCAGCGCCGGACCGGTCATGGCCGAGAGCAGGATCTGCGTACGGAAGTCCACCCCGGCCAGCGCCCGCACGATGTGCGGGACCGCCAGCCCGACGAACGCGATGGGGCCGACCGCCGCGGTGGCGGCGGCGCTGAGCACCGTCGCCGTCAGGAAGCCGCCGCCCCGTACGAGCGCGGGGCTGGTGCCCAGCGAGGCGGACGCCTCGTCGCCGAGCGCCAGCGTGTTGAGCGCGGGGCCCAGCAGCAGCGCGACGACGAGTCCGACGGCGGCGAAGGGCAGCACGGGCCACAGGACGTCGTACCCCCGGCCGCCGAGGGCGCCGACCACCCAGTAGCGGTAGCTGTCGAACACCTGCGGACGGCTGAGGGTGACGGCCTGGATGAAGGCGGTCAGCACGGCCGTCAGCACGGCCCCCGCCAGCACGAGCCGTACCAGGGAGGTACTGGCGCCCGCCGCACCGACGACGTGGACGAGCAGCCCGGCCAGCAGCGCGCCGGGCAGCGCCCACCAGATGGTGTCGGACTGTCCGGAGGCGCCGAAGAAGGCGGTCCCGGCGACGATGCTCGCGGAGGCCCCGGCGTTGATGCCCAGGAGCCCGGGGTCGGCCAGCGGGTTGCGGGTGACGCCCTGCATGAGCGTGCCCGCCACCGCGAGGCAGACACCGGCGAGGATGCCGAGCACCGTGCGCGGGTAGCGGCTCTCGACGACGGTGGTCACGTAGGCGTCGCCGTCACCGGCGAGGACGTCCAGGACGTCGCCGAACGAGGTGTTCAGGTTGCCGAACATGACGCTCGCGAAGGCCGCCAGGACCAGCAGCACGAGGGCCCCGGCAAGGCAGAGCGCCGCCCGGGCGGCGCCGGTGCGCGAGGCGGCGGCGCCAACCGGGCGGCGGCGTACGGAAGTGGTCATCCGGTCTGGTCAGCGTCCTGCTTCTCGGCCTTGGCGAGGGCGTCGTCGATCATCGGCAGGTAGCGCTCGATGCTCCAGGGCACGGTCAGCGGGTTGAGCATCGAGGAGGCCGTGACGAACGGGTTGTCGCGGGAGGCGACCACGGCCCCCTTCTCGATGGCCGGTATCGCCTTGTACAGCTTCTGCCCCTCGATCTGCTTGCGGGACTTCTTGTCGCTGTAGAAGGTGAAGATCAGGTCGCTCTTGTTCAGCTTGTTGCCGTTCTCCAGGCCGATCAGCGAGGAGTCGGTGCCCTCGGTCTCCTTGAAGGTGTCCACGACGGGGTCGACCTTCAGGCCGAGCGAGGAGACCATCTCGACCCGCTGCTCCTCGGAGCGGAAGACGCCGAGTGTGCCGGGGCCGGTGTTGTAGATGTAGGAGAAGGAGTGCTTCGCGTACTGGGGCCGGGACTTGGCCGCGGCGGCGAGCTGCTTCTTGATCTTCGCGGTCAGCTTCGTGCCGTCCTCGGGCTTGCCGAGGGCCTTGGCGATGATGTCGATCTGCTGGTCCCAGTTGGTGCTCCACGCCTTGTCGGGGTAGGCGACCGTGGGCGCGATGTCCTTGAGGATGTCGTACTGCTTCTGGGTGATGCCGGACCACGGCGCGAGGATGACGTCCGGTTCGAGTGCGGTGATGGCCTCGATGTCGAGTTCCTCACCACCGGTGAACTGCTCGGGCAGTTCGTCGCCCTTCTTCTTGACCGCCTCGTGGACCCAGGGCAGATAGCCGGTCTTGTCGCTGCCCCACTCGTACTCCTCCACGCCCACGGGCGTGTGGCCGAGGGCGATGGCGGTCTCCGCCGAGCCCTGGCCCAGGGTGACGACCCGCTCGGGCTGCTCGGTGATCTCGGCGGTGCCCAGCGCGCTCTTGATGCTGACGGGGAACGCGCCGCCGCCCTTGGCCGGGCCGGAGTCGGAGGACTTCTCGTCGTCCTTGCCGCACGCGCCGAGTACGAGGCACAGCGCCGCGGTGAGTGCGGACGCCGTGAGGGCACGGCGGCCCGGTCGGGTGGAAATGGGCAGCATGAAAGAACCTCTTGTCCGGTACTGGGGTCGCCCGCCCCGACTCGACGTGCCGCGGCACGGAGTCGACACAGGGGTTGGCGCGGCGCCGAAGCGCTTACTAAGGGGACCCTAAGTTAAAGATTTGACCAGCGTCAAGTTCCGCCGCCGGGTCGCTGAAGTGCGGGCTTTCCGCCGCCTTGTGTACCAACCGAACATTCGGTTAGCGTTCCGGACGGTCCCGTGGAACAGGAGGGCACCCATGCCCGACACCGTCTATCTGATCGAGGGCGCCCGCACCCCGCAGGGCCGGTACGGCGGCGCGCTGGCCACCGTCCGGCCCGACGACCTGGCCGCGCTGGTGACCGGCGAGGCCGTCCGCCGTGCCGGAATCCCGGGCGAGGCCGTGGACGAGGTGATCCTCGGCGCCGCCAACCAGGCCGGCGAGGACAACCGCGACGTGGCCCGGATGGCCGTACTGCTCGCCGGTCTTCCGCACACCGTGCCCGGCTACACGGTCAACCGGCTGTGCGCCTCGGGCCTGACCGCCCTCGCCTCGGCCGCGCAGGCGATCCGGTCGGGCGAGGCCGACGTGGTGGTGGCCGGCGGCGTGGAGTCCATGACCCGGGCCCCGTGGGTCATGGAGAAGCCCGGCACCCCCTGGGCCAGACCGGGCGAGGTGCGGGACACCGCGCTGGGCTGGCGGTTCACCAATCCGCGCTTCGCCGCCGCCGACCGGGCGGTGCCCGCCGGGGCGGGACCGGAGGCGGTGAAGGTGACGCTCTCGATGGGCGAGACCGCGGAGGAGGTGGCAGCGCTCGACGGCATCACCCGCGCCCACTCCGACGCGTTCGCCCTGCGCAGCCACCAGCGGGCCGTCGCCGCTCAGCAGGCCGGGCACTTCGACCGGGAGATCGCGCCCGTACCCGTCGGGGACGGGCTGGTGGACCGGGACGAGGGCCCGCGCCCCTCCACCACCCTGGAGCGGCTCGCCGGGCTGCGCACGCTCTTCCGCGACGGCGGCGTCGTCACCGCGGGCTCCGCCTCGCCGCTCTCCGACGGCGCCGCCGCCCTGGTGGTGGCGAGCGAGGCGGCGGTCGAGCGGTACGGGCTCACGCCGCGCGCCCGCGTCGTCACCTCCGCCGCCGCGGGCGTACAGCCGCACCTGATGGGGCTCGGCCCGGTCCCGGCCACGCAGAAGGTGCTGGCCCGCGCGGGCTGGCAGGTCGGCGACCTGGACGCCGTCGAGCTGAACGAGGCGTTCGCCGCACAGGCGTTGGCGGTGATCCGCCGCCTGGGGCTGGACGAGCGCCGGGTCAACACCGACGGTGGCGCCCTCGCCCTCGGTCATCCGCTGGGCTGCTCCGGCGCCCGCATCGTGCTGACGCTGCTGGGGCGGCTGGAGCGCGAGCAGGCCCGGCGCGGCCTGGCCACGCTGTGCGTGGGCGTGGGGCAGGGCGCCGCGATGCTGCTGGAGCGGGTGTGAGCGCCCCGCGGGAGCCCGCCGCCGCCCCAGTGCCCGCCGTCATCGGGGTGCCCGCAGTCGTCGGAGTGATCGGCGGTGGCCGGATGGGCGCCGGGATCGCGCAGAGCTTCGCCGCCGCCGGCGCTTCGGTGACGCTCGTGGAGCGCGGCGAGGCCGCCGGGGCCGCCGCCCTGGACCGCGTCGCCACCGGGCTGGACCGGGCCGCCGGACGCGGCAGGCTCGCCGAGCCCGCCGAGCGGGTGCTCGCGCGGGTCACGGTGGCCGGCTCGGTGGACCAACTGCCCGGCCACGCCGGTCTGGTCGTGGAGGCCGTTCCCGAGGACGCCGCTCTCAAGGCGCGCGTGCTGGCGGCGGCCGAGGCGGCGGTGGGCGAGGGCGCGGTGCTGGCCACCAACACCAGCTCCCTCTCCGTCACCGAACTCGCAGCCGCGCTCGCCCGCCCGGAACGCTTCGTGGGCATGCACTTCTTCAACCCCGTGCCGGTCTCCGCGCTGGTCGAGATCGTCGTGGCACCGCAGACGGCGCCGGGGACGGTGGCGGCGGCCCGGGAGTGGGCGTCCGCGCTCGGCAAGAAGGACGTGGTCGTCCGCGACTCCCCGGGCTTCGCCAGCAGCCGGCTCGGGGTCGCCCTGGGCCTGGAGGCGATCCGGATGGTCGAGGAGGGAGTCGCCGAACCGGAGGCCATCGACGACGCCATGTGCCTGGGATACCGGCACCCCACCGGGCCGCTGCGGCTGACCGACCTGGTCGGCCTCGACGTACGCCTGGCCATCGCCGAGCACCTGCAGGCGACGCTCGGGGAGCGCTTCGCCCCGCCGCGGCTGCTGCGCGAGAAGGTCGCCCGGGGCGAGCTGGGCCGCAAGTCGGGGCGCGGGTTCTACACCTGGCCCTGACACGGGACGGCAGGACGGCAGGACGGCGGGACAGCGCCGGCGGCAGCGTCCTGCCGACTCGCGTGCGGCGCGGGGCCGTTCCCGGCGCGGGCGTGCACGACCGGCCGGGCCCGGACCGCGCCCTCCCGCCTCCCACGGCCCTCACCTGCCCCCGCCCCGGTGCTGCCGGGGACGTCGCAGTCGTCCGGCGCGGCGAACTGCCCGCCGCGCGGCTCGGTTCGGCGGCGACCGCGATCCATCACTCCCCGGGCTGCGAGCGCGGGTTCGGCGTGGCGAAGAACGCCAGCACGGCGGCTGCCGCGGCGACGGCCGCGCCCGTGGCGAAACCGCGGGAGAAGCCCGCGGCGTCGGTTCCGGCGATGCTCGCGGCGGCCATGCTGGACACCACGGCCGCCCCGAGAGAGGCGCCGAACTCGTGGAAGGTGCTGACGATCCCGGAGGCCAGACCCGCTTCCTGCGGTGCGATCTGCCCCAGCGCCGTGGCGGAGGCGACGACGAACACCGCTCCGGTGCCGGAGGCGGCGAGTCCGACGCCGATGACCAGGGCCGCGGTCCCGCCCCAGAGTGCGGGGACCGCCATGCCGACGGCGGAGAGCAGGAGTCCGAGCACTCCGAGCAACCGAGGACCCAGCCGGCCGATGACGCGCCCGGCGGCGTTCGCACCGATCATGGTCGCGAGTGCCACGGGAAGGAAGAGGAGGCCGGTGGTCAGCGCGCCGTAGCCGCGGTAGTCCTGGAGGTAGAACGTGCCCAGGAAGAAGACCATGATCATCAGGGCCGTGGCCACGAGGATCAGCAGTGCTCCGGTCGCCACCGGACGGCGGATCAGCAGCCGCAGGTCCATCAACGGGCGCGCGGCGAGGCGCTGGCGGACGGCGAAGGCCGCATAGAGGGCCACCGCAAGCGCGACGAGCCCCGCGGTCGACGCACTGGCCCAGCCGTGCTCTCCGGCCCTGATGAGGGCGTAGGTCAGGGTTGCGGTGGCCGCGGTCACCAACGCCGCGCCCGCCAGGTCGAGCCGGCCGCGCCGGACGGGGCCAGGCTGCGGCGGGAGTTGGGTGCGGAGGGTGAGCAACAGCGCGAGCCCCACCGGGACGTTGACGTAGAAGACCCAGGGCCACCCCGGACCGGCCGTGAGCAGCCCGCCGAGCAGCACCCCGAGGGCGGCGCCGCTGCCGCCCAGCGCCGACCAGATCCCGAGCGCCTTGTTGCGTTCCTCGCCCTCGAACAGGGTCACCACCAAGGAGAGCGCGGCAGGCGAGAGGATGGCCGCCGCGCACCCCTGTGCGATCCGGCCGCCGACGAGCAAGGGCCCCGAGGACGCCAGGCCCGCGACCAGTGAGGCGGCGGCGAACAGCAGCAGCCCCGCGAACAGGAGGCGGCGGGCGCCGAACAGATCGGCGGCGCGGCCCCCGAGAAGGAGCAGGCCGCCGAAGGCCAGCGTGTAGCCGCTGACCACCCAGGTGAGTGTCTCGCGCCCCAGCCCCAGATCCGCGCCCATGTGGGGCAGTGCGATCGCCACCACGGTGACGTCCAGGATCAGCATCAGCTGGGCGACGCCGACGAGTCCGAGAATCCGCCAGCGCCGTGGGTCCGGACTGTGGACCGGACTGGTCGAGGTCATGGGTTCAGCCATGTTTTCCACTCCCCGTATCAAGTCATACATAGGTGTTCGAGTTATGGAGACGATACTATAACTCGAACATGACTGTCTTACTTGAGGAGTCGCATGTCCCGTCCAGCGGCCGAACCGGCCCGCAGGGCCGACGCCCGGCACAACGTGGAAAAAATCCTTGACGCGGCGGTCGCATGTCTCAGCCGGAACGCCGACGCAAGCGTGATCGAGATCGCCCGGGCGGCGGAGGTGGGCCGGGTGACCCTCTACGGACACTTCCCGTCGCGGGACGCCCTGGTCGAGGCCGCCCTGACCCGCCTTCTCCACCAGGGCGACGAGGTGCTCGAACGGCTGGACCTCTCGGGCGACCCGCGGGAGGCGCTGCGCGCGCTGATCGAGTCGAGCTGGCTGCTGATCGCCCAGTCGGGCGCCGTACTCGAAGCGGCCCAGGCCACCCTGCCGCCCGGCCGGGTCCAGGAACTCCACGCGCACCCCGCGCAGCGCGTCGCAGAACTGATCGGCCGCGGCCAGGCGGAAGGTGTCTTCCGTACGGACCTCCCTGCACACTGGCTGGCCGGTGTGCTGCACCATGTGCTGAAGGGCGCGGCGGCCGACGTGGCCCAGGGCCGCCTGGGTGCGGCGGACGCCCCGCACTTCCTCTCCCGGACGGTCCTGGCCGCGTACACACCGGTCGCCGCAGAGCCAGGCGCGGGCGAGGATTGATCAGTTCGCGACGGCGAGCACGAGCGCCGCGGCCGAGAGCGCCAGATAGCCAACCGGGTAGCCGATGTTGTAGAAGACGCGGGCCCGGACGTGGACCAGGACGGCGCCGATGAGGAAGAGGACCAGGCCGGTCGCGGCAGCGATGCCGAGGAGTGGCGCGCCCAGCAGCCCCAGCAGCAGCCCGACCGCTCCCGCGCCCTTGAGGGCTCCGAGCATCGGGAGCCAGGAGTGCGGGACGCCCACCTCGGCGGAGTTGGCGAGGACGAACTTCGCCCGCGCGAAGTTGGCGACGGCCTCCACGGCGCTCGCCGCGATCACGACGAGGGTGACGACCAGGTATGCGAGGAACACGTGACACCTTCTGTTCGGCCCGTCAGGCGGTCGGTACCGGGCGCTGCCGCCCGCTCCCTCCAGCCTCACCGGGCCGCCCCGGTGGCGTCCAATACCTGCGTCTATAACCTGAGGGCATGGATGTGGACACCCGGCTGCTGCGGTACTTCGTCGCCGTGGCCCAGGAAGGGACGCTCAGCCGCGCGGCGGAGCGGCTGTTCGTCTCACAGCCCGCGCTGACCAAGCAGGTCAAGCAGTTGGAGGCACAGCTGGGGGTGCGGCTGTTCACCCGCTCCCGGGCCGGGATGGCCCTGACCGAACCGGGCCGGGCACTGGCCGAGCGGGCGCCGGGGCTGCTGGCCGACTGGGACCGCGTGCTGCGGGAGACGCGGACCTCGGCCAGCCAGGCCGCCCGGGTGCTGCGAGTCGGCTTCCTGGCCAGCGCCGCGAACGAGGCCACCCAGCAGATCATCGCCGCCTTCACCCGGCGGCGGCCCGGCTGGCGGGTCGAGATGAGGCAGGCCGCCTGGTCGGACCCGACCGCCGGGCTCGCCGACGGCGACGTGGACTGCGCCCTGCTGCGCCTGCCCTTCCCCGGCCAGGACGCCCTGCGGGTGGAGGTCCTCTTCACCGAACCCCGCTGGGTGGCGCTGCCCGCCGGGCACCCGCTCGCCGCCCGCGAGGTGATTCCCTTCCGCGAGCTGTGGGACGAGCCCTTCGTGGCCGCACCGGCCGAGACCGGCCCCTGGCGGGACTACTGGCTGGCCGCCGACGCGCGCGAGGGCACTCCGGTCCGCATCGGCGCCGTGACCGACCAGCCGGACGAGTGGCTCAGCGCGATCGCGAACGGCTACGGCGTCGCCCTCGCCCCGGCCTCCAGCGCCCGCTTCCACGCCCGCCCCGGCGTCGTCTACCGTCCCGTCAGCGGCGTGGACCCCAGCCGGATGGGCGTCGCCTGGGCACCCGCCGACGACACCCGCTCCGTCGTACGGGACTTCGTGCGCTGCTGCCGGGCCGGCGTGCCGCCGCGCGAGGGCGGCTGAGCACCCGGCCCACCGGACGCGAAGTGCCCCGGCGACCGCCGGAGGCGGACCGGGAAGGGACGCGCCTCGGTCCGCCGGACGGCGAGGACGGGGGCGGCGGACCAGATCCTGTGCCGGGACGGCCGCAAGTGCCCACCGGGCGCGGGCGGTTCCTCACGTGCCGCGCCCGTGCCCGTCCGGGTCGGGGGCGGCGGGGATGCCGAGTATGGCGAGGAAGGCGGCGGCCGCGGGCGTGGGCCCGGCGCCGCTCCAGATGACGTACTCGACGCGGGCGGGCGCGTCGGTGACCTCCAGGGTGGTGACGCCGGTGAGCTGCGGCACGTAGGCGGCGGGGAGCAGGGCGACGCCCAGGCCCTGCTCGACGAGCCGGGCCGTGAAGTCCGCGGTGGTCACCTCGAAGGCGACGTCGCGGGTGAGCCCGGCGGCCGCGAACGCCTGGTCGGACTGGGCGCGTCCGGCCGTGTGGGCCGGGAGGTCCACGAACACCTCGCGGGAGAGCCTGCGCAGGCCGACGGCCGACTGCCCGGCCAGCGGATGGCCGGGGGCCACCACGGCGACGAGCCGGTCGCGGGCGAGCGCGCGGGCGCTGACCCCGTGCGGTCGCGAGGTGGTCGGCAGCCCGAGGAAGGCCACCTCGACGGCACCCTCGCGGACCTGTTCGGCCAGTTCGTCGCTCGCGCCCACGCGCAGGCTGACGCGCACGTGCGGGTACCTGGCGCGGAATTCGCGCAGGGCACCGGGGATGTCGACGGCGGCGACGGTGGGAATCAGGCCCACGGCGAGCCGCCCGCGTACCTCGCCGACGGCCGCGGCGACCTCGGCGGCGGCACGCTCCGCCGCGTCCAGGCACTGCCGGGCCGCCGGGAGGAACGCCGCACCGGCCGGTGTCAGCCGCACCCGGCGGCTGGTGCGCTCGAAGAGCTTCGCGCCCAGCTCCCGCTCCAGCCGGGCCACTTGGTGGCTCAGGGCCGACTGGACCACCAGGCAGCGCTCGGCGGCCCGCGTGAAGCTGTTCGTCTCAGCGACGGCGAGGACGTAGCGCATCTGCTGGAGTTCCATGCATCCATCGTGAATCACGATGGATGAGGTGACAAGCATGTGTTGGACTCATTGATCGCGACCAGGTGAGACTCGGGAGTACGCCGAGCCCGGAGGCGCGAAGGGCGCCTCGCGCGCCGGTTCGCCGCGCACACCTCCGGCGGTGAACCGATCCCCTGCCGGAAGGCGAGCACGTCATGAATGCCAGGTCACCGGGGCCGCCGCAGGCCCCCGCCGTCGCCACACTGTGGTTCGATCCGCGCTGCCCGTGGGCGTGGATCACCTCCCGCTGGCTGCTGGAGGTGGAAGGGGTGCGCGCCGTGGAAGCGCGCTTCCCCGTGATGAGCCTCTCGGTGCTCAACGAGGGGCGGGAGGTGCCCAAGGAGTACCGGCAGGCCATGGCCGAGGGCTGGGGCCCGGTGCGCGTCTGCGTCGCGGCCGAGCAGCGGTACGGCCCCCGGGTCCTCCGTGCGCTCTACACCGCCATGGGCACCCGCATCCACCACCACGGGGCCGGCCTGGGACGGGACATGGTCTGTGCCGCCCTCGCCGACGCCGGACTGCCCGCGGACCTGGCCGAAGCGGCGGAGACGACCGCCCACGACCAGGCGCTGCGCGCCAGTCACCACGCGGGCACGGACGCCGTCGGCGGCGACACCGGCACGCCCGTCCTCCACGTGCCCGGCCCCGACGGCGAACTCCTCGCGTTCTTCGGGCCGGTGATCTCGCCGGCCCCGCGCGGTGAGGCCGCAGGCCGCCTCTGGGACGCCGTACTCGCCGCGGCCGGCACCGACGGCTTCTTCGAACTCAAGCGCAGCCGCGACCGTGCACCCGTCTTCGGCTGACGCGCGGGGCGGCCACGGCACCAGGCGGCGGAACGTGACGGGGCGGCTGCTGCCGGGCGCCGGGGCATCCGGCCCCGCGCGCCGGGGCGCCTGGGGAGGGGCGGCGTGAGCGGCACGGGCGGCGGCCGGCCCCTGCGCACCACGGCGGTGACCGCGCTGGCCCCGGCGATCTGGGGCAGCACCTACCTGGTGACGACCGAGTGGCTGCCACCGGACCGCCCGCTGCTGGCCGCCACCGTACGGGCGCTGCCCGCGGGCCTGGTCCTGCTGGCCTTCGCGCGCACGCTGCCCAGGGGGGTCTGGCTGTGGCGCTCACTGGCCCTGGGAACGCTCAACATCGGCGCGTTCCTCTTCCTGCTCTTCGTCGCGGCCTACCGGCTGCCGGGCGGGGTGGCGGCGATGATCTCCTCGGTGCAGCCGATGTTCGTGCTGGTGCTGGCGGCGGTCTTCCTCGGCGACCGCGTCCGGCTCACGCAGCTGCTGGCCTGCGGCCTCGGCGCAGGCGGCGTGGCCCTGCTCGTGCTCCGGGGGCCGTTGGCGCTGGACTCCACCGGTGTGGCGGCGGCGCTGGGCGCGGCGGGCTGCATGGCCGGCGGCATCACGCTGACGAAGCGCTGGGGCCGCCCGGCGGGCGTGGGCCTGCTGGCCTTCACCGGCTGGCAGCTTCTGGCGGGCGGGCTCGTGCTGCTGCCCTTCACGCTGGCGCTGGAGGGGCTGCCGGCCACGCTCACGGGAACCCATCTCCTCGGCTTCGGCTATCTCACCTCGCTGGGTGCCGTCCTCAGTTACGCGATCTGGTTCCGCGGGATAGCGATGCTGCCCGCGCCGGCGGTCTCCTTCCTCGCCCTGGGCAGCCCGATCGTCGCGACCCTGCTCGGCTTCCTGTTCCTGCACGAGCGGCTCTCCCCCGCACAGCTCGCCGGAGTCGTGGTGATCATCGCCGCCGCGCTGCTCGCGCAGCCGCGCGCCGCGGCCGAACCGCGGCCCGCCCGGGAACCGACCGCCTCCGGGCCGTCCCGAGTGTCCTGAGTTTCCCGAGTGTCCTGAGAAACAACCGGAGAGAAGAAGTGACCACACTGAAGGAAAACGCGCCCTCCACCACGAGGGCATGGCTGGGCGTCGCCGCCATCACAGCCAGCCTGTTCGTCTTTCTCACCACGGAGCTGATGCCCATCGGCCTGCTGACTCCGCTGAGCACGAGCCTGGGCATATCCGTGGGTGTCGCCGGGCTGATGGTGACCGTGCAGGGTGTCTCGGCCGGGCTCGGCGTACCGTTCATCGTGGCCTGGACCAGGCGGGTCAACCGGCGCGTGCTGCTGTCCGCGCTGCTGGCGGTGCTGGCCCTGGGAAACCTGGTCACCGCGGTCTCGCCGAACTACGCGGTGATCCTGACCACCCGGCTCGTCATGGGCTTCGCCAGCGGCGTGTTCTGGGCCATCGGCGTGAGCATGGCGATGCGCCTGGTGCCGGAGCGCCACGCGAGCCGGGCGGCGGCGGTCGTGATGTCCGGCATATCCATCGCCACGGTCGTGGGCATACCGCTGGGCACCGTCCTGGAGAGCCTCACCGACTGGCGCACCACGTTTCTCCTGTGGGCCGGGCTCAGCGTCCTGGTGTTCCTCGCGGTCACGCTGACCGTCCCCTCGCTGCCCTCGGCTAACGCGGTCCCGGTCCGCGAGGTCTTCGGACTCCCGCTCAGGAACGTGCAGTTGCGCCTGGTGCTGTTCATCGTCGTGTTCTTCGTGCTCGGGCACTTCGGGGCGTACACCTTCGTACGTCCCTTCCTGGAGGAGAACACCTCCGCCACCTCCCTCTTCATCACCGTGGTGCTGATCGTGTTCGGTGTCGGCGGGGCGATCGGCAACTTCATCGCCGGATACACGGTGGGCAAGAGTCTGCGGGGCAGCTTCGTCGTCGGCTGCGCGGGGCTCGTGGCGTCCCTCCTGCTGCTGCTGTCGATCGGCGACGGGCGGGCCGGTTCCACCGTCGCGCTGGTGCTCTGGGGACTCTCCTTCGGTGCCGTGCAGCTGTGCCAGGTCAACATGACGCTGGCCGCCGCACCCGAGACCTTCGAGGCCGCGATGTCGCTCAACACCATGGCCTACAACACCTCCATCGCCCTCGGCGCCCTCTTCGGCGGCCTGTTCGCCGACCACGCGGGGGTCACCAGCGTCGTCTGGTTCGGCGTGGCCCTCACGGGGGCGTCGCTGCTCCTGCGGCTCGGCACGGGACGGAAGACCCCGGGCGCCGTCTCCGACGACGAGCCGGCCGTCGCCAGCGGCTGAGTCCGGCGTCCCCGCCGGGCGGCTGGACACGGCAGGACCGTGTTCCAGCCGCCCGGCACCTCCGCGGGCCCGGTGACGGCCGGCCGGTCAGCCGGGACCAGGCTTGCCGAACTCCTCGATCAGCACCGGGTACTGCTCCTTCCCGTGGCCGGCGGCGACCGCGCGGTCGGCCATCGCCTTGATCAGCCTGGGCAGTTCGGCGTTGACCCCCACCGCCTCGCTCTCCTCGATCAGGTGCCCCATCGCCCGTACGTCGGTCTCCAGGGCCGACACCTCGGCGGGGAAGGAGCCGCTGTCGATCTGCTCGGCGTACCCGGGCAGCCAGTTGGCCACCTCGGCGGCGATCTGCCGCGCGAACGGCGCGTACGCGGCGGCGTCGACGCCTGCGGTCCGCAGCAGGGCGGTGCCCTGGAGCCAGGCGTTCAGGACGCTCCACATCATGGCCAGGCCGCCCACGTCGTAGAGCGACGCCAGCCCGTGGTCCGCCCCCAGGTAGGTGACGGTGCCGAGCGCGCCGAGCGCCGGCTCGTGCGCCGCGAAATCCTCCTGCGGCCCGCTGAGCAGGATCACCGCCTCCGCGGTCCCGATCCCCGAGGGGATGGCCATGAGGGCGCCGTCCAGGTAGCGGGCGCCGCGCTGCTCGGCCCAGCGAGCCGACTCCCGGGCCTGGGCCGAGTCTCCGGAGGTCAGGTTGACCAGCGTCACGCCGTCCAGCTCGGCCTCGCTCGCGCCGAGGAGTTCGTGTACGGCCTGGTAGTCCGTGAGGCAGATCACCGCCAGGGAGCCCGCCCTGAGCGCGTCGCCGGCCGTCGGCGCCAGTGCCGCGCCCGAGGCCACCAGCTGCTCGGCCTTTGCGGCCGTACGGTTCCACACGGTCGTGGGGTGCCCTGCCTCGAGGAAGGCGCCGGCGAGCGCCTGGCCCATCAGGCCGAGTCCGAGGACTGTCACAGGTGTTTCGTTGTTGTCATCCATGGCAGGATCGTCAACGTTGATGCCGGTATGAAGGTCAAGCGAGGTTTCGATGCGGATCGGAGAACTGGGTCGCCGGACGGGCGTCAATGCCCACCAGCTGCGCTACTACGAGTCCCACGGCCTGCTGGAGGCGCACCGCGCCACCAACGGCTACCGCGAGTACGACGAGAGCGCCGTGCTGCGGGTCAAGCAGATCCGGCACCTGCTGGGCGCCGGCCTCTCCTCCGAGGACATCGCGTACCTGCTGCCCTGCGCGGTCGGCGAGGAGCCCGAGCTGCTCGGGTGCCCCGAGCTGCTGACCGCGATGCGCTCACGGCTGCGGCGCCTGGACGACCAGATGAGCAGGATCGCGCAGTCCCGTGACACGCTCGTGCGCTACATCGACGCGGCGGAGCGTACGGGCGGCGAGAGCTATCCCCCCTTCGAGGGCGCTGCCCTGGAGCCCGTCCCCTCCTGAGCGCCGCCCCGCACGGCCGCGTGGCGGTGCGGCGCGGCAAGCCTGCCCTCGTCATCTGTTGAGGAAGTCCGCACACCGGTACGGCCCCAGCGCGGCGACGGCGGGCGGACGCAGGGTGACCTCGACGTCGTCGCTCCGCACCCTGTGCCGTACGCCGCGAGCCCAGCATGATCCCAGCGAGAGGCCCCAGGCCCCGCGCCCGGTTCAGTCGGCGCCCGCGCCGTGCACCGAGACGCGGACGGTCTCGACGTCCTGGTCCGCGGCGTCGGGGATGAGCATTCCCGCGCGGGCCCCCGTACGCAGGTAGTCCACCACCGCCTGGTCGAGCCGTTCGCCGGGCAGGGCGGCGGGGATTCCCGGCGGGTAGGGCGTGAGCGTCTCGGCGCAGATCCTGCCGACCGCGCGGTCGGCGGGGACCTGCTCGACCTCGCCGAAGAAGGCGTCCCGCGGCAGCGTGACCTGCTCGAGGCGGAGGCCGTTCGGATCGGGGACGCGGACGTGCGGGGCGCGCGGCAGCCGGTCGGCGTGGGCCACCAGGTCGCGCAGGCCGTCCAGCAGCCGCTCCGTGGTCTCCTCGTCGTCGGCGTGGGTGAGCTGCGCGTTGACGCGGCGGTGGTCGGCGGTGTGCAGGTTGACGCGGTGGTGCCGGCGCATCCAGTCGGCGGCGTCGTAACCGCTCAGCCCGAGCGCACTCACGTCCACGAAGATCTGGAGGGGGTCCAGTTCGAAGGCGCGGCCCGGTCCGCAGAAGTCGTCGCGGCCGTGGACGCGCAGGCCGTCGAGGTCCCCGATGGACTTCCGCACCCGGTGGGCCGTCGCGAGGGCCGCCGTCATCAGCCCGGCGCCGTGTTCCACCATCTGGCGGCGCCATCCGTCCAGGGCCGCGTAGACGAGCACCGAGGGGCTGGTGGTGCCCAGCAGGTCGGCGCGGGAGGCCAGTGTCCGCGCGGTCACCAGGTCACCCCGCAGGTGGAAGACCGATCCCTGTTCGAGGCCGGAACCCATCTTGTGGACCGAGGTCACACACACGTCCGCCCCGGCGTCCATCGCCCAGGTGGGGAGGCCGGGATGGAAGGGCAGGTGCGCACCCCAGGCCTCGTCCACGATCAGGGGCAGCCCCCGGTCGTGGCACAGCCGTGCGAGGGCGCCGAGATCGGCGCAGGTGCCGTAGGGGGTAGGACTCGTGACCAGCGCGCCGCACGCGTCGGGGTGGGCGTCGAGCGCGGCCCGGTAGGCCTCGGGGCCGGGCGGGTGGGCGAGGTGCAGGTCGGGGTCCCACCGGGGGTCGACCCAGACGGGGCGGATGCCCGCGAGGATGAGGCCGGAGACCACTGCCTTGTGCACGTCCCGTCCGACCAGTAGCTTCTCGTGCGGCCCGGCGACCGACAGCATGGCCGCCTTCACCGAGAGGGAGCTGCCGCAGGTGGAGAAGAAGGTGTGCTCGGCGCCCACGGCGTCGGCCATCAGCTCCTCGGCCCGTGCCAGCACCCCCTGCGACATCGTCCGGTCGTCCAGCCCGGACACCGCGAGCACGTCCGCGCCGAAGAGCGCGTCGCCCAGCACTGCGCGGACCCGCGGGTCGGCGCCGCGTCCCTGCTTGTGGCCGGGCGGTGTGAACGGCAGCTGGCGCTGAGCCTGGTACGCCGTCAGAGCGTCGAGGACGGGTGCTTTCGAGTGGTCCACGGGTGCGGCCTCCCGGTGCGAGAGAGAGCGAAGACGCGGGACAGGCCCTGGGCGGACGGGGCAAGACAGTCGGTGCGGGCAAGGGCCGCACCCGTGACCACGGCTACCCCGCACCGTGTCGCCGGACACCCGCGATGCGCCATCCGGACCTGACGCACCGGGTGCCCGCCCGCGCTCAGCCTTCGGGCGGGTCCAGCCGCTCCAGCGGGCGTACCGCCGGGCCCTGGAGCACCTCGCCGTCAACGCCGAAGCGGGACCCGTGGCAGGGGCACTCCCACGCGGTCTCCCCCTCGTTGAAGGCCACCAGACAGCCCAGATGCGTGCAGCGGGCGGACACCATGTGGACGGTGCCGTCCTGCTCGCGGTGGACGGCGGCGCGTCGGCCGCCGACGCGCACCACCGCGCCCCCGCCCGGGGGGACCTGCTCGACGCTGTCGAGGTGAGTGGTGCGCAGCCGGTCGCCGACGAAGTGCCTGGCCACCTCCGCCTGCGTGCGCAACAGGGCGGGCGCCTCACGCAGGGTGCCCGCCAGCCGCCGCGGATCGTAGAGGCCGGCCCACGGCGGCGGGTCCCCGGCGCCGGTGACGAGGGAGGCCAGCAGCCCGCCTGCCAGTACGCCGCCGGTCATGCCCCAGCCGCCGAAGCCGGTGGCCACGTACGTATGGCGAGCGCCGGCGTGGAGCGGGCCGACGAAGGGGACGACGTCGATGGGGTCGTTTTCCTGGGCCGCCCACCGATAGGCCGCGGGGCCGACGGGAAACCGCTCGTGCATCCAGGTGTCCAGCCGGAGAAACGCCGCACGCGGGTCACCGGTGCCCGGCGTGAAGCTCTCTCCCGTGACGATCAGGAGGCGCCGGCCGTCGCCGAGCGGCGCCGTGCGCACCGAGCGCTTTCCCTCGTCCTCGGTGATGTACATGCCCGCAGGTGCCTGGTGCGCGGGGAGGGGCGCGGCCACCACCAGTTCCCGGCGGGGTGTCAGGCGGGGGAAGAGCAGCGCGCGGTCGAAGACGGGGTAGTGCGTGGCGATGACGACGTCCCGCGCCGTCACCACCCGACCCGACTCGGTGGTCACCCGGCACGGCGCGCCTTCAAAGAGGCCGGTGACGCGGCTGCGCTCGAAGACGCGGCCGCCGTGGAGCAGCAGGTCCTCGGCCAGCGCCAGGAGGTACTTGCGCGGGTGGAACTGCGCCTGGCCGTCCAGGCGGACCGCGCTCCCGGTCGCGAAGGGCAGGTCCGTCTCGGCGACGTGGACGACCGCCAGGCCCGCTTCTGCGGCGGCGCGCGCCTCGGCCGCCACGGCCGCGCCCGACGCGGGACCGGCCGCGTAGGAGTAGGCGCTCGCACGCTCGAAGTCGCAGGAGATCCGCAACTCCTCGACGATCTTCGCCACCCGCTCCACCGCGCCCTGCTGGGACCTCGCGTACAGGCGGGCCGCCTCCGCTCCTCGGGCCCGCAGCAGGCGGTCGTACACCAGGGAGTGCAGGGCGGACACCTTGGCGGTGGTGTAGCCGGAGACACCGGAGGCGATGCGGTCGGCCTCCAGTACGACGACGCCGCGGCCCGCCCGCGCCAGCTCCCACGCGGTACTCAGCCCGGCGATGCCGCCGCCCACGACCACGACGTCGGCCTCGACGTCCTCGTCGAGCGGTGCGTACCGGGGGGCGGTGGTGCTCTCCATCCAGAACGACTCGTTCTTCCCAGGAAGCCCGTGCGGAATCGTCATGGCCAGTTCTCCCCACTCGGACTCGGGTCGGTGGGCCTTCCGTGTGCCCTGGCCGGCCACCTGCACACCCAATGTTCCACCGAAGGCGCGCCCGCGCCTGCGGACACGCGTCCGGACGAGGCGGGGCAGCGGGCCGACCGCCGGCCACCCCGGCCACCCCGCCCCTGACGCTCGCGGCTTCCGGCGGCGCCTACGATGGGCACCGTGAACCACGACGAGCGCGGCTTGGCCCAGCAGCGGGTACTGCTGGGCCAAGCCGCGCTCGTCGTGCTGCTGCTGGCAGGGCTGCTCGGCATGCACGGACTGGGTGCCGCCGGCCCGCCCGGCGGTGGCGGTGCGCATCACCGGACCGCGTCCGCGGCCTCGCACGAGGCGGCCACCGGCACCCGGGCCGTCAGCGACCCGACGCCGGAACGGGCCTGCCACGGCGGCGCCCCGGCGCGTCACAGCGCGCACGCGGACGAGATGTGCACGGCCGCCGGAACGCCCGCCGCCCCGACGGTGCCGGCCCCGGCACTCTCCCCACTGCCGCCGACGGACCTGCCTCCTCGGCCGCAGACTCCGGCCCGCTACGAGCCGGCCGGCGGGCGCGCCCCGCCTTCCCTCGCCGAACTCCAGCTCCTGCGGATATAGACGCCGCCCCCGCACACGGGCCCTTCCTCACCGGGAGGTGGCCCGCGCACGCACCGGCATGTTCTGATCCGCACCACACAGGAGCACCACGCGATGACCACGATGCGTTCTCTCGTCCGCCGCACGGCCATGACCGCCGTCCTGGCGACCGCCGCGCTGACCGCGACCGCCTGCGGCAGCGAGGACGACAAGTCCTCCGGCGCCCACGGCGGGTCCCACAGCGCCTCGTCCCCGTCGGCCTCGCCGAAGAAGGGTGAGAAGGCGGAGAATCACAACAAGGCGGACGTGGCCTTCGCCAAGGGCATGATCCCCCACCACCGCCAGGCGGTGGAGATGGCGGACCTGGCCGCGAGCCGCGCCTCGTCCGGCGAGGTCAAGGACCTCGCCGAGAAGATCGACCAGGCACAGGGCCCGGAGATCGAGACGATGTCCGGATGGCTGAAGTCCTGGGGCGAGAAGGTCCCGGAGGGCACCTCAGACATGGACCACTCGGAGATGGGCCACGGCAGCACGGGCCACGGCGGCGACGGCTCCGAGATGCCCGGGATGATGGACGAGAAGCAGATGGACGAGCTGCGGAAGTCCTCGGGCAGGCAGTTCGACACCCAGTTCCTGACCATGATGATCGAACACCACAAGGGCGCCGTCGAGATGGCGGAGACCGAGAAGAAGGAGGGGAGGTACGGCCCCGCCAAGACGCTCGCCGACGAGGTGATCCGCGCACAGAACAGCGAGATCACCCAGATGAACAAGCTGCTCGGCAAGGGCTGACCCACTTCCCGCGGGGGCGGGGCGCGGTGGCGCCCCGCCCCCGCGGCCACCGCTGGGGCCACCGCTGCGCCTCGTTGTGGCACACATGCCGGACCGGAAGACGCGGGGACCGCGGGAATCGCCTCCCTGTAGGGTCTGCACGCGCGCCCCCGCGACGCGTCGCGTCACGTCCGCCCCGACCTCAGCGAGCACACAGGAGTTGCTGACAGCATGCCGAACCGCTGGAGCGGAGTGACCGTCGACTGCGTCGACGTGGAACTGGTGGCGGCCTTCTGGAGCCGGCTGCTCGACCGCCCCCCGGGGCAGTCGGAACCCGGCTGGGTCTACCTCGGCCACCCCGATGACCCGCAGCCCCGTCTGGTCTTCCAGCCCGTGCCCGAACCGAAGCGGGGCAAGGTGCGGCTCCATCTCGACGTGGAGGTGGACGACATCGACCAGGGCATCGCCCAGGTCCTCGCCCTGGGCGGCCGGTCCTCCGGCGAACGGCACGACTACGAGGAGGGGGTGGTCGTGGTCATGACCGATCCCGAGGAGCACGAGTTCTGCCTCGTCCAGTACTACTGACCGCGCGGAACGCGGCCGTTCGCGGAAGTCGGGCCGCCGCACCGCGCGGAGCGGCTACCCTGACCCCGCCGGAGCGCGGGCGGTCGCCCGTCGGGCCCCGCCTCGTCCCGGCCCGGTGGCTCCGGCGGAGCCTGTGTCCATCCGTGTTCGCGCGCCTGCCGGACGCGGCGCCGTCTCGTGCTCGGGGGGAGCGATGAGGGATTCGACTACGTGCCCCGGCTGTGCGGAGGGCACCGTCCCGGGCGCGCTGTTCTGCATCGGCTGCGGTGCGGCCCTGCCCGCCACGGAGCCGGACGCGGGGCCTCCGCCGCCGCCCGGCCCGCCCCCGGAGCCTTCCTTCCTCCACCAGTTCGCCGCGCCGCCGCCGGACACCCGCGACCGTACGGGCTCCAGCGCGCGTACGCAGTTGCTGGTGTGGGTGCTGGTACTGCTGATCGTCGCGGGCGGCGTGACCTCCTACGCGCTGCTGACGTCCTCCTCCGACTCGCCCTCCCCCTCCACCGCCGACGCGTCCGCCGCGCCCTCGCCGCCCCAGGACAGGGCCGACGCCGCCCCGTCGGACGCGCCGCCCCCGGAAGGGGCGGACCCGTCGGAGCAGCCGGGCGAGGCCCCCTCCCCCAGCGCGCCGGACGCGTCGCCGACGCCCTCGCCCCGAAGCGCGACGGCCGTCGTGGAGGCGTTCTACCAGGACATCAACGACGGGGCCTTCAGCGCGGCCTGGGACCTCGGCGGCAAGAACATCGCCGGCACCTCGTACGAGAAGTGGGTGGCCGGTTACGGCACCACGGCGGTCATCGACCTCAGCGCGGTGGACGCCGTGGGCTCCGACCAGGTCAGCGCCGTCCTCTACGCGACGCAGGACGACGGCTCGGTGCAGGTGTACCAGGGGACCTACACGGTGGAGGACGGCGTGATCGTCCGCGCCGACATCACCCAGGGCTGACCGGCGGGACGAGCCGTCAGGGAGTCGCGACGGCCACGGCGTGGGCCCCGAGCACCACGGCGGCGGTCAGGCACACCGCGGCGAGACCCGCACCGACCCGCCGCACGGCGGACATCCGGTGCCCCGGGAGGGCGCTGAGCACCGCGCCGGCCCAGGCGAGGGGCACCAGCCGGGGAAACCAGGCCGCCGCCCGGTCGTTGACCCGGTGACACCACTCGGCCCGCTGCCCGGTCTCCCCGAAGTGGTAGGCGCAGTCGCTCCCGAAGTTCTCGGTCATCAGGCCGACGAGCCCCCAGCCCGCGGTGGCGAGCAGCGCCGCGGCCGGCGCGGCTCCGAAGACCGCACGGACCCCAGGGCCACGTGAGGTGGATGTGTCCATGCTCCGGCTCCCCCAGCGAGGTCTCAGCAGACGCGGCGCGGCACCCGCCCGCGCCCGGAACAGGATCGCCGACGCACGGGCGCGCCGCCCAACCCCCCTCGTACGTACCGGCGGCGGAGGGCGAGGCGGAGCTGTGCGAGACGTTCGGCGGCGGCGTGCTCGGTGCTGCCTGCTGCTCTCCGGGGCACGACGGGTTCCCGCGTTCGACTTCCCGGCACGGTGGCCGGTCGTCCTGCCGGGCGTGCGCACAGCGGTACGGCGCGCCCCGGCCCGGACCGCGTTCGGTCCGGCGCCGGCGCGCGCCGCGGCTTGCGTCGTCCGGGCCCGGACGTCAGTCGGCCTGGCCCACCCGGACACCGTCCCGGTCCGGCTTCCGGTCCGAGGCCAGGGCGGGGTCTTGGCCGCTGCCGTGGTCCGGCGGTACGGCGGCGGCCGGGCGCGCGCCCCGGTCGAAAGCGCTGCCGAGGACGACCACGACGGCTCCGGCGACGAGAATCAGGGAGACACCCCAGGTCGCGTGGGTCGCGCTGGCGCCGACGATGGCCAGGGCCGCCAGCGGGGCGAGTCCGCCCGAGAGGGCGGCTCCGATCTCCCGTCCGGTGCCGACTCCGCTGACCCGCACGTCCGGCGGGAACTGGCGGGAGAGGAAGGCGCCTTGCGGCGCGAACATGGACGGCGCCAGCACACCCGTCGCGATGATCAGGCACAGCCAGATCACGACGGAGTTCTGCGTGTCGAGCAGGACGAAGAACGGAAAGGCGAAGAGCGCCGAGGCGATGCCGCCGCCCGCGAGCACCCTGCGGCTGCCGAAGCGGTCGCTGGCCCAGCCGAAAATCGGCACGGTGACGATGGCGGTGGCGCTGGCCAGGGTGACGCCGAACGCGCCGACGCTGGCCGAGACGTCCTGGAAGTCCGAGAGGTAGGCCAGCGAGAAGGTCTTGAAGATGTAGCTGAGGGCGTTGTAGCCCAGTGAGACGGCCAGGACGACGAGGAGACCGCGCCGCTGCTTGCGCAGCAGGGTGACGAACGGCATCTGCGGGGCGGCGCCCTGCTCCGCTTCCTGCTCCTGCTGCTTCTTCTTGTTCCGGTGGAAGTCCGGTGATTCGGGGACGCGGCGCCGCACCCACAGGCCCACACCCGCGAGGGCGAAGCTCGCGACGAACGGGACGCGCCAGGCCCAGTCGAGGAGCGTCTGCTCGTCCAGGCTGGTGAGCAGCGTGACGGTCAGCGACGACAGCAGCAGTCCGAGGTTGAGGCCCAGGGCCGGCCAGGCGCCCTGCCGGCCGCGCCGGTTCTCGTCGGCGTGCTCGTAGGCGACCACCGCCGCGCTGCTGTACTCGGCACCCGAACCCAGCCCCTGCAGGATGCGCAGGACCACCAGGGCGACGGGTGCCGCGACGCCGATGCTGTCGTAGCTGGGCAGCAGCCCGATCAGCCCGGTGGAGACGCCCATCAGGACGAAGGTGATGATCAGTACGTTCCGCCGGCCGATGCGGTCGGCGAGGTGGCCAAACATGATGCCGCCCAGCGGGCGGGCCAGGAACCCGGCCGCGAAGGTCGCGAAGGCGGCCATGGTGCCGGCCGCGTCGTCGGTGTCCGGGAAGAAGATCTTGCCGAAGACCAGCGCGGCCATGGAGGCGTAGAGGTAGAAGTCGTACCACTCCAGCGCGGAGCCCACGATGGTGGCGGTGGCGACACGGCGGCGGGCGAGTGCGGGTGGTGGTCCGGGGTCCTGCACGTCTGTGTGCGGGGCGTTCGCCATGAACTGTCCTCGATCACTGTTCGAAAGAGTGGGGGCAGGGGGGAGAGGCGGGCGGGGGCCCGCGTCGTGCGGGGAGCCGTCAGGCTGCGGGGGACTCTTCGCGCGCGGTCCGGGCGGACTCCCCGTGGCCGAGCTGTTCGAGGACGTCGCCGGCGATCCGGCTGCCGATACGGAGACTCGAGGTGGCCGCGGGTGACGGCGCGTTGAGTACGTGGACGGCGCGCGGAGTGCGGCTGATGACGAAGTCGTCGACGAGCCGCCCGTCCGCCGTGACCGCTTGCGCGCGTACGCCGCTGC
This sequence comes from Streptomyces sp. CNH287, assembly GCF_000424825.1. NCBI lineage: Bacteria > Bacillati > Actinomycetota > Actinomycetes > Kitasatosporales > Streptomycetaceae > Streptomyces > Streptomyces sp. CNH287. The sequence goes on along the minus strand of NZ_AUKQ01000011.1, from coordinate 125,442 downwards.
CGTGCCGCCGCATGTCCCTGCTCCCGATCTCCGGAACCAGGCGGCGAACGTCGCGGACGAAGAGCGGCCACAGCAGCGACCGGCTGATCTCGGTGACCCCGTGCCGCCAGAAGCGCCGCGCGAGACCGCGCAGGGCCGGGTCCCGCAGCAGCTCACCGACCATGCGGGGGTCCACGTCGCGCCAGCGGTACCCCTGGCGGGCCAGCGCGGGCACGGCGTTGGGGCCCACATGGACCGAGCCGTCGAGCATGGGGGTGATGTGCACGCCCAGGAAGGGCAGTTCGGGGTCGGGCACCGGGTAGACGGGGTTGTTGACCAGCCACCGGCGGTCCGGTCTGATCTCGGCGTACTCGCCGCGGAAGGGCATGATCCGTACCGTCGGGCGGTCACCGGCCGCCAGCGCGATCTTGTCGCTGTGCAGGCCCGCGCAGTTGACCAGCGACTTGGCCCTGAGTTCCGCACCGGGGGTGCGGATCACGGTCCGGTCCCCGGCGGTGGTGAAGGAGAGGGCGGGCGAGCAGGTGCGCAGGTCGGCGCCGAGGCCCGTCAGTTCGGCCGCCAGGGCGCGGCACACCTGGCCGAAATCGGTCATCGCGGTGTCGGCGACCGACAGCGCGGCCACTCCGGTGACATGCGGTTCCCGCTCGGCGAACTCCGCGCGGCTCAGCCGCGCAACCGTGACGCCGTTCGCCCGGCCGCGCTCCGCGAGCGCGTCCAGGCCGGGGAGCTGGGCCGCCGAGGTGGCCACCACGAGCTTTCCGGTGCGCTTGACGGGCACCTCGTGCTCCTGGCAGTACCGGATCATCTCCTCGCCGCCGGCCCGGGCCAGCCGGGCCTTGAGCGAGCCGGGCGCGTAGTACAGGCCGCTGTGGATGACGTTGCTGTTGTGCCCGGACTGGTGGGCGCCCCAGTCGGACTCCTTCTCCAGGACCGTGACGGACAGACCCGGCCGGGCACGCAGCAGGGCCCGGGCGGTGGCGAGCCCGAGCAGTCCTCCCCCGATGACGGCGACGTCGATGGCACGTGACATCCGGCAGCCCTTTCTGGTGGCGCGAACACGATGCTCGCAGCGTCTGTATACATTCGCTGCGAATGGAAGGCGACGCGAATGTATACAGTCGCTGCGCAGATACACAAGAGGTACAGTGACGCGGTGACCCGACCCGCCCGGAACTCCAGCAGCACGAGCAACAGCGCCGGCGTCATCGCCGAGCGGCTGCGCGCCTCCATCCGCGACGGAGGACTGCTCCCGGGCACCCGCCTGGTGCAGGAGAAGCTCGCGACCGAGCTGAAGGTCAGCCGCATCCCCCTGCGCGAGGCGCTGCACACGCTGGCCGCCGAGGGCCTGATCGAAGTGCAGCCGCAGCGCGGCATGCTCGTCGCCGAGCTGAGCCAGGGCGAGATCGGCGAACTCTTCGCCCTACGCCTCCAGTTGGAGCCGCACCTGGCCGACGAGATCGTGCGCGGCTGCCGCGACCGGGACATCGACGAACTCCAGGAACTGGCCGACGAGATGCGCCGCCAAGGCGCCGACGCCGCGAGCCGTGCCCCCCTCAACTACGAGTTCCACCGGCGCGTCTACGCCCTCTCCGAACGGCGGCTCACCCTGCGCTTCGTCGACCAGCTGCTGCACCTGGTCGAGCCCTACAGCCGGCGCTGGGTGCGCTCGGGCCACGACCTGGAGCGCATCGACGACGAACACCAGCGGATGGTCGACGCGTTGCGCGACCGTGACGCCCCGGCGCTGCGCCAGGTGATCACCGCGCACGTCGAAGGCGCCCGCGACCACGTGATGGCCGCCCAGCGGGAAGGGTGACTTCCCGCCGCTAGTGCCGCGTCAGGCAAGGTTTGCCCGGTAGCGAGGCGTGCTGGTGCGGTCAGGCGCAAGGCGCCGGATCGGCCTCGTAGTGGGCTACTCGGTCGATCGGGCAACGCAGCGGATGGCCGTGCCAGGACGGCGAGCGGGGCGAACCTTGCCTGACGCGGCACCAGCACCACCGCGCCGGCCGGAGCCCGGACGCCTCGGGCAACGCGTGCCCCAGCCCGGCACGCGGCCGAGAACCGCCCAGGCAGGGGTCGAGTTCAGCCATGGCGCGCAATGTATCGCACGCCTGTCTGAAATTTTCGGACGAACTCACTTCGCAGACGTGACCGGTCGATGGAGAAAATCTCAAAGCTTGCACACTCATTACACACATCCCCTCCACATACCGGCTCCGATGCTCTAGATTGACCCTGCTTCGGCAGTTCGGACGCGAGGCGGGCAACAGTCGATCTACAAGTCCGGCACTGCGGAATGCCATCAGTCGCGCTCCCCGACACCAGACGTGGGGACGTGATCAATTCTTGGAGCCCGAGAGGGAGTTCTGGGTGTGGGGAGCACCCAGGGGCTTCGACGGGTTCCGGCACGCCTTGAGAGAACCTGGCCGGAAATGCAAGTCTGCCGCCACCAGGGTGGGTTGTTCAAGTATCGCTGAAATAGCCGGGATTTCATGCGTGGGGGGCTGAGTCCTCCCGGGGGGAGGAGCGGTGTCGAGCAAGCATGCCGAAAACCACCGCTGGCCTGAGGGGGTTCTGTGCAGCAGGGGGGATTAGTCGGCCCGTTTCCGTCGGCGCGCGAGCGCCCGGTGAACGGGGCAGTCAACCAGCCCGCGATCGGCTGGGAACGGCGTTACCGCCGTACCGTGATCGCCAGCGATACCGTGGTAACCGCTTTCATTGTGGCGCTGATCGGCAGCTTCTTCGGAACCCGGGACGCGGCCAACTGGCACGAGAAGTGGGGAATTCTCGCATTCGGCACCGAGCTGCTCGTACTGGGAGCGCTTGCGGTGAGCCGGGCGTGGGCCCCGGCCGTACTCGGCCAAGGCGCTGAGGAATTCCGCCGCCTGGGGCGCTCGCTGTTCGCGGCGACCGTCGTACTGGCGCTCGGCGGAATCGCCCTCACCTCGCGCAACATCAAACTCTGGATCTTCGTCGCGATCCCCGCGATCGCGCTCATCACCATGACCGCGCGGTATCTGCTGCGCCTCTCGCTGCACAAGCAGCGGAAGGAGGGGCGGTGCCTGCGCCCGGTGCTCGCCGCCGGAAGCGTGGAGACCGTGCGGGACCTGATATCGCGGACCCGCAAGTCCCCGCACCTCGGCTGGCGCGTGGACGCGGTGTGCACGACGGACGGCCCCGGGCTCGACGGCGGCCTGCTGGACGGGGTGCCGGTCGTCGGCCGGCTGACGGACGTCGCCGACCACGTGCGCCGCGACGGCTACCGCGTCGTCGCGGTCACACCGGACCCGCACTGGTCGCCGGAGCGGCTGCGGCGGCTGGCGTGGAACCTGGAGGGCAGCGACGCCGAGATGGTCGTGGCCCCGGTGCTGATGGAGGTGGCAGGCCCGCGCCTGCACGTCGACGCCGTACTCGGCATCCCGCTGCTGCGGGTCAGCATGCCGGCCTTCACCGGGGGCCGCCGTGCGGTCAAGGAGGTCGTCGACAAGCTGGGGGCGGTGATCCTGCTGATCCTGTTCGCGCCACTGCTCGTGCTCGTCGGGCTGCTCGTGCCGCTGGACAGTCCGGGCGGGGCGTTCTACCGCCAGCGCAGGGTCGGCAAGGACGGCCGCGAGTTCACCATCCTCAAGTTCCGCACCATGGTCGCCGGAGCCGACCGGGCACGTGCCGGGCTGGCCGACCGCGACGAGGGCGCCGGGCTGCTGTTCAAGATCCGCCGCGATCCGCGGGTGACCCGGCTGGGGGCGGTGCTGCGCCGTTACTCGATCGACGAACTCCCGCAGCTCTTCAACGTGCTCGCCGGCTCGATGTCGCTCGTGGGCCCGCGCCCTCCGCTGCCGGAGGAGTCCGCCGCCTACGGTCCGGACATCCGGCGGCGGCTGCTGGTCAAACCCGGGCTCACCGGCCTGTGGCAGATCAGCGGACGCAGCGACCTGCTGTGGGAGGAGGCGGTGCGGCTGGACCTGCGGTACGTGGAGGACTGGTCGCTCGCCCTGGACACGGTGATCTTGTGGAAAACGCTGCGTGCGGTCCTCCGCGCACAGGGGGCCTACTGATGCGCGGGGGCCGTCGCGCCGACGCGCGGACCGCAGGCCGGGAGCGCCTGCCTGAGGGGAGCAACGGGTCATGAGGGTCAGCGTTTTCGGGCTCGGCTACGTGGGCTGCGTTTCGGCCGCGTGCCTGGCCGACATGGGTCACGAGGTCATCGGCGTGGACGTGAACCAGGCGAAGGTCGACCTGGTCAACAAGGGCAAGGCCCCGCTGGTCGAGGAGCGGATCGGCGAGCTCGTCGCCGGGGTCGTGCGCAGCGGCGCGCTGCGCGCCACCTGCGACGTCCGCGAGGCGGTCCTGAACAGCGAGGTGTCGCTGGTCTGCGTGGGCACGCCGTCGGCGCCCAACGGCAGCCTGTGCACCACGTATCTGGAGCGGGTCACCGAGCAGATCGGCGCCGTGCTGGCCGAACGGGCCGAGCTGGCCGGACAGGGCGGGCAGGCCGGACAGAGCGGGCGGCACACCGTCGTCTTCCGCAGCACCATGCTCCCGGGCACCTGCCTGAACCTGCTGGTGCCGATCCTGGAGAAGTACGTCGGCGGCACCGCCGGGGTGGACTTCGGAGTCGCGGTCAACCCGGAGTTCCTACGCGAGGGCACGAGCGTGCGGGACTTCTTCGACCCGCCCAAGACCGTCATCGGCGAGATCGACCCGGCGAGCGGCGACGCGGTGGCGGCCCTGTGCACAGGCCTGCCCGGCGAGGTCTTCCGGGTGCCCGTCCCGACGGCCGAGGCGATCAAGTACGCGGACAACGCGTTCCACGGTCTCAAGATCGGCTTCGCGAACGAGCTGGGCGCGGTGTGCCACGCGCTCGGGGTGGACTCGCACCAGGTCATGGACGTCTTCCTGGCCGACCGCAAGCTGAACATCAGCCCCGCCTACCTGCGGCCCGGCTTCGCCTTCGGCGGCTCCTGCCTGCCCAAGGACCTGCGCAGCCTGGTCCACGCGGCGCGGCAGGCCGACGTCTCGGTGCCCATACTCGCCCACGTGCTGCCCTCCAACTCCGCACATCTGGAACGCGCGGTGGAGCTGGTGGAGCGCACCGGCAAACGCCGGGCGGGCCTGTTCGGGCTGTCCTTCAAACCCGGGACCGACGACCTCCGCGAGAGCCCCCTGGTCGAGCTGGCCGAGAGGCTCTTCGGCAAGGGCTACGACCTGCGGATCTACGACGCCAACGTGAGCCTCTCCCGGTTACTCGGCGCGAACCGCGAGTACATCGAGACCCGGCTGCCCCATCTCGCGCAACTGCTCGCGGACTCCGTCGGCGAGGTGCTCGAGCACGCCGAGGTGTGCCTGGTGGGGACCCGGGACCCGGCCGTGCTCTCGGCGCTCCCCCACGGCGACGGCCCGGTGCTCATCGACCTCATCCGTCTTCCCGACGCCGAAGCGCGCCGGACCGAACAAGGGTACGTGGGCCTTGCCTGGTGACACGTCGTTCGACGAGACAGAAGGCCGTGGCCGGCCGGGGCGGCGCGCGCTGATCCTGGTGGAGAACCTGTCGGTGCCCTTCGACCGGCGGGTGTGGCAGGAGTGCACGACGCTGCGCGACGCGGGCTGGAGGGTGGACGTCATCTGCCCCCGGGGAGGCAGGCGGGACACCGAACCGGAGGCGGAGATCGACGGGGTGCGCATCCACCGCTACCCGCTGCGCGCGGCCACCGGAGGCCCGGCCGGCTACCTGAGGGAGTACGGATCGGCGCTGTGGCATACGGCCCGGCTGGCCCGCCGGGTCGGCCCGGTCGACGTGGTCCACGCCTGCAACCCGCCCGACCTGCTGTTCCTGCCCGCGCTGTGGCTCAAGCGGCGCGGCGCGCGGTTCGTCTTCGACCAGCACGACCTGGTACCGGAGCTGTACCTCTCGCGGTTCGGCCGGGGCGAGGACCTGCTCTACCGCGCCGTGTGCGCGCTGGAGCGGCTGACCTACCGTGCCGCCGACGTCGTGCTCGCCACGAACGAGAGCTACCGCGACGTCGCGGTGCGCCGGGGCGGCCTGCGGCCGGCGGACGTCTTCGTGGTGCGCAGCGCCCCGCAGACCGACCGGTTCCAACCGGTGCAGCCCGAGCCGGAGTTGAAGCGCGGCAAGCCCCATCTGCTGTGCTACCTCGGCGTCATGGGCCCCCAGGACGGCGTCGACTACGCCCTGCGGGCCCTGGCGAAGCTGCGTGACGAGCTGGGGCGGACCGACTGGCACGCGGTGTTCGTCGGCTCCGGCGACGCCTTCGAGGCGATGGTGGCGCTGTCCGGGCGGCTCGGACTCTCCGAGCAGGTGCAGTTCACCGGGCGCGTCCCGGACGCCGATCTGGTGCGCTACCTCTCCACGGCGGACGTGTGCCTCTCCCCCGACCCGCGCAATCCGCTCAACGACGTGTCGACCATGAACAAGGTCCTGGAGTACATGGCCATGGGCCGCCCGATCGTCTCGTTCGACCTCCGGGAGGCGCGCGTCTCCGCCGGTGACGCCGCCCTCTACGCGCCCGCCAACGACGAGGCCGCGTACGCCCGGCTCATCGCGCTCCTGCTGGACGATCCGGACGAGCGGGCCCGCAGGGGCGCGATCGGCCAGGAGCGGATCAGCGGGCAGCTCGCCTGGCGGAACTCCCAGCGCGCGCTGCTCGCCGCCTACGCCGCCGCCGGCCGGGGCCGCGCTCCGGTGTCGCCGGGCGGCCAGGACCGGACGGGGAAGAGGCAGCACCGTTGAGCGATGATCCGATACGCCTGGTCACGATCGGGCGCATCCTCCGCCGTCGGCGGCGGCTTCTCGCCGTCCTCGCCGTGCTGGGCGCCCTCGTCGGCTACGGCGCCTCACTGCTGTTTCCGCCGCGCTACACCGCGTCGGCATCGGTACTGCTGCCGGGGCAGTGGGAGGAGCGCGAGCTGGTGACCCAGGCGGAGATCGCGACCAGTTCGGTGGTGGTCGACCGGGCTGCCGCCACGCTCCGCTGGTCCGGCGTCGACGGCGCCGAACTGCGCGAGCAGGTGAGCGCCGCAGCCGCCGACGGGAACATCCTCAAGATCTCGGGTACGGCCCGGACCCCGGAGCGCGCACAGCAGTTGGCCGACCAGGTGGCCCGGCAGTTCGTCGACTTCGCCGCCCGGGTCGCGGGCGGCGAAGCCGACCCCGACACGGCGGCCGGCCCCGAGACGCTGCGGCAGAAGGTGCTGCAGACCGACCGCCGCATCACCGACCTGGCCGCCGCGGCCGATCCGGGGCGGACCGTGGAGAGTGTGCAGGTCCGCACCGAGCTGGAGAAGCTGCGCACCGCGCTGCGGGACGCCATGAAGAAGCTGGACCAGGCCGACCCGGCGGCCGGCAAGGCGGGCATGGTCGTCATGGGACCGGCGGCCCGGCCGGACGGCGAGGCGCCGCCGACGCGGACGCAGCTGGTCGCCGCCGGGGCGCTGCTCTTCCTCCTGTGCGCGGTCATCGCGCATCTCGCCGCCGCACGCGTGAACCGCAGGCCGCGTACCGAGGCGGAGATCGCCGAGGCACTGGGCGCGGAGCCGCTGGGCAGCGTCGAGGTGCAGGGCGGGCGCAGCGCGGACGGGCCGCAGGACCCGGGCGCGCGGGCGCGGATGCGCCGCCTGCTGGGCGTCGACACCCGGTGGGACCTGCCGGCCCCGCGGGCGTCCGGCGGCGAGGACGGCGTGCGGACCCGCTACCGGCGGGTGTGCGCGCGCCTGCGGGACCAGCTGCCGGCCGCACGGCGGGTGCTGGTCGTCGTACCGGACGGCGACGGGAGTGCCCGCCGGGCCGCCGGTCGGCTCGCCGCGGAGGCCGGGAGCGATCCAGGCGCCTCGGGCGAGAGCTGCCCGCAGCTGCGGGTGGTGGAGGTTTCGGTGATCCGGCCGATGGTGCCGGACCGCGACACCGAGTCGGGCGCCCTGGTGGTGCTGAGCCCGGGCAGCTGCACCGTGGAGGAGCTGGCCGCGATCGCCGAGGCGTGCGCGGACGGCGGGCACGAGGTCGTCGGCGTCGTCGTCGCCGACCCGGTCCGCTCCCGTCCCGGGCGGGCGGCCGGCCGTACAACGGACGACGCACCCCTGGCCGCTCTCGCGGTGGGCGGCGACGCGAGAGGAGGCTCCGCGTGACGACGCGCGAGACGCCGGAGCCGTCGGAGCAGCCGGCCTCCGTACCCCTGCTGGACCTGCGCGCGCTGGTGGTGTCGGTGCGCAGGCGCCGCCGCCTGTGGTGCTCCGCGGCGCTGCTGGGGCTGCTGGCCGGCGTGGCGGTGGCGGTCCTGCTGCCGCCGCCGCCGACCGCGATGACCAAGGTGCTGGTCGCACATCAGGAGGACCAGCCCAACGACACCGGCACGCTCATCCGCACCGACGTCGAACTGCTGGGGACCACGCGGATCGCCCGCGAGGCCCTGCGGGCACTGAAGTCGCCCGAGGACCCCGAGAACTTCCTGCACGACTACCGGGGTTCGGGACTGACCAACAACCTGCTGCGCATCGAGGTGAGCGGCGAGAGCGAGGCGCAAGCGGTGGCCCGGGCCGGGGCACTGGCCGAGGCGTTCGTCGCCGACCATGTGCGGCGGATGCGGGAGAGGGCCAAGGCCGAGTCCGAGGCCCTGCTCGACCAGCGTGACCGCATGCGGGACGAGCTGGCGGAGGTCAACGAGGCGATCGGGGGCGGGTCGCCGGGGAGCGACCCGGAAGCCTCGGCGAGCACCGAGTCGCTCTTCGCGCGCCGGGCCGAACTCAACTCGCGGATCGCCGACTTCGACCAGCGCGCCGCGGAGGCGCGCACCGGCACTCCCCGGGTCGTCGCGGGCACGAAGATCGTGGACGCCCCGCGCGCGGTGCCGCACTCCCTGCCCGGGGCCGCAGCCGCCAAGGCCGTGATCGGGCTCGCCCTCGGCCTCTTCCTCGGGCTCGCGCTGGCCGCGGTCGCCACGGTGGTGGCGGACCGCCCCGTGCTGCGCAGAGACATCGCGGCGAACCTGGGCGCCTCGGTCATCGCCGAGCTGCGCCGCGCGCCGCGCCGGTCCACCGGAAGGTGGCGTCCGCGGCGGAGCCGGGCGGCGCGGGAGCGGCTCACCGCGACCCTGGCCCGCACCGTACGGGGCTCCGCGGAACCGGTGTCGCTGCTGGAACTGGGCTGTGCGCGCGGCACGGCCGTGATCGCCCTGGACCTCGCCAGGGCACTGACGACGGAGGGGGAGCCAGTGGTCGTCGTCGACGGACTGCCCGGCCCGCAGCTCGCGAACAGCCGCCAGAGGCCTGGCGATCCGGCCGTGGTCGGGGGCGAGGAGGCGGCGTCCGTGCCGCACCGAACGCGCCGGCTCGGCGTCGGCTCGGTGGCGCCCGGCACGGCGTGGACCGACCTGGGCCACCTCGGCGGCCAGACGGTGCTGGTCGTACGTGCCGGGCACGGCAGCGCGGCGTGGCTGCACACCGTGGCGCGGCAGCTCGCGGACCAGCGCATCCCGGTGATCGGCGTGGTGCTCCTCGACCCCGATCCGCGTGACCGGACCGACGGCACGCTGTGGGACGGGCTGCACACCGCGCTGCGCGGCCGCCACGAGGGACCGGCCCGGCGGAACGGGACGGGACGCCCGCGCGCCGGGCAGCCGTCGATGCGGGCCGCACGGGTCCCGTACAGCGACCAGGAGGTGCGGTAGAGCATGTGTGGCATCGCGGGCACCTACCGATGGCCGGACGGGAAGGCCGTCACCGACCGGCTCACCGACGTTCTGGCCCACCGCGGCCCGGACGGGGCCGGCCGGTACACCCACCCCGCCGGTGACGGCGAAGTGCACCTGGGGCACCGGCGGCTGGCCGTCATCGACCTGTCCGCAACCGGCGCGCAGCCGATGGTCTCGGACGGCCTCGCCCTGACCTACAACGGCGAGCTGTACAACGCGCCCGAACTGCGGGCCGAACTGGCCGGCGCCGGGGTGCGCTTCCGCGGCACCTCCGACACCGAGGTCCTGCTGGAGGCCTGGCGGCGCTGGGGCACCGACTGCCTGCCCCGGCTGCGCGGCATGTTCGCGTTCGCGGTCTTCGACGAGCGGACCGGCGAGCTGGTCCTGGTCCGCGACCAGCTCGGCGTCAAGCCTTTGTTCCTGCTGCGGCGCGGCACGGGGCTGATGTTCGCCTCCGAGCTGAAGGCGCTGGCCGCGGTCAGCGGCGGGTCGCTGGAGGTGGACCAGGCGGCGCTGGTGGCCTCGCTGCTCTACTACTGGGTGCCGGACTCGCGCTGCGCGTTCCGTGAGGCGGAGAAGCTGCCGCCGGGGACCTGGCTGCGGTGCCGGCCCGACGGCCGGACCGAGCGCGGCCGGTTCTGGAACCTCCGGGACGTCGCGGCCGAGGGGCGGGAGCGGGCCCTGAGCGGCGAACAGCCGGACCTGGCCGCCGTCGTGGAGGAGTCGAACAGGCGGCACCTGCTCTCCGACGTACCGGTGGCGACCTTCCTCTCCGGCGGGCTGGACTCCAGCTACCTGACCGCGCTGGCGGCCCGCGAACGGCCCGGGATCTCCGCCTACACCATCGGGTTCCGCGCCGAGGACGCCAAGTTCGAGGCGATGCCGGACGACCTGCGCCATGCCCGGCGGGTGGCCGAACAGTTCGGCGTGGACCTGCGGGAGATCGAGATCGCTCCCGACGTGCTCGAGCTGCTGCCGCGGATGACCTACCACCTGGACGAGCCGATCGGCGACCCGGCCGCGATCAACACCTTCCTGATCTGCTCGGCCGCACGGGAGGCCGGGGTCAAGGTGATGCTCTCGGGGATGGGCGCCGACGAGCTGTTCGCCGGGTACCGCAAACACCTGGCCAACCTGCTCGCGCTGCGCTACCAGCGCGTCCCGCGGCCCCTGCGGCGCGGCCTGTCCGCGGGTGTGGACCGGCTGCCGGTGGCCACCTCCCGCCGGGGCTACCGGTCGGTGCGCTTCGCCAAGCGGTTCCTCTCCTTCGCCGAACTGCCGGAGGAGACCGCGTTCCGGCGCAGCTACACCATGTACGACCAGGACGAGCTGCTCGCCCTGATCCATCCGGACCTGGCCGGGACGGTCTCGGACGTGCTGACCGAGCACGCGGACATCTACCTGGACAACGGCCTGGACGACTTCGTCAACCGCATGTGCCTGGGCGACGCCCGGATGTTCCTGCCGGGTCTCAACCTCGCCTACACCGACCGCTCCAGCATGGCCGCCTCGACCGAGGTGCGGGTGCCGTACGTGGACGTGGAGGTGGTCAGGGCGGCGTTCGCCATCCCCGGCGACCGCAAGATCGCCGGGCGGCAGGGCAAGGCCGTCCTGAAGGAGGCGGCGTCCTCGATCCTGCCCCGGGAGATCGTCTACCGGCCCAAGGGCCTCTTCAGCGCCCCGCTGCGGGCCTGGATGAGCCGGGATCTGGCACCGCTGGTGCGCGAGGTGGTGCATGACGGCGTGCTCGTCAGCTCCGGCATCCTGCGCCGCGACGCGCTGGAGCGGCTGGTCGCCGAGGACGCCGCCGGGCAGCGGGACTTCTCCAAGCACCTGTGGCACGTACTGACCCTGGAGTACTGGTATCGCGGCGCGACCTCTGGCTCCGGCCAGAGCCGAGCGGCTTGACGGCGTAGAGAGAGGGAGGAGCCCGGGTGAAGCAGGTTGTGCAGAACTACCGGAGTGGCGAGCTGGCACTGCTGGAGGTGCCGGTGCCGGGGTGCAAGCCGGGCGGTGTGCTGGTCCGCAGCGCCTACTCGCTGATCTCCACCGGGACCGAGCTGATGAAGGTGTCCGAGGCCGGCCTGTCGATGGTGGGCAAGGCCCGCTCGCGGCCGGACCAGGTGGCCAAGGTCATGCAGAGCGTGGCCGCCAACGGGCTGCCCGCCACCTATCGCAAGGTGGTCGGCCAGCTGGACTCCTACACACCGCTGGGCTACTCGCTGAGCGGGGTGGTCGAGCAGGTCGGCGCCGGGATCGACGACGTGGCGGTGGGTGACCTCGTGGCCTGCGCGGGCAACGAGCACGCGCTGCACGCCGAGCTGAACTGGGTGCCCAAGCACCTCTACACACCGATGCCGCAGGGCCTGCCGTCACGGCACGCGGCCTTCGGCACCGTCGGATCGATCGCGATGCAGGGCGTCCGCCGCGGCGAGCCAGGGCTCGGCGACGTGGCGCTGGTGATCGGCCTCGGGCTGATCGGGCAGCTGGTGGCGCAGCTGCTGACCGCCTCGGGAGTCCGCGTCGTGGGGGCCGACCCCGACCCGGCGCGCTGCGCGCTGGCCGAGCGCCTGGGCGCCGCGGCCTGCGGCGATCCCGCCTCCGCGGCCGTGGCCGCCGCCGTCGCCCGGCTCACCGGCGGGCACGGGGTCGACCAGGTGTATCTGGCGGCGGGCGGCGGCAGCAACCAGCCCGTCGAGCTGGCCGCCCGGCTGAGCCGGGACCGCGGCCGAGTCGTCGACATCGGCAAGTGCCGCCTGGACCTGCCGTGGAACGCGTACTACGAGAAGGAACTCGACGTACGGTTCTCCCGCTCCTACGGTCCCGGGCGCTACGACCCCGAGTACGAACTCCAGGGCCGGGACTACCCGATCGGCTACGTGCGCTGGACCGAGCGCCGCAACCTGGCGTGCTTCCTCGACCTGCTGGCCCTCGGCCGGGTCGACGTGGAGCCGCTGGTCTCCCACGTCGCCGACTTCGCGGACGCCGTGCAGACCTACCAGCGCCTCAAGGACGGCGAACTCAAGGCCGTCGCCGTGCTGTTCCGCTACCCCGAGGCCGCGCAGCAGGCGGCAGAGGCGCAGACCCCGGCGGCCCCGGCGCCTCAACCGGTTTCCCCGCCCGCAGTGCGGCGCCGCAGCGCGGCGTCCGCCCCGTCCCGGCCCGCAGGGGCGCCGGTGCGGCTGGCGTTCGCCGGTGCGGGGAACTACGCGACGTCGATGCTGCTGCCGCACCTGGCGCAGCGCGACGACGTCGAGCTGTCCACGGTCATCACCACGACGGCGCTCTCCGCGGCCAACGCGAAGCGGAAGTTCGGCTTCGCCGAGGCGACCACCGATCTGGAGGCCATGCTCGGCGACCCGTCGGTGGACGCGGTGTTCGTGGTCACCCGGCACAGCTCGCACGCCGAGCTGACCCGGCGGGCGCTGCTGGCCGGCAAGGCGGTGTTCGTGGAGAAGCCGCTGGCGCTCACCGAGGACGAGCTGGCCGGCGTGCTCGCGACGGTCGAGGAGTCCGGCAACGACCGCTTGCAGGTGGGCTTCAACCGACGCTTCGCACCGCTGCTGCGGGAGGCCAGGCGGCGGTTCGGCACCCCGAGGGGCCCCGCGAGCCTCCGCTACCTCGTCAACGCGGGCCGCCTCCAGCACGGCAGCTGGTACCTCCAGCAGGACACCCAGGGCTCGAGGTTCGCCGGCGAGGGCGGGCACTTCGTCGACACGGCGAGCTGGCTGCTCGCGGCCGACCCGGTCTCCGTGCACGCCTTCGCCACGCCGGGCACCGAGGACCTGCACGTGGTGCTGGGCTACCCGGGCGGGTCCACCGCCTCCCTCAGCTACGTCACCACCGGCCCGCCCGGCTTCCCCAAGGAGACGCTCGACCTCCTCGCGGACGGCCGTGCGCTGCGGCTGGACGACTTCGTCCGGGCCTCCGTCTACGCGGACGGCGGGCTCGGCCGCAAGCGGTGGGTCAGTTCGCGGCTGCCCAAGGCACGGGACAAGGGCCAGCGCGCCCAGCTGGACGCGTTCCTGGCGGCCGTGCGCAGCGGCGGGCCCATGCCGGTGCCGCTGGAGTCGCTGGCCGCCACCACGGCGGCCACCCTCGCCGTACGGGCCAGCCTGGCCGGCGGCGCGCCGGTGGCGTTGGCGGGGGCGCGATGACCGCGAGCGCCACGCCGGGCTGGTACCTGCGGCGGCTCTCCCGGATGGGGCCGCGGGAGGTCGGCGGCCGGGTGGCGGACACGGTGCGCAGGCGGCGGTGGCGGTCGTCGCCGCCGGACTGCCCGAGCGTGACCGGCGCCCGTTTCACCGCGTTCCTGCCCGCCGGGACGATCGCCGCGCTGCCCCCGGACGCCGTGAAACGCCTCCTCGCCGAGGCAGACCGGCTGATGGACGGGCACGCCGAGTACTTCGGGGTGGCCCGCGACGACCTGGCCGATCCGGACTGGTGGTACGACCCGAAGACCGGGCGCCGCGCCCCCTCGGGCTACGCCTTCGACGTGCCCTACCGGGACGAGGAGGCGGTCGGAGACATCAAGCAGATCTGGGAGCTGTCCCGGCACCAGCACCTGACCGTCCTCGCCGCCGCCTACGCGGTCACCGGGGAGGACCGGTACGCGGGGCGCGTCGGCGAGCACCTGCGGTCGTGGTGGGCGGCCAACCCGCCGCTGCGCGGGGTGCACTGGACCAGCGGCATCGAGCTGGGCATCCGGCTGCTGTCGTGGGTGTGGGTACGCCGGCTGCTGGAGGGCTGGCCGGGCGCGGCCGGGCTGTTCGAGGACAACCCGGTGGCGCTCCAGCAGATCTGGTACCACCAGCGCTGGCTGGCCGCCTTCCCCAGCCGGGGGTCCTCGGCGAACAACCACGTCATCGCCGAGGCGGCCGGGCAGTTCGCGGCGGCCTGCGCGTTCGCCTGGTTCCCCGCCTCGGCGCACTGGCGCACCGGCGCGCTGCGGTCGCTGGAGCGGCACCTGCGCGGCAACACCTTCGGCTGCGGCCTCAACCGGGAGCTGGCCACCGAGTACCACGGACTCGTGCTGGAACTGGGCCTGGCCGCGGTGGCCGAGGCGGACCGCGCCGGTGTGCCGGTCCCCGCGCCGGTCCGTTCGGTGCTGCTGCGCATGACCGACGCGCTCGCGGCCGTCGTGGACGGCACACTGCGGCCCCCGCGCCAGGGGGACGCGGACGACGGGCACGGCCTGATCGTGGACGGCGCGGGCACCGACCGCTGGGGCTCGCTGCTGGCCACCGGGGACGCCGTGTTCGGCTCGCTGCCCTGGTGGCCGGCGGTGGCCGGCACCGATGTGCGCACCCGGCTGCTGGCCGCGCTCATCCGGCCCGCCGCACCGGCCCAGGTGCGCCCGGCCGTCCGGCCGGTCCACTTCGCGGAGGCGGGCATGACCCTGCTGCGCGGCCCGGAGGGGATCTGGTGCCGGTGCGACGGCGGCCCGCACGGGTTCCTGTCCATCGCCGCGCACGCCCACGCGGACGCGCTGTCCGTGGAGGTGCGGCACGACGGGGTCGACGTGCTCGCCGACCCGGGGACGTTCTGCTACCACGGGCAGCCCGAGTGGCGGCGGTACTTCCGCTCGACCCTCGGCCACAACACCCTCCAGCTGGACGGTGCCGACCAGTCCGTCTCCGGCGGCCCGTTCCTGTGGACCCGGCACGCCCGCAGCCGCGTGCTGGCCGCCACGAGTGCCGAGGCGCCGGAGGGAGGGACGGTCCGCTGGTGCGCCGAACACGACGGCTACCGGCGCCGCGTGCACCGCCGCCGCGTGGAACTGACGGCCGCGAGCCGGGAGCTGCGCGTGGTGGACGAGGTACGCGGCCCGGGCCGGTCTCCCGCACGCCTGGCCTTCCACCTCGGTCCGGCGGTCACCGCGCAGCTGGCGGGCGACCGGGCCGTGCTCACCTGGACCCGCCACGGCCAGGACCGCGGGGCCGTCCTGGAACTGCCGGGGCAGCTGAGCTGGCGGGCGCACCGCGGCGAGAGCGGCCCTTCCCCAAGCTCTTCGAGCAGGGGATACCCCATCCTGGGCTGGTACTCCGCGGGCTTCGGGCGCAAGGAACCCGCCACCACCCTGATCGGCACCGGCTTCGCCGACGGCACCCGGGAGTTCACCACCGTCCTCAGGTTCCGCGGCCAGGGGGACGCGTGCTGACCGGGAGGCGGTACGGGGCGCTGCCGGCGGCACCGCTGGCGCTGGCCCTGCTGGCGGCGGCCGGGTGCACGGGCACGCCGGACGCCCCTGCGGAGCCGTCCGGCAAGCCCTCCACCTCCCCCGCGCCCGCCACGCCCGTGGCCCGGGTGTGCGCCCAGCCCGCGGCCGGGCCCGCGAAGGCCCCGGCGGGCGCGGTGACGGTCGACCCCACGGTGGTGGACGACCTGGCCGCGAAGACCAGGAGCAGCCCCCCGAACACCACGTTCTGGCTTCGGCCGGGCAAGCACCGCCTGGAGCCGGACCGCTACGCCCAGGTCATGGCCAAGAAGGGGAACCGCTACCTCGGCGCGCCGGGCGCGGTGCTCGACGGCCGCAAGGTCAACCAGTACGCGTTCAGCGGCACCGCCCCCGACGTCACCATCCGCCACCTGACCGTGCAGCGTTTCGTCGCGCCGAACAACGAGGGCGTGGTCAACCACGACATGGCCGACGGATGGCTGATCGAGCACGCGAAGATCCAGTACAACTCCGGCGCCGGACTGATGGCCGGTGCGCGCCAGCGGGTCCGCGCCAGCTGCCTGCGCGGCAACGGGCAGTACGGCATGAACGCGTACAAGACCGGGGACACCATCCGCGGCCTGGTGGTCGAGGGCAACGAGGTCGTGGGCAACAACACCGACGACTGGGAGCGGCGGAAGCCGGGCTGCGGCTGCACCGGCGGCATCAAGTTCTGGGCCGTCGACGGCGCCGACGTACGCGGCAACTGGGTGCACGACAACCGCGGCGCCGGGCTGTGGGCGGACAACAACAACAACGACTTCCGCATCGAGGGCAACGTACTGGAGGAGAACGACGGCGCCGCGCTGATGTACGAGACCAGCTACAACGCGGTCATCCGGAACAACACGATCCGGCGGAACAACTGGGTCGAGGGCCGCAAGTACGCCGAGCGCGGCGACGACTTCCCGTACGCGGCCGTCTACGTGTCCGAGGCGGGCGGTGAACCCCGGATCAAGGCCCGCACGGACAAGATCGACATCTACCGGAACGTGTTCGAGGACAACTGGTCGGGGATCACCTTGTGGGAGAACGCCGACCGGTTCTGCAACAGCCCGGCCAACACCTCGACCGGCTACTGCACGTTGCTGGTGAAGGACACCGACCGCTGCGCGCACCCGGCGATCGCCACCGCTCCGCTGTACGCCGACTGCCGGTGGAAGACCCAGCGGGTGGACATCCACGGCAACCGCTTCGTGCTGGACACCTCCGTCGTCAAGTGCGAGACGGCCTGCGCCCGCATGGCCGTGCTGGCCAACTACGGCACCTACCCCGACTGGTCGCCGTACAAGGGCAAGCGGGTGGCCGAGGCGATCACCCGCAAGCAGGACAACCGGTGGCACGACAACACCTACCGCGGACCGTGGAACTTCGTCGCCGCCGACCCGGGCCGCAGGCTGGACGCCGGGCAGTGGCAGGGCACGCCGTACCGGCAGGACGCGGGCAGCACCTTCGACCCGCGGGCCGGTGGCTGAGGTGGGCGGCGAGGTGGCGCGCGGGGCGGGGGGCGAAGTGGCGAGCGGGGTGCCGCCGGGCGAGCGGGTCCCCAAAGCCGTCGGGATCGTCTGGGCGCTGCTGGCGCTCAACACGCTCGGCTCCGCCGGGGCCAAGACCGTCGTCCCGCTGCCCCGCTCCCTGATCCAGATGGCCACCATGGGCGCGCTGGTCGCCGCGTTCACGCTGGCGCTCGCGCTCAATCTCCGGCTGCGCGTCCGGCCGGGCGCCTTCGTCTTCCTGCTCACCCTGCTGCTGCTGCCGAGCGTGATCTCCAGCGCGAACCTGGAGGTCGGCTACGGCGCGCTCTTCCGCTGCGCCCGGCTGGCCCTCTTCGTCGGCACGCTGTGGCTCCTCAGCCGCTGGTGGGACGGGAGCCTGACGTTCGTCCGGTACCACGTGCGGATGTACTTCGCGGTGCTCGTCTCGGTGGCCGTCGGCCTGGCCGTCTCACCGGGGACGGCCCTGCCGGAGTACTACGGCGGGCGGCTGGTCGGCGCCCTGTGGCCGCTCACCCCGCCGCAGATCGGGCAGTACGCGGCGGTGATCATCGGGCTCACCGTGCTGCTCGTGCTGGGCCGCCGGACCGACCGGGTGAGCGCGGCGGTGGTCATCGTGCCCTCGCTCGCCCTGCTCGCGCTGACCCATACCCGCACCGCCACGCTGGGCCTGCTCGTCGGGCTGACGCTGGCGATCTGCTCGCTCCTGGCCACCAGCGCCGCCGCCCGCCGGTTCTTCGCCTGGACGGTGCTGTGCGCCACGGTGGCCGCGGTGGCGTTCAGCGGCGCGCTGCGGGCGTGGTTCCTGCGCGGGCAGAGCCAGGAGAACTTCTCCAACCTCACCGGCCGGGCCAAGGTGTGGGACGCCCTGCTGGCGGCGCCCCGTACACCCGCGGAGAAGTCGTTCGGCACCGGCCTGGGCGACAAGTCGTACGGCGGGCTGCCGATCGACAACAGCTGGCTGGCGGTCTACCACGAGCAGGGGCTGCTCGGCGTCACCCTCGTAGCGACGCTCCTCGCCGTACTGGGCGGCGTCGCGCTGCTGCGCCCGCCGTCGCTGCCGAGGGCCTGTGCGCTCTTCCTGATCAGCTACTGCGCGATCTCCTCGTACACCGAGGCCGGGCTGGGCGACGCCTCACCGTATCTGCTGCATCTGGCCCTGGCCGCCGCGCTGCTGGCGGCACCGGCCGAGCCCCCCGCCGCCGCGGCGCTCGCGCTCCCGCGTCGGCGCATCCCCCGACGGATCAGGAGGTGAACTCGACCATGCATGTCCTCGTGGTGCACAACCGCTACTCCTCGGCGCAGCCGAGCGGGGAGAACAGAGTCGTCGACGAGGAGGTGGGGCTGCTGCGCGCGGCCGGCCACCGCGTCGAGGTGTTCGAGCGGCGCAGCGACGACATCGCCGCCCGGTCCCTGGCGGGCAAGGCCGCGCTGCCCTTCCTCGTGCCGTGGAACCCGGCGGTCCGCGCGGAACTCACCGCCCGGCTCCGCGCCGGGCGGCCGGACATCGTGCACCTCCACAACGTCTTCCCGCTCCTGTCGCCCGCGGTGCTGGCCGCGTGCGCCGACGCCGGGGTGCCCGCCGTCGCCACGCTGCACAACTACACCCAGGTCTGCCCGCCCGGCACGCTCCAGCGGGACGGCCGGCCGTGCACCGAGTGCGTCGGCACGGCGACGGCGCTGCCCGCCGTCCGGCACGGCTGCTACCGCGGCTCCCGGCTGGCGACGGTGCCGCTCGCGGTCAGCCTGTCGGTCAACCGGCGGCGGTGGTGGACCGGCGTGGAGCGGTTCTTCTGCATCTCGGCGGCGCAGCGCGACGTCCTGGTGCGCTCGGGCATGCCGCCCGAGCGGCTGGCGGTCAAGCACAACTTCGTGCCCGAACCGGGCGCCTGCCGCGCGGACACCGGCGAGCACCTGCTCTTCCTCGGCCGGCTCGCGGAGGCCAAGGGCGTGGCGCTGCTGATGGCCGCGTGGGACCGGATCGCGGCGGAGGGCGGCGTGGGCGTGCCGCTCGTACTCGCCGGCGGGGGGCCGCTGGAGCGGCAGGTGGCCGCGTGGGCGGCGGGCCGGGACGACGTACGGTACGCCGGCCTGTGGGACCCGGCGCAGTGCCGGGAGGCCGTCGCGCGGTCGGTCGCCGTGGTGGCTCCCTCGGTGGCCCAGGAGACCTTCGGCCTGGTGGTCGCGGAGGCGATGGCGGCGGGGGTCCCGTCCGTCGCCGCCGGACACGGCGCCTTCGTCGAACTGGTCGAGGACGGGGTGACGGGGCTGCTGCACCGGCCGGGCGACCCCGCCTCGCTGGCATCCCGCATCCGCCGGATCACGGCGGAGAAGGCCCTCAACCGGGAGCTGGGCCGGGCGGCCCGGCAGCGCTACGAGCAGGCCTTCAGCCCGGCGGTCGGGCTGGAGCGCCTGGTGGAGGGGTACCGCGCGGCGATCGCGGGCTCCACCGGCGGCGGGAACGGCCCGCCGCCGGCAGGGGACACAAGCACTCACCCGCGCCGGGACACCCGCGCGGGCAGGGATGGGGGAAGTAGATGACACGATGCCGGCTCTGCGGCTCGTCGGCGACGGCGAGCGTCGTCGACCTGGGCGCGACTCCGCCGTGCGAGAGCTTTCTCGCCGCGGACCAACTGGACCTGCCGGAACCGGCCTACCCGCTGCACCTGCGGGTCTGCACCGACTGCTGGCTCGCGCAGATCCCGCCGCTGATCACCCCGGAGGAGACGTTCACGCAGTACGCGTACTTCTCCTCCTACTCCGCCTCCTGGGTGGAGCACGCGCGCACCTTCGTCACCGACGCCGTGCGGCGGCTGGAGCTGGGCCCCGACGCCTTCGTGGTCGAGGTCGCGAGCAACGACGGCTACCTGCTGCGGCACCTGGTGGACCGCGGCATCCGCTGCCTGGGCATCGAGCCGTCGGTGAACGTGGGCGCCGCGGCGCGGGCGGCGGGTGTCCCCACGCTCACGGCGTTCCTGGACCCGGACACCGGCTCGGGCGTCCGCGGTGAGCACGGCCCGGCGCACCTGGTCGTGGCCAACAACGTGTACGCGCACATCCCCGACGTGGTCGGGTTCACCCAGGGGCTGCGCGCCCTGGTCGCCGACGACGGCTGGGTCTCCATCGAGGTGCAGCACCTGCTGACCCTGATCGAGGAGAACCAGTACGACACGATCTACCACGAGCACTTCCAGTACTACACGGTCGCCTCGGCGGCCCGCGCGCTGGCCGCCGGCGGACTCACGCTCGTGGACGTCGAACTGCTGCCCACGCACGGCGGCTCCATCCGGCTGTGGGCCCGGCCGGCCGAGGCGGCCGGGGAGCCGACGCGGGAGGTGGCCGACGTGCTGGACCGGGAGAAGGCCGCCGGACTGCAGGAGCTGTCCGGGTACGGCGAGTTCTCGGCCCGGGTGGCCAAGGTCCGCCGGGACCTCCTGCGCTTCCTGATCGAGGCGGCCGAGCGCGGTGAGACGGTCGTGGGCTACGGCGCCCCGGGCAAGGGCAACACCCTGCTCAACCACTGCGGTATCCGGCCCGACCTGCTCCCGTACACAGTCGACCGCAACCCCTACAAACACGGCAGGTTCACCCCGGGCACCCGCATCCCGATCCTGCCGCCCGAGCGGATCAGCGCCGACCGGCCGGACTACGTGCTCGTCCTGCCGTGGAACCTGCGGGCCGAGCTGACCGAGCAGCTGTCCTTCCTCCACGAATGGGGCGGCCGGCTGGTCTTCCCCATCCCGGAACTGAGCATTGTCGAGGTCAAGCCATGAAGGTCGTACTGTTCTGCGGCGGTTACGGGCTGCGTATGCGCGACGGAGCCGCCGACGGCATGCCCAAGCCGATGGCGATGGTCGGGCCGCGTCCGCTGATCTGGCACGTCATGCGCTACTACGCGTACTTCGGGCACCGGGAGTTCATCCTGTGCCTGGGCTACGGCGCCCACCACATCAAGGACTTCTTCCTCAACTACGAGGAGACGACCTCCAACGACTTCGTACTGCGCAACGGGCAGACCGAGCTGCTGTCCACCGACATCGCCTCCTGGACGATCACGTTCGCGCAGACCGGCATCGAGTCGCCGATCGGGGAGCGGCTGCGCCGGGTGCGGCACCACCTGGACGGCGACGAGATGTTCCTCGCCAACTACGCCGACGTGCTCACCGACGCCCCGCTGCCGGAGGTGATCGACCGGTTCGCGAGGCGCGACGCCGGCGCGTCGATGATGGTGGTGCCCCCGCAGTCCTCGTTCCACTGCGTGGAACTGCGCGAAGACGGCCTGGTCGGAGGCATCACCGCGGTGAGCGAGCTGCCGCTGTGGGAGAACGGCGGCTACTTCGTGCTCCGCCAGGAGATCTTCGACCACATCCCGGAGAACGGGGACCTGGTCGCCGACGGCTGCGCCCAGCTGGCCAAGGGCGGGCGCCTGTTGGCACACCAGCACCGCGGCTTCTGGAAGCCGACCGACACCGTCAAGGAGCGGGCCGCGCTCGACGCCGCCTACACGCGCGGCGACCGCCCGTGGGCGGTGTGGGAGCGGGACGGCGCGGGAGCGGGCGCGGACGCGGACGGCGGCAGGAGCGGCGCCGGAGTGGGCGCGTGATCCGCCTCGGGGCCGGAGCCCGGCCCCTGGACCGGCTCGCCGTGCTGGGCGCGCACTGCGACGACCTGGCCATCGGCGCCGGCGGCGCGCTGCTGACGATGTGCCGCGCTCGGCCGGGCGTCCGCGTCGACGCGCTGGTGCTCTCCGGCGGCGGCGGTGAGCGGGAGCAGGAGGAGCGGGCCGCGCTCGACGCCTTCTGCCCGGGCGCCGACCTGCGGCTGACCGTGCTCAAGCTGCCGGACGGGCGGCTGCCCGCGCACTGGGACGAGGCCAAGGCCGCCGTCGAGGAGCTGCGCCTGCGCACCGAGCCGGACCTCGTGCTGGCCCCGCGTACCGAGGACGCGCACCAGGACCACCGCTGCCTGGCGAAGCTGGTGTCCACCGCGTTCCGCGACCACCTCGTGCTCGGCTACGAGATCGTCAAGTGGGACGGCGACCTGGGGCGCATGGCCGCGTACCAGCCGCTGTCGCCGGAGATCGCCGAGGAGAAGGTGCGGCTGCTGCGGGAGCACTACCCCTCGCAGCGGCACCGGCCCTGGTACGACCGGGAGGCCTTCCTCGGGCTGGCCCGTATCCGCGGTATCGAATGCCACGCGCGCTACGCCGAGGCGTTCGCCGTCACCAAACTCACACTCAATCTGGGGGGATGAACCTTGCGCGTACTGCTGACCGGACACCAGGGCTACCTGGGCACCGTGATGGCACCCGTCCTGGCCGCGGCCGGGCACGAGGTCACCGGACTGGACTCGGGCCTCTTCGCCGACTGCGTGCTGGGCCCGCCGCCTACCGAAGTGCCGGGGCGCCGGGTGGACCTGCGCGACGTCACGGCCGAGGACGTGGCCGGGGTGGACGCCGTGATCCACCTGGCCGCGCTCTCCAACGACCCGCTGGGGGCGCTGGCGCCGGACCTGACCTACGCCATCAACCATCACGCGTCCGTGCGGCTGGCCCGGCTGGCCCGCGACGCGGGGGTGCGGCGCTTCCTGTACGCGTCGACCTGCTCGGTCTACGGCGCCGCCGGCGACGCGGCGGACCTGGTGACCGAGGACGCGCCGCTGCGCCCCGTGACGCCGTACGCGGAGTCCAAGGTGCGGGTGGAGGACGACCTGCACGCGCTCTCCGACGGCGACTTCAGCCCGGTGTACCTGCGCAACGCCACCGCCTTCGGCTTCTCGCCCCGGCTGCGCGCCGACATCGTGCTGAACAACCTGGTGGGCCACGCGCTCCTGTCCGGCGAGGTACGGGTGCTCTCCGACGGCACCCCCTGGCGCCCGCTGGTGCACGCCGCCGACCTGGCACGGGCCTTCGCGGCGGCACTGACCGCGCCGCGCGAAGCGGTGCACGACCGGGCGTTCAACATCGGCAGCGAGGTCAACAACGTCACGGTCGCCGAGATCGCCGGGCAGGTCGCCGAGGCGGTGCCCGGCTCGCGGGTGGTGATCACCGGTGAGACCGGCGCCGATCCGCGGTCCTACCGGGTGGACTTCTCCCGCTTCCGCGCCGCGGTGCCCGGCTTCGACTGCGAGTGGACGGTACGGCAGGGCGCGGACGAACTCGCCGACGCCTACCGGAAACACGGGCTGCACGAGGAGGACTTCGAACGGCGCTTCACCCGGCTCGCCGTACTGCGCGCTGCGTCCGACTCCGGAGCCGTCGACAACACCCTGCGGTGGCGCCGGTGACCCCGGCGGGCGAGGGGATGTACGACCTGGTGGAGCGGCTGTACCCGCTGTGCCGGAGCATCACCGGCGACGGGGTGCGCGCCACCTTGGAGATCATCGACGAGTACGTCCCGCTGCAGGTGCACGAGGTGCCGACCGGCACGCGGGTGCTCGACTGGACGGTGCCCCAGGAGTGGAACATCAAGGGCGCCTCCATCACCGGCCCTGCCGGCGACCGGGTCGTCGACTTCGCCGCGTCCAGCCTGCACGTGCTCGGCTACAGCGTGCCGGTGTCGGCGACCATGCCGCTCTCCGAGCTGCGCGCGCACCTGCACACCCTGCCGGAGCACCCGTCCTGGGTGCCCTACCGCACCAGCTACTACACGCCGGAGTGGGGGTTCTGCCTGTCCCAGGAGACCCTGGACGCGCTGCCCGACGGCGACTACGAGGTGCGCGTCGACTCCACCCTGGCCGACGGGCACCTCACCTACGCCGAGCACGTGGTCCCCGGGCAGGTCACCGACGAGGTGATCGTCTCCTGCCACGTCTGCCACCCGTCGCTGGCCAACGACAACCTGACCGGCATCGCGGTGGCGACGTTCCTGGCCCGGGCACTGGCGGAGGAGACCCCCTGGTACACCTACCGGTTCCTCTTCGCGCCCGGCACCATCGGGGCCATCACCTGGCTGGCGCGCAACTCGGAGCGGGTGGCCCAGGTGCGGCACGGGCTGGTGCTGGCCTGCGCCGGCGACCCGGGCGCGCTGACGTACAAGCAGAGCAGGCGCGGTGACGCGGAGATCGACCGGGTACTGCGGCACGTGCTGGCCGCCTCCGAACGCCCGCACCGCGTCACCGAGTTCACCCCGTACGGCTACGACGAGCGACAGTTCTGCTCGCCCGGGTTCGACCTCGGCGTGGGCTCCCTCAGCCGGACCCCGTACGCCGGCTACCCCGAGTACCACACCTCGGCGGACAACCTGGACTTCGTCTCCCCCGAGGCGATGGCGGACACTCTCGCCGTCTGCCGCGAGGCGTTCTCCGTACTGGACCGCAACCGCCGCTACGTCAACCTCAGCCCCTACGGCGAGCCGCAGCTGGGCCGACGCGGACTGTACGACTCGCTCGGCGGCCGCAGCGACGCGAAACAGGCCCAGCTGGCCATGCTCTGGGTGCTCAGCCTCTCCGACGGCGAGCACAGCGTGCTGGACGTCGCCGAGCGGTCCGGGCTGCCGTTCGGCACCGTCGCCGCCGCGGCCGACGCCCTGCACGGCGCCGGGCTGATCGGGACCTGACGCCGTGACCACCAAAAGCGAGCGGACGACGGCCCCGGCGAGGCGGGGCGGCCACGCCCGGCGGGGCGGCCGACTGGCCGTCGTCGGCCGGCTGTCCTGGGGGCTGGCCGACCAGGCGGCCTCCAGCGTGTCCAACTTCGCGGTGGGCGTGTACGTGGCACGTTCCCTGGGACTGGCCGCGTTCGGCGTGTTCAGCCTTGCCTGGGTGACCTACGGCGTGGTGCTCGGCGTCTCCCGCGGACTGGCCACCGACCCGCTCGTCGTGCGCTTCAGCGCCGTACCGGAGGCGTCCTGGCGCGCTGCGGCGGCCCGGTCCGCCGGTACCGCGCTCATGGTCGGTGCCGCGATCGGCGCGGCGTGCCTGGCGGGCGGGCTGACTCTGGGCGGCAGCGTGGGGGCCGCGTTCGCCGGCCTGGGTGTCGTGCTGCCGGGACTGCTCCTCCAGGACGCCTGGCGGTACTCCTTCTTCGCCGCCGGCGCCGGCCGCAAGGCCTTCGTCAACGACGTGGTGTGGGGCCTCGCGCTCATCCCGGCCATGGTGGTGGCGGCCCGCGTGGGCGGTGTGGCCGCGTTCGTGCTCGCCTGGGGCGGGGCCGCCGCGGTGGCCGCGGGCTACGGCTGCCTGCAGTCCGGCATCCGGCCCCGGCCCGGCAAGGCGCGCGCGTGGGTGCGCGAACAGCGCGACCTCGGCTACCGCTACCTGGTCGAGAACACCTGCCTCAGCGGCGCGAGCCAGCTGCGGGCCTACGGGCTCGGGGCGATCGTCGGCGTCGGCGCGGTGGGCGTGGTCCGGGGCGCCGAACTCCTGCTCGGCCCGTTCCTCGCCGTGCTGATGGGGCTGACGCTGGTCACCGTCGCCGAGGCGGCGCGGATGCTCCGGGAGGCACCGCACCGGCTGGGCGCGTTCTGCCTCCTGCTGGGCGGCGGGCAGGCCGCCGCCGCGCTGCTCTGGGGCGGCGCACTGCTGCTGGTGCCGGACCGGCTCGGCGAGCTGGTGCTCGGCAGCGTCTGGCACCCCGCCTCGGAGCTGATCGTGCCCGCCACGCTCAGCGTCGCGGGCGCCGGCCTCGGCAGCGGCGCGGCGGCCGGACTGCGCGCGCTCGGCGCGGCCCGGCGCAGCCTGCGCTCCCAGCTGTTCGCCTCCGCCTGCTACGTCGGCGGCGGCCTCGGCGGGGCGGCCGTCGCCGGCACCATCGGCTCGGCCTGGGGCGTCGCCGCCGCGTCCGTCACCGGCTCGGCCGTGTGGTGGCTGCACCTGCGCTCCGCGCTGCGCGAGCACCGCCGTGAAGCCCCCTCCGGCACCCCCCTGAACCCCAACCGCGAAGAGAGAGCCCAATGACCACCCTTCCCCGGCTCAGTGTCGGCCTGCCCGTGTACAACGGCGAGGAGTACCTCGCCGAGGCGCTCGAGGCCCTGCTCGGCCAGACCTTTGAGGACTTCGAGCTGGTCATCTCCGACAACGCCTCGACCGACGGGACCCCGGACATCTGCCGCCGGTACGCCGCGCGGGACTCGCGCGTCAGGTACCTCCGGCTGCCCCGCAACATCGGTGCCGCGCCGAACCACAACCACGTGTTCGCCCAGTGCCGCGGCGAGCTGTTCAAGTGGGCCTCGCACGACGACCTGTACGCCCGGGACCTGCTGCGGCGCTGCGTGGCGGCGCTGGACGAGCGGCCGGAGGTGATCCTCGCGCACAGCGGCCAGGCGGTCATCGACGGCGACGGCCAGGTGAAGGTCCCCTACGAGTACGGGCTCGCCACCGACTCGCCGCACGCGCCGGAGCGCTTCCGCAGCATGCTCTTCGAGCCCGGCGGCGACGACTTCTACGGGGTGATGCGGGCCGACGTGCTGCGCCGGGTCAAACCGCACGACAGCTACCACCACGCGGACCGCACCTTCGTCGCCGAGATCGGCCTGCGCGGCCCCTTCCACCAGGTGCCGGAACTGCTGTACTTCCGCCGCGACCACCCCACCCGCGCCGAGCGGGCGAACCCCGGCAAGCGCTCCCGGTGCGTCAACCTGGACCCGCGCCGTGCGGGGCCGCTGCACCCCACGCCCCGGCTGCTGGCCGAGTACGTCTGGGGCTTCGTCGCGGCGATCCGGCGCGCACCGCTGTCTCCGGCCGACCGGCGTGCGTGCTACCGCCACCTGACCGCGTGGCTGGCCAGCCGCGTACGGCCCGGTGCCGGCGAGCGGGTCGAGGACCGCGCCCCGGTCGACCCGGGCCGGCTCACCGTCTCCCTCGACGCCCTGGTCGCCGGGCGCGAGGGGCGGCGGGCATGACGGCAGCGCGCGAGGCCCCACTGCGCGTCGGGGTGTTCGGCCTCTTCGGCGCCGGCAACCTCGGCAACGACGGGTCGCTCGAGGCAGTGCTCGGCTACCTCCGTGACGAGCACCCCGAGGCGGTCGTGGACGCGCTGTGCGGCGGCCCCGGGGTCGTCGCGGCCCGCCACCGGATTCCCGCGACGCGGCTGCACTGGTACCGGGGGGAGTACCGGACCGCGGCCCGTCCGGCCGCGGTCGCGGGCAAGGCGGCGGGCAAGCTCGTCGACGCCTTCCGCACCGCCGCCTGGGTGCGCCGGCACGACGTGGTGATCGTGCCGGGCACGGGCGTCCTGGAGGCCACACTGCCGCTGCGGCCGTGGGGCTTCCCGTACTCGCTCTTCCTGCTCTGCGCGGCCGGGCGGCTGTTCCGCACCCGGGTCGCGCTGGTCAGCGTGGGCGCCGCGGCGATCGGCCGAAGGCCGACCCGGACTCTGGTCCGCTGGTCGGCGCGGCTGGCCGCGTACCGCTCGTACCGGGACGAGCACTCCCGCGACGCGATGCGGGCGATGGGCGTGGACACCGCGCGCGACCAGGTCTACGAGGACCTGGTCTTCGCCCTGCCGGCGCCGGACGCGGACGCGGACGCGGCGCAGGGTACGCGGGGCCGGGTCTGCGTAGGAGTGATGGCCTTCCACGGCAGCGACGACGACCGCGCCCGGGCCGAGGAGATCCACCGGCGCTATCTCCAGGGGACGACCGCCTTCGTGCGTGCGCTGGCCGAGAGCGGCAGACCCGTCCGGCTCCTGACCGGCGACGAACTCGACCGGCCGGTGGTCGACGCGATCCTCGACTCCGTGGACTCGCCGCTGGTCACCGCTGCCGATGCGGCCTCGCTGGCCGACCTGATGCAGGAGGCGGCGGCGGCCGACGCCGTGGTGGCGACCCGGTACCACAACCTGATCTGCGCGCTGATGTCCGGCACGCCGACGCTCGCGCTCAGTTACTCCGCCAAGAGTGACGCGCTCATGGCCCGGATGGGCCTGGGCGCCTACTGCCACCCGGCCCGCGAGGCCGACGCCGACCGGCTGCTCGAGCAGTTCCGGGCACTGGAGCGGGCTTCGCCGGAGCTGCGCCGGACGCTCTCCGAGCGGAACCTGAGCGCCGCCGGGCGCCTCCAGCGGCAGTTCGCCGCCTTGACCGCGGCCCTGTTGCCCCCGTCCGGCCCGGCCCGTACACACGGCCGCACACAGGCCGCCACGCACGCCCAAAACACGCACACGCACACCATGCGGGAGGCCCCATGAAGGCGATCGAAGTCCCGGCGATCGACGGCGCGTACCTGTTCGAGCCGACACCGCACACCGACGAACGCGGCTTCTTCTGCCGCACCTTCGACGCCGGCCTTATCCGCTCGGTAGGCCTCGACCCGGCCGCGTTCGTCCAGGACAGCGTGTCCCGCTCGGCCCGCGGCGTGCTGCGCGGCCTGCACCTGCGCTCCGGCTCCGGCGAGGCGAAGCTGGTGCGGTGCTCGTACGGGAAGGTCTTCGACGTCGTCGTGGATCTGCGGACGGACTCGCCGACGTACCGCGCCCGCGCCTTCTTCGAGCTGTCCGGCGAGACGCAGGCGACCCTGTACGTCCCGGCGGGATGTGCGCACGGCTTCCAGGCGCTGACCGGGACCGCCGACGTCTCGTACCGGATCGACCGCCCGCACGATCCGGCCGAGGACGTGACGATCGCCTTCGACGACCCGCAACTCGCCATTCCCTGGCCACTGCCGGTCGCGTCGATGTCCCCGCGGGACCGGGCGGCGCGAAGCCTCGCCGAGGTCCTGAAGCACCGGGAGGGGTGAGGCGCCGTGGACACCGAGGGCATGCCGGTCACGGACGGCACAGCAGGCACAGAAACCACAGCAGGCACAGCAGGCACCGGGGACACCGGGGACACCGGGGAGCTCCGCCTGACCCGCTCACGGCTGGCGAACGAGCGGCTGCACGCCATGGTCCCCGGGGGCGCCCACACCTACGCCAAGGGTGACGACCAGTACCCGGCCGGCCTGGCCCCCGTCATCAGCCACGGACGCGGTGCCCACGTATGGGACCTCGACGGCAACCGCTACGTCGAGTACGGCTCCGGCCTGCGGTCGGTCAGCCTCGGCCACGCCCATCCGCGCGTGATCGAGGCGGTGCGGCGGGAACTCGGCCGCGGCAGCAACTTCGTCCGCCCCTCCGTCGTGGAGGTCGAGGCCGCCGAACGCTTCCTGGCCACCGTACCGACCGCGGAGATGGTGAAGTTCGCGAAGAACGGCTCCGACGCCACCAGCGCGGCCGTGCGCCTCGCCCGCGCCGTCACCGGGCGCCCGCGGGTGGCCATCTGCGGCGACCATCCGTTCTACTCCGTGGACGACTGGTTCATCGGCACGACGCCGCTGTCCGCCGGTGTTCCGGCGGCGACCGCCGAACTCACCGTGGCGTTCCCCTACGGCGACCTGGCCGCCACCGAGGCGCTGCTCACCCGGTACCGGGGCGAGATCGCCTGCCTGATCCTCGAACCCGCCGACCACACGGCTACCTCCCCAGGCTCCCCCCTTCCGCAAGGCGGGACCGACCCCACCGCCGCGTACCTCGCCGGGCTGCGCGAACTGGCCGACCGGCACGACTGCGTGCTGATCTTCGACGAGATGATCACCGGTCTCCGCTGGTCCGAGGCGGGAGCGCAGGGCCTGTACGGCGTGGTCCCCGACCTCTCCACGTTCGGCAAGGCGCTGGGCAACGGGTTCGCCGTCTCCGCGCTGGCCGGGCGCCGCGACCTGATGGAGCGGGGCGGGCTGCGCCACTCCGGCGACCGGGTGTTCCTGCTGTCCACCACCCACGGTGCGGAAACCCACTCGCTGGCCGCCGCGATGGCCGTGCTCACCACCTACGCCGAGGAGGGCGTCACCGCACGGCTGCACGCGCTCGGCGAGCGGTTGGCCGCCGGTGTCCGCGACGCCGCGGCCAGCATGGGCGTCGGCGACCACCTCGTCGTGCGGGGCCGGGCCAGCAACCTGGTCTTCGCCACCCTCGACGAGAACGGGCAGCCGTCGCAGCGGTACCGCACGCTCTTCCTGCGCGGGCTGCTGGCGGGCGGGGTGCTGGCTCCGTCGTTCGTGGTGAGCAGCGCCCTGGACGACGCCGACATCGACCACACCGCTGAGGTGGTGGCCCAGGTGTGTGCCGTGTACCGGAAGGCGCTGGACGCCGCCGACCCCGGCCCCTGGATGGCCGGACGGCCGGTGAAGCCCGTCTTCCGGCGCCTGGCGTGAGGTGAGGTGAGGTGAGGTGGCACCGGGTCAGTGGCGCCGACGCCTGCGGGCAGCGGCCGTCCGGTCCACCAGCCACGCCGTCAACGGCGCCACCGCCAGCGCGGGCTCCCCCAGGAAGTCCGTGGCCAGCGCGACCTGCCGCCACGGCTCCCACACCCCTCCACTGACAAAGCCCACCGGCCGGACCCGCCAGCCGCCCGCCCGCTCCTCTTCGTCGAGCGCGACGCGCGCACGCGCCACGCTCGACGCCCGTCCGGCACGGAGCGGGCGGGCACGGAGGCGTGTCAGAGAACCCCTTCCTCCACTCCCTCCTGCGCACCACCCGCCGGTGACGTCTGGGCGCGGGCGAGGTCCGCGAAGGCGCTGACGGTCGGCCGGGCGAAGAAGCAGGCGAGGGTGAGCCGCACGCCCAGTTCGCCGGCGGCCCGTTCGACGAGCCGAACCGCCTTGACGCTGTCGCCTCCGAGAGTGAAGAAGTTGTCCTCGGATGTGCTGACCGGGACTCCCAGGACGCTCTCCCACAGCCGCGCGACCGCGCGCTCGGCCGGATCGAGAGGCCGGGGTGCCGCGCCCTCCACGGTCTGCCGGTCGGCGGCCGCCGCCGCGGCCTCGGCGACGCCCCGCCGGTCGACCTTGCCGTTCGCGGTCAGCGGGATCGCCGGCAGTGTCACGATCCGCCGCGGCACCATGGCCAGGGGCAGCCGTTCCTCCAACCAGCGTCGCAGTGCCGCCGGAAGCGCCGTCCCGTCGTGACCGTCGGCCGGTGCCTCGGTGTGCGCCTCGGCGGCGGGCGCGGCGGCGGCGGGCACGACGGCGGCCACCAGCTCGCGCGCGGCCCCGGTGCCCGACACGGCGACCGCGGCGCGGGCCGCGTCCGGGTGCGCGGCCAGCACCGCCTCGATCTCCCCCAGCTCGATGCGGTGTCCCCGGATCTTCACCTGGTCGTCGGTGCGGCCGAGGAACTCCAGCACTCCCCCGGGCCGGTACCGGCCGAGGTCGCCCGTGCGGTACCAGCGGCGGCCGCCGGCCGTGACGAAGCGGGCCGAGGTCAGCTCGGCAGCGCCCCGGTAGCCGCGAGCCAGCCCGGCGCCGCCGATCCACAGTTCGCCGGGCACCCAGTCCGGCCGGTCGCCGCCGTCTCGAGGATCCACGACCCGATAGCACTGGTTGCGCAGCGGCCGACCGTACGGGATCGACGGCCAGCCTGGGAGCAGCCCTTCGACATCGTGGGCATTGGACCAGATGGCCGCCTCCGTGGCGCCGCCCAGGGCGACGAGCCGGCCGGAGGGGACCAGCGCGGACAGCCGCACCGGCAGGTCGAGCCCGATCCAGTCGCCGGACAGCAGCGCCAGCCGCAGGGTGCGGGGCACCCGGCCGGGCTGGTGCTCGGCCACGGTGAGCAGCATGTCGAGCAGCGCCGGGACGGTGTTCCACACCGTCACCCCGTGCCGATGGCACAGGTCCGCCCACCGCTCGGCGTCGCGGCGCTCCTCCTCACCGACGGTGACCAGCGCGCCGCCCGCCGAGAGCAGGCCGAAGACGTCGTACACCGACAGGTCGAAGTCGAGGGCCGACACGGCCAGGACGCGGTCGTCGGCGCCGACCGCGTAGCGGTCGTTGACGTCCTCGATCGTGTTGGCGGCCGCAGCGTGGGTGATCTCCACGCCCTTGGGGTCGCCGGTCGATCCGGACGTGAAGACGATGTACGCCAACTGGTCCGGGGCGGCCGCGACCGGGGCCGCGACCGGCCGGTGCCCGTCGGCCTCGGGGAGCGGCAGGCGCACCGCCGGCCAGTCGTCGTCGGCGGCGGTGTCCCCGGTCAGCGCCAGCCGTACGCCCGCCCCGGCGAGGATGCGGTCGCGGCGGACCCTCGGCTGGTCGACGCCGACGGGGACGTAGGCGGCCCCGGCGGCGAGCACGCCGAGCACGGCGGCGATCTGGTCCGGGCCCTTGGGCAGGCAGACGGCGACCGGCTCGCCCGGAGCCACGCCGTGCGCGGCGAGCAGGGCGGCGACCCGGCGGGCCCGCAGGGACAGCTCGCCGTAGGTCACAGGCCCGACGGTGCCGTCGGTGAGGACCGCCGGGGCGTCCGGCCGGGTGGCGGCGTGCCGGAAGAAGGGAGCGTGCAGGGAGGTCTCCCGCTGGACCCCGGCGGTGTCGTCGGCACCGTCCCGCGCGGCCTGTTGCGCCGGCGGCGGGCGGAGCGGCCGAGGAGTGCTCCAGTCGGAGTCGAGCAGGCCGCGCAGGTGTGCGGTGTACGTGGCGAACGCAGCGTCCAGAACGCCCTCGGGGAACAGGTCCTCCACCGCGTCCCAGTGCAGGTCGATCACGGTGCCGCCGGACGTGCGACGTTCGACGGCCTGGTGGTCCAGCCACACCTGGGGGGTCTGCGTGACGCCGTACACCTGGTCGGTGAAGAGTCCGGCCGGGTCGTCACCGGCGTCCAGGCCCAGAGCGCTCGTGAAGACGACCGGCATGGTCGCGTCGGCCTGCCCGGTGCGGCGGGCGAGCCGGCGCAGCACCTGGACGGCGGAGAGGGAGCGGTGGTCCAGGGCCTGCCACAGCTCGCGCTGGGTACGGCGGACGCCGTTGAGCCAGGGCTCGTGGGGCCGGTGCTCGTGGCCGACCAGCACCAGCGAAGTGAAGTCGCCCAGGACGCGGGTGATGTGCGGGTGCGCCTCCCGGCGGTCGAACAGGGTCAGGTTGACCGTGAGGTCCCGCTCGGCGCTCCACAGGGACAGGGCCTCGCAGTACGCCGTCAGCAGGACGGCGGACGGGGTGACGCCGTGGGCGCGGGCGCGCTCCTCCAGGGCGCGGCGGGCAGCCGCGTCGAGGGTGGCGGTGCGCCGTGCGAACCGGGGGCGGGTGAGGTCGGCGGGGTCGAGGGCCAGCGGTAGCCGGGGGGCGGCGGGCAGCGTGTCGAGCCGCTTCTCCCAGTACCGTTCCGCCTCTTCGAGTTCCTCCGCCTCCGGCTGGGCGGCGAGCACGTGGTCACGGAAGGAGACGTCCACGGGGGGCAGTTCGGCGTCGGGGTCGGCGTACAGCGCGGACAGCTCCGTGTAGAAGGTGAGGATGCTCAGCGCGTCCAGGACCAGGTTGTCCATGCCGACGGCGAGCCGCACCCGCCGGCCGTCGCGTACGGCGGCGACGCTGAACAGCGGCCACCGGTCCGGGGCGAAGACATGGTGCGACCAGGTGTCGCGCAGGATGCCGCAGGCCGCGTCCGCGTCCAGGTCCGGTCCGGCGTCAGTGACCGCGACGGTGAAGCGGGGTACGTCGGCCAGGATGCGCTGGGTGCCGTCGTCCGCGAAGACGGCCCGCAGCATCTCGTGCCGGGCGACGAGGCGGTTGACGGCTTCCTCCAGCCGGGCGACGTCGAGGCCGGGGACCTCGTACTCGCGGTAGAAGTGGCATCCGACGCCGCCCAGGGTGAACTCCCGGCCGCGACCGAGCCAGTAGGCGAGCTGGACGTCGGTGGGCGGGAAGGGGTCGTGGCGGTGTCCGGGGTCGGGGGCCGGCGGCAGCACCGGAGGGCGGGGCGGACCGAAGTGGAGGGTCTCGGCGAACTCGGCGAGAACCGGGTGGGCGAACAGGGCGCTCAACGCGGCCCCCCGCGCCCCGTCCGCGCGCAGCCTGGTGAGGAGGCGGGTGGCCGTCAGGGAGTCGCCGCCCAGGGCGAAGAAGTCGTCGGTGCAGCCGGGGCCGGGCTCGGGTGTGCCGAGCACGTCCTGCCAGGCGGCGGCGACCAGGCGTTCGGTCTCGGTACGGGGCGGCACGTGGCGGGCGCGCCCCTCCGGCCCGGCGCCGGCGGCTGCCAGTTCCACCACGTGGGCGGCGACGGCGGCGCGGTCGGTCTTTCCGTTGCGGGTCAGCGGGAGTTCGGAGAGGACCACCGTCGCGTCCGGAACCATGGCGGGCGGCAGGAGGGCGCCGAGGTGCTCCTTGAGGCGCGCCGGTGAGGACGGCTGCCGCCCGGGGGCAGGCACGGCGGCCGCTGCCAGCCGGCGGTTCGGCAGCAGCACCGCGACGGCCTTCGCCACGTCGGGGTGGGCCGCCAGCGCGGCTTCCACCTCGCCCAGTTCGATGCGGTGTCCGCGCACCTTGACCTGGTGGTCGGTGCGGCCCAGGAATTCCAGGCTGCCGTCGGGGCGGTAGCGGGCGCGGTCCCCGGTGCGGTACCAGCGCTCGCCGTCGTGCAGGACGAAGCTGTCGGCGCTGCGGTCGGGGTCGCCGCGGTAGCCCCGGGCCACTCCCCCGCCGCCGATCCACAGTTCGCCGGGCACCCAGTCGGGGCGGTCCCGGCCGAGCGCGTCCACGACCCGGCAGCGCACTCCGGTGAGCGGCCGGCCATAGGGGACGATGCTCCAGTCACCTGGGACCGGATGCGTGACCTGCTGCCAGGTGGAGTGGATGGCGGTCTCGGTGGTGCCGCCGAGGCCGGCGAGGAGGCAGCCGGGTGCCTGGCGGGCGAGCCGCTCCGCGAGGTCGGTGGTGACCCGGTCGCCGCCGAGGAGGACGGCCCGCAAGGGCAGCGGCCCGGTCCCGGCGGCGGTGAGCATCATGTCGAGCAGGGCGGGTACGCAGTTCAGCACGGTCGCCCGGTGCGCGTGGGCCAGCCGCAGCCACGCTTCGGCGTCGCGGCGTTCCCGCTCCCGTACGCAGATCACCGCTCCCCCGGTGCCGAGCGGCGCGAACAGGTCGAAGACGGAGAGGTCGAACTCCAGCGCGGACAGTGCCAGGGCGCGGTCGGCGGGACCGAGTCCGAGACGTTCCCGGAGGTCGGCCACCGTGCACATGGCCGCCGCGTGGGCCACCTCGACGCCCTTGGGCTCACCCGTCGAGCCGGAGGTGTAGAGGACGTAGGCGAGGTCGTCGGGCGAACCGGGCACCGGGGCGGGAAGGGGATCGGCGGCGAGAGCCTCGTCCAGGTCGTCCAGGAGCAGCGGCGTACCCGCGGACTTCAGGATGCGCAGGCGGCGTGCGGGCGGCTGCTCGGCGGCGACGGGAAGGTAGGCAGCGCCGGCCGCGAGAACCCCGAGGACCGCGACCGCCTGCCCGGGCGACCTGGGCAGGCTCACCGCGACCAGGTCGCCGGGGCGTACTCCCCGGGCGTGCAGGTGACCCGCGACGGTCAGGGCGCGGGCCGCGAGGTCGCCGTAGGTGTACTGCCCGGTGTCGGTGCCGCTGCCCCAGACCAGCGCCGGGGCGTCGGGT
Organism: Streptomyces sp. CNH287; assembly: GCF_000424825.1. Taxonomy (NCBI): domain Bacteria; kingdom Bacillati; phylum Actinomycetota; class Actinomycetes; order Kitasatosporales; family Streptomycetaceae; genus Streptomyces; species Streptomyces sp. CNH287. Next base: position 89,692 of record NZ_AUKQ01000011.1, on the reverse strand, counting down.
TCGGCGGCGGCTCGGCGGAAGAACTCGTCGTGGAGGCGCAGCCCGGATCCGGGCGGCCGGCCGGTGTCGTTCACGGACCGCCGGGTGCGCCGCTGCCCTGCGGGCAGCAGGTCGCCCACGGAGGACGTCCACGCGCTCTCGTCCTCGGTGAGCCGGTCCAGCAAGGCGCCGTAGGCGTGGAACATGGCGTCCAGCACGCCGGGCGCGAACGCGGCCTCACGGGCGTCCCAGTTGACCAGCAGTCCTCCGTCGAACTCGGTGATCTGGGCGTCGAGCCAGACCTGCGGGCCCTGGGAGATGATCCACACCGGGTCGCCGAAAGCGCGGGTGACCGAGGCGGGAAAGAGGGGGCCGAGGCCGAGGGCGCTGGTGTGCACCACGGGGGCGAGGGTGCGCGCGCCGCGGCTGCGGGTCAGGTCGCGCAGCACCTCCACGCCGGAGTGCCCGGCGTGCGCGGCGTCCGCGTGGAACCGCTCCTGGAGCCGTCCCGCACGCTCGGCGAAGGTACCGGGCACGGTTCCGTCCCAGGCCACCAGGACGGAGGAGGTGAAGTCGCCGACCAGCCGGTCGACATCGGGGTGCCGGGGCTCGCGGTCGAACAGGGGCAGGTTGAGCAGGAAGGAGGGCTCGGTGCTCCAGGCGGTGAGCACCTCCGCGAAAACGGCGGTCAGCGCGAGCGCGGGGGTCAGGCCATGGGAGCGGGCGCGCCCCTCGAACGCGGCGGCCCGCTCGGGGCGGAGCAGTCGGTGCCGGCGCACGACGGTCGTGGCGTCGGCGTCGTGCTCGGCGGCGGGCAGCTCCGGTGCCCCGGGCAGCGTGTCGAGACGGTCCCGCCACCAGGCCCGGTCCGCCTCCCGCGCCGCACGACCCGGCCCCGCGCGATGGGCCTCGCGGTCGGACAGGTAGCGGCGGAAGGAGTAGGCCGGCGCGGCGGTGCGCACCTCGCCCCCGGAGGAGTAGGCGTCGGCGAGGTCTGCCAGCAGGACGCGCAGGCTGAGCGCGTCGGCGGCGATCATGTCGAGGTTGACATGGGTGCGGGTACGGCCGTCCGGCAGGAGGGTGAGCCGGACGTCGAAGACCTCCCCGGCTCCGATGTCCAGGGTGCGGTGGGACAGCGCGCCACGGATTCGTTCCAGTTCCGCCCCGGCCTCCTCCAGGCTCGTGCGGCGCAGGTCGGTGACGCGCAGGCCGGGCCAGGGGGACGTGTCCAGGACTTCCTGGGTGCCGTCCTCGAGGCAGCGGACCCGGAGCATGTCATGGCGGGCGAGGACGGACCGTACGGCGGCCTGGAGGCGGTCAGGGTCCACGCCGCAGCCGTCGAACTCGTGGTAGAAGTGCGCGGCCACGCCACCAAGCCGCTGTCCCGGGGACCGGCCCGCCCAGTAGGCGTGCTGCATGAGTGCCAGCGGGAACGGGCCCGTGGCCTTCTCACTCGGAGTCGGTACGGGCACGGGCTCCAGGGCGGCGGAGTCGCCCGGCGCGGCCCGGGCCGAGAGCAGGGCGTGCCAGGCGGCGGGTGTCGGGTCGGCGGCGAGAGCTCCGAAGGTGAGGTCGGCGCCGGCGCGGCGCCAGCGCGCGGCCAGTTTCATCAGGGTGATGGAGTCCAGGCCCAGCGCGATGAGGTTGTCGTCGTCGCGGACGGCATCGGCCGGCAGGTCGAGCACCGCGGCGAGCCGGGTACGCAGGGCCTCCAGGCTGGTCGTCTCGGCGACGGCCGGGTCGGTCGGGTCCGTCGGACTGGTCGGGTCGGTCGAATCGGTCAGCACAGGGGCTTCCTTCTGTGTCGCCGGGCGCACGGGCCGGCACGGCGGTACGGGGTCGGTCGCGGGTGTCCGGCGCGTCACAGGCCCCCGGCGACGGGGTTGAGCGTGCGGGCGAGCGCGGCGCGGTCGACCTTGCCCGCGCCGGTGCGGGGGAAGCGCTCGGCCGTGCGGACCCGGTCGGGGTGTTTGAACGCGGCGACCCCCCGGGCCACGAGGTGCTGGACGAGGTCGCGCCGCGTGGGGGTCCCGCCACGGGGGACGACGAAGGCGCAGGTGCGTTCTCCCATGTCCGGGTCCGCGTAGCCGACCACGGCCACGTCGTGCACGTGGGGGTGGGCGAGGAGGTGGTTCTCGACCTCCTCCACCGGGACTTTGTCGCCGCCCCGGTTGATGACGTCCTTCAGCCGCCCCTCGACGACGAGGCTGCCTCCCGGCAGGCGGCGTACCAGGTCGCCGGAGCGGTAGAAACCGTCCGGGGTGAAGGCGGTGGCGTTGTGCTTCTCGGCGCGGAAGTAGCCGCGCAGGGTGTAGGGGCCGCGCGTCCACAGCTCGCCCGTCTCACCGTCGGGGACCTCGGCGCCATCGGGGCCGACCACGAAGACCTCGTCCGCATCGGACAGGGGACGGCCCTGGGTGGTGAACACGGTCTCCTCCGGGTCGTCGAGGCGGGTGAAGTTCAGCAGGCCCTCGGCCATGCCGTACACCTGTTGCAGGGCGCAGCCGAGGACGGGGGGCACGCGTCTGGCGGCCTCCTCCTTGAGCCTGGCGCCGCCCGCCTGGAGCAGGGTGAGGCTGCTGAGGTCCGGTGCGAGGAATTCGGCGGCGTCGAGCCACGCCAGCACGAGCGGGGGCACGAGGGCGACGGTGGTGACGCGTTCGCGGGCGATCAGGCCGAAGGCGGTCTCCGGGTCCGGCGAGGGCGCCAGCACGGTGGTGCCGCCGCTGTACAGGGTGCCCAGGAGGCCGGGGCAGGCCAGGGCGAAGTTGTGTGCGGCGGGCAGCACCAGGAGGGTGACGCCACTCGCGTCGAGACCGGCGACGCGGCTGCTGGCGCGCAGGTTGTAGGCGTAGTCGTCGTGGGTGCGCGGGATCAGCTTCGGCAGGCCGGTGGTGCCGCCGGACAGCAGCAGGAGGGCGACCTCCTGGGGGCGGGCGTCGTCGGGGGTGCCCGGATCCGGATCGGTGTGCGCGAGGTCGTCGAAGGACTCGAAGGCGCCGGAGTCCGCGGGGCCGGCGAGCCAGACGCGGCGTACGGTGTGGGCGGCCGCGGACACCACCCGCGCGAGCCGGACCGACTCCGGCCCGCCGCTGTGCAGGACGCAGGCGGCCGCGCCGGAGAGGCGGGCGAGGTGGACCAGTTCGCTCTCCCGGTGTGCGGGCAGGGCGAGGACCGGGACGACGGCGGCGCGGAAGCAGCCGAACAGCGTCAGGACGAACGGCAGTCCGTTGGGCAGGTGGACCAGCAGGCGGTTGCCGGCCCTGAGGCCGTGGGCGCGCAGGCCGGCTGCCACTCGGTCGGCGGCCTCGTCCAGTTCAGCGTAGGTGAGGCGCCGTCCGCCCGCGACCAGCGCGGTGTGTCCGGGCGTGCGGCGGGCGGCGTCCCTGAGCACGGAGCCGAGAGTGGCACCGGTCCAGCGGCCCTCGGTGCGGTAGCGGGCGGCCTCCGGTTCGGGCCAGGGGGTGAATCCGTCGAGCAGGGGCATGAGAGGTCCTCGGGGTCGGTGGTAGGCGGGCGGGCCGGCCGGCCGGGGTCGGGTCAGCGGGGGCGGCCCGGGGTCAGGGCGGCGGGCGGAGGGCGGCGAAGACCCGGTGGCCCAGCGGGTGAAGGGGGTGGTCGTCAGGGGGCAGGTCGGCGACGGTGCGGAGGCCGGCGCCGTCGAACACGTCCCGCCAGCGGGCATGGGTCAGGAAGCTCGCCCCCGTCGCCGCCCGGTCATCGCGCGGGGCCGCGAGCAGGAAGCCCTGCGAGGCCAGCACCCAGTACTCCTCCCGGGTGGGTTCGGTGAGCACCAGCAGCCCGCCCGGCACGAGCATCCGGGCCAGTCCGCGTACGGAGAGGTCGGTGTCGACGGCCGCGTTCAGGACGCCGCCGGCCACGACCACGTCGAAGGATCCGGCCGGGTGACCCTGGGCCGCCGGATCACGGTCGACGTCCAGCAGGCCGTAGCGCAGCCGGTCGCCGAAGCGGGCGCGGGCGTGGTCGAGGAAGAAGGGGGACACGTCGGTGAACAGGTACTCCACAGGCGGCCCCGGCAGCCGTTCCAGTTCCGGCAGGACCACCTCGGTGGTCGTCGCGGTGCCGCCGCCCACCTCCAGAACGCGGCGGACGCCCTGGGCTCCGCGCAGGTGGGCGACGGCCAGTGCGGCGGCGGCGTGGTGCTGGTAGCGGGCGGTGGCGCTCTCGCGGTACAGCGAGCGTGCGGTGTCCGTCTCCCCTCGCGGGAAGAGCAGTTCGGCCGCGGACCGCTCGGCCCGCATCAGTGCCAGGAGTTCCCCGGCTGCACAGCGGGCGTAGGCGACGGTCGCGGCGGAGCTGTGGGCGGCGCGCCAGCGCTGCCCGGCCGGCCGCCACACCGTGTCGAGGTCGCCGTACGCCTCCGGGCCGGCGATGCAGCGCAGCGCGCCCGAGGCGTCCGGGGCGAGCAGCCCCTCCTCGGCCAGCACGGTCAGCCAGCGGCGCAGCAGCCGCCGGTGGCCGGGCACCGGGCGCACCGCGGCCGTGATCTGCTCCGGGGTGTGGCGATCACCGGGGCGGACGAAGCAGCCCGCGCGGTGGAGCGTGTGCAGCATGCTGTGCAGGGCGGCCCGTGCCACCTCGCGGGCCGCGCCGACCGAGGCGTGCGCGTCCAGCCCGCCCAGGGCCGTGTCGGCCGCCGCGGAGGCCGCGTCCGCGAGGTTCTCCTCGGCAAGGTCCTCCCCCGCCAGGTGGCGCGCGCCGGACGGTGGTTCCGCCGCCTCCAGGCGCGGGCCCAGGGCCGCCCAGGCCATGGCGTCCTCCGGGCCCGCTCCGGGCTCCGCGCAGACCACACGGGTCAGGGCGGACAGATCGGTCAAGGCCGCGGCGGGTGTCCCGGGCAGGGAGCGCACCTGTGGCAGCGAGAGGACCGCCTCGGTGGCCTCCGACCGCTCCAGGGCGGCCAGCAGCCGGGCCGGACCGGTGTCCGGCGGGACCGACGTGACCCGGCCGCGGCGGGCCCAGGTCTCGAGCGCCGCCGCCGCGCCCGCCGGGTCGCCGCTCACGACGAGGGTGTGCGGTGGCGGCCCGGGGTCGGACGCGGGTTCTCGCCCCATGGCGCCTCGGTCCCCCAGGGCTGCGGCGACGGCCGAGAAGAACCGGACGGCCTCCTGCGGCAGCCGGGCCCCGGGGGCGGGCGGCACGGAGGCGAGGAGGGCCGCCTCGTCGAAGTCCGTGCCGTCGACGGTGCAGAGCGGCTCACCGCCCCGGGCGCCCAGGCCGCCCAGGACCTTGCGCAGCGGGAGCGGGTCCACATCGGAAGTCCCGGGGGCGGTCGCGTGCCACAGGTACTGGCCGGCCGGGGCCGGGCCGCAGGTGTCGTCCGGGTACCGGGCGCGGATGTCGAAGCCGGCCGCGATCAGGTCCTCCCTCCACTCCCCCGCCGCGGGGAAGACGGTGTCGGTACCGGACCGGCGGTCGGTGAACCGGGTGCGCGGGTCGGCTGCCTGGGCCGAGGAGGCGGGCGGGGAGAGCAGGAACTGCATCGAGGTCAGCACGGTGTCGCAGTCGCCCGCCGAGTCCACGGCCAGCAGGGTTCCGCCGGGTGCCAGCAGGCGGCGGACGCGGCGCAGCGTGGCCGGCACGTCCGTCGCGTTGTGCAGCACGTTCGCCGCCACCACGATGTCGGCGCCGGCCGCCGGGAGGCCCTGCGCGGTGAAGTCGGCATTCACGTCGAGCAACGCCGTGGCGACCTCGAACCGTTCGGCGGCGGCAGCGGTGCACAGGGGGCTGACGTCCGTGAACACGTAGTCGGCACCGTGGCCCCGCAGGGCCTTGAGCACCACTTCGGTGGTGGCTCCCGATCCGCCGCCCAGCTCCACCACCCGCACTCCGCCGGGACGGTTTCGGGCGGCCTGCTCGGCGACCAGCTCCGCGCACCGCGCGTGCAGCCGGCCGGTGAAGACGTTGCGTTGGTAGGCGCCGAGCGAGGTCACCGTGTCGGTGTCCGGGGGCAGCAGACCGGCCAGGGTCACGCGGTCGCCGAGCAGGTCGGGCAGGCGCTCCAGGGCGGCTCGGTGCAGCAGGGCCATCTCCGTGGGGAAGCCGAGCCGCGCGTACCGGGCGGGCAGCTCGTGCACGGCGGCGGGGGCGGCCCGGTCCGCCGCGTGGAAGACGCCGTCCTCGTCACGGCGGACGGCACCGGAGGCGGTGAGTGCGGCGAGCCAGCGGCCCAGGAGGGAGCGGTGGCGCGGGGCCACGGCGAGGGCGGCTGCGAGCCGGTCCGCCGTGGCGGGCAGGGCGGGGCGGAGTACGGCGGTCATCGCGGCACGGCTTATGGCGTCCAGATGGTGCAGGTCGCGGCGCAGCCGGAGTTCGGCGGCGTCGCTTGCGAGCGCGTCGTTCACAGCGCCCCCACTTCGGCCGCCGCATCCGGCGCGAACGGGTCGGCTCCGTCCGGCAGCAACTCGACTCGGGCGCAGGAGCCCGGACGGCCGGCCCCGGCCGCGGGAGTGAGTGCCGAGACGGCCGCCTCCGGGTCGAGGACGTCGGCCGCGAAGTGCCGCCCGGGCGGTATCCCGCCGCGCAGCACACTCGTCGCCGCATGGGCGGCGACGGCGCCGCTCAGCGGGGCGTTGCCGGTGCCGCGCAGGACGGCGGTGCGGCTGAGGGGCGCTCCGTCCGCGCCCCGCCCCGTCAGGACCACGGCCGTGGTGACGGCGGGAGAACGCCCCGCGAGGTCGAGTCGCGCCGCCCGGCACAGACGTCGCACCGCCTCGTCCGGCGACAGGACGTGCACCCGGTCGAAGGCGGCGAGCACGTGCTCGCCCTGAACGAGGGTCAGCCAGTCGCCGTCGCGGACCCCCAGCGCCCGGGCGCTGCGCACATCCTCGGCGGAGAGCTGCGGCATCTCGGTGCTGGTGCCCGGGAAGAACGGCAGGTCGGTGACGGTGCGGCGGGTCAGGGCACGGGGGCGCGGTGCTCCGTCCCGCCAGGCCGACAGAGATCCGGGACCCGGGGCTGAGGCGCCGTGCAGGTACTCCAGGGCGGAGGTGGTGGTGAAGAGGTCCACCACCTGCGTGCGGACCGTGACGGTATCGGGCCGGATCATCCCGGCGGCCCGTGCCCATCGGGCCGCCGCTCTCGGGAAGAGGCCGGTCAGACCGGGGCGCAGGCCGGCGGAGAGTACGGCGGTGCGGCCCGCGCTCCGGTACCGGCCGTCGTCCAGGGCAGCGTACAGCAGATCGTCCCCGGCGGCGTCCACGTAGTCGGTCCCCGCCCGGAAGGCGGCGTCGGCGGCGACGGAGCCGGTGAGGTGGGAGGGGCCCGCGCAGTTGACCAGGACGCTCAGCCCCTCGGCGAACGCCGCCACGCTGTCCTCGTCGCGGACATCCACCACCCGGTGCTCCACCGCCGCGTCCCCCGGCAGGTGCCGTGCCGAGAACTCCGCCGCGGCGGTCTGCGACCGCCCGCCGACGCGGACGGGGTGACCGGCCCGGCGAAGGGCCAGGACGGTGTGGGCGCCCACGTCACCGTACCCGCCGGCCACGCCGATCACCGGATCACCTCCGCCGTGCCGTCCGGTACCAGCCGCCAGCCTCGGCTGCGGCGGCGCCGCTCCCAGAAACGTGCGTACAGGCCATCGGCGGCGAGCAGTTCCTCGTGGGTGCCGATCTCGCCGACGCGGCCCTCGTCCAGGACGAGGATCTGGTCGGCGGCCATGACGGTGGACAGCTGGTGGGCGATCACCAGCAGGGTGGAGTCCCGCATCAGGGTGCGCAAGGCCCGCTGGACGTGCCTCTGGGTCTCCGGGTCCAGGGCGGCGGTGGCCTCGTCGAGCAGGACGACGGGGGCGCGCTTGAGCACGGCACGGGCGATGGAGACGCGTTGCCGTTCGCCGCCGGACAAGGCGACCCCGCCCTCGCCGACGCGGGCGGCCAGGCCGTCCGGCAGCCGCTCGACGATCTCGTCGACCCCGGCGATCCGGGCCGCTTCGCGCACCTCCTCGTCGGTGGCGTCGGGCCGGCCGACGCGGATGTTCCCCTCCATGGTGTCGTCGAAGAGGTACACGTCCTGCTGGACAAGGGAGAGCTGGGCCATGAGCTGTTCGACGGACATCTCGCGCACGTCGGCGCCGCCGACGCGTACCGTCCCGGTGTCCGTGTCGAAGAAGCGGACGAGGAGCCGGACCAGCGTGGTCTTGCCCGCACCGGACGCGCCCACCACCGCTGTCATGGTGCGGGCGGGGACGCGCAGGGAGACGTCCCGCAGGACCGGGCTCCCGTCGCCGTAACCGAAGGTGACGTTCTCGAAGGCGAGTTCGCCGGGACGGTCGAGGGCGGCGCGGGTGCCGGTGTCGGGCAGGGGCGGCTCGTTCAGCAGCGCGGCCACCCTGCCGAGGTCGTTGCCCGCCATGCGCAGCATGCCGCTCATGCCCGCGGCCTCGGAGAGTGGGCCCACGAAGCGGGCGGCGAGCGCCAGCAGCGCGACCAGGGCGGCGGGCTCGGCGGCGTCGTGCAGGGCCAGGGTCACGCAGGTCGCCACCAGGGCGGCGAAGGACAGCTGAACGGCGAGCCCGTTGGCGAGCAGCCGGGGCATGGTCTCGGCGAGCATCCGCCCGCCCGCGCGGCTGCGTTCCTCCACCGCGGCCTCCAGCGGGCCGTAGCCCTCGTGGTCGCGGCCGAAGGCCCGCAGGGTCTTCTGCGCCCGGGCGAACTCCACCACCCGGTTGCCGGCGAGAGCGTCGGCGGCGTCCCGCTGCCGTTCGCTGCGGCCGATCCAGGAGGCCGACCAGCGGTGGGTGGCGTACAGCGGCGGCACGCAGCACAACAGGACCAGGCCGAGCCGCCAGTCCAGGACGAGCATGGCGACGACGACGGTGGCGGGGGTGACGACACCGCTGACGACCGGAGTCAGCAGGTGGGCGAAGACGTTGGTGACCGTGAAGGTGCCGGTGGTGGCCGAACGTGCGACCCGGCCGACCTTCTCGGAGGTGAACCAGCCCAGGGGCAGCCGGACCAGGTGGTCGCCGAGCCGGTCATGCAGCGTGGTCAGGGTGACCACGGCCAGTTTGAAGCCTCGCATGGCCTGCTGGTAGCGAGCGACACCGACGACTACCACGAGGGCCGCGAGCACCGCCAGGTGCCGCAGCGCCCCCGAGGTGTCGCCGTCGAAGAGCGCGCGCAGTACGGGCACGAGGAAGGCCATGGCGACGCCTTCGAGGACCGCGTAGGCGACCAGCCAGGCGAGGTAGCGGTGGAGTGCGCCCCGGTGGTCGGGCCCCAGGACGGTGGCCAGGTGGCGGATCATCGGTCGGCCTCCTCGGTCGGCTCCGAACCGGGCGCGCGGTCGGGGTGGTGTGCCGCCCACATGTGGGCGTAGCGGCCCTGGGCGGCGAGCAGTTCGGTGTGCGTGCCCTGCTCGACGACACGGCCCGCGTCCAGCACGGCGATTTGGTCAGCGCCGGTGATGGTGGACAGGCGGTGGGCGACCACCAGTACGGTGCGGCCCCGCACCAGGGTGGACAGGGCGTCCTGGATCTCCGCCTCGGACTCCGGGTCGGCGTAGGCGGTGGCCTCGTCGAGGACGAGGACGGGCGTGTCGGCGAGCAGGGCGCGGGCGATGGTGAGGCGCTGTGCCTCGCCACCGGAGAACTGGGCGCCTTCACCGACGACTGTGTCGTAGCCGCGCGGCAGCCGCGTGACGCGCTCGTGGATGCGCGCGGCCCTCGCGGCGGCGACGAGTTCGTCGTCGGTGGCGTCCGGGCGGCCCAGGCGCAGGTTGTCGGCGACGGAGCCGTGCAGCAGCTGCACGTCCTGGAGGACGAACCCGACGTGCCGGTAGAGGTCTCCGGGCGCTATGTCGCGCACGTCGGTCCCGCCGATGCGGACCGTGCCGCCGTCGACGTCGTGGAACCTGGGGACGAGGGAGGCGAGGGTGGACTTGCCCGAACCGGAGCCGCCGACCAGTGCGGTGACGGTGCCGGCCCGGCAGACCAGGTCGATGCCGTGCAGCACGGGCCGGCCGGGGTCGTACCCGAAGACGACACCGTCCAGGACGACGTCGTGGCCCTGGGGGCGCCGCGGCCGGTCGGTGACGGGCAGTTCGGGCACCTCCAGCAGCGCGCTGATCCGCCCGGCGGCGGCCACGGCCTTGCGCTGCGCGGTCAGGCCCTGGTTGAGGGTGAGCAGGGTGCTGGGCAGGACGGCGGCGACGAGCACCTCGGCGACGACGTCGGCCGGAGTGACCCAGCCCTCGTGCGTGAACCAGATACCCCCGGCGAGTCCGACGACGGAGACCACCGGCACGGACAGGGCCATGGAGGTGTACGCCTCCAGCTTCAGCACGGGCCGGACCCAGCCCGCGTACTGGCTGCCGTAGGCGTGCACGGCGTCCCGGTACGCGGCGTGGGCACGGCGGGTGCCGCCGAACACCTTGACGACGCCGATGCCGTGCACGAACTCGACCACGGCAGCGCTGACCCGCCCGAACGCGGTGTCCAGCGCGACCATCTTCGCCGCGAAGCCGCGCATCATGAACGCGTACGCCGTGAAGTAGACCGGCACGGTGGCGACGGCCAGCAGGGCCAGCCGCCAGTCGGCCCACAGCAGGTAGCCGAGTCCGGCGAGCGGCAGCGCGATCGCACCGGAGAGTTCGACGTCGTGGTGGGCGACCAGGTGGTGCAGGTCGTCGATGTCGTCCTGGGCCGCCTTGCGGACCCTCCCGGAGGTGGTGGCCGAGTACCAGCCCAGCGGCACCCGGCCGAGTCTGGCGACCATGCGGCGGCGCAGGTCGGCCTGGAGCCGGCCGTCCGCGAGGTGGGTGATCCACAGGGCGGCGCCGGTGCAGCTCCAGCCGGCGACCAGGGTCACGGCGACGACGACGGCCGCGGTGACCAGCCGGTCGCGGTCCAGGGGGCCGTCCGCGAGCAGGGCGCGGCCGATCTCGGCGATGCCGACGAAGGGCACCAGCGTGGTGACGGCGCCGAGCGCGCCGAACACGATGCCGAGCCGGGTCATCCAGGCGACGGGGCGGCGCAGTTCGCGCAGGGCCTCGGCGGCGCGACGCCCCTCGGCACGGTCGGCGGTGGCCGGCCGGACCTCGGGCCGCGCGGGCACGGTCGCGGATTCGGTGGTGGATTCGGTGGCGGTCGCGGTCATCGGGCGCCGCCTCCCTCGGTGCGCCGGCCCGGCCGCAGCGGTGCCGCCAGGTGCTCGGCGACCGTGTGGACGTACGGCGGCTCGATGACGCTGAAGTGGTTGCCGGGTACGTCGCGGACGGTGAACCGGCCGAGGCAGGTCTCGGCCCAGAAGGGCTCGGCGAGGTGGCCGACGCCGCCGGTGACCCCGAACGACTGCTGCTCCGCCGCGCGAAGGAACGTCATGTCGCCTGCGTAGGGCTCCAGTTGCAGGTGGGCGGCCTTCATGCTGTGCCGACAGGTGCGGAACAGGGCCGGGACCAGTTCGGCGTCGACCGGCACCTGGGCGTTGCGCTCGGCGGCGCGGGCGTAGGCGGCGAGCCGCGCGGTCTGGGGGCGTTCAGCGGCACGGAGCGCGGCAGCGGCCACCGCGGCCAGACCCGCGTCACCCTCCAGGGAGGCGAGCGCGCCCGCGGGGACGCGTCCGCCGCCGCGCTCGGTGAGCAGTTCCACCGCGCGGTAGACGTCTTCGTCCGCGACGTCCGGTCCGAAGACGGCCGGCACCGGGTCCAGGCCGAGGTTGGGCACGAAGATGGACTCGTAGGCGAGTTCCTCGTCGGTGTCCAGGAACATCGGGATGCTGTCGACCAGCGTCAGGTCCTCCACCCGCAGGCCGCGTTCGGTCAGGCGCCGTGCGACCTCGGTGGCCAGCAGCCCCCCGAGGCAGTAGCCGATCAGCTGGAAGCGAGTGTGCCCCTCGTCGGCCAGGCGCTGGGCGTAGCGGTCGGCGACGGTGGCCACCAGGTGCTCGGGCGCGGTCGCCGTGTAGCGCTCGGCGTCCGCGACGGCGACGCCGATGACGGGACCGAGGTCCTGGGCGGCCAGGGCGCGGCCGAGGTGCTGGAAGTAGTCCAGGGTGCCGAGCGCCGCGTGGAACATGACCCGCACGGTGCCGAGCGGGTGCCGGGCTCCGCCGAACGGGACGAGCAGGGCGTTTCCGCCGGTGTCGCGGGCCGCGGCGGCCTCACCGGCCGCGGGGCCCGCGGAGGGCTCCGCCATCGCGTGCAGTGCGCGGGCGAGGGCCCGGACGGTGGGCTCGTTGAGCATCTGCCGCAGCAGCGCGTCGTAGCTGAAGGCCGCCGCCTCCGGCACCTCCTCCCGCAGCCGGCCCGCCACCCGGGCGAGGATCAGCGAGTCGGCGCCGTGGTCGTAGAAGTTGTCCTCGGGGGCGAGGGAGCTGATGCCCAGCGCCGTGGCCCACAGCGCGCACAGCCGCTCCTCGGGACCGGCGTCCGCGTCCACCGCGGCCGGCTCGGCTCCGGACAGTTCACCGGGCCGCCGGGCGGCCAGGGCACGGCGGTCGACCTTGCCGTTGGCGGTCACCGGCAGCGCGTCCACGATCTGGAGGTGTCCCGGCACCATCGGCGCCGGCAGACGCTCGCCGGCGAAGGCGGCGACCTCCTCCGACCGCAGCGGCGTCCGGTCCGCCTTGGCACGCAGGACGAACAGCCGGTGTCCGGCGCTCTCGAAGGCGTGCCCGGTGCCGGGCAGGGTGAAGACGTGTTCGGCATCGGCGCCCTCGAACAATGCGCGCCAGCCGTCCTCGTCCAGCAGCGGGCAGGCCCCCGACTCGCGGTCGCCGCCGACGGGCTCCATCATGAACCCCTGGGTGAGCAGGATGTGCGGGTGTGCGCCGACCGGTTCGGTCACCACCAGCAGCCCTCCAGGAGCGAGGAGTTCCAGGGCGGTGCGCACCGCTCGGGCGTTGTCCCGGGCGCTGTTGAGCACGCCCGCGCACACCACGAGGTCCGCTGAGTTGGGCGGCAGACCCTGCGGGAGCAGGTCGCGGTCGAGGTCCACCAGCCCGTAGCGCAGCCCCCGCCCCTGGAAGAGGGTGCGTGCCCGGGGCAGGAAGGACGGGCTGACGTCGGTGAAGAGGTAGTCCACGGCGAAGCCGTCGAGCAGCGGCAGGACGGACTCGGTGGTCGCGCCGGTGCCGGCGCCCAGTTCCACGACGCGCAGCGGCCCGGGGCCGTCGTGCTCGGCCGCGCGGCGGTGGACCACGGCGGCGACCGCGGCGTTGAGGTGGCGGGAGAGGGCATCGTCCCGGTAGACGGCGCGGGCGGGGGCGTCGTCGCCCTCGGGGAAGAGCAGGTCGAAGGGGTTGAGGCGGTCCTCCAGCAGTTCGTCCAGGTGCACGGTGTGCGCGCGGTGGTAGGCGAGGTGGTCGTCCGTGCACAGGCCGTCCGCGACGCCTCGGGCCACCTCGTCCCAGGCACGGGCGGCGGCCTCCGGGCCGGTCTCCCGCCCGGCGCGGTAGCGGCCGTCGTCGTCCCGGGTCAACAGCTCCGCATCGGCCAGCGCGGCCAGCCAGCGCCGCACCAGCCAGCGGTGGCGGGGCGCCACCCGGGCGGCGTCCAGCACCTCGTCCGCGCTCTCGGCGCCGCCGCTCAGCGCGCCGCGCCGAGACAGGGCATGCAGCATGGCCAGCAGTGCCGCGCGGTGCAGAGCCTCGTGGTGAGCGGCGATCCGTACGGGGTCGGCGTCCGGGGCGAGCCGGTCGGCGTAGCGCTGCGCGGCGGTGCGCAGCCGGGTGTCTCGGGAGGTCTCCTTGGGAGCGGTGCGCGGGGCCGGTTCGACGAATCCGAGCAGCGTCCGGTCGCCGTCCTGGTCGCTCACCACGGCCGCGGCGGCGCCGACCGCCGGGTGGGCCAGCAGGACCGCCTCCACCTCGCCGAGCTCGACGCGGTGTCCGCGGACCTTGACCTGGTTGTCCTCGCGGCCGAGGAACTCGATCTCGCCGCCCGGGAGGTATCGCCCGATGTCCCCGGTCCGGTAGAGCCGCTGCCCGTCGCGGGGGTGGTCCGGGAAGCGGCGGGCGGTCAGGTCGGGATCGCCGAGGTAGCCGAGGGCGAGGCCCTCTCCGGTGATGCACAGCTCGCCGGGGGCCCAGACCGGGCAGTCGTGGCCGTCCTCGTCCAGCACCCGGAAGCCCTGGTTACGCAGGGGGACTCCGTAGGGGATGCTGGTGAGCCCGTCGTCCGCCGCGGTGATCGGATGGTGGATGGACCAGATGGCCGCCTCCGTGGCGCCGCCCAGCGACATCAGCGACAGGCCGGGGAGCAGGGTCCGCAGCCGGGCGGGCAGCGTCACGGGTATCCAGTCCCCGGAGAGCAGCGCGAGCCGCAGCGTGGACAGTGCGGCGGGCTCGGTCGTCAGGTAGTCGGCGAGCATGTGGAGCTGGGCCGGGACGGAGTTCCACAGGGTGACACCGTGCTCGGAAACCAGCCGCGCCCAGTGGGAGGGGTCGGCGCCGCGCGCCGGGTCGGGCAGGACCAGGGCGGCGCCCGCGCCGAGCGCGCCGAAGAGGTCGTACACCGACAGGTCGAAGCCGAGCTGGGCGAGTTGGAGCACGCGGTCTCCGCCGGTGACGCCGAACCTCCCGTTGACGTCGTCGACGGTGTTGAGCGCGGCGCGGTGTGAGGTGACCACGCCCTTGGGGTCGCCGGTGGAGCCGGAGGTGTAGATGACGTAGGCGGGCTGGTCCGGGTCACCCCGCGGCGGCACGGGCAGGGTCTCGGACAGTGGGAGAAGGTCGACGTCGGTACGCTCCACGCCCTCGGGGCGGGCCTCGCCGTCGTCCACCCAGGACTGGGTCAGCACGTGCCGGGCGCCCGAGGCGGTGAGCAGCCGGGCGCGCCGCAGCCGGGGCTGCGTGGTGTCGACGGGGACGTAGACGCAGCCGGCGAGCAGGGCCCCGAGCACGGCGGCGGCCTGCTCGGGACCCTTGTCCATGACGACGACGACCCGGTCGCCGCCCGCCCGACCCGCCGCCCGCAGGGTGTCGGCCACGGCCGCGGCACGCCGGGCCAGCTCACCGTAGGAGACCGTGCCGAAGGCGCCCAGCAGGGCGGGCGCGTCGGGGGTGCGGCCGGCGCGGGCGAAGAAGCCCTCGTGCAGCAGCCCCGTGGGCAGGGGTCCCGAGGTGTCGTTGGCGGCGCGGCGCTCCTTCGCCTGCCAGGCGGGCAGTCCCACGGGGTCGGCGCGGTCCCAGGCGGCCGGGTCGTCGGCGAGCGAGGTGAGCAGGTCACCGAAGGCGGTGAGCATGTCCTCGGCCATCCCGTCGGGCAGTACACCCCGCCGGATGTCCCAGTTGACCTCCAGGTCCCCCGAGCCGTCACCGACCTGGCAGTCCAGGAAGACCTGCGGGGTCTGGGTGATGCCGGCCCCGAGCGTGCGGCCGCTGCGTTCCGAGGAGCCGGGGCCCAGGCCCAGGGAGCCGGTGAAGACGTACGGCATCAGGGCCGCCTCCCGGCCGCGTGCCCGGGTGAGGTCGCGGATAACCTCCACCCCCGAGTACAGGCGGTGGTCGAGGTCGGTGAAGAGGCGCTCGCCGAGCCGCTTCGCCCGCTCGGCCGGCGCCGCCCCGGGCTGCGCCTCGACGGCGAGCAGGGTGACGGAGGTGAAGTCTCCGACCAGGCGGTCGACGTCCGGGTGCAGGGGCAGGCGGTTGAGCAGCGTGAGGTTGACGGTGAAGGACTTCCGGCGGCTCCACCGCTCCAGGACGCACACGTAGGCGGCGAGGACGGCGGCGGTGGGGGTCAGTCCGCGAGCCGCCGCCTCTCCGCGCAGGCGCTCCCAGGCGGGGGCAGGCAGGTGGTGGGTCAGCCGGGTGAAGCGGGGCGCGTCGCCGGCCGGCGCAGTGACCAAAGGCAGGTCGGGAGCGGGCGGGAGCGACGTCAGGCGGGAACGCCAGTAGTCGCGGTCCTGGCGGTAGCGGGCGGTGTCCCGCAGCCCGCGTTCGGCGAGGACGTAATCGCGGAAGGAGATCGCGGGCCGGGGCATCCCGGAGGTGTCCGCGGGGTCCGGCGAGGCGAGCTGCGTGTCCAGCTCCGCGAGGAGGATGGCGGCGCTGGCCCAGTCGGCCACCAGGGAGTCGAGGGAGAAGTGCAGCACGTCGCCGTCCGGAAGCCGGGTCACCCGGAGTTCGAACAGGGGCCAGCGGGCGGTGTCGTAGGTGCGGTGGCCCAGGTCGTCGCGTACTTCCTCCAGGTGCGCCTCCCGGCGCTCGGGGGCCTCGCGGAGGTCGGTGACGGCGACCGGGCAGCGCGGGACCTCGGGCAGGACCTGCTGGTAGCCGTCCTCGTGGACGATCGCGCGCAGCATGTCGTGCCGGGCGATCAGCGCGTTCCAGGCGTCCTCCAGGGCCGTGGGGTCCAGGGCCGGGTAGTGGACCTCCAGGTAGCCGTGGCAGGCGACTCCGCCGTGGCCGAACGGGTCCCGGCGGCCGAGCAGGTAGGCGGTCTGCACGTCGGTGAGCGGGAACGGCTCGTGGGCGGCGTCCGGGTCGGCGCTGACGGTGCGGGCGGTGTCCTCCGCCTCGAGCAGTGCGACGACCTGCGCCTTGTGCGCCCCCAGGGCGGCACGGCGCTCCTCGGTGAGAACGCCCTGCGGCGCCCGGAACCGTATCCGGCCGTCCTCGCTCCACAACTCGACGCCGAGGGAGGAGAGTTCGTCGAGGAGGGCGGCCGCGGTGGTGGGTACGGTCATGGCGTGGAGGACCCCTTGCGGTGTGTGGTGGGCGGTGCGGGCTCGGCGTCGGCCGGAAGCAGCACGGCCCCGTGCAGCAGGGCCGGGTCGAGCGGTTCGGTCAGTCCGGCGAGGTGGACGGCACGTACGGCGGTCTCCGGCGCCTCTTCCAGCCGGAGGTCCGGTGAGTCGCCGGCCAGGCGCCGGACTGCGGGCAGGTCGGCCGGACGGACGCCGAGCACGAGGGTGGTGACCGCCCGGGCGCCGTTGGGGTGGTCTACCTCCGCAGGGTGCTGGGGCGGGTCGTAGGGCGTGACGAGGAACGGGAGGCGTCCGGCCCTGGGGTAGGCGAAGGCGAACCGCGTCTCGGCGCCGTCGGGGCGCCTGCGCTTCCAGCGCACGGTGCGACCGCACGGTATTCCGTCGGCCGCCAGTTCCCCGGTGAGGGTGGCCAGTTCCACGTCGTCGACGAGCAGGGCGAGATCGCACAAGCCCTCGGCCCGGCGGGCCCAGCGGACCATGCGACCGCCTGCGCCCCGGCCGAAGCGCAGGTCGACGGGCAGGCGCAGCCAGCGGGCGCCGGGCGGAGTGGCCAGCAGTTCGATCACCGGTCCCTCGGGGAACCAGACGTGCGCGTGCAGCGCCTTGTGCTCGGGGGCGGTCGCGTAGGCGACCTGGAAACCGGCGGTACGGAAGTCGGCGACCGCGCGGGGCAGGTCGTGCACGCGGAGGAGCACGTGACTGCACCGCCGGCCGGCGGCCGGACGGGGGGAGGCATCGTTCATGGAGCCTGCTCTCCAGCGGGTACGGGTGCGGACAGGGGTGTAGGGGCGGGCAGGGAGGCAGCGGCTACGGCGGCCCGCAGGTCGGTCCAGGGCACGACGGGAGGCTCAGGCGGCCGGATCAGCGCCGGCATGCCGAGTTGCGCGGTCAGGTCGGCCCAGCAGCGGGAGACCGACAGCGCCCACTGCCCGGCGCCGGGCCTCAGCGCGGGGTCCGCCGCCGCGTCCCGCAGGCGGTGCAGGGCGCTCAGAACGGCCTGCGGCCACAGGTGGGCGAAGACGTGGTGGTAGCTCTCGGCGGCCGGGTGCAGCCGCACCGTCGAGGGTGTGGCGAGGCGTTCGGTGCCCGGTCCGGCGAGGACGAGGCGGCCGGTGGCGTCCCGGGGGGCGTGCAGGCGCGGGTTCCACAGCACCGGTCCGTGGGTGTCGGAGAGGGTGAGAACGCCCGCGTCGGTGCCGAGGGCGATGCGGTGCAGCAGGTGGGAGTGGTTGTCGGGGTCGTCCGGGTGGACCTCGTTCTGCACCCGCAGGGTGACCGGGGCGCCGCCGACGACGGCGTGCAGCGTACGGAAGGGCTGCGCCTGGTGGGCGAGGGCGTCGGGTTCGGGGCCGGGTGCGCCCTGGGCGCGGAAGGCCCAGGGCCGCAGCGTCCCGGCGGCCCGGCCGAGGATGTCGAGCAGGGGGTAGGCGACCTGGCTGTTGCAGGCGGCGTCGAGGAACCGGACCGGTCCCCGGGCACGCAGTACCTCCGCGGCGGCCAGGAAGGCGCGGACCGGCGCCAGGTCGGGGTAGAGGGTGCCGACAGCATAGGCGGCGTCGCCCTCGCGGGCCGCTCGCAGGTTGTCGGCGAGTTCACCGGCGTGGACGGGGTGTTCCTGAAGCACGTGCATGCCGCGGCTCAGTGCCGCGCGGGCGATGTCGGAGCCGGGGCCGCCGGTGGCGCCCGAACGGACGACGACGCAGACGACATCGGTGTCCCCGGGCAGTTGCGCGACATCGGTGTACAGCGGCACCCCGGACTGCTCCGCCAGTTGCTGTGAGAAGTCACCGCCCTTGGCGAGGACGCCGGTGAGGGTGAACCCCTCCGGGTCGCTGCGGACGGCGTCGAGGTAGACGCGGCCGAAGGCGGTCCCGGCGACCACGACGCGCAGCGGACTCCCGTCCCTCCCCGCCCTGCTCACGCGACGGTCACGGCAGTCGGTACGGACGCCGTCCCCGCGCGTTCCGGCCCCGCTTCGGGGGCGGCCGGCACGAGGTGGGCGCTGACCGCGCGCAGCTTCTCGCGGCTCTCCTCCAGCTCCCGTTCCGGGTCGGAGTCCGCCACGATGCCGGCCCCGGCCCGCAGCCAGGTCCGGCCGCCCCGCCGCAGGACGGTGCGCAGCACGAGGGCCGCGTCCAGGGTGCCGTCGGCCCCCAGCCGTACCACCGCACCGCTGTACAGACCGCGTTCGCCTGGTTCGGTACGGCGGATCGCCGCGAGTGCGGGCCGCTTGGGTATCCCGGAGGCGGTCACGGCGGGGAACAGCGCGGCGAGCACGTCCCACCGGTCGCGGCCCGGCGCGAGCCGGCCGCGCAGCCGGGAGGCGAGGTGCTGCACACTCCCGCGTTCCGCCACGGACATGAACTCCTCGGTGCGTACCGACTCCGGTCGGCACACCGTGTTCAGCTCCTCCTGCACCAGGCGTACGGAGACGGCGTGCTCGTACACCTCCTTGGCGTCATGGTGCAGCTCGGCGCGGCGGACGGAGTCCGCGCCGAAGTCCCCGGTCAGCGCCCGGGTACCGGCCAGCGGCTGGGCGGTGACCAGGCCGTCGGCGTCGATCCGGGCCACGATCTCGGGGCTGAACCCGGCGGCCTCCCACCCGCCGTGGCGCAGCAGGAAGGAGCGGGCCGGGAGATGGCCGCGCCGCCCCGCCACATACGTGGCCGGCAGGTCGAGCGCGTCCGGCACGGACACGCTGCGGGAGACGATGGCCTTGTCCAGCTCCCCGGCACGGATGGCGCGTAGGACGTCGGCGACGGCTCCTCGGTACCAGTCGGCGTGTTCCTCCAGGTCGACGGTGAGGCGTTGGGCGGGGGGCTCGGCGGCCGAGGCCACGGCGGCGCGCAGCCGCCGCTCCAGCGCGTCGAGTGCGCGGGGGTTCTCGGCCCGCAGGAGGGCGCCGGAGGAGGTCAGTTCGATCTCGCGTTCCGGGACGACGAAGCGGGCGAGGGCCTTGCCCGCAGGCGCGTCGCCGCTGTGGCAGGCGTGGGCGAGTTCGAAGGAGATCCAGCCGTGTGCCGTGCCGATGCCGCCGGTCTGCTCACGGAGGAGTTGCCCGGCGGCGGCCAGCGGGTGGGAACCGGCGGGCGGCTCCGCGCCTCCCGCGTCCGTGCCGTGCCGCCGGGCGGCTGTCCCGTCCACCTCGACCACAGCGGACTCGCCCTCGCTCCATACGACGGAGCCGCCGTGCTCGTACAGGAGATGGGGCGCGTCGGTGGCCTTCGCGAGGGCGGCGGCGACGGCCACGGGATCGGCGGCGAAGGGGAGTCCGCGTTCGGGGAAGGGGGCCCGGTGGGTCACGGGAGGTTCTCGCTTTCCAGTCGACAGCGGGCACCGGCCGCTGCGGCGGTTCGGGTGACGTCCGCGAGGAGGCGCAGTACCGGCTCGCGTCGGGGGGTGAAGTAGAAGTGCCCGCCCGGGAAGGCGCGCAGGGCGAAGGCACCGGTGGTGTGCGTCGACCACGAACGGGCCTGGTCCTCGTCGACCTCGGTGTCCGTCTCGCCCAGCACGGCGGTCACAGGGCACTCCAGCGGCGGGGCGGCGGAGCGGTGATAGGTCTCCGCGAGCTTGAAGTCGGCGCGCAGAGCGGGCAGATAGACGGAGCGGACGGCCGGGTCAGCCAGCACCTCGCCCCCGGCTCCGCCCAGCCGGATCACCTCCGCCACCAGGTCGTCGTCGGGCCGGGTGTGCATGTCGCCTCGGGCCGGCAGAGAAGGGGCGCGGCGGCCGGACACCACGAGATGCCCGGGCGCGGCTCCCCAGGCGGTCAGCCGGAGCGCGATCTCGTAGGCGACGACGGCACCGAAGCTGTGGCCGAAGAGGACCAACGGCCGGTCGGTCAGGGGCAGTAGCGCTGCGCAGACCCCCGAGACCAGGGTCCGCAGATCCTCGGCGGGCGGTTCCGACAACCGGTCCTCCCGCCCCGGGTACTGCACGGCGGACAGCTCCACGTCCTCGGGGAAGGCGGCTCCCCAGGCCGCATACGGGCCTGCCGTGCCACCGGCGTGCGGCAGGCAGACCAGGCGGGCGGAAGGACCGTGCCGGGGTGTTCGACAGCGCAGCCAGGCGTCCGTCACGTGCGTTTTCTCCCTTCGGCGGAGCGCGTCCGACGGGGCAGGACCGTCCCGGCACCGCACACGAGGGGTGCGGGCCGGCGGGAGCGTCGGGCTCGGCCATGAAAGTCTTATTGAACATAATTGTCAATGTCATTAAGGTTGACGCCACCCCCGCAGGCCGACACACGAGGTGGGTCGCTTGTAAGGTTAGCCTTGCCTAAGCTTCACCGCTAGTGACACCTTCCTCAACTGCCCCAACTCCCTCTTCAGCAGCGGCCCTTCACGCCCGCCCCTCCCGCTCGTCCAGCTCGCGGGGGCCTTTCTTCGCATCGGAGTTCCATGCCCGGCATCCCGTCCCCCGACCGCCGCGTGACGCCCTCTCACCTCACCCGGCGCAACGTGCTCTCCCTTCTCGGGCTGGGCGCCACCGCCGTGGCCGCCCCCTCCCTCGCCGGCTGCACGTCCGGCGGAGCGGCCGCGCCCACCGTGACCGGTACGCCCACCGGCAAGCCCCGGCGCGGCGGGATCCTGCGCCTCGCCTTCGCCGGGGCGGGAGCAGACGAGTCACTCGACCCCACCGTGAGCAGCTCGCCCTGCGACCTCGCGCGCTACGCGGTCGTCTTCGACGTGCTCTTCTTCTTCGCCGACGGGGCGCCCAAACCCTCCCTCGCCACCGCGGCCAAGGTCGACGGCAAGACCGGAGACTGCGTCCTGACACTGCGTCAGGGAGTGCGTTGGCACGACGGAACGCCCTGCACCGCCGCCGACGTCGTGCACACCCTCCGGCATCGCGCGTCCCCCGACCGCGCCTTCCCCAGCGAGCTGTCGGCCTACTTCGACCTCGCCGCCGCCGAGGCACGCGGCAAGCACACCGTCGTAGTACCGACCGTCCAGCCGGCCGGCGACCCGGCCACGCTGTTCGCGGGCGCCGAGCTGTACGTCATCAAGAAGGGCACCTCGTCCTTCTCCCCCGGCAGCACGGTCGGCACCGGGCCCTACCGCGTGACGGCATTCACGGCGGGCGTCGAGACCCGGCTGGAGCGCCACGACGACTACTGGGACGGCAAGGGCTACGCGGAGAAGCTCGTCCTGCTCAGCGTCGACGACGCACAGGCCCGGGTCAACGCGGTCAAGGACGGCCAGGCCGACTACGCCTCGGACATCTCCTTCACCACGGCGAAGGCGGGACCGCCCGGAGCCGGCCTCCAGATCCGTGACGCGGGCGCTGACCTGCGTACGACCTACGGCTTCGTCCTCAACGTCTCCCGCGACCTGCCCTCCGATCCCCGCGTGCGGCAGGCGGTCAAGCTGGGAATCGACCGTGAGGCACTGGTCGAGGCCGTCTTCCTCGGCTATGGAGAGCCCGCCAACGACCTGTTCGGTGCCGGGGCCGAGTACTACCTCGACAGCGTTCCCGTCCCCAGACGCGACGTGCCGGAGGCGAAGCGGCTGCTGAAGGCTGCCGGCGCCACGGGCAAGCCCTTCGTGGTGCGCACCTCCCCCTACGAGACGGGGCTGAACGCCTCCGCGGAGCTGTTCGTCGAGCAGCTCAAGGGCCTCGGCCTGGACGCCTCGCTGGTCAAGACGACCATGGCCGAGGGGTACGACCCGGCCGGCATGAAGGCGTGCGACGCCATCTCCTTCCCCCTGGGCCCCGTCTCCCTGGCCCTCGCCTACACGCGGTCGGCCGCCTACGAGACGCTGGCCTTCCCCGACGAGGAGCTGACGAAGGCCGTCGCCACTGCGATATCCACCACCTCCGAGGCCGCCCGGGCCGACGCCTGGGCCAAGGCCCAGCGGGTCATGGCGGACCGGGGGAACTGGGTCGCCTGGGGCCGCGGTGACGTGCTGAGCCTGGCCGGGAA
Source organism: Streptomyces sp. CNH287 (assembly GCF_000424825.1). Taxonomy (NCBI): domain Bacteria; kingdom Bacillati; phylum Actinomycetota; class Actinomycetes; order Kitasatosporales; family Streptomycetaceae; genus Streptomyces; species Streptomyces sp. CNH287. The sequence continues at coordinate 67,124 of NZ_AUKQ01000011.1, read as the reverse complement.
GACGGTGACGGGCTTCGAGAACCGCGCGTCACCGAAGTACCCCTGGCTGGGGAAGGCCGGGTTCACTTCGTGAGAAGGGTCACGGTCCGCTACGTCGCCGGCCGGCTCGTGACCGCGGCGGCCATGCTGGCCGCGCTGTCACTGCTGGTCTACGTCGGCGTGGACCTGCTCCCCGGCGACCCGGCCACCGCCCGGCTGGGGCCCGGCACCAGCCCGGACCAGGCGGCGGCGGCACGCGAACGGCTCGGCCTGGACGAGCCGTTGGCCCAGCGTTACCTGGAGTGGGCGAGCGGTCTGCTCCACGGCGACCTGGGCACCTCGGCCAACGGCACCCCGGTGGCCGACATGCTCGCCGGCCGCCTCGGCAACACCGCCGTCCTGACCGTACTGACCATCCTGCTCCTGGTCCCCCTCTCCCTCACCCTCGGCGTCGCTCTCGGCCGCCGGGCGGGCCGCCGGGCCGCCGGCACCGGGTCGGTCCTCCTTCTACTGACCACGGCGGTACCCGAGTTCGTGGTCGGGGGCACGCTGGCCCTGGTGGTGGGCGCGCAGCTGGGTTGGCTGCCGGCGACGTCGCTGGTTCCCGCCGACGCCTCGCCGCTCGCCCACCCTGACGTGCTGGTACTGCCGGTGCTCAGCCTGCTCTGGGTGAGCCTCGCCTACGCTACGCGCGTGGTCCGGGCGCAGACGCTGGTCGCGTTGCGTGCCCCGCATGTGGAGGCGATGCGGCTCAACGGCATTCCCGAGCGGGCCGTCCTGCGCCAGGCCGTACTGCCCGCCGTGCTGCCCCCCGCCGTGCAGATCTGGCTGGTCAGTTCGGCAGGACTCCTCGGCGGCACGGTCCTCGTGGAGGTGGTCTTCAGCTACCCCGGCATCGGCAAGGTGCTGGTCTCCTCCGTCAGCACCGGTGACCTGCCGGTGGTGCAGGCGCTTGCGATGATCATGGGCGCCCTCACCCTGCTGGCCACCATCATCGCGGATGTCGTCGGCACCGCGGTCGGAAGAACGAGGTCCGTATGAGTGCCCACGCCCCGCCGCCGAGCGGTGTCCACCGCTCCCCGCCACCGCCTCCACTTCCCAGCCCGTCCCCGCGAAGCGGCGGGGCGCGCGCCCTGCCCGTGGGCGCCCTGACCGTGGCCGCCCTGGTCGGTGTCGTCGTGGTGGCCGGGCTGGCCGGACCGTGGCTGGCGCCGCACTCCGCGACCGAGTCGGTAGCGGCACCGTACGCGGGTCCCGGTTCCGCTCACCTGCTCGGCACCGACCACCTCGGCCGCGACGTGCTCTCCCGCCTGCTGCGCGGAGGTCCGCCGACACTGCTCACCACGGCGGGCGCCACCGCGGTCACCGTGGTGCTGGGCACCGCGGCCGGACTGCTGGCGGCCTTCGCCGCCCACCGCCGGCCGGCCGCCGAGGGCGTCGTCATGCGCCCCTTCGACGCCCTCGCCGCGCTGCCGCCCATGCTCGCGCTCCTGCTCGTGCTCACCGCCGTGCCCAGCCGTACCGGCGTCGTGCTCGCGGCCTGTGTGGCGGGCGTCCCCCTGTCCGCCCGGGTCATCCGGGCCGCCGCCCTGCCCGTCCTGCGCAGACCCCACGTGGAACTGGCGGTGGCCCGGGGCGAGCGGGTGACCTGGGTGATGCGGTACGAGGTCCTGCCGCTGATCGTCACCACCGTGCTCGCCGATGCCGGGCTGCGCTTCGTCTTCTCCCTCTACCTGGTCAGCGCCGCCGGTTTCCTGGAACTCGGGGTCTCGGGCTCCGACTGGGGGACCCTCGTCCACGAGGCCCTCCCCGGTGCCGCGCTCCAGCCGTACGCGCTGCTGGCACCGCTGGTCCTGATCGCCGCCCTGGCCGTGGGCGTCAACCTGCTGTCCGACGCCCTGACCCACCACGACCGCGAGAAGTGAGGCGGGAGATGCTCTGCATCGAGAACCTGCGACTGAGTTCGGCCCGCGGCCCGGTCCTGCGGGGGGTGTCCCTGGCCGCCGACGCGGGCGAGGCCCTGGCCGTGGTCGGCGCGTCCGGCTCCGGGAAGACCACCCTGGCCCTCTGTGTCCTGGGGCATCTGCGTCCGGGCATCTGCCTGGACGGCGGACGGGTCCGCGTGGACGGACACGACACGCTGCCCGTCCCCCACCCCGAACTGCGCGGCCGTGCCGTCGCCCACCTCGGGCAGGACGCCGGCACGACCCTCAACCCCTACCGGCGCCTGTCGAGCACGTTGCGCACCGCTCTGGGGACACGGGACGACCACCGCGTGCAGGCCCTCCTCCAGCGTGTCGGTCTGCCCGCCCCGCTCGCCCGCCGCAGGCCCGCCGAACTCTCCGGAGGCCAGCAGCAACGCGCGGCCCTGGCCGTGGCCCTCGCGCGAAACCCGCGGCTTCTGGTGCTCGACGAACCCACCTCCGCCCTCGATCCCGCGGCGAAGGAGGAGGTCCGCGCGGAACTCGCCCGCGTCCGCGAGGCCGGTGTCGGCCTGCTGTGGATCACCCATGACCTGTCGTCCGTCGAGGGGCTGGTCGACCGGGTCGTGGTCCTGGACGGCGGCCGGATCGCGGAGGACGCCCCGGCGTCTCGCGTCCTGGCCTCTCCGGCGTCCGGGGCGGCGAGAGCGCTCGTGGACGCCGCGTCGCCGGCGGCCGGCCGGAGAGCGGCGACCAAGGGCGGGACGCCACCGGTCCTGCGTGCCGAAGGGCTCACCGCGGTCCACGGCTCCAGGCGGGTGCTGGAGAACGTCGGACTCACCGTGCACCCCGGGCGGTGCCTGGCCGTCACCGGCGCTTCGGGCAGCGGCAAGACCACCCTGGCGCGCTGCCTGGCAGGGCTCCACCCGCCCGCCGGCGGGACGGTGCTGCTCGACGAACTGCCGCTGCCGGGACGCGCGCACAAGAGAGGAGTCCGGGACCGGGCGGCCGTCCAGCTCGTACCGCAGAGCCCGGCGGAGACCCTGCATCCGCTGCGGCCGGTCCGCGACGCGCTGGTACGGCCCCTCCGCGTGTTCCGGGGCATGCGGGACCCGCACCAGATCGACGACGAGATCGCGCGTCTGCTGTCCCTGGTCCACCTCCCGCCGGAACTCGCGCGGCGACTGCCCGGCCGGCTCTCGGGCGGTCAGCGCCAACGCGTGGCTCTCGCGCGGGCGTTGGCCGCGTCCCCGCGGGTCCTGCTGTGCGACGAGATGACCTCCGCGCTGGACTCGGTGACGCAGGCGTCCGTACTGGACCTCGTACGCGATCTGTGCGAGGGGCAGTCGCTGGGGCTGCTCGTCATCACGCACGACCCGCAGGTGGTGCGCCAGGTCGCCGACGACGTCACGGTGCTGAAGGACGGCGGGCTGCGGCGGCGCGGCCTCGTGGGCGCCGACCGGCCCGCCTGACGCGCCGTCTCCGGCGGGCGGGCACTGTCAGTGCCGGGTGGCAGCATCGGACATATGACGGGCATCGAGGCATTCGACTGGCGGGCCTTCCTGCTCAGGTGGAGCGAGGAATGGGCGGATTCCCTCGCGCACGACGCGAACCACGGCGAGGACGAGGCCGCACGATCGGCCCGATGGCTGGGGTCGCCGCCCGCGTCCGAGGAGCGGATCGCCGCCATGGAGGAGCGCCTCGGCCGGCGGATGCCCCCGTCGTACCGGGAGTTCCTCAAGGTCAGCGACGGGTGGCGGCACGCGGGCGGTTTCGTGACGCTGCTGGCGGGGACCAGGGACGCGTTCTGGCACGACAACGCGTCGGGCCTGGCGGACATGTTCGAGGAGCACCTGGACGAGGATGCCGGGGCCGAGGAGTGGCGGGAGGCGGACCTCTGGCGGCGCGGCCTCCAGCTCGAAGTCGAGTCCGACGCGACCTACGTCCTCATGGATCCCGAGGACGTGGATGAGGACGGCGAGTGGGCCGTGTACACGTGGGCGGGCTGGCGGGCCGCGCCACCCAAGCGCTACGCGAGCTTCGCCGAGTTCATACGGGACATGCACCGGGAGTTCCACAGCCTGCGGGCGCAGCCTGGCGACGGGGAACCGGCGTTCGACAACGCCACGACGCGAAGCCTGGACGGCCTGGTGGAAGAGGCCCGGCTGGCGGCACTGCGCGGCGACTGGGAACAGGCCGTCAGGACGCTGGACGAGGCCAAGGGGTACGGCAGGCCACGGGCGGCCGGCCTGGGCGACCAGATGCGCCGCCTGCTCGGACAGAGCGACATGGTGGGCTTCCATGAGCTGGCGACGGATCCGCGGTACGCGGCCGAGTTGCTGCCGCCGCTGGTCGCCGAACACGCGGCGCACTCGTACCGGGACGACTCCACGCTGAAGTTCTCCGTGCGGGGAGCAGACGAGGACCTGGTAGCGCTGGCCCGCGCGACGCTGGCCCGGGTGCGCGAGGGCACCTACCGGTACACGCCTGGCGGACCGTTCGGGGAGGCGGTCGAGAGGGCACGGGAGCTGGCGCGGTGGGGAGAGACCGACGGTGCGTGGCGGAGGCTGATGGACGCCCTGCCGCTGTGGGAGCGGCTGGGACCGGACCACCTGGCGCCGCTGGGGTGGGTGGCCGACCCGTTGCTCGGACCGCTGCGGACCGAGGCACGGGGCCGCTAGCTGCTGTCCACCCCCGGGCCGGGCAGCCGGGCGAGGCACCGGAGCCGACACCCGGGCTCGACCCGGGCGGTCTGGCGTGGCTCGCAGAGCCTGAGTCAGGCGGCGGCCGCACCTCATACCGGTTCGTCCTGGTGGAGGGCGTGGAGCCCGAGGAGTTGCCCGGGCGCCTCACGGAGGGGACAGGTGGGGATGCCGGCATGCTGAACGCACCCATGACGTCCTGGGAAGCGCGCACGAAGCGGGGCAGCGTGCTTCCACCTCTCGGTGGCGCTGGACGGCGTCGAGCAGTACGCGTTCACCTACGTCGACGGAGAGGTCCGATCGAGCGGGGACGTACCGCCGGCGCTGGACCCGAGCCGGTTCTTCGGGGACCTGGAGGACGGTGCCGACGGTGCCCAGGCGGACGGTGCCGGAGAGCACCGTGCCCAAACGGAACGGTCGCTGCTGGAAGCGATCGCCGGGGAGTTCGGTGCCCGTCTGCCACGCCATGCCCTCACGTCCGGTCGGCTGCACACCTTCACCAGCCGCTCCTGTACGGGCCTGCGGCGCTCCGTTGCCTGTTGCATGTATGAGGCGCGCCAACTGGAGCCAACCTGATCGGTCTGCTTGTGGACGACGCTGGTGTCAGGGCTCAGGGGCCATACGAGTATGCGGTACTCCTCGGCCACTTCCTCGGAGATGCCGTCAGGACAGTGATCACGGCCCCGCACATGTACCCGGATACCGTACTGGCCGGGTCCGTACGGAGTCAGCAGGGGCAGATCAGGTCCGGCCTCCATGACGGAACGGACACTGACCTGCCCGGCTGCGGTGTAAAGGGTGTGATCCACCACGTCGTCCCAGCCGTCCGTGGCCACTGAGCCCGGTCGGTGCGAGTGAACCTCCACGGTGACCGCTACACAGCCGCCGCTGACACCGGTGAGGATCACGGCGATACCGCTCTGGGAGAACACCAGGCCATTGACCGACTCGATATCGACGGGGAAAGCTGCCATCGGGTCGGCGAGGGCGAACATCCTGTAGTCGATGTGCACCAGCGCTGTGCCCTGCGCGACCTGTTCGGACTCAGCCATGGCGAGAGCCTAGAAGCACTTCGGACACTCGCCGTAGTCTCAGGTGGAGTCCGATCCACGATGGCGCCTTAATGGCCAGGTGGCCCGAGTCAGGGTGGGGTCACGCCTGGCAGGGCGCGGCGAGCTTGCCGTTGCCCCGTCACTCGCGCGCCGTGTCCCGGGGCAGGATGCCGGCCGCGCTTGCGGCGTTCAGCCAGTCGGGGAACTCGTTCAGCAACTGGTCGTAGAGCACAGCGTCGCCCACCGAGCGCGGCGTGGCGCCGGCGTGGAAGAAGCCGGTGTTGTCGACGACCCGCTCGGCCGGGACGGCGAGGTCGTCGAGCTTGTGCAGGAACGCGAACTCGTTGTCGTGCGGGTCGCCGAAGCCGACGAACTGCCAGAACAGCGGCAGCCGTGCCGCCTTGCACACGTAGCGCTCAGCGGCCGGTCGGCTGGTCGGCCCGCCGTCGGTCTGGAACACGACCAGGGCGGGGGCCCGGCTGTCCGAGACGAGGTAGTGGTCGATGACCGCATCCATCGCCCAGTGATAGTTGGTGCGACCCATGTGCCCCAGACCCTGGTGCAGCGCGTCGATCCGGCCGCTGTAGTGGGACAGGCTCAGGTCGGCGGCACCGTCGACGTCCGTGGAGAAGAACGTCGTGGGCACGATCCCGTCGTCGTCCAGGTGTGCGGACAGCGCAAGCACCTGCTCCGCGAAGTGCTGCATGGTGCCGTCCTTGTAGTACGGACGCATCGAGCCCGACCGGTCGAGTACCAGGTAGACCGCTGCGCGCTGACCGCCCAGGTCGTGCTTGCGCAGGCTGACCGCGGCCGACTCGTAGTGCTTCACCAGGCCCGGTGCCTGGGCGCGGACCTTCACCAGACTGATCGCCGGTCCACGCTCCGCAGACTGGCCCGTCGCCGCCATCACCAGATTCCCCCGCTTCCGTGGTCCAACTTCGATCGCTCCGGCGGCGGTATCGATGGCTGACAGATCTGTCCCCAGCGGCATCACCAGGACTTGCACGCCTGCCGAACTCCACGAATCCCCCACCCTCTCACTTATCTGCCCAACAGCCATGTTCACCCACCACCACTGCCGTTACTCAGAGGAGCGGGCACCGGTCACGGTCATGGCGTGCGCGCCCAAAGCCGCGCCGGTGAGCAAACAGGCCACGGCCACACCGGCACCACTCGCGCCAGCACGGCGAACCGGCGTGGCACGAGGAGGCCCAGCAGCGGACAGCACCACGCCAGGAACACCAGCCGGGGAAGCCACGTCTCCGCCCGGTCGTTGACCTGCTGGCACCAGGCGACGCAGTCGCTCCCCGAAGTTCTCGGTGAGCGCTCCGACGCCGCCCCAGTCCGAGGGTGAGCAGCACGGCGGCGGTGAGCGCGCCCGCGAGGGCCGGGAGGCGGCGGGCGGCAGGGGCGGGCGGCGTTAGCGGAGTGGGTGTGTCCACGCGTCAGCTCCTCCCGCTCCCAACGGTGCGCGCCAGCCTGCGCGCCGCCGACCCCGGCCCCTGGATGGCCGGACGGCCGGTGAAGCCCGTCTTCCGGCGCCTGGCGTGAGGTGAGGTGAGGTGGCACCGGGTCAGTGGCGCCGACGCCTGTCGCGGGCATCGGCCGTCCGGTCCACCAGCCACGCCGTCACCGGCGCCACCGCCAGCGCCGTGCACCAGCCGCCGAAGGCGTCGGTCGGGTAATGCGCTCCCAGGACGACCTGCGCCCAGCCCATGGCAGCGCCGGCGACCAGCGCCGCCGCGACCACCAGCGCCATGCCGACGGCCCGGCCAAGGCCGAGCCACCCGGCCACGACCAGCGCCGCCATGAAGGCGAAGGCGGTGAAGAAGGCGGTGTGCCCGCTCGGGTAGGACAGGTGCACGTCGTGGATGGTGCGCCCCACCAGGGGTTTGGCCAGCCTCGTGGTCACCACCGTCAGGCCGGAGCCGACGACCACGAGCACCGCCGCGCGAGGGCGCCGAAGCAGCAGGCAGCACGCCACGGCGGCCACGACCAGCGCCGCCGCCCCGGCGGGCTCCCCCAGGAAGTCCGTGGCCAGCGCGGCCTGCCGCCACGGCTCCCGCACCCCCTCCGCACCCGGCTGTATCCACGAGTCCACCGTGCCGGGGCGGCTGCGGTCGGCCCAGAGGAACCCCAGCACGACGGCCGTCAGCGCGGCGAGGGCGGCCATCACCGCCAGCGGCGCGCACAGCGACGGAGGCAGCACCGCATGCCCCGGTCTGCCGGTAGGCGGTGCCCCTGCTGCGGCCGAGCGATCCGGCGCCAACTCCCCGCCCACGAGCCCCCCGTCGAGTACGCCTGGCCCCACCCCGCGCGGGGCCGTTCAGCCTCGCTGCCCGCCAATTTAGCCGGTCTCGCGGCCGGGCGAACCACCGTCGGCCGAACTGCCGGCAGCGGGTTGACGTGTACGGAGCAACACAGCCTCCGCATGCGAATCTCCCGCCGCGGGCACAGAAATCCGGGTATGACCCGGCGAAGGTTTTCCGGCCCGACACTAAGGCAGTCCAGATTTTCCTCCGGGATGCGCTTCGCCGTGCTACTGTACTTCTCAGTTGCGGTTGTGGTTCCCAAAGACTTCGAGTGCATTTGTCGGCACTGATGCCGATAGGTGCATTTTTGTATTTCCGGTACTTGTTTCCGGACGGGGTAATCATCGCGGCGATTCGTGGTCCGCACAGTGTGGGCCCATGGGTATTGCCCCGAAGGAGATATGACATGGCTACAGGCACCGTGAAGTGGTTCAACTCGGAAAAGGGTTTCGGCTTCATCGAGCAGGACGGTGGCGGCGCTGACGTGTTCGCCCACTACTCGAACATCGCCGCCACCGGCTTCCGCGAGCTCCAGGAAGGCCAGAAGGTGAGCTTCGACGTCACCCAGGGCCAGAAGGGCCCGCAGGCGGAGAACATCACCCCCGCCTGACGCTGAAGCGTCCGGCGTAGCCGGGGCCGCCCCTCTGGGTGCGGCCCCGGCTTCTTGCGCTACCGGGGCGCCCAACTCCGGGGCATACTGGTCGCGTTCGTGCGGAGAGCGGGGGAATCCATGCGTCGGACGCGTGTCGGCACCGCCATCTGTGCCTCCCTGCTGGCCGGTTCACTGGCGGGTCCGCTGACCGGCTGCTCGGACTCCGGCCCCGTCAGTCCGCTGGTCGGCGAATGGACGGCGGACGGGACACAGCCCGGCGGGCACCTCCACTTCGCCGACGGGGCCACGATCCGCGTCGGCGAGGACGGCGAGGCCGTCCTCGGCCTCGCGCCCAGCAACCTGTGCGGTGGCGCGAAGGTGACGGCCGAGGAGGACACCGAGGACGGGTCGGACTACCGCATCGCGTTCTCGGCGCGGACCTCGTGCGTCACCGTGGACGTGCCGGTCAGCCTCGACGTGACGGTCGAGGGCGACACCTTGGAGGCAAGCGTCACCGGCTCGCCGACGGCACAGACCTACCACTTCCGCCGCGACGGGGGATGAATCCCCTCCGGTCCGGCGGGGCTTCGGGTTCGGGTTCGGCCTGGAGTTCGGGTCCGGCCGACAAGCGCCGCGGGACAGCCCTCAGAGTCTGCTGAGCGCCTGCATCGCTTCGCGTTCGACGCGCGAGAGCGTCTGGAGGACGGCGCCGGCCCGCACGAGGTCCCCCACATCTTGAGGGTGAAGGAGCGGTGCCTGGCGGTCATGGGGCCGCGCGCCGCCCCTGCCCTGGCAAGGGCGGCGCGCCCGGACGAGACGGCTCCGCCCTGCGCGGCGGTGTCCACCAGGTAGGCGTACTGCCCGTTCAGCGCCTTTTACTGCGCGCTCGCCCGCGTTCACGCGGTGAGCCAGCGGTGCACGGCGAGGGCGGTGGTACGGGCGTGGTCCTCCATTACGGTGAAGTGGTCGCCGGGGACGGTGACTTCGGTGTGCGGCAGGCTCCAGGCTGGGGCGGGCTCGGTGCCCGGCAGGCCGTCCCGGGCCCGTACGAAGAGGGTGGGGGCCGTGAGCCGCGCGGGTTCCCAGCCTGCGTACAGATCGAAATAGGCGGCCATCGCGGTGAGCCGGTCCGGGTCGTCCGACGCGAACTCGGCTGCCCGGTGCAGCATGTCGGCCGTCATGGCGGAGAGCGGCTCGCCGTCGGCACCGGTGTCACCGGGATAGGTGTCCACGAGGACGACGGCGGCCGGAGCAGAACCCTGGGCTTCCAGGCGTTCGGCCACGGCCTGGGCCACCCAGCCGCCGGCCGAGCGCCCCAGCAGGACGAACGGTTCACGGCCCGCGCACGCGAGGGCGGCGGCGGCCTGAGCCGTGACGAAGGCGTCCAGCGTGGCCGGCAGCGCCTCCTGCCGCTCGAACCCGGGGTGGCGCAGTGCCGAGACCGGCCGCAGGCCCTTCAGCCCGAGGCCGAAGCGTGCGTACTCCTGCGGGCCGGAGAGCGCACTGAGCGCTGGGAAGCAGATGAGGCGGGGCCCGGTTCCGCCCGAGGCGAGCGGCACGGCCCCCCTCGCCGCGCCGGGCGCCCCGGCGCTGTCGAAGACCGCGCGGAAGCGCGAGGCGATCGTCAGCAGGGCCATGCCGTCCCACGCCTTCCCGTGGGCGCAGGCGGTGCGGAAGAGGGCGGACAGGGAGTCCGGGGACTCCCTGCCGGTGACCGGCGCGTGGGGCGCACCGGGCGGGTGGCTGGTGCTGTGGGTGGGGAGGTTTGCCGGTGTGCCCGCGGCGTCTGGTGCGGTAGCTGGCAAGGCGGAGGATCGCAGCTCGTACCCGTCGTACTCGCGCGTTGCGACAACGCAGCCAGGTGCCGTGCCAGGCGACGCGGGCCGGTGAACCTTCCCGCCCACAGCACCAGCAGCGTCGCGGGTGTCGTGCGCCCTCACCTCCTCGGCGCACCGCTCCTCCAGGTGGGCGGCGACCGCGCGAGGGGTGGGGAAGTCGAACAGCAGCGTGGGCGGCAGGGACAGGTCCGTCGCGGTCGCCAGGCGGTTGCGCAGGTCGACCGCGGCCAGCGAGTCGAGCCCCAGGTCCGCGAGGACGTCGTCCGCGTCGATCGCGGACTGCCCTTCGTCATGGCCGAGCACGGCGGCTGCCAGGGTCCGCACCTCCGCGAGGAGGGCGGCGCCGCGTTCCTCGGGCGGCGCCGCGGCCGGCCGACGGCCGGGCGAGGTCCGGCCGCCGCTCTCCGCGGCAGTTGCCGCCGTTCCGGGGACGTGCGTCCTGGCCTGCGCGGGTGCCGGCTGCCGCTCGTCTTCCGCGCCGGCCGCGTGGAGACGGGCCGCCACCACCACCGCGTGGTCGCTCCCGACCGCGGCGTCGAAGAGCGCGAGGCCCTCGTCCGTGCTGAGCGGCGCGAATCCGGAACGGGCCATCCGCCGCAGATCCGCGTCCTGGAGATGCGCGGTCATGCCGCCGCTCTGCTGCCAGGGGCCCCAGGCGATCGACGTGCCGGGCAGACCGAGCCGCCTGCGGTGCCACGCCAAGGCGTCCAGGGCGCAGTTCGCTGCCGCGTAGTTGGCCTGGCCCGCGGAGCCGAACGTGCCGGCCACCGAGGAGAAGAGAGCGAACATCGCCAGGTCGTGACCGCTGGTGAGTTCGTGCAGGGCGAGGGCGGCGTACGCCTTGGGCCGCAGCACGCGGTCAAGGCGGTCCGGGGTGAGCACCGGGACGATCCCGTCGTCCAGGACGCCCGCGCTGTGCACCACTCCCGTCAGCGGGTGTGCTGCCGGTATCGCGTCCAGCAGGGCGGCGAGCGCCGTCCGGTCGGCGACATCGCACGCCCGGACCGTCACCGAGGCTTCCGACTCGCCCAGTTCCGCGCACAGTTCGCGGATTCCCGGCGCGTCCGGTCCGCGCCGGCCGACGAGCAGCAGGTGCCGGACACCGTACGCGGTGACCAGGTGGCGGGCGACGAGCATGCCCAGCGAGCCGGTGCCTCCCGTGACCAGGACGGTGCCCTCGGGGTCCAGCCCGTGCCGCGGCGGCCCGTCCGCCGCGGCGGTTGCGCGGACCAGCTTGGGCACGTACGCCCTCCCCCGCCGGACTGCCGTCTCCGGCTCCCCGCGCGCCAGCAGCGCGGGCAGCGTACGCGCGGAGTCGGGGTGGCCGTCCAGGTCGACGAGCGCGAAGCGGCCCGGGTTCTCCCGCAGCGCCGAGCGGACGAGCCCCCACACCGGGGCATGGGCAGGTGCGGGCGTGCCCGCGCCGGTACCGGGGGCATCGACGTCCCGGCCATCCGGGGCGTCCGCAGCCACGGCGCCGGAGGTGAGAAGGACGAGGCGGGAGCGCGAGAGGCGTGGTTCGGCGAGCCATTCCTGCACAAGCCCCAGCGCCCAGGCCGCCGTACGGTGCACCTCGGCGGCGCCGTCGGCACCGCCCGCGCCGGACGGGGGCGGGCAGGGGGCGACGACGACGGCCGGGGCTTCCGCGCCCGCCGCCGCCGTGTCCGCGTACACCGGGACCGGGGAGCCGGGAGGAAGCAGTACCTCCCGCACCGGGGAACCGGCTTCGCCCAGAACTCCCCACGAGGGCACCGGCGAAACTGCGGGTCCGCCCGGCAGGGCGCGTACCCAGTCCGTACGGAAGAGGCAGTCGTCCGGCGTGTCCGCCGTACTCGACCCGTGCCGTCCGTGCCGTGGGAAGGGCCGCAGAGCCAGCGAACGGACCGCCGCGACGGGCGCGCCCGCGTGGTCGGCCAGCTCCAGCTGGGCCCGGCCGTCGCGCCCGGGAGACATCCGCACCCGCAGGCGCCGCGCACCGGAGGCGTGCAGCCGCACACCGCCGAAGGCGAACGGCAGTGACACCGCACCGTCGCCCTCCTCCCTCTCTCCCGCCGCCTCCCGCGCCAGGAGGCCACCGAGCGCCACTGCGTGCAGCGCCGCGTCCAGCAGAGCGGGATGGAGGGGGAATCGGGGCGCGCCCTGCGCGGGTGGCAGGGTTGTGGCGGCCTCGGGGACCGCGACCTCGGCGTACACCTCGTCGCCGAGGCGCCAGGCGGCGTGCAGACCGCGGAAGGCGGGACCGTAGCGCAGTCCGCCGCGAGCCAGGCGCGCGTACAGGCCGGGCCCCTCCCCGGGGCCGGCGTCCAGGGTCACCGGGACGGCGCCCGGCGGCGGCCAGGGGCGGTCTGCCTCCTGTACCCGGCTGTCGGACGGCTGCTCCGGTGCGAGCGTCCCGGCGGCGTGCTGCCGCCAGGACCGGCCGTCTGCCACGGTGCGCGGGCGGGCGTAGCAGACCACCGCCCGCCTGCCGCTCCGGTCCGCTCCCGCCACCTTCACCTGTACCTCGACGGTCTCGTCCGGCAACAGCGGCAGGGGTGCGGTCAGGGTGAGTTCGTCCAGGACGGGCGCCCCGGTCAGCCCGCCCGCGTGCAGGGCCATGTCGACGAACGCGGTCGCGGGCAGCAGCACGGTGTCCGCGACCGCGTGGTCGGCCAGCCAGGGGTGGTCGCGCAGCGAGAGCGTCCCGCTCAGCAGCAGGCCGCCGTCGTCCGCCGTCGGCGTGGCCGAACGGAGGAAGGGGTGCAGCGGAAGGACGGAGTCCGGGATCGCGTCCGCCCCGGGGGCCGCCCTCGGCTGGGGCGGCGGATCGGCGTCGAGCCAGTACCGGCGGCGCTGGAACGCGTACGTGGGCAGCGAGGTGCGCCGGGCGCCGCGTCCGGCGAACACCCCCCGCCAGTCCACCGGCACGCCGCTGGCGTGGAGCGCGGCCACCGTGGCCAGCAGGGCCTCCGCCTCCCGCTCCGGGCCGCGCAGCGTCGGCACGGCCAGCGGCGCGGGGGCGCCGGGGGCGGCCGGGTCCGCCGGTGCCGGGGGCGGTGCGGCGAGAGCGGTCCGCGCCAGGCCCGTGAGCACGGCCTCCGGGCCCACTTCCACGTAGTGCGTCGCCCCCCGCTGCCGCAGGCAGGTCATCGCGTCGGCGAAGCGGACCGGGCGGCGTACGTGGTCCACCCAGAAGTCCGGCGAGCACAGCTCCTCGTCCGTGGCGGTCCGGCCCGCCAGGGACATCACCAGGGGCAGCTTCGGCCGGGAGTAGGAGAGTCCCCGCGCCACCGGCGCGAGCGCGGCGAGCATCGGCTCCATCCGCGCGGAGTGGAAGGCATGGCTCACTCGCAGCGGCGAAGTGGCCCGGCCCCGCCCGTCCCAGTGCGCCACCGCTTCTGTCACCGCCGCCTCGTCCCCCGAGAGGACGACGGAGGAGGGCCCGTTGACGGCGGCGAGGTCCACCGCCCGGGGCCCGTTCGCCAGGTAGGCGGCCATCTCGTCCTCACCGGCCTGCACGGCGGCCATGGCGCCGCCCGCGGGGAGGTCCCCCATCAGCCGGCCGCGTGCCGCCACCAGGGTGCAGGCGTCCGCGAGGGACAGCACCCCGGCGGCGTGTGCGGCGGTGATCTCGCCGATGGAGTGTCCCGCCACCAGGTCGGGACGCACACCCCAGGATTCGAGCAGCCGGAACAGGGCCGTCTCCAGGGCGAAAAGCGCCGGCTGCGCGTACCGCGTCCCGTGCAGGAGCGCGCCCTGCGGTGAACCGCTGCCGGCGAGCACCACCTCCCGCAAGGGCGTCGGCAGCAGCGTGTCGAAGAGCGCGCAGGTCTCGTCGAACGACTCAGCGAAGGCGGGATATTGGGCGCGCAGGCCGTACAACTCGCCTCCCATGCCCAGCCGTTGGCTGCCCTGCCCGGTGAAGAGGAGGACGAGCGGGCCCCTCTGGCGGGGGCCGCTGCTACGCACACCCGGCCGGTCCACTCCCTCGGCCACCGCCCGCAGGCAGGTGAGCAGTTCCTCGCGGTCCGCGGCCACCGCCACGGCACGGTGCTCGAAAGCGGTACGGGTCGTGGCCAGCGACCAGCCGAGGTCCACCAGGTCCGCGCCGGGGTCGGCAGCCACGTGGTCGTGCAGCCGTCGGGCCTGCGCGCGCAGCCCCGGGGCGCTCCGGGCCGACACGGGGAACGGCACCGGGGGCGGCGCCGCTGTCCGTACCGGCCGCGCGGGCCGGGCGCCGGCAGGCGCGTCCTGGGCCGGTGCCTGTTCGAGGATCACGTGCGCGTTGGTGCCGCTGATCCCGAAGGAGGACACCCCCGCCCGGCGTGGGCGGCCCGTCCGGGGCCACTCCACGGCCTGGGACAGCAGCGACACCGTCCCCGAGGACCAGTCGACCCGTGGGGTCGGTGCCTCGGCGTGCAGCGTACGGGGCAGCACACCGTGCGCCATCGCCTGCACCGTCTTGATGACACCGGCCACGCCCGCGGCGGCCTGCGTGTGACCGATGTTCGACTTGACCGAGCCGAGATACAGCGGACGCTCCCGCGCCTCCCGCCCGTACGTCGCGAGGAACGCCTCCGCCTCGATGACGTCGCCCAGCTGCGTTCCCGTGCCGTGCGCCTCGACGGCGTCGATCTCCCCGGGCGTCAGCCCCGCGTCGCCGAGCGCCTGCCGGATCACCCGCTGCTGCGCCGGTCCGTGCGGGGCCGTCAGGCCGTTGCTCGCCCCGTCCTGGTTCACCGCGGAGCCCGGCACCACGGCCAGCACCGGATGTCCGGCGCGGCGTGCCTCGGACAGGCGGCTCAGCAGGAGCATGCCGGCGCCCTCCGCCCATCCCGTGCCGTCGGCCGAGGCTCCGAACGCCTTGCAGCGCCCGTCCGGGGCCAGCGCGCGCTGCCGGCTGAACTCGACGAACGAGGACGGCCCCGACATGACCGTGACACCGCCGGCCAGCGCGAGGGTGCATTCGCCCCTGCGCAGCGCCTGGGCAGCCAGGTGCAGGGTCACCAGGGACGACGAGCAGGCGGTGTCCACGGTGAGCGCCGGTCCCTCCAGACCCAGGGTGTAGGCGACGCGGCCCGAGGCGACGCTCCCGGCGTTGCCGATGCCCAGGTACCCCTCGACCCGCTCCGGTGTGACCGCGAAGCGGCCCGCGTAGTCGCTGTACATGACTCCGGCGTACACACCCGTGGCCGAGCCGCGCACGGTGCGGGGGTCGACACCGGCGTGTTCGAAAGCCTCCCAGGCCACCTCCAGCAGCAGCCGGTGCTGCGGGTCCATGGCCAGCGCCTCACGCGGGGAGATGCCGAAGAAGGCCGCGTCGAAGCGGTCCACCCCGGTGAGGAAGCCGCCCTCGCGTACGTAGGTCCGCCCGGCCCGCCCGGGGTCCGGGTCGAACAGCCCCTCCGTGTCCCAGCCCCGGTCGGTGGGGAAGGGGCCGATGGCGTCCACCCCGCCGGTCACCAGCTGCCACAGCTGCTCGGGCGAGGTCACGCCACCGGGATAGCGGCAGGCCATCCCCACGATCACCACGGGGTCGTCGTCGGCACGGGGCGCTTCTCGTCGCGCGAGCGGGGTGCCGGCCGGCTCCGCGACGCCGCGCGCCCGCAGATGCGCGGCCAGTGCGGCGGCCGTCGGGAAGTCGAAGGCGACGGCCTCGGAGAGGGAGAGCCCCGTCGCCGCGGACAGGCGCTCGCGCAGCGCCGTCGACGTCATCGAGTCCATGCCCAGGTCCCGGAGGGCTGTGCCGGGCTCCACCTCGTCGGCCGTGCAGCCGAGCACTGCCGCGGCCTCGGCCCGTACCAGGGCCAGCGCGTCCGCGGCCGGGAGGTCCGCCTGCGGCGCGGTCGCCGCTTCCAGGAGCCGCGCGGGTTCGCTCCTCAGCGCGTGCCGCCGGACCTTCCCGGAGGCGGTGCGCGGAATCCGGGCCACCTCGTACAGATCGGCGGGAACCCGGAACAGCGAGAGCTGCCGCCGGCAGGCGGCGAGGATCAGCTTCCGGTCGAGTGAACCGCCGGGGCGGGGGACCAGGTAGGCGACCGGCACCTCGCCGAGCAGGGGGTGCGGGCGTCCGGCCACGGCGGCGTCCGCGATCTCCGGCAGCTGCCGCAGCACCGCCTCCACCTCGGCGGGGTGGATGTTCTCCCCGCCGCGGACGATCAGGTCACCGGCCCGGCCCGTGATGACGAGTTCGCCGGAGGCGTCGATCCGGGCCAGGTCGCCCGTGCGGTACCAGCCCTCGTGCAGCACCTCGGCGGTGGCCTCGGGCATGCGGTGGTAGCCGGCCATCACCCCCGGCCCGCTGACCCACAGCTCGCCCTCGCCCACGTCGCTTCCGTCACTGCCGCCGCCGACGCGCACCCGGGTGCCCGGTACCACGGGGCCGCAGGAGTCGCCCGGCGTGCCGTCACCCGGTGCGGGCATGGTGACCGGGCCCGCCTCGGTGCTGCCGTAGTGCTCGTGGAAGGGGACCCGGCAGGCCTCCTCGAAGGATTGCCGGAAGACGGCGCCGGCCGGCGCACCCCCGCTGAGGCAGGCACGCAGCGCGGGCGTGCCCAGCCCCTCGCTCTCCTGGCCGCGTACCGCGTCGAGCAGTTCGGCGTACGTCGTCGGCACCCCGCCGACGAGGGTGTACGGCGCGTCCGTACGGCGCAGTTCCGCGAGCACCTCCGTGACGGAGAACCGGGGCAGGATACGGGCGCTCGCACCGGTCGCGGTCACCGCGACGGCGCAGAGCACCTGGCTCATGGCGTGGTGCAGGGGAAGCGGCCACAGCAGGCGGTCGTGCCGCGACAGGCCGAGGACGCCGACGAAGCCCGCGGCGACCGGCGCCAGACGGTTGCGCTGGGTGGAGAGAACGCCCTTGGGGGTGCCGGTGGAGCCGGAGGAGTAGAGCAGCCAGGCCACCTCGTCCAGCCCGAGATCGTCCGGGGCCGGAGCGGACGGCTGGGTGCCCGCCAGGTCCTCGTAGCTCAGGACGCCCTCCGCCCGCGGCTCGCCGGGGCCGCGGTGCACCGCGCCGGCTCCGTCCTCGGCCGCCACCACGGTCAGCCGCGGGTGCCGTGCCAACAGCGGCCGCAGGCGCGCCAGGTGCGGACGGTCGGTGATGATCACCTGGGCGCCGCTGTCGTCCAGCAGGTGGGCCAGTTCGGCCTCGGAGGACGCGGGGTCCAGCGGAACGCCCACCGCGCTCGCCCGGGTGACGGCGAGCAGGCTCTCGACCGCCTCTACCCGGTTGTCGAGGAGAATGGCCACGCGCGCACCGCGAGCCGGGGCGAGCCGCGCCAGATGTCCGGCCAGGTGTCCGGTCCGCTCTTCCAGCTCCCCGTAGGTCAGACGGGAGCGGCGGTCCTCGAAGGCGGTCTTGTCGTTGGCGTGCCGGGCGTGTTCCCGAAGGAGTTCCGGCAGCGGCCTGAAGAGGTCTTCGTGTGGACTCACCTGATCGAACCCTCCTGTGCACACACGTGGTTGATGATCGTGGCACAGTCTCCGCACCCCGCGAGGACCGCCCTCGGCAGCCGTCGTCCCCGCAGGGTGCCGCCCTGCGGGCAGGCCGTGGCGCGAGGTGGCTCAGCCCTTGAGTTCGCGCAGGTAGGCGGCGAACTTCTCCAGGCCGTCGATGTTGCGGGGCCCGCTGATGCCCTCGTTGTAGTCGAGCATGAAGAAGTTGTCCTTCCGCACGGCCGGAAGTTCCCTGGTGCGCGGGGATTTCTTCAGGAAGTCGATCTTCTTCTCGGCGGGCAGGTCGCCGTAGTCGAGGATGACGACGACTTCGGGCTCGGCCTCGGCGACGGACTCCCAGTTGACCTGGGTCCAGCGCTCGTCGAGCCCGTCGAAGACGTTCCTGCCGCCCGCCGTCCTGATGATGTCGTCGGGGGGCACCTGGTTGCCCGCGGTGAACGGCTGGTCGGTGCCGGAGTCGTAGAGGAAGACGGGCACCGGATCGCCCTGAGGGGCCTTGGCCTCGACCTCCGCTGCGCGCTTCTTCAACCCGTCGACGACCTCCGTGGCCTTCTGCTCGACCCGGAAGATCCTGCCGAGCCGTTCAAGGTCGGTGTAGAGAGCGTCGAAGGGGCGCATCTTCTGGGGGTGGCCGGGATAGTTGAAGCAGCTCTCGGTGTGCATGAAGCTCTGGATGCCGAGCTTGTCCAGGATCTCGGGCGTAATGCCCCGCTCGTCCTTGAAGCCGGAGTTCCAGCCCGCCACGACGAAGTCGGACTCGGCCTCGACCACGAGTTCCTTGTTCAGGAGGTCGTCGCTGAGCATCTTCACCTTCGCGTACTCGGACGCCCACGGGGACTCGCTCACCGGCGGGTTCGCGGGAGGCATCACGTAGCCGTGCACGTGCTCCGTCAGGCCGAGGGCGAACAGCTTGTCCGCGCTGCCGCCTTCGTAGGCGACGGCCCGCTCGGGCACCGTGTACCGCACCGGTTCACCGCACCGCTTGACGGTGACCTTGCCGGAGGCCTCGGCGTCCGACGCGACCTCGGCGCCGCAGCCGCTGAGCACCAGGGCGGCCGCCAGGGCGGAGCAGAGGGCGGCGGGCCGGCGGACCGTGGCGGGGGTTCGGGGTGTTCGCATGCGTAAGCAGCCTCTCAGCGGTTGGAGTTGAGCGAGTACAGGAGCTGGGGATCGCCGGTCAGCGGGTGCGGGACGACGGTGGCCCTGACGCCGAAGACGTCACCGACGAGCTGTGCCGTGAGGACGTCCGCGGGCGTGCCGGAGGCGACCAGCCGGCCCTGGGAGAGCACGCCGAGCCGGTCGCAGGCCGCCGCGGCGAGGTTGAGGTCGTGCAGGACGACGAGGACGGTGAGCCCCGACCCGCGCAGGAGCGAGAGCAGGTCGACCTGGTGGCGGACGTCCAGATGGTTGGTCGGCTCGTCCAGGACGAGGATCTCCGGTTCCTGCACGAGCGCACGGGCCAGCAGGACGCGCTGGCGCTCGCCGCCCGAGAGCGTCAGCACGCCCCGGTGCGCGAGGTGCCGGAGGTCGAGCTGGTCCATCGCCCGTTCGCACAGGTCGCGTTCCCGGCCACTGAGTGCCTGGTTCCCACGGAGGTGGGGCGCGCGTCCGAGGGCGACGACCTCCTCGACCGTGAAGTCGAAGTCGACGCCGCCGTCCTGGGTCATGGCCGCCACGGTCCGTGCGCTCTCGCGCATCGGGAGCCGGGTCAGGTCGTGCTCGCCCACCCGGACCGTTCCCGAACTGGGCCGCAGCGCCCGGTACACGCACCGCAGCGCGGTGGACTTGCCGCTTCCGTTGGGCCCCACGAGCCCCACGACCTGGCCGTCCGGCACTTCCAGGGACAGCCCGCGTACGAGACTTGTGCCGTCCGTCACCACGGAGAGTTCTTCGAGTCCCAGGTTCACCTCAGCGCCCTCCGAACGTGTAGCCCCTGCGGCGCATCAAGGCGATGAAGACCGGCACCCCCACGAGTGCGGTGATGACCCCGAGCGGCAGCTCGCGCGGGGCGACCAGGGTTCGCGCCGCCAGATCGACCCACACCATGAAGATCGCTCCGACCAGCGGGGCCACGGCGAGCACGCGGGCGTGGGTGGCGCCGGTGACCATCCGCACCACGTGGGGCATGACGAGTCCGACGAAGGCGATGGCGCCGCTGACGGCGACCATGACGCCCGTGACGAGCGAGACGAGCACCAGCAGCACCTTGCGGTGCCGCTCGGGATCGAAGCCCAGGCTCGCGGCGGTCTCATCGCCGAGGGAGAGGACGTCCAGCGCCCGTCCGTAGCGGTACAGGACCGCGAGACCGCCCAGCACCACGAGGGAGACGACGGGCAACGCGCCCCAGGCCGCGGCGCCGAAGCTGCCCATGGTCCAGTACAGGACCATGCTCGTCGCCTCGCCGTCCGGCGCGGAGTAGATGATCAGGCTCATGACAGCCTGAGCCCAGCGACATGGCCACGCCCGTCAGTACGAGGCGCAGCGGTGACAGCGCACCCCTGCGGGAGGCAGCCGCGTACACCAGGAGCGAGGCGACAAGCGCGCCGAGGAAGGCGCCGACGGAGACGGCGTAGATGCCGAGCACCGCGAGCCCTCCGGTGACGGTGACCCCGACGGCGCCCACGGAGGCGCCCGAGGAGACGCCGAGGACGAAGGGGTCGGCCAGCGCGTTGCGCACCATGGCCTGGATCGCCACTCCTGTCGCGCTCAGCCCGGCTCCTACGAGCGCCGCCAGCAGCACGCGCGGTGTGCGGATCTGCCAGATGATCTGATACGTCGTCACCTCGTCGGAGCCGATGCGCCCTCCACTGAGAGCCGCCCACAGGTGGCGAGCGGTCTCCGCCGGGGTGACGACCGCGGGGCCGAGTCCGATGGCGACGACGACGGACACGAGCAGGACGGCGGCCAGCACCCCGCAGCTGAGCAGCAGCGCTTTCCGGGGCGCTGGCCGACCCGGCACGGCCGCCGCGGCCCGGGACTCCGGCTCCCCGGCCGGGCCGACCGCGTCCCCGTCGGCCGAGGGCGCGGAGACCGGGGGCGGAGTCGTGTGCGGCACCTTCACACCCTCTCGCTAATGGAAATCATATTCATGTACGGGAACCTAGCACGGCTGCACGAGGGGTGACCGGTCGCACTCTAATGGAAATGATTATCATTGCGATAGTGCGTTGCCGCCGCTACGCTGCCCGCCGTGCGCCACGACCGCTCCCGTCGCACAACCCCACTGCCAGGCAGGGACGTTGCGGCCCGTTCGCGTCCGATCCGTCATCCCCGACAGGACAGGAGTACGCCCCACGTGCCCGCCCCCTCCGCCCCTCCCGCCTCCGCCGGGTCCCCGCCCCTCGAGCAGCGTTCGATCCTGCTCCATCCGCCCTTCCTCCGCCTCTGGACGGGCGCCACCGCATCGGGCCTGGCCACCTGGGCCCTGCCCTTCGTCCTCGGCCTCGCGGTCCTCGACCGGACCCTCACCGCCACCGGACTCGGCCTGCTGCTCGCGGCGCGGACGATCGGATTCATCGCCGCGGTGCCCGTGGCCGGAGTGCTGGCCGACCGGCACTCCCGCCGGGGCGTCGTGCTGTGGGCGGGGCTCGCCTCCGCAGCCGCGGCCCCGGTGATCGCCGTCGGCCTGGACCGTTCCGTGCTGCTGATGGTGACGGCCACCGCGGTGGCCGGAGCCGGCCAGGGCGCCTGCCGACCCGCCTTCCAGGCCCTGACCGCCGAGGTGGTCGACGCCGACCGCAGGCAGCAGGCCAACGCCGCCATGACCCTGGCGGTGCGGGTCACCACCCTCGTGGGACCCTCACTGGCCGCCCTGCTCGCCGTCTTCCTGGACATCCGGGCCCTGCTGGTGGGCATCGGACTGCTCTGGCTGGTAGCGGCCTGCGTTCCCGCACCCGACGCACGGCCAGGAGCCGCGCACAACACGGCCCCGGCCGGTACGGGCCGGGCGTCCCTGTGGGCCGAGTTCGCCGAGGGAGTCCGCGAGGCCCGCAGGCACCCCTGGTTTCTCGCCGGACTGGGCGCGCTGACCGCCGTCATCGCCACCGGCTACTCCGCGACCGGCGTCGCACTCCCCCTGATCAGCAGGGACGAGTACGGCACCGAGGTCGTCCTGGCGGGCGCCATGACCGCCTACACCGGCGGAGCGCTGACCGGTGCGCTGCTCATCGCCCGCTGGCGCCCCCGCTCCCCCGGCCGGGCCGCCCTGGCCGGGCTCGCCGCCTACGGATTCGCCCCGCTCAGCCTCGTGTTCCCCGTGCACCCGGCCGTCGTGCTGGCCGCCTACGCCGTCGCGGGCATCGGCGTCGAACTGTTCCAGGTGCCCTGGTTCACCGCCGCCCAGCGCGAAGTCGCCCCGGACAGACTGGCCCGGGTCTCCTCCCTGGACTTCCTGCTCTCCTACGGCCTCGCCCCGGTCGGCCTCGCCCTCATCGCCCCCGCCGTCGACGCCTTCGGGACCAGGCCGGTCCTCGCGGGCTGCGCGGTCGTCTGCTTCACGGCACCGGCCGCCGCCGCCCTCGTCCCCAGCACCCGTACCTTCTCCCGGGCCCCCGCCCGCAGCGACACCCCCTGACCGGCGAGGCGGACCACACCCCTCGTCCCCGGCAACTGCCGCTGCCGGCACGGGCGGGAGGCCCACCGGGGCGAACGCGCCGTCCGCAGCCTGACGTTCCGCAGCGGCGACGCGTACGGAGCGGACGCAGGGACGCGACCCCGGCGACGGGCAGTTCCCCGGGCCAGGAGGGTCGCAGGAGCGACGGGCGGACCGTGCGGGGTCACTTGCGGGACCCGCCGAATGCCCCGCAAGCCCCAGCACACAAGCCGCCAGCCCGCAGGCTGATGCCCGGCCCGAGCGGGGCCGCTTCGCCGCCCAGCGCCGCCTCAGGCAACGTTCGACCCGCCAGCCGCCCTGGCACGGCCATCACCTGCGTCGCCTGATCGGCCGAGTAGTCCGGCGCGCTGGTCGCTCCCGCTCGGCCCGGGTCCGCGCCCGCCCCGCACGCTCACTCCCGCGCGCTCACTCCCGCGCCGCCGCGGGGAGCCGGGTGAACACCGCGACGTCGCCGCCGAAGCACACGACCATGCGCCCCTGGGGGCTGAGAGCGAGCGCCGTCACCGGGTGCGGGAAGACGAGCTGGTCACCGGCCGGGTGCGCGCCGGCGAGGTCCCACACCCGGACGGTGCGGTCGTCGCCACCCGAGACCACGGTCGGCCGGCCGTCGACAACGGCCGCCGCCACCGCGTTGACGTATCCGGTATGGCCGCGCAGGGGCGGCAGCACGGCCTCGCCGTCGTCGATGCCCCACACGCACACCGCCTTGTCGCGGCCCGCCGTGACCGCCACCGTCCGGCCGTTGAGGGGCAGCGTGGCGACTGCGTTCACGTCGTCGGTGTGGCCCGCGTCCGCCCAGCACACCTGGCGGCCGTTGCGCGCCTGCCACACGTTCGCCTCGGCCGACACCGAGCCGCCCGCGGTGATCGCGACCGGACGGCCCTGGCCGTCCTCGGCGACGGCGGCGGCGCGGACGGGGTCACCGTGCAGGGTCGTCCTGCGCCGCCCGGCCCGGGCCCCGGTTCCCAGGACATGCGCGGAGACCGCGTTGTCCCAGGTCCCGGTGATGACCAGCTGCCGGTCGCGGTCGCGCGCCACCGCGATCGCGAGCACCTCGGCGACGTGGTCGGTCGGGTAGCGCAGCAGCTCCTCGCCGGTGGCGAGGTCCCAGGCGCCGAAGTCGTTGTTCGGGCTGAGGACGACGGCGGGGCGGCCGTCGATCTCGGTGACCGCCAGGTCGCTGAGGTAGCCCACGTCGATGGGGGCGCCGGCGTGCTCGCCACTGTCGAGATCCCACGTGCGCACGGTGCCCCCGATATGGGCCCCGGTGACCGCGACGGGACGGCCGTCGAGCTCGGTCAGCCCGGCCGCGACCAGCCCGCCGAGTTGTCCGGCGCGGGGGCGGGCCGGAATCGGCGCGTTCCGCGACAGGTCCCACACGCGCACGGGGGAGCCGTCCCCTCCGGTGACCGCCACCGGGCGGCCGTCGATCTCGGCGGTCGTCACTGCCGTGGTGGGATCGGTGGCCAGGGGCTCACCGATCGGCTCGCCGGTGGCGAGGTCCCACAGGCGCACTGTGCCGCCCAGTATCTCGCCGGTACCGTCGCCGATGACGACCACGGCGCGCCCGTCCATCCGGGCGACGGCGACGGCCTGGGGCCGGTGGCGCGCGGTCGGCAGGCGGCGGATCTCGGTGCGCGTAGTGAGGTCCCACACGACGGCGTCCTCGTCCCGGGCCACGACGACGGCGACGGGCCGGCCGTCCAGCATCGCCGCGGCGATATCGAGGACCTCGCTCGTGCCGGCGTCGAGTGGGTCGCCCAGCGGTTCCCGGGTGGCCAGGTCCCACAACCGCACTGCGGTGTCCTTGTGGGGGAAGGCTCCGCCCGCGGTGAGGGCGACTTGGCGGCCGGCGAGTTCGGTGACGGCGATGGCGCTGACCGCGGTGGTGTGGCCGGTCAGCGGCTCGCCGATCTGGGCGCGCTCGGCGAGGTCCCACAGCCGCACGGTGGTGTCGCGCCCGCCGGTGACGGCGATGGTGCGCCCGTCGACCTCGGCGACGGCCACCGCCTGCACCGCCCGGGTGTGCCCCTTGAGCGGCTCGCCGATCCGGTCGCCTCCGGCGAGATCCCACAGGCGCACCGTGGTGTCGGCGGAGGCGCTCACGGCGATGGTCCGCCCGTCCAGCTCGGTGACTGCCACCGCATTCACCGCTTCGCTGTGACCGGTCAGGGGCGGCCCGGCCGGTTCCCCCGTAGCGAGGTCGAGCACCCGCAATTCGCGGTCGCCGCCGGACACCACGAGGGGACGGCCGTGGAGGGACCCGGACGCCAGCGCGTTCGCCGTCCCGGAGAATGACGTCAGCGCGCGCTCACTGAGATCGGAGCCCGTGGCCCAGTCCGGACGCCACGCCGGGCGGCCCTCCCGTGCTTCCCCTCGCGGCCGGGCGGGGCCCCGCAAAGAGACGTCCCACAGCAGCACGCTGTCGTCGCTGCTCGCGGTGACCGCGACGGGACGCCCCTCCAGCTCCGTGACCGCGACGCAGGTGACCGCCTTGGTGTGGTCGGTGAGCGCGGCACCGAGCTGGACCCCCTCGGCGAGGTCCCAGAGCCGGACGGTGTGGTCGAAGCCGGCGCTGACGGCGACCGGCCGGCCCTCGGCCTGGGTGATGGCTATGGCGGCGGGGCCCAGGCGATGGCCGTGCAGCGGCGCGCCCACGGGGACGCGTTCGGCAAGGTCCCACACGAGCAGCCCGCCTCCAGGGCCGCCGCCGGTGACCGCCACGGGACGGCCGTCGAGGACGGTCGTCGCGACGGCGTTGCTGACGCAGTCCAGGGGCTCGCCGAGCTGCGTGCCACCGGCGAGGTCCCACAGGCGCACGGTGCGGTCCATGCTGGCAGTGACGAGCACTGCACGGCCGTCGACCTCGGCCACATCGGCGCTTTTCACCAGCTCGGTGTGGCCGTCGAGCGGCTCGCCGACGCGTGCTCCCGAGGCGAGGTCCCACACCTGGACGGCGTCGGACGGGTAGGCGCAGCTCACTGCCACGCGGCGGCCGCCCAGCTCCGTGACGACGATCGCGTGGGAGTTGCCGTGTGCGGGCAGGGCGACGCCGATCTCCACGCCCGTGGCCAAATCGAACCGGCGGATGCCACCGCGCAGTTCACCCGTGACGATGACGGGCCGGCCATCCAGCACGGTGGTGGCCAGGGCAGTGGGGCAGGCTGCCAGGGGGGCGCGCAGTTCGGTTCCGGTGGCAGGGTCCCACACGCGCACGCTGTCTCTGACGTAGCTGCCGGTGACGATGACGGCGCGGCCGTCGAGGTCCGCGGTCGCCACCGCCGCCACGTGATCGGTGCGGCCGGAGAACCGCCGGACGAGGCGGTCGTTGGGCGGCGTCCCGGTGTTCCAGTCGACGGCGGTGCCTTCGTACGCGGAGCTGGTCGGCACGGCGGCCAGAGCACGCGCGAGGTCGTCGGCACCCCAGCGCGCGGCATCGAGCGCGAGCGCCTGTGCGCGCCGCGCGGGGTCGACCCGGCGGTGGCGTTGGAGGGAGGTGCGGTAGACCGCTGCGGCCAGGAGGGCAGGGCCGCCGCGCGCGTGGCGCAGCAGCGGAATGATGTCAGCGGGGGCGTCGTGCACCAGCCGGGCGGGATCGGTGAGGACGCGTTGGGCCGCGCGTTCGGCATCTGCGGGGAGCATCCGGGGATGGTAGCGGCGGCCACCGACAGAGACCGCGTGGGGCCGTGCACCCGCGTTCGCTCGACGGCGTACCGACGCGCCTGCGGAGCGGCCCCGGACCGCGGCATGCTCCGCAACGCGCGGATGCCAGACCGGCCGCTCCGGGCCTACGAGCAGTATCGGCCGACCGCTACCGTGCCCTTCGGAAGCCGAACCTTCGCAGGCCAAGACCGCGCGCCTGTTGTCGAACCGCACCAAAAGAGAGCGTGGCGCGCTCCGAGCATTCGGAGCTCCCCTACCCGACTGCACCATGCCAGGCGACGCCGTCCCGCAGGAGCGTGCGCGAGCCCAGCTTGTACGGCCTCATCTCGGAGAAGCCCGGGAGCGGGTGCCTGGTGGAGGCCGGCGCGTAGTTGATGTCCCCGCCCAGGACCGCGAACGCTTCGGCGCGCTGCCGCCAAGTGAGGGGTGAGACCGTCGACCGGCGGTCGGAGAGGGAGGGCTCGTGACTCCGAACGAACGGGACGGCCCCGAAACAGGCGGCAACGCGACGGACGAGGAGCTGCTCGCTCGGGCCAGGCGCGACGCCGCGGCCTTCGAGCCGCTGGTACGGCGCCACTCGGCGGCGCTGCACGGCTACTTCGCCCGCCGCGCGCCCCACGCCGCGGACGACCTGCTGTCCGAGGCATGGCTCCAGGCGTACACCGCACGGCACGGCTTCGACCCGGACCGGGGGCCCGCGCGGGCCTGGCTGTTCGGCGTGGCCAGAAACATCCTGTCCGCGCACTGGCGGCGGACCGAGCGGCAGCGCCCAGGGCCGCACGAGGGTGACCGTGACGACCCGTGGGAGGCCGTGGACGAGCGGCTCGACGCGGCGGCCGTCGCGCCGCGGCTGCGCCAGCTTCTCCGGCAACTACCGCCGGAGGAAGGGGAGTTGATGCTGCTCGTCGCATGGGAGCAGCTGACACCCAGTGAGGCGGCCTCGGTGATCGGTATCCCTGCGGGTACGGCCCGCTCGCGCCTGCACCGCGCCCGGGCCCGGCTGCGCGTGGGCCTTCCCCTCAAGATGACAGGAGACCTGGTATGAGCGAACGTACGAAGCACACAGGCGGCGGCGCCGAGCACCCGGCGCGCCCCGAGGTCCCGGATGAGGCCGGTCTCCTCGACTTCCCCGGTGCCGCGGAACTGGTCGCGGCCGGCGCCGTGGCCGCGCCCGCGCCCGGGGTGGTCGCCGCCGCGCAGGCCGCGGTGGCCGCCGCGGCACAGGATGAGGCGAGCCTCCGGACACGGCACGGGACGGCACCGCCCCCGGCAGCCGCCGTGCCGTTGCACGCCGGGGCGCCGCCGCGCCGCCGCAGGCTGTACGTGGCCGCCGCCGCGGTGGCCGCGATCGCGGTGGGAGCCGTGGCGTACCCGGTCCTCGACCTCGGCAGCGAGCCCGCGGCGACGGCCTCGGCCAGTGAGTTCCTGGACGAGATGGCGGAGGTCGCGGCCGAGGGCCACGCGTCGCAGGCCCCGTACTGGAAGGTGCGGTTCGAGACGGTCAATCAGGACGACGGGAGGCGCACGGAGACGAACTACTTCGACCGAAAGGGCCGTATCTGGCAGGTCGACGCGGACGGCACGGTCCACGCGACCCCGGTCGGCCAGGGGGGCAAGCTCAAGAAGTGGCTGGTGGGCGACGAGTTCCTGACCTGGCCCCAGCTCAGCAAGCTGCCCACCGACGAGAAGGCCCTCACGTCCCGCTTCTCGAAGGACGCCACCGCGCGGCTCCACGAGGTCACGGCCATGCTGGAGGACTCGCCCGCAGGTCCTCGACTGCGCGCGGCGCTCTTCCGGATCCTCGCGGACGTCCCCGGCGTGAAGCTCCTCGGTGCCACGAAGGACAGCAAGGGCCGCTCGGGGGTCGCGCTGGAGACCAGCCGCAAGACGTCGGTCGCCGAGGGCTCGGACAAGCCGGAGACGTACTGGTCCACGGACCGCTACATCGTCGATCCCAAGACGGGGATGCTGCTGGAGACGACCTTCAAGATCCGCGACCGGAACCTCCCCGCGGACCGCTACACCTGGCTGGAGGTGGGCCCGGCGCGGCACGTCCGATAGCGCCGCGTCAGGCGGGGTTTGCCTGTAGCGAGGCGTGCTGGTGCGTCCCCCGGGCCCTGCGGGCCCGGGGGACGCAGGGCCCGTTTCACCCGCGACGTCCCGGCTGTTGTCCCGGGTCCCCGGAGACCGAGCCCGGTCGCAAGGCGGCCGAAAGCCAGTTGCACTGGGCCTACCTGGGCTTTCGGCCAACGCAGCCACCACGCGCCGGGCCTGGGGCCGTTCCCGACGCCGATGACGCCATCGAGTACGCGGTCCGCGTCCGGCACGACACGATCGTCACCCGAGCCCAAGGACCAGGTGCCGCGTACGCCTCGGCCACCGCCGCCTTCGACCGCACCACCGCAGACGTCTCCCACGCCGAACCCGACGGGGCCACGCCATGATCCGACCCGTTTCGTCCCACGCCACCCACACCGATCTGCGCCGACGAGGTGGCGGCGGCCGGTGGCCTGGTGCCTGGGCGCCGGCAGCGGCCCGGCACCCGGCGTGGGCCGGTCAGGTGAGGCGGTCGGCTTCGCCGAGCAGGTAGCGCCGCTCCACCTGGTTGTCGGACAGGCTCGCCGCCTCGCGGTACAGCGTCGCGGCTCCGGCCGTGTCGCCGGTCATCTGCACCAGATGGGCGCGCACCGCACGCTCGCGTCGCCGGGTGAGAGGGTCCTGGTCCAGTCCGTGGCGCCGGTTGAGGTCGTCGAGCAGCGCCAGACCCCGGGCCGGTCCGAAGGCTTGGGCCACGGCGACCACCCGGCTCAGTCGCACCGGCGCGGTCGGGGTGAGGCGCTCGAGCCAGAGATACAGCATGGCGATCTGCGGCCAGTCCGTGTGCTGCGGTGCCGCAGCGGCGGCGTGCAGGGCCGCGATGGCCGCCTGGAGCTGGTACGGTCCGGTCTCGCCCCGGTTCCAGACCTTGTCGATCAGCTCGGTGCCCTCCCGGATGAGGCCACGGTTCCATCGCGTCCGGTCCTGCTCGTCCAGTGGCAGCAATCGCCCGTCTTCGCCGGTGCGGGCGGCGCGCCGCGACTCGGTGAGCAGCATCAGCGCCAGCAGCCCGGTCGCCTCCGCCTCGTCCGGCATGGCGTCGACGAGCGTCCGGGTCAGCCGGATCGCCTCGTCGGTCAGGTCGAGGCGCGCGAGTTCGTCGCCGGCGGAAGCCGCGTAACCCTCGTTGAAGATCAGATAGAGCACCCGCATGACCGCGCTCACGCGGCTGGGCCGGTCGGCGGCGGTGGGCGCGGTGAAGTGGGCCCCGGCCCGGGTGAGCTGCCGTTTGGCGCGACTGATCCGCGTCCCCATGGTGGCCTCGGACGTACCGTAGGCATGCGCGATCTCGGCGGTCGTCAGGCCGCCGACCGCGCGCAGTGTGAGCGCCACCTGGGAGGCGTGGCTCAGCACCGGGTGACAGCAGAGGAGCAGCAGGGTGAGGCTGTCGTCGGTCTCCTGCGGAGGGCTCGCCCTGCGGTTCGTTTCCTGCATGGCCAACTCGGCCACGCCCGCTTCCCGCTCACGTCGACGCCGGGCCTGGTCGGAGCGGAGCACGTCGACCATACGCCGATAGCCGATGCGGATGAGCCAGCTGCGCGGATCCTCCGGGACGCCCTGGGTCGGCCATGTCCGGCTCGCCGCCAGCAGCGCTTCTTGCACCGCGTCCTCGGCCATGTCGAAGCGGCCGAAGCGTCGCAGCAACGCGCCGAGCACCTGCGGTGCTTCGGCGCGCAACAGGTTCTCGACGTCGGTGGTCGTGCCCGGGCCGCCGTTCACCGGCCCGGCGTGGCCTGTCGGCCGGGTCGGTCCGGGTGAGGCTCCGCCGGTCACGCCGTGAAGTCCTCGCTCATGATCGGCCGAATTTCGATCGGTTCGCCCAGCACCTCCACGATCCGTGAGGCAATCTCCACGGCCCGTGCCCGGTCGGCCACGTCGATCACTGCGAAGCTGGCCAGAACTTCCTTCAGCTCGGCGAACGGTCCGTCGGTCGCCATCGTGGCGTCCGGTGTCCGGCGGACCGTGGTGCTGACCGCCGGATGGCCCAGGCCCTCGGTGCTGACCAGCTCACCGGTGTCGAGCAGCTCGCGCTCGAACCTCTGGTAGACGGCGAACGCGGCCAGCGCATCCGGGGACGGGACCTCGGCGGTCGCGGCGTCCCAGGAGGCAGCCGAGGTGTAGCCGAGTAGCAGATATTTCATTGCATTTGCCCCTTTCTGTCTCTCCCGGACAAGAATAGAGCAGGTCACGGGGTGCGCCGCAGGGAGATCGCGACGACGGTTGTCCAGGCGAACGCGAACAGGCCGTTCACGGCGATCTGGATACTCATGTGGTCCGGTGACATGGGCAGGAACAGGACGAGCGCGACCGCGGCGTTCAGCACGGCCGGAAGCACCGCACGGCGGCGGACACACCGTACGGTGAGGGCGACGGCGGCGACGGCCAGCGCCAAGAAGGCGATCGCCGCCGAGGCCGAGTGCACGACGCCGTGCCAGGACACCTGGGCGACCGGCCGGTCCGGGGTGCCCACCGGAAAGCCGTTCTCCGCATCCATGGTGAACACGCCGGCGGCGATCATCCCGACGCCGAAGATACCGACGCAGACCGGCAGCACCCGCCGTCCCGATCCGTCACGGACGGTGCGCCTGATGCCGACGGCCAGTGCAAGACCGCCGAGTCCCGCGAGCACGAACGTCAGGACCTGAATCCAGCCGAGGCCGCCGGTGGCGAGCTGGCTGATCGGGTGCCGGGTGATGTCGAAGCCCGTACGGGTGAGCATCTGGATGACGGCCGAGGCGGCGAAGACCGGACCGGCGAGGGCTCCGGCGGCCAGCAAGCGGTCCTGGGTGCGGGCGGTGGCGACAGCGGGGGCGGTCATGGCTTCCTCCTTGATGGGTTCTCGCGGCTACCTCGGTGCCGGTTCCGGGATCTCGACTCACCGGAAAAGTGACCTACGGCACATCCGGCGGGCGTCGAGAACCGGCGAGCAGCTCCGAGGTAGCCGTGAGAACCCATCAAGGAGGACGACATGTCTGAGACCAACCTGCCGAGCGCCGAACTGAAAGCCCTGGACCGACTGGTCGGCACCTGGGCGGTTACCGGCGGCGCCGAGGGAACCGTGCGATACGAGTGGATGCCCGGCCGGTTCTTCCTGATCCAGCACGTTGAACTCACCCAGTTCGGCGAGCCGATCACCGGCATGGAGCTGATCGGGAACCTCCACCCGTTCGGCGAGCCGGTCGGTGCGGACGTGGTGTCGCGGTTCTACGACTCGAACGGCAACACCTTCGACTACGTGTACGAACTGGTCGACGACAAGCTGACCATCTGGGCCGGCGCGAAGGGCAGCCCGGCCTACTTCGAGGGCAGGTTCAGCGCCGACGGCACCACGGCGACGGGTGATTGGGTCTACCCGGGCGGAGGCGGCTATACCTCGACCATGACGCGAATCTGACACTGGGCCGCAACGGAACGGATAGGCGACCTGGCTTCGGTGACGCGCCACCTGTTCCGGCGAAAGTGAACGCTCCTCAGGGCTGGCCCCGGCTGGCTGTTTCGCCTCCCGGAGCTGCCCTGAGGCGGACCATCGAGCAGTGGTCACTCAGTGTTACTTTTCGGGCTGCGGCAGCCATGCGGGAACCGGACCGTGCACTGGCCTCGCGCTTTCATGAAGCAGGTTGTCCGACGGGTGGTCAGGTGAGCGAAAGGAGCCGCCGGAACCGGCCGTGTTCGGGCCGGTGGCCCCGACCCGACCCTCTCCCGGCTCGTCGACACCCTGCACCCTCGTCATTGACGCGTTCTTCGACCTCGCGGACGCGATCATCACCGTGCGTACGTGATCCGCCAGACTTGGACCACCTGCCGCTGAGGGGCTGTGGGGTGACCTCCGACGCCAGCCCTGACCAGCCGCCCGTCTGCGCGACCTCCAAGACGCCGCACGTGGCGCCGGATGCGCTACGGCGTCCCGGTCAGGCGCAGGCGGGTGCGGGACGGCGCCGACGGGGGGCAGTGTGGCAATGACCTCGGCAAGGGAGGTCCCGGCGAGGACGCACCGTCGACTGCCTCGACGATCTGCAGGAGCGTGACCTCGGAAGCAGGGCGGGCCAGTCGGAAACCGCCGCGCGGGCCCGTCGTTGCGGCCAGCACGCCAGCCTTGACCAGCGCCTGCAGCTGCTTGGCGAGATAGGCCGCCGGCAGGTCGAAGTGCCGGGCGAGTCGTGCCGCCGACGCGGTGCTCCCCGTCTCAAGCTGCGCCAGCGACGTGGCGCAGTGCAACAGCCATTCCGTACTCACAGGCAGCTTCACTCACTCGGCGTGGACCTGGCCACCGGCGACGGCCTCGACGCCGCCCTGGCCGGCGTCGAGGCCGTCGTGGACACCACGAACTGCACGGCGACCGACCGGGACGAAGCGGTGGCGTACTTCGGCGCCACCACCCGGAACCTGCTCACCGCCGAGAAACGGACTGTGTCCGCCACCACCTGCTGCTCTCGATCGCCGACACCGACCGCGTCGAAGGCAACGCGCACTACGCCGGCAAGCGCGAACAGGAGCGCCTCGTGACCGAAGGTCCGGTGCCCTGGACGATCGTTCCGGCCACCCAGTTCCACGACTTCGCCGCGATGGTGACGAGCTGGACCGAGCAGGACGGCGCCGCCGCCATCGCGCCACTGCTCGTCCAGCCGATCGCACCCGCGGACGCGGCCGACGTCCTCGCCGAGATCGCCACGGGCACACCGCAGGGGCTTTACCGCGAGGTCGCCGGTCCCGAGCCGCAGGACCTGGTGGACATGGCCCGGCGCACCAACGACGCGCGCGGCCGCACGGTCAAGCTCCTGCCGACGTGGTCATCGCTGTTCGGCCCGGCGATGGCCGGTGACGTGCTGCTGCCCCATGCGGGCGCCCGCATCGCGCCGACCACCTTCGACGAGTGGCTCGCCAAGCAGCACTAGCGTCTCCCCACCACGGCACCCTGCGCTGCCCTCGCGGCAGGCGATGAGGCGGCACAGCCTGAGAGACAGCTGAGCTGTCAGTGAAGGCAGGGCGCCGTCGACGGCGTCCGGCCATGACGGCAGCGCGGGCACAGGTGTTCCCGAAGCGGGCGGAGGAAGCGGCTGGGCTCACCGTTCCACGAAATGGTGAGTGCGTCCCGCGCTCGGGTGGCTGCGACGAACAGCAGGGAGCGGGCCCGCTGCAGTTCGCGCCGGTGGCGGAGTCGGTCGGTCCGTTCCCAGGCATCAACAGTCGAGCGGGGGACCGAGCCCTCCGAGACGCCAGCGATGATCATGCAGCGGTACTCAAGGCCCTTGAAGCGGTACATCGTGCCCACGTGCACCCCCTCGGCCCCTCGCGCCCCGTCACCTGTGATCTTCGTGGCCATGATTCCGCGCCGCCCGAGCCGCGCCACCACCTCGTCGACCTTCTCGTTCGTCGGCACGCAGACCGCGACGGACTCGCGCGGGACGTCGTGCCACGCCTGCACCTGCTCCACCACGAGATCGAGTTCCTCGTCCCAGCTCTCCGCGCTGCGCAGGCACGGGCGTCCGCCGTGCAGCACCGACCGGTATCCGGCGAGGTCATCGGTGCCGCCGTCGAGGTCGTCGAAGTCGGCGCCTTCCAGGATGCCGATGGCCGTCCGCAGGATCTCCCGCGTGGTGCGATAGCTGAGCGTCAGCTTCGCCGAGCGGCCCCGGATGTTGATGCCCAGGCTTCCCAGAGTGACCTGGTTGTCGTAGATCCTCTGGTGTGTGTCACCGACGAGGAAGATGTCGTCGGTGTCGTGGGGCACCATGGCCCGGAGCATCTTCCAGTGCGCGGCACCCAGATCCTGGGCCTCGTCCACGACGACGTGCCGGTAGCGGTAGCGCAGCCAGGCGCCGGTCCCCGACTCCGCATGGATGTTGCCCGGCCCGCCACGCGCCTCCTCCTGACGGCGGCGCTCCTCGATCTTGTGCTGCCGGGCCACCTCCAGCTGAGCCGCACGTTCGGCTACTTGACGGTGCGTCTCCACACGCTTGACAGCGAGTCGTTGGGTGAAGCGCTCAGCCAGCTGCCAGATCTCGGCCCGGTCGGCACGGCTCACGCTGCGGCCCCGCCCGGCCCGCCGGGCCCGGAAGTAGTCGGCCCGCGAGGCCACCGCCTGACCGAGGATGACCTGGTTCCATTCATCGCTGAGAAACTCCGCGTCCCAACGGCTCTCCCCCGCCTCCACGAGCAGTTGACGCCACTCGCGCAACGCGTGCGTGTCATCGATCCTGCGCTTGGCGTTCCCGGGGTCAGCCTCACTGACCACCCGCGTCGCCAGCTGGTCGACATGCAGAATGTCGACGCGGGCGAGCGTCTGCGGACCGCCGAGCGAAAGGAGGCGGGAGCGCAGGTCAGCGGCGAGGTTCTTGTTGAAGGTGGTGAAGAGGACCGGCTTGCTGTGGCCAGGAGGCAGTTGGTCCACGAGATGCCTCACCCGGTGCAGGGCGACGATCGTCTTCCCCGTTCCGGGGCCGCCGCTCACCCGGGCGGGCCCGGAATACGTGCGCCCCACCAGCCTTTCCTGGGTGGGGTGCAGAAAGACCTTCCACCGGCCGAAGTCGCCCTCCTCCAGAACGCTCCGCAGCGACTCGTCATCTGTGAGCACCACGGCCTGTGAGCGGTCGGCCGCCGCCTGCCACCCGTCGGCCGCCTGCCGGTCCTCGCCACCGGCGCTCTCGGGTGCTTCCCCGGGCGCGACCGCGACCGGTGCGGTGACCTCATCCATGACCTGCTGGTACGGCACGCCGTCGCGCAGGCGCAGCAGTACCTCTCCCGTGTGCCGCGGGGCGTACTCGGCGAGCCCGAGCAGCTCGTCGTCCGTGGTCAGCTTGCGGACGACCGGGATCAGGGGCTCGGCCACGCCCAGGCCGGCCAGTTGCTCCGAGGTGTATCCGGCGAACAGCGGTGCGTCGGGGGCGGCTTCCGGAGCGGAGTCCTCGGCGGTTCCGGCACGCGGCCGGTCGCCTCGCGCACCGAGGACGTCGTCCTCCACCACCTGGAGGTCCACGTACTCGATCGCACCCGTGATCTGGTTGATGCCGTACGCGAGCCGGCCGAGGTTGCGGTGGACGTGTCCGCGGTGTTTGACCGAGACCAGCAGCCAGTCGTTGCCGCCCAACCGCACCAGCAGCGCCCTGTACTCACGGTTGACCCGCGCCGACCACAGCCGTTCGTGCCCCTTGAGCGGCTTGAGGTCGAATCCCGGAGCCCCGGGGTTCTTGCGGAACTCGTGCTGGAACTTGTAGACCGCCCCGATGATCGCCCGGTCCAGCTTGACGATTTCCTTGTCCGCCTTGTCGAGCAGGCGGAGGGTCGCGCTCGTGGCCGGCGCGCCTGTGCTGATCACTGGTCCCGTTCCTCCTCGTTGTACGCGGCCGGGTGACCGGCCGCCTCGGCCGGCCGGCTCAGGGCAGCCGCGAGTGCTCGCGCGTCCCAGTCCGCCGCGGTCGCCACCGTCCATCCCGCTGCCGCGTACGCGGCGTCGCGGTCGAGCGCTTCGGCCACCGCGGCTTCGTCCTCCCGCGCGGGGGCGAGGACGACACCGATGCGGTGGGCGGGCCAGGCCAGCTCGGCGGGCCAGGCGGCGTCGCCGAGCTCGAATCCGGCCTGGGGAGCGGGTGCCGCGCACCGGACCAGTACGTCGACGAGTTCGGCGAGGCCGGGCTCCTCCATGAGGTAGGCGAGGACCTCGTCCCAGGCAGGATCGCGCACAGCCCCCGACGCCTCATCCGCGTGCAGCGGTGCCCCGGCGTGCGACGACGGCTCGCCGGGTGCTCCGGCGGGCTCGGTGGCTTCAGCGGCGGACCGTTCCGCGTCGGGCCGCTGTCGCCCTCGCCACGACTCCAGCCAGCCCGCTCCACCCGTCACGGCCAGCTCCAGCGGATCGAAGCCCGGCAGTTGGCTGGTCGCCAGCTGAACCCCGTCACCCTCCCCGTCGCCGAGGAACTGCAGCAGATTGGTCCAGTACAGCCACGCCTGCCAACGCCTGCGGTGGGCATTCTCGTCCCGGCTCAGCGTTTCCGGACTGTCGTCGAGCACGGCCAGCGCGGTCCACACCGCGCCCGCCTGCCCCTTACGCAGGTCGAGGGCGACCGTGAGTGGGCATCCGCTGCCGTCCTGGGTGGCCATGACCTGGACGCCGCCCTGGCCGCCCGCAAGCCGCTTGCCTTCCAGCGCCTCAGCGATACGGTGCCCGATCTCAGGCCCGTCCGCGAGGGCCCGGCTGGTCGCGGAGACCGCGGCGAACCCTGCCAGCGCACTCTGGGCACGCCGCCGCCACACCCCGTGATCCGGGGTGGTCAGGTAGCCGATCAGCGTCTCGACCGGATTCGTCCACACGAAGCGCTGCAGGTCACGCGGGTCGTCTCCGTGCAAGCGCCGGTGGATGTCCGAGGCGGTCTTCTGCGCCGTGTGCTGGTACGGCACCCATACGGGATCGGCCGGAGGCCTCGTATCGGCGGTCCACGCGCGTACGTCGTCCCAGGTCAGCTGGAAGACCTGCCAGCCGCCTCCGGAGCGCAGCCGGGTCCGCTTCGTGGCGTCGGACGCGATGCGGTTGTGGTCGGGACTCGCGTGGTAGCGGTAGCCGTCGAGGTAGACCGCTACCCGCCGGCTTTCGTCCTTCAGGCTGCGGAAGACCACATCCGGCACGGTGAAGCCGAGGTCGGGCTGCGTCTCCATGCACCAGCTGCTGACCTCGCCGTCGGGAGCGGTGAACCGCAGCCTCGTGTCACGCTCGCCGTCGGGCGGACCCGCGCTGCGCACGCTCACCATGTCGGAACCCTCGGCCCAGGCGAGGAATCCCCGGCGGAACAGCGCTTCCAGTTCGCTCTCCACCTGCCGGA
The DNA here is from genome assembly GCF_000424825.1 of Streptomyces sp. CNH287. Classification (NCBI taxonomy): domain Bacteria; kingdom Bacillati; phylum Actinomycetota; class Actinomycetes; order Kitasatosporales; family Streptomycetaceae; genus Streptomyces; species Streptomyces sp. CNH287. The sequence goes on along the minus strand of NZ_AUKQ01000011.1, from coordinate 30,105 downwards.
CGAGGCTGATCTCCTCGGTCGTCCCGGCCTCCACGATGCTCCAGGACTCGCCGCCCCGGCCCAGGAGTTCACCCAGCATGTCGAGGGCGTGTTCGCGCGAGACCAGCTCGTACTCATTGTTGTCGACGTACCGCAGCAGGCAGCGATGGCAGGCCGACCGCTCCTCACCGACACACGGGCACTGCTCGACGACCCGGCGGGCCCGGGTCAGTACGTCGAACAGACCGTCCGGTCCCGCGAGCCGGTGGAGATAGCCGGTGCCGCCCGGCAGGGAGTCATAGAGCACGAGGAAGTGCCTGCGCACGTCGCTGCCCTGGTCGGGCATGGAGTCGGTGACGACCGCCAGGTGGTCGGGGTCGCCGCCGTAGCTCTGGGCGATACCCGCGAGGAGCAGTGCCTTGAAGGTGGCCAGCCGCTCCTCGGTGTGGGCGGTGACCGCGGGGATGAGGATGCGCAGCGCCTCGCTGCGCAGCTCATGGGCGAGCAGCAGTTTCACGCCCTGCTGTGCGGTGTTCGTCTCGCCGAGCCCGTCGCGCAACCGGGGGCACCATGGGCGGTGGTACTTCGTGGCTCGGGGGGCACCGAAGGCGTCCTGCTGTCCGGTGTGTGCGGCGGCCGGTCCCCCGTCGGGGTCCGCGAATCCGCAGGAGTCGCAGACCCAGAAGGGGTTGAGCCGCACCTGGCGTCCCGCGAAGGCGTCCTCCACCCCGGTGTCCACGCGGGTGGCGCCGACGTTGATGTGCCGGATCACGGCATTCCGGGTGAACTCCCAGCCGAAGGTGGCCCGCTGGTGCTTCCACCCCGCCTCGATGTCCTCCTGCGCGATGTCCACGGCGGGCACGACGGTGTAGTGGCGCCGCTCCCGCTCGTCCGTGTCGTCGCGTACGCGGATGTCGTCCCGCTGGTCACGGGCCATCACGCGGTGGGGCGCCAGCACCTTGTGCAGGCAGCCGACGTCACCGATGGCCGGGGACAGGCAGCGCGGACAGGCGGTGGAGTCCGCTCGTGCCTGGCGTGTGCGGACGTGCCCGCAGTCGGGGCAGAAGCGCCACCACAGCCACGCCGGGCGGTTCGGGCTGCCGATGTCCAGCCCGGTGACGCGGTGCTTGTAGCCCTGTACGTAGTAGTGGTTGCCGGGTGCGAAGTCGGTCAGGGCCAGGCGCGCCGAACGCTCGTACCGCAGGACCTTGCTGTGGTGCTCGGGCTCTCCGTCCCTGCCGTCCTCCCGCCAGGTGAGGGTGGCTTCCAGCTCGGTCAGCGAGTCGACGAGGCTGTAGTTGGGCAGCAGTCCGAGGTCGACGAGCGCGCCGTGCGCGGTGCCGCGGCTGATCTCGCCCGCGTGCCGGGAGACGGCTCGGCGTTCGGCCATGAGTTCCCTGCGCTGCCGTGCGTGGTCCGGGTCACCGGACACCAGCGCGTTCAGCGCCTGGTCGATCGAGGTGATCCGGTGCTGCATCTCGCCGCGCCGGTCCTCCCACTGTGCGCGGGCGGCGCCCAGGGCATCGGCGAGCCCCCCGGCCGCGTACGCGCACAGCTCCTCGGCCGCCTGCGGGCTGACCCCGGTGCCCTTCGCCTCGTCGTACGGCGGGAACAGCCGCAGGAAGGCCTCGCAGCGACCGGGGCCCGCGGCCAGTGCGGCCTGCTGGAACTCGGACAGCCACGCCGACGGGCCGAAGAGGTCGGAGGCCAGGCGGGGCATCGGAGCGAGCGCCTCCCCGCTGCGGTCCGGCGCGGGCAGCCGTCCGGCGCCGACCAGGTCGAGCAGGTGCGCGAGGTACTGACGGCGCAGGATCTCGCTCGCGGAGAGGAAACAGCCGGGCGGCTGGATGTCCCCGGCGATCATCTGCCGGGGGTCGTCCAGGTAGTAGCGGTCCCGGGGGCCCCGGTCGACCATGGTCAGCAGATAGGCGTTGCCGGTGGCACGCCCGGCCCGGCCGACCCGCTGCACGTAGTTGGCGGGCCCCTTGGGCAGGGAGGCGAGGACCACGGCCGACAGGTCGCCGATGTCGATGCCCAGTTCCAGCGTGGGGGTGCAGGACAGCACCTGCGGGTTGGCGTAGTGGGCCTGGACACCGGCGCGGAACGCCTTCTCCACGGCTTCGCGCCTGGGGCGGCTGAGGGTGCCGGTGTGCTCGGCCGTGTTGATGGTGAAGACGCCCGCCTCGCGGTACATCCGCCGGTAGAAGTCCTGGGTGAAGTCCCGGCGCCGCACACCGCTCGCCAGGTCCTGCCCGGTGCGCAGCAGACCGCCGCACCGGTAGCGGGGGCACGGCTGCCCGTGCCACTGGTCGGCCAGGTCGGGGTGGACCGTCTGTTCCCAGGAGCAGACCGGGCAGTGCGCAGAGGCGTCGGCCACCTGGTCGTCGGCCAGTCTGCGCACCTGTACGTGACCGGGCTGCAGGCCGTAGACGCGGGTCGCCCCGTCCTTGGCGGTACGGGCCGACAGCACGCCCACGTCGACGAGCGCGGGCAGCAGCCGCGCGAGGAAGGCGTTGGCGGCGTCGGGGCGCAGGCCCAGGCTCCGCCTGGTCCAGTCCTGGTACCAGCCCAGCCGGCCGGTGACCACGTCGAAGTCGTCGCTGCCCTGCTTGGGGCTGCCGAGCAGGAACGCCGGGGCGGACACGCCGGGCGGGAAGGCCGGCATTCCCGTCTTGCGCCCGCCCCAGACGAGCCAGCGCCGCACACCGGCCTCGTTCAGCCAGCCGTCGAGCCAGGCGTGCCGGATGGCGCCGCGGGTGCGCAGCCGTTCGAGGAGCCCGCGCACGTGCCCGACCCAGCAGTCGGGGCCGGGCAGGGAGCCGTCCGGCAGCGCGATGTCCCCGGGGGTGGTGTGCAGGAGTTCCCGGACGATCTCGGCGACCGCGTCCGGGTCCTGGAGGGGCACGTCCGCGGCGACGGTGCGGGTCAGCTCCAGGGTGCGGCCTCGCCGGGATCTCAGCCCGAATTCGAGCACCGCCGCGAAGGCGAGGCGTTGCGCGATGAGTTCCCAGGTGGCGCGGGAGCCGTGGCCGCGCCCGGACAGCAGCGTGTCGACACCGCGCACGACGTGCAGGTCCGGAGGGATCACGGCGGCCTGGACGGCCTTGCTGTCCACGACGTCCGCGATGAGGTCGGCGGCCAGCTCGTTGAGCGCGACAGGTTCGTCCTCGTCGATGCGGCTGGCCAGCAGGGCGCGCAGCGAGAAGGTGTACGAGCGGCTGGCGACGTACCCGGCGCGGTGGGCGGCGTCCTGGACGGAGTCGTTGAAGAGGAGGGTCTTGTCCTCTTTGAGGTTCTTGTCCAGCTCGCCGCCCGTGAACAGCTGGGTGATGGCGGCTGCGGCGAGCGCGGCGAGGCCGGTACCGAGATAGCGAATGGCGTTGAAGGTGCGGCAGGCGGGGCACTGGTCGCCGCGCGCCGCCCGGTCGTCACCGAGATCCGCCCAGACGAACGCCGCGTCGTGCAACGGCTTGGCCACGTAGGGGCCTTCGCCGTCGGGCGGCGGATCGAAGTCGGTCTCGCGCGAGAGCGGACGCACCCGCCCGCTCTCGCCGTCGAGCACCATCACGGTCGGCCCGCTGCGCTGCTTCTCGGCCACGAACGCGGCGTCGTACGCCTGCTGCCCGGTCGCCGCGATCATGTTGCGGACACGGCTCTTGTCCCGGCCGACGGACGCCCGGCGGATCTTCGGCGCACTCATGTCCAGCTCCGCCGGGTCCGCCTCCGGGGAGAGCGCCGCCCAGCCGGAGCGTCCGCACTCCCGGCAGAAGACGGCGGGCAGGAACACCTGCGCGGGTGGGGGCGCGCTGTCGCCGGCGGGAGCGGCCGGGCCCGGGTCTCCTCCGGAGCCGAGCGCACCGGATTCACCGAGAACGGCCTCACCGCGACCGGCCCCACGGGCGACCAGCCTGCCGCCGGTGGCGACCCGCTCGTCGTCCCAGCGGAACTCGGCCCTCGCGGCGCTGATGCCCCGCAGCACCCGGGAGACGGAGCGCACCCAGTGGTGCACCTCGATCGACAGGAGCGGGCGGGTGGGGTGTTCGGGGTCCCGGGCCGCCGAGAGCAGGGCGACGTAGCGCGCGAGGGCCGCGGCGGCGAGGGCCGGGCGCTGCTGGACGGCGAGACCCCAGTGGTAGGCGTAGCGCGGCAGGACGTCCGTGATCTCGGACATGGTGCGCGGCTGGCCGTCGAGGATCTCCAGGACGGCGGCGGTCAGCCGGTGGCGGCGCAGCCGCCTGCCGAGCTGTACCGCATCCAGGCCGCTCTTGCCGGTGAAGGCGGCGGCGAGCTGGTCCAGCGCCTGGGGTCCGACGGCCGGATCGGCGAGGCCCGCCACCTCGTGGGGGGCGGGGAAGGGCAGGGTGAAGTCGCTGTTCCCGGCGAAGTCCTGGGCGCTGCGCCGGTCCTCCCCCACCACGGCCTCCGGCGGGAAGGGCACGCCGAACACCTGCTCCGCCACGCCGAGCATCGCCCCGCCCCCGGTGCCCGAGGAGCCCTCTCCCAGGGTGGCCGAGGTGGCGACCGGGCAGACCGGGCCGAGTGGCCGCCCCGGCTCGGCCAGGCCGGTGACGGCGCCGAGCCGGCGCAGCAGCATGGCCACGTCCGTGCCCTGGGCGCCGTCGTAGGTGTGGAACTCGTCCAGGACGACGTAGGCGAGCGCGGAGCCGCCCGGCTCCTGCCACAACCGCTGGTCGTCGGGCCGCTGGAGCATCAGGTCCAGCATCTTGTAGTTGGTGATCAGGATGTCGGGCCGGGTGCGCCGGATCTCGTCCCGGTCGACCGCCACGCGCGGGTTGGACTGCTTGAACTCCTTGGACGCCTTGTCGCCGATGTAGAGCGCGGCGCGCACCCCGGCGTCCCGGAGCCGGGCGTCCCGGGGGTTGTCGAGGTGGCTGTGGATGCGGTGCGCCTGGTCGGTGGCGAGCGCGTTCATCGGGTAGAGGAGGACGGCCTTGACGCCCTCTCTGCCCGCCTCGCGCTCCCGTCGGCAGTGGTCGAGCAGCGGTACGAGGAACGCCTCGGTCTTGCCTGATCCGGTGCCGGTGGTCACGAGCGTGGGCAGGGCGGCACCGTGCAGCGTGGAGAGGCGCTCCCAGGCCCGCTCCTGGTGCCGGTGGGGGTGGAAGCCGCGCGGCCACCAGGTGAGGTGCCGCTGCCAGTCGTCACTCCCGGCCGGACGGAAGGGGGTACGGATGCGCAGGTACGGGCCACGGAAGATGCCGTCGTCGGCGTCGCCGAGGAACTGCTCCAGGGCGCTGCGGGTGCTCTCGTCCGCCAGCGCGTACGTCGTCGACAGGTACTGGCTCAGGCTGTCGCGTACCTGCTCAGCGGCGAGGGTCGGTCGCACGCGCGCTCCTCCTGGTGTTCCGTCTCGTGAGGGCCCGTCCTGGGCCAAGCCCTACCGTAATCGCGCCGGGCCCGTATGCGGCCCGAGGCCGCCCGGCTGCTCTCAGACGCCGAGCTTGCGTCCCACGTGGGCGACGCGCACGGTCCCCTTCTCGTGGACGACCCGGAAGTAGACCCTGCCCGGGACCGGGGTGAAGCGGGCGTGCGTGTCGAACATCCGCGGCTGGCCGTCGAGGTCCGTGAACACGCAGAACTCGCGCGCCCGCTGCTGGTGCTCCCCCGTCACCCAGGAGTGCCACCGCGGTCCCTCGGGCTCGCGGCCCGGACGCCAGGAGGCCACCGCCCGATCGAGCTCGTCCAGCCGGCTCCCCGCCGGACGGACCCAGTACGTCGGCAGGCCCAGCAACTGCGCTTCCACCTCCGGCAGGAACTCCAGGTGGGGGAAGAGCGCGGCGCGGCGCTCCCACAGCTCGGTGCCGCGCGTCACCGCTGCCAGGCCACCCCTGCGGGCCGCTTCGACGCCCTCCCTGATCCAGGCACCGTGCGTCTCGCAGTGTGCCTCGGACGACAGGTGCCGGACTGCTACCTCGTCGGTCTCGAAGCGGCTCTCACCGTCCGCGCCTTCCACCAGCCGCTCGCGTTCCACCCGCACTTCGGCGGCGTCCCAGCAGGACTCCACCGGTAAGGAGACGCCGAGACCTTCCATCAGGTGTGCGGCGCCGAGGCCGTCCGCCGTACCTCCCCGGTGCCGGTACTCGACGTCGAGGAAGCCCTCGCCTTCGGGGTACACCGCGCGGTGCGGCCACTTGCTCTGCATGAGCAGCAGCCGTTGCCACATCTCCTTGTTCTTCCCCGACCACTTCCCGACCGGCTGTCCCTTCGCGATCTGGAGTCCGGTGACCGGCTCGCGCGCGACGAGGACCGTGCCCCGCCGATCCACCCGGACTACCGCGAGCACCGCACGGGCCAGGTCCGTCATGGCCCGCTCGGCGCGTGCCGGGTCGCAGGCGGTGTCACAGGAGATCTCGTTCAGGAACAGCTGCGGCACACTTCCCCCTCGGTGATGTCGTACGTGCCTGCCGACCGGCCCCGCCCGGTCCGCGTATCAGGTCAGGTCAGGAGAGTTCAGGTCAGCAGTTCGTCGAGCGTGTTCTCCAGCTCGTCGAAGAACCCTTCGGGCCACTGGTCGAGCAGCCCGTCACGGTCGATGCGGGGGCTGGCCACCTCGCTGCCCATGGAGCCGCCCCGGAAGTAGTGGAGAACGGCACCCTCCGGCGCCAGCACCCCGCGCTTGACGGCGAGCCGCACCCCGTTGAGCACGTGATCGCTGTGCGTCTCCACGACCAGCTGCGCCCCCTGCGCCGCCGCCGCCGCGACGAGCGCGGCCATCCGGGTCTGGCCGCGCGGATGCAGATGCGCCTCGGGGTTCTCCAGGAGGACCAGCGATCCGGGCCGCGCCGTCAGCGCGGCCACGACGACCGGCAGGGCGTAGGTGAGACCGAAGCCGACGTTCGTGGGGCGCCGCCGGGTGCCCTGCGGGCCGTCGAAGCCGTACGACAGGCGCACCGAGTCCGTGCCCTCGATGGCCGTGGCTTGGAGGTCCACCCCCGGGCACAACTCGCCCATCCACGCCACAGCTTGGTCCAGCAGCCGCGCCGATGCGGCGCCCGCGTGCCGCATCGGGCCGTCGGGAACCACGTCTCTGGCGTGGTGGCGCAGGTAGTTGACGGTGTGCTCACCGCACACGCCCAGGAATCCTCGCCCGATGGCGGCGTGATGGTCGCGCGGATAGAACTCGGCGGGCGAGACACGGTCGGCGTGCAGGTACTGGAACCCGGCGGTGAGGTATCCGGGGATCACGGCGGCGGCACCGGCGGGGGGCTTCGCCCCCTCGCTGGTCAGCGGGAGGTCGACACGCGTCAGCGGCAGCAGGTTCTGCTCCGCCTCGTAGGCGACGGTCCACGAGTAGCGGTAGGCCCCCTCGCTCACCGCGAGCGTGATCTCCGCGTGCTCACCGCCGAAGTCCTCGTGCAGGACGTCGCGTCCGGTGCCCAGGGAGACGAGCTCGCCGTTGAGGAGGAAGCCGTTGTCGGCGGTGGTGACCTCGCCCGACCTCTCCTCGCCTACGAGGTCCCGTACGTCGTCCAGGACACCGGCCGTGTGCGACTGCTGGAGTAACCCGAGCGCCTGCAGGACGCTGCTCTTGCCGGAGGAGTTCAGCCCCGTCAGCAGGGTCAGGGGCCCGAGCGGCAGGTCCACCCGCTGGAACGCCTTGAAGTTCGCCAGCGTCAGTTGGTCAATCACTGTCCAGTACTCCCCGGAAGAGCTTCGCCATCGCTGTGAACCTCGTGCGCACCTTCTTCGTGTCACCGGTGGCGACGGAGATGGCGCGGTCGAAGTCCCAGTCCCCCATCAGCTCGAAGAACCCTTCGAGCACCTCGTCACGCGACGCTACCAGTCGCTCACGTTCGTGATCGTCCAGGGTGGCGAGATTGACCGCGACGGCCTCGAACAGGGCTTTGTTGATGGGCGACTTGGCCTTTCCCCCCCGCCATTTCCGGAAGGCGTGGCCGCCGAAGATCACTGCCGCGCACTCCATCGCCCGCTGGAACTCCACGGTCACTTCGTTCCGCCGCTCCTCGCTCAGCCGGTTCACCTGGTGCATGGCGCCGATGAGGAACTGGTCGAAGTCCCGCTGCGTGTGCTCGGCCGGGTCATTCAGCCGGAACGCCAGGAAGCGCAGCACCATCTCCCGGTCGGCCATCCGCTCACTGGAGACGCTGTTCCCGGTGGCTTCGCCGAAGGCCGGATCTTCGGCGAGATCGGCGAGATAGCCGCGCACCGGGCCGCCGATCAGGGCGTGCCGGATCTCCTGCGGCTTGAGCGGCATCCCTCCGGTGTTGATGCGCGCGAAGACGTTGAACTTCACCGCCTCCGGGGTGCCTTGCTGGATGATGTGCACGACCAGCTGGGTCTCGCGCAGCCTGATCTTCAGCCGCCCGGTCAGGTCCTGGTAGCCGTCGCCGTGGAAGTCCCGCAGATAGTCCAGCCCGCACAGTCTCAGCGGCGGCATGCCCACCGTCGCGGGTTCCATGAACCGGGCGATGGCGGTGAGCCGCTGGATGCCGTCCACCACGGCCCAGTTGTCCTCCTCGTCCTGAGCCATGTGGAAGGACGAGATGGGGATGCGCAGCAGCAGCGATTCGATGAGGCGGCTCTGCTGCACGTCGGTCCAGATACCGGCCCGGCGCTGGAAGTCGGGCGCGAGGTCGATCATCCCCTCCCGCAGCCGGGAGAGGAGGAGATCGACGGTGGTCGTCTGGGTCTCGATCTTGATGTTCTCGGGCCGGAAGGGCGCGGAGATCTCGCCCGCGTCGCGGGCCTCGTCCTCCTCGTCGACGAGTTGCTCCAGCTCCACGCCCGTCGGCAGGCCGTCGTTCCCCACCTCGACGGGCCCGTGCAGCGAGGGGAAGAGACCGGGCTGAAGCTGCTCGGTGTCCTCCTGCGGGAACTGGTAGCGCTGATACCCGACGACCCGCCCGCGCCCGGAAGCAAGGCCGCTGCCACTGTCCTCAAGCCCCGTCATGAATCCCCATCGCCCTGACTCGTCCGTCACTGATGACCTTGGTCCACGGCAAGCCTATAGACGGCGGGCGGGCCCGTCAGTGCGGCAGATCCAGCGCGGCGCGGACCGTCTTGCCGGACGGCGGACGGTCGAGTACGGCCCACCGGTCGGCCAGCGCCTCGACAAGCAGCAGCCCTTGGCCGCCGTCCACCCAGTCGGCAGGGGCGGCAAGGCGGCCCGGCCCGTCGGGGCGGCGCTCACCTCGCGAGTCCGACACGTCGATGCGGAGGGTGTGCGCGTCGAGGCTGAGCCTCAGCTCGAAGTCCCGGCCGGGGACGCGGCCGTGGGTGACGGCGTTGGCGGCAAGCTCGGCGACGAGCAGCGCGGCGACGTCCGAAGTGTCGGAGCCGTAGGGGATGCCCCAGTCGTTCAACGCGTACACGGCGAGGCGGCGGGCGAGGCGGGCGCCGCGCGGAGTGGAGCTGAGCCGCTGCGCGAACACACGTACGGTGACGGGGTGGGGGGAGGGCGATGGCGCTGTCATGCGGCCAACGTGGCGGCCCGGAGGGGAGGTTCACCAGGTCAGCAACCCCTACTCAGGGCCAGCGTAGGGGTACGCGGGGTAGACAGTCCTGGTGACTGACTGTGACCATTGAAGACTCGGTCGTGGGTAGCAGTGGGTCTGGTGCGCGGGAGGTTCCTGGCATGACGGATGGTACGGGTGCGGGCAACGGTGGCGGCGAGCCGGAAGTGTCGGACAGCCTCAAGACGTTCGGCGAGGTCACCAAGGCGTTCCGCAAACGGGCACGCCTGACACAGGAGGAATTCGCCCCGAGGGTGCGGTACTCGGTCCCCACGGTCGCCGCGATCGAGCAAGGCCGCCGGTATCCCTCGGCCGAGTTCGTGGAGCGCGCGGAGGACGTCCTCGACGCGTTCGGGGTACTGCGGGCGGCAGCGCGGCACCTGTCCCGGCAGCCGGGGCTGGCGAGTTGGTTCCGGCAGTGGGCGAGGTTCGAGGCGGAGGCGGTGAGCCTGTACACGTACGAGTGCCGGGTGGTGCCGGGGCTGTTGCAGACGGAGGGGTACGCGCGGGCGGTCTCCTTCAGCGTGCCGCCGCTGCCGGACGAGGAGCAGCTGAGCGAACGCATCGCTGCCCGGCTCGCCCGCCAGGAGTTGCTGTCCACCAGCCGGAAGCCGCCCACGGCGTTCAGCTTCATCGTGGAACAGGCGGTGCTGGAGCGGCACACGGGCGGGGAGGAGGTGACGCGGGAGCTGTACGACCACCTGCTGGGCGTGATCGAACGGCACTGGAACGTCGAGTTCCAGCTGATGCCGCTGCGACAGCCGGTGCACGCAGGGCTGGACGGGCCGCTCCAGTTGGCGGAGACACCGGAGAACCGGTGGTTCGGGTACTCGGAGGGCCAGAAGAACGGACGGCTCATCACCGATCCGAAGGAGATCAGCGTGCTCCAGCAGCGCTATGCCAAGATGCGCTCACAGGCTCTGACCCCCGAGGACTCCCTGGGCCTGCTGAAGCGAATGCGAGGAGCGCTATGAGCACGTCCGAACTGACCTGGTTCAAGAGCAGCTACAGCGGCTCAGAGGGCGACAGCTGCATCGAGGTGGCAACCTGCCCGACGGCCGTCCACGTGCGGGACTCCAAGCTCCGGCAGAGCCCGCAGCTCGCGGTCGCCCCGGAGTCGTGGCGGAGCTTCCTCTCCTACGCGACCCAGAACTGACGGCGCCGCGCGCCTGAGCGCCCTGTCCGGACACATGTCCCGGGCAGGGCGCTCTCCTTACGCCCCGCCTTCTTGCGCCTTCCGCAGCCGCTCCTCGAAGACGGCGTGCGCGGCGCGCATCTCCGCCTCGCGGTTGGCCTTGTAGAAGGGGGCGGTGTAGCCGTCCGGCGGCTCGGGACGCTCGCCCTTGTCGTAGGCGACGAACTGCTCGTAGTCCTGCTTCGTCTGGCCGTGGCCGTAAGCATGGTGGTTCCCGGTCAACTTGCGCCCGTTGACGTCGAACCAGGTGACCTCCTCATAGTCGGTGAGGATGGGGTAGCGCCCCTTGCAGAGCGCCACCAACTGGTCGGCAGTCACCCCGAGCCATACCGCAACCAATGCGTCGATCTCGACAAGAGCCGCCCGGCGCTCGTACTCGGTACGCAACGGGGTGGCCAACCCCCAAGCTGGCGTGAGGTGCTCCGAGAGCGGCAGGAGCCTCGGCCACTTCACCGCCCAGTTCTCGTAAGTTGGCCAGGCCCGGTCGTAAAGCTCTGCCCAGATCGGGGCGTGAGCCTCGGTTAGACAATTGAGTCGAAGGGTACGGAGCAGCAAAGCGCCCGCAAGAGGATGACTGGGGTCGGCGTAGGGCATCTTGTGAGCCTCGGCGACTCTCAAGTCTGATCTGCCCGTGATTCGGAGCACGTAGTCGACGGGCAGGGAAGACCAGAACCCCGCGTTCACCGCAGTGTCGGAGTTATTCGTCAAGGCCATCGAGTTTACAGCGTCCACGTGTGCAGGACCTGGCGGAATCAACGCAGCGAAAAGACTTCGCTCTGTATCGAAGGCGATCATGCGCCGCCACGCCAACCGATAGAACTCTGTGTATGGCCGGAACCACCACAGCCGCTTCCGCAGCAGCTCTTGCTGTTCTTCCTCGGAAAGCTTGAGTTCCGCCTCTCCGAGCACCTCACCACGCTTCGCCCACTGCTCAACCGTGGGCTGCCAGTCAACGTTCAGCCGCGCCCTGTCCATCCAGCGGTCCTGAACCCCCCGATAGCGTTCCACATCGCAGTCTCGCACGTAGTTGGTGCGCGGCAAGGTGTCAGCAGGTAGATTCGTGTAGTCCCAACTCGACCAGTCCCGATTGGTCCGGCACGGAATGTTCGGCTGTTTGCTCACAGGAGCCGCGATCCCGAAGTGGGGGCCTTGCAGGATCAACTCAGGCAGGGAGTCGGGATGCGAAGTGTCCCAGGCGATCAAGCCGTCCTTTTTCCCGTTCGTCTCGTTGTAACCCTGGCTGATTCGCGGTTCGTGCTGGCCAAGCCGGACCACGACTGCGGACAGAGCGGCGATTGCCCCCTCCTCGTCAGTGGTCACGGGATAGAGCAGAGCCGCCTGACGGTCCGGGATTGCCGACTCGCCTGCGAGCCGATGCCACTGCGTGAGCAGTTCCCCATCAACCTCGATCAACCGCTCTCGGTGTGAGCGGAGTTCCCACTGACCGCCGGACTTGATGCCCGGCAGTTCTCCCTCGCCGTTGTGCTCGAAAGAGTCCCGTAGCGTTGTCGGATCGAAGAGCCAGCTGAGGTGGGTGAAGCGGGGCTCCTGATCCACTCCATAGATCTGAACACCGAACTCGGTATTCGCGTGGATCTCCGAGAAAATTCCGCGCCGGTTCGAGAAATGCGCGTGCACCCGTAGATGCCGGTACGCGGCCTCCCGTAGTCGCCCTTCCTTCACTCCACCGAAATGGGTGTCTGGATGAACGAGTCCGGCGGTTCCTGCACCCCCTGCGTGTCGCCACACCTGGCACATGAACGCCCGGTACAGGTCCGGGCGAGTCCTCGCCAGCAAGGGGTAGGTCGTCGCATCACTCAGGAACGTCGCAGTTCCCACCGTGGCAGCCAGCTCCGCGAAATAGGTCCCTAGCCGCCCCTTCTCCCCCAGCGCCTTGTCCTTGCGCTCACGCCACCGCTCAGCCGAAGGCTTTTCGGCCAGCTTGAACCACGGCTCGAACTCCGCGAGAACCGTAGCCTCGTCCCAGTCCGGCCGCACCCACGGCGGGTTCCCGACCTGGAGGTCGAATCCGCCGCGCTCACCCCGAAAGATGTGCGCGAAGTGCAGCTCCCAGTGGAAGAAGCCGTGACCGTCCTCCGTCTTTATGTCGCGCTCGGTCGTGCCCGCGATGTCCTCGACCACGTCCAGCCACGGGAAGCGCTCGGCCAGCTTGAACGGCGAGTCCATGCCCAGCACGCCGTCCAGACTGCGCTCGTACCCCTCCAGTAAAGGCAGCGCCTCGTCGACCGAGAGATCGTCCAAGCCGTCCAGGAACGAACCCGCGTCCGCGTCCTTCGTGCCCAGGGTCAGCTCCAGGAATTCCAGCCAGTCGGCGCACGTCTTCAGCGGGATGACGGGGCGCCGCCGGTCCTCCGCGATTCCGGACTTCCGGCCGCTCGCCTTGCGCCCCTTGATCGTCAGGCGCTTGATCTCCAAGCCGCCGTCACTGCCCCCGGCCGCGCCCAACTCGTCCTGTTCACCGTCCGGGTCGTCGAAGAGCCCGGCCGCCCGCCAGGCGAGGTCGCCCGGCGCAGGGCCACTCGGGGCGGCGGCCTCCGGCTCCGCAGCCTCCCGCTCCGCAGCCTCCTCCGCCTCCCCGGCCTCCGAGCCGGGCGCCGCCTCGGACGCCCCGCCGCCCGCCGCGTACTGCGCGTCCGTGCCGTCCAGCAGCCCCACCTGGTCCAGCGGCCAGAACCACAGCGCGCACCACGCGTCCATGACCGTCTTCAGCCGCCAGTACGGCGTGCCCGCCGCCGTCAGGTCGTCCAGGACGCGCTGCTTGTCGGTGGATTCGCCGGCAGGTTCCAGCCAGTCCGCACCCCAGACGTCGATGCGGCGCGAGATCTTCCGCTCGGAGAGTTCGAGCCGCTTGGCGACCAGGCTCCACAGGAACTCCGCCCGGCGGGCCACCGCCTGCATCCGTCCCAGCTCGGACTTGGCCGCCGCCTTCTCCCACTTGGCGTAGCGTGCCTGCCGCTTGTCGTGCGGCTCGTCCTCCCGCTCCTGGAACGGCTTGCACTTGGGCGCCTTCTGCACCCCCTTGCGCCACTGCCCCAGCGCCTTCGCCTGGTCCGGTGCCAGCCTCTTCGCCTCGGCCTCCCCCGCCACCGCGCCCCAGCCGAGTGCGGGCAGCAGGAAGTGGTGCACCGCGCCCTCCGGCAAGCCGCCGTCCCGGAAGGGGAGTTCGGTGGGCGGCAGCGGAGCACTCCTCGACAGCCACTGGCCGTGCGGCAGCGCGTCCGCCCCGTACACCTTGCGGCCCGCGCCGATCAGCGAGTTGCCGCGCCGCAGGTGCAGGCCGAACCAGGGTGCGCGCATGCCCGGGTGCATGGAGTTGAGCCAGAGCGAGACCTCGGCCAGTTCCACAGCGGTGGCGTTCAGGTCCACGCCGTAGGCGTTGTGAAGGGCGATGTACGCCTTGGCCTTCTGGAGTTCGACGGGGCGCGCCTCCGGATCGACACGGCGGCCCGACTCCCTTTCCCTGCGCCGCAGATACTCCGCCGCCACCTGGTCGATGGCCTCGTTGAGGAACGCGCCCGAGCCGAGCGCGGGCTCGCAGATCTTCCAGTCCAGGAGTTCCGCTGCCGACGTCTGCGTGCCGTCCTGGTCGAGGCGGTGCTTGAGCGCCAGCTCGACCGTGACCTCGGTCAGGGACTTCGGCGTGTAGTACGAGGCCGACGTCTGACGGTCCCGGCCCGCCAGCCGGTAGACGAACGAGCCCCTGGGGTGAACGACGCGCTGCGGTCGGCCGGTCTCCTCGTGGGGGCGCGCGACGAACACCTCGTCCGGGTAGTCCTGCACCCGGGAGGCGGGGATCATCCAGCTGCCGCCGGACGCGTCGCCGCCCTTGGCCACCTCGTAGAGATCCTCGGCCGCGATGAAGCCGGTGTAGGACATCAAGCCCTCGTACACGGCGCCGAGCTGGTTGATGCCGAGCTGTGCGTACGAGATGAAGCCGCCGCGGTCGCGCCCCTTGCCCCGGGTGAGCATCAGGCGGCGCAGCACCTTGTGCAGGGTCTCGTTGCGCAGCCGCGTGTCCAGGAACTCGGGCAGGCCCGAGCCCTCCTCGTACGCCGGGTTCTCGATCTGGTCGGCCGAGATGAGGCGTACCGCGTCACCCCGGAAGAGGTCGGAACGCAGCGGCTCGAAGCGCAGGCCGACATCGGCGCTGCGTGCGGCGGCCCGGCGGGCGCGGTCGGCCTCGCGGACGCGCTCCGCGCACTCGTCCCCGGTGATGTCTCCGGACGCGAGCAGCGCGGCGGCCTCCCGCTCGGCCTCGGTGGCCGCCCGGTCGGCGGCCTGGGCCGCCTGGTCCTCAGGCTCGCTGCCGAACTCCCGATGGCCCGTCTGGACCTGCCGGAAGAGCAGGTCGAGCGACTCGTACAGGTGGTATCCGTGCCGGGAGCGCTCACCCACCAGGTCGCGGACGACGAGATCGCCGAGGCGCTGGAGGCCGTAGCCCTGGGCGTACTCGGGGTCGTCGGCCGGCAGGATGCCGAGTGAGGGCTGAGCCTCCGCGTACAGCAGGAACAGGACGCGGTAGAGATAGCGCAGCGACTCGCGGCCGAGTTCCTTGGCCAGGCGGGTCGGCTCGTCGATCTGCTCCGGCGTGACGCCCTGGTCCCGCAGGCGCGCCAGGACCTCGTTGGCGATCCACTCGACGGACAGGCGCAGGCCCTCGCGCAGTTCGGTGGAGACGCCGACCGCGTGCTTGCCGGACTTGTCGACGAAACCGGCGAGCGGCGCCGTGCCGCCCCCTTCCGGCGGGCGCAGCGAGTCCGCGCCGAACAGCGCGGCGATCGTGTCGAGTTCACCGCCGCCTCGCACGTCGCGGCGGTGGAGGGCGGCGTCCAGGCCGACGGCGAGGTAGCGGCCCTCGTGCCAGGCGAGACGGTCGGCGAGCACCACGACGCCGCCGACCAGCATCAGGACGTAGCGCGGCGGCTCGTCGCACTCGAAGAGGAAGTCCGCCAGGGCCTTCGCGTCGGTGAGGCGGGCCGATGCCTCCAGGGCCACCGGGTGCAGCAGGCGGCCCGCGCCCTCCGGGTCGAGGGCCGCGTCCGGCGCGTCGGTCCAGCCGCAGGAGACGGCGATCAAGCCGGGCTCGGTGTGCAGGGCCTGGACCGGGTGGTCGTGGCCCGAGCGGTGCAGGGTGACGGCCTGCTCGTGGGCCTCGGCGAAGCCCAGCGCACGCAGCGTCGCCAGATGCAGTTCGGTGAGGCGCTTCGCCCAGTCCGCGGGGACCGGCGCGTCCGGTACGGCGAGGGCCTCCGCGTCCCGGGCGAAGTCGGCGCGGGAGGCGAAATAGGTGCCGTGCAGCGCACGCAGACCCTCGCGAGGGGTGCGGGCGCGCGGCGGGACGGTCGCGGGGTCGCGCCCGGCGGCCTTGGCCTCGGCGACGGCCGCGCTGTGGGCGCGCCGCTCGCGCTCCTCGGCCTCGGTCCACCGGGCGAGCAGGCCGTCCTTGGCCTTGAGATCCTTCGGCAGGACTGCGGCGAGGTAGTGCGCGGAGAGGTAGTCGCCGTGGTTGACCAGCGAGTCGTACGTCACGTCAGTGCTCCGTCCGGGGCCGGCCGGTCCAGGACCGCGAGGACTCGCAGCAGCGGGAGGCCGGTGGTGTGCAACTGGTCCAGGAGGTTCGCCTGTTCGTCCGCTGTCTGTTCGACCTGCCGCTTGCGCCGGGCGCTTTCGCCCGACAGCGAGTCCAGGGAGTCCTGACGCCAGCCGGCCAGCCGGTCGCGGTAGGCGGCGAGCGGGCCGCTGATCTGGCGGGCCCAGTTCTCCTGGTGCGTCTCCAGGTGCGCGCGGGCGCGTGCCACCGCCGTCGGCACCAGGGACTGGAGGTGTGCGAGATCACCCGGGTCACCGGTCCGGGCGAGGTCGGGCCGGACCTTCGCCGCGCGCAGGGCCTCGGTCATCTCGCCCACGGGGGCGTCGGGGTCGGCGCTGACGGCCATCCACCGGACGACCGTGGGGCGGCCGAGCGCGTTCGAGCAGATGCCCTGGATGAGGAAGGTGGGGTGATCCACGTACGGGGAGGTGATCACCGGCGCCTCCTGCCGCCCGAACTGCACCAGCACCTTGTCGGTGAGCCACTCCACCACCGGGTGGATGTCACTCAGATACGAGACGGTGGGCCAGATGGTGTCCGTCGCCTCGCGCGCCTCGGTCAGCTTGTCCTGGGCGAGGCCGCGGTCGAAGGAGAGGATCATGCGCTCGGCCACCTTCTGCTCCTTGAGATAGGAGGGCGGCAGGGCCTTGAGGCGGCGCAGCAGGTCGGGGGCCTTCTCCGGGGACAGCGAGAAGTACGGGCGCTGCTGGGCGTCCTCGCTGCGCGACAGGCCGACGGCATCCTCGGCACGGCCCTCGTACAGCTCCGCGAGGGCGGTGTCGACGAAGGCGGCCGTGTCGCCGTCGAACAGCGAGGGGACCTCGGCGCGGTCCGGGAGTTCCTCGGCGGTGATGGTGTCGACCTGGCCGAACAGCCCCGCCAGGTCGGCGTCGTCCGCGGCGGGTGCGGAGGTGAGGAAGTCCTCGACCGTGCCGCCTTCCATGAGTTCCCTGATCAGGCGGCGCTCCTCCTCGTCGGCACGGTAGTAGCCGGTCTCCGCCTCCGCCGTACCGCTGAGCTTGTGGGCCTCCTCCTCACGGGCCAGCAGCTTCTCGGCGACGGTCCGGTCGTCCTTGGCCCCCGGCCGGCCGGAGGTGAGGATCAGTGCGCGGAACTGCGGCTCGTGGCGCTGGCCGTACCGGTCGATGCGTCCGTTGCGCTGCTCGATGCGGATCAGGGACCACGGGATGTCGTAGTGGATCAGATGGTGGCACTGGCGGTGCAGGTTGACCCCCTCGGAGGCGAGGTCACCGGCGAAGAGCAGCCGGACCGGCGCACCGGCGAGGCTGAACTCCTCGCGGATCACGCGCTGCTGCTCCTCGGCGATCCCGCCGTGCATGAGGCGCACGGCAGGGTGGCCGCCGTCCTCGCCGGGAGGGAAACCGAGGCGCGCGGGTACCTTCTCGGCCAGCCACTTGAGGGTTTCGACCCGCTCGGAGAAGATCACCGCGCGGGTGTCGCTGCGCGGCCCGACGCCGATCTGTGCCAGCTGTTCGACGAGGGTGTCCAGCTTGGCGGAGTCGCCCGGTGCGGTGCCGTCCCCCATCCCGGCGATGAGGCCGCGCAGCCGGACCAGGGCGGCCTGCTCGTCGTCGATCGCCGGGTCCGGCCGCTCGCCCCCGGCCGCCCTGTCCGCTGCCCGTCTACCCAGAGCGGTGACGCGCCGGTCGACCAGCTCCCGCAGGGCCAGGTGGGAGGAGAGGAACGTCTTCAGGACGTTGTAGGCGAAGAGCGGATCGGTGCTCACCGAGGTCCGTTCCTCCCCCGCGGTGCCGAACTCGCTGCTTCCGGACGGCGCGGGCAGCCAGTGCTCGGTCAGCTCCGCGAAGATCCGCTCCTCGGCCTCGTTCGCCGGGCAGTGCAGCGAGCGGGTGGGGCCGCGGTCCGCCCACTCGGTGCCGATGCCGTTGCGGACCTCGGGACTGATCTTCGTACGCCTGATGAAGAGGTGTCCGAGGTCGCCGGCCGGGTCGTAGTGGTCACGGTCCGCGATGGCGGCGGGGTCGAGCAGCGACACCAGATCGGCGAAGGAGCGCTTGTCGCCGTTGTGCGGGGTGGCGCTGGCGAGGAGCAGGGCGTCGGTGCGCGGGGTCAGCGTCTCGGCGAGGGCGCGGCGCTGACTGCCCTGGTTGATGAGGTTGTGGGACTCGTCGATCACGACCGCGTCCCACTGGATGCGCTCCAGGTGGTGCCGGTACTGGCCGATGTTCTTGAGCGTGTCGACGGAGATGATGACGCGCTTGTAGTGGGTGAACGGATTACGGCCCGCGGGGATCTCGCGCTGGATGCGCTGGATGCCCAGCGAGTCGAGCCGTACCAGCGGGATCGAGAAGCGCGTCCACAGCTCGTGCTGGAACTGTTCCAGCACGCTCTGCGGGGTCACCACGAGAATCCGCTCGCCGCGGCCCCGGCGGATCAGCTCGGCGAGGGTGAGTCCGATTTCGAG
Source organism: Streptomyces sp. CNH287 (assembly GCF_000424825.1). Classification (NCBI taxonomy): domain Bacteria; kingdom Bacillati; phylum Actinomycetota; class Actinomycetes; order Kitasatosporales; family Streptomycetaceae; genus Streptomyces; species Streptomyces sp. CNH287. The sequence continues at coordinate 11,380 of NZ_AUKQ01000011.1, read as the reverse complement.
GGTCTTCCCCAGGCCGACGACGTCGGCGATCAGGATGCGGGGGCGCAGGTTGCGCATCGACAGGGCTAGCTCGGCGGGGCGCTGCTGGTAGGGCAGCGGATCGAGGAGGAAGCGGTCGGCCAGGGCGAGCCCGCGCTCGGTCTGCGGCAGCGGGGTCTTGCGCAGGACGGCTTCGAGGAAGAGGCGCCCGCGCCGGAAGTAGGAGGAGGTGTCGCATACCAGGCGCGTCCTCGCCGGGTCGAGCAGCTCGACGGTGTCGATGCCGGTGAAGAACACCGCCTCCTCGTCCCGGACGAACTCCGAGACACCGGTGGCTTCGATCCGGTCGCCGTCGTAGTCGGTCCGACGGGCCGTCCGAACCAGCCACTCCTCGTCCCGGACGAGGATCTGGGCCCCAGGCGGAAACCGCGTCTGTCCCTGTTCTGCCACCCGTGGTCACTCCGTTGTTCGTACCGGGAAATGCGGCGTGATTCCGTACGCGCGAAGTCTTTCACGGGGTGCGGGAGGACCGTGCCGGAATGCGGGCGAGAGGAGTCCGGTCCAGAACACCGCGCACGGGCTCGCGCCAGGAGGGAGGTGCGGGCGGCTGCTCAGAAACGCGCGTCGCTCGCGTACGCGACCCTCAGCTGCTCGGCGATCCGCAGTGGCGCGGCGAGCCGGGGACCCGGCCGGCTCGGCCGGGCCGGTTCGCTCGCCTGCGGCTTCCCCGGGGCGTCCTCGTCACCGTCGGCGTCGCCGTCCTCGTGCGGTCGGCCGTCCTCCCGCGTCGGCGGAACATCGTCCTGCCACGGCGTCTCGTCGTCCTCACGCACGGCGACGTCCGTCATGGTCGGGGTGTAGCCAGCCCTGTCCTCGGAAGGACGCGGCGGCTCGGGCGACGGTGGGGGCACCGGCGGCGCGGCCTCGGGAGCCAGTGCCGTGAGCCGGTGCTTGGCCTGTACAGGGGTGACTCCCCGGCCTGTCATGACGTGCACTAGCAGCTCGGTGACCTGGAGCAGCGTCGGCCGGTCGGCGCGGTCCAGGGCCAGCATCGCGGAGATCGGCGGTCGCAGCTGGCGCGGCAGGCCCGTCAGGTCGGGCAGGACGGCGGGGTCCTCGATCCGCCGGGCGATGGCCTGCCAGCTGGTGCCGGTGTAGGGGTAGTGGCCGGTGGCCGCGTACAGCAGGACCGCCCCCAGGGCGTATACGTCCGCGGCCTGGTCAAGGCGGTGTTCGCCCTGAGTCTGCTCCGGCGGCATGCACAGGACGGAACCCACGACCACGCCGGTGGCGGTCAGTGTGGAGCGCCGCTCGGCCAGCACCGCGAGCCCGAAGTCGATCACCTTGGGGCCGGTCGGGGCGAGCAGGATGTTCTGCGGCTTGAGGTCACGGTGCAGCAGCCCCGCCTCGTGCACGGTCCCGAGCCCTTCGGCGAGCAGCGCCCCGAGGCTGGCCGTCTCCACCAGCGGCAGCGGGCCGTGGCCGGTGACCTGGGCCAGCAGGTCGGGCCCGTTGACGAATTCGACGGCCAGCCAGGGGCGCTCCGCGTGAGCGTCCGCAGCGACGAAGGACGCGATGAACGGCCCGTAGACCGTCTTGAGGCTGTCCACTTCGAGCAGGAAGCGGGCCCTGCTGTCCTCGTCGAGCACCGACGGCTTGATCACCTTCACGGCGACCAGATGTCCGGCCGGTGACTCCCCGAGGTAGACCTGCCCCATGCCGCCCGCGCCGAGCCGGGCCGCCAGCGTGTACGCGCCGATGGTCCGCGGATCGTCGTCCCTCAATGGCTCCACGGGTGGCGGGCCTCCCCTGCGCGGTGGTGGATCTCGGTCGCCCGCAGAGTGTATCCAGGGGGTTTCGCGTCAACGTCCTCCCCCTGTGGCGCCCCCTGTCCGAGGTCGGAGAGCAGGTCGTCCAGTACCGCTTCCTCTTCCACCTGCACGCCCGAGGCCTCCAAGGCGTCCGCCAGGTCCGCGTCCCACGGGGCGTCGGCCCGCGCCCCGGTCAGGGGCGGGCCTTCGGGCAGCGCGCACACAGCGGCCCGGTAGTCGGCGGCGGTGTAGCGCCAGGGGCGCCAGGGAACGCGGCGCAGCAGGGACGCCGCGATACGCAGACCTCCCCAGTCGAAGTCGCCGTGGTAGCGCAAGCGGGCGCCGCCGGTGTGGAGATGGCGCAGGAGGACGAGGGCGGCGGCGGACGGCTGCCCCTGCACGCAGACCAGGGGTGCGGCACCCGCGCCGTACGTGTCGGCCGCCGCGGCGAGAACAGCGGGGTTCTCGCAGATCCGGACCGTCGGCGGTGCGCAGAGCGGCGGGTGCCGGGTCAGCTGCCGCAGGGTCAGTACGGCGGGCTCGCCCACGTCGGCCGCCCAGTCCAGGGCGGGTGTGCCCCGCAGATTCAGGGTGAGCACGGTGGAGGAGAGTTCGTCACGCAGCAGTCCTGCCGAAGCCCACGCGTCGCGTCGCCACTGTGCGCCGCCGCCGTCCGGAAAGCCGGTCAGCGCCCGGACACCGGAGAGGGTGAGGGTGGAGAGGGGCGTTCCGTCGTCCAGGGCGTGCGCACCGCCGAGAAGGCGGACCGAGAAGGCGGGCAGCGATACCGGCGGTTCCTTCGGCAGAGCGCGCAGGGCGATCGCGGCCCGTCCGAGCAGTTCGGCCGCCTCCGCCGGGGTGCGGGCGAGGCGCCGTACCAGCCCGTCACTCCGGAGCCGGTCGGCCCAGCCCTGGAGGGCCGGGACCTGTGCCGCCAGCGCGTCCACCGGAACGTACGCCTCCTGCCACGCCCGCGCTTCCTCGGCACGGGCCGGGCCCAGGTGCGTGACCGGCCCGGTGAGCACCACCACGGCCGCGGCCAGTCCTGCCGGGCTGATGCCGGAGCGGCGCAGCAGGCCGTCCACCGCGTCGAGCCGTACGGACAGGGACCGGCCGCTGCCGGGGGCCCGCCCCAACAACGTTTCGGCAGCCGCGCGTTGTCCCTCAGTCGGTGCGCTCAGCGAGACCGGTCCGGTGAGCGGCTGCCCGCGTTCCAGGCGTCGGCGTGCGCGGTCGACCAGCCAGTCGAGCCCAGGGGCGCCCAGCAGTCTGCGCAGCCGTACCTCGTCGACGGTCACCGCCGTGCCGGGTGTCAGTTCCACAGCCGCTCCGCCCCTGCGGGCGCTTCGGTGCTCGGCCGGGGGATCGCCTGGTCCTCGGGGCGCACCGGGTCCGGACCGCGCAGCCTGCGGGTGCCGTCCCACTCCCAGCGGGTGACGAGCACCGCCGCGACCTCGTCGATCCGGGACAGCTGGGCGATGGCGATGCCGGGCACCTGGGGGTAGCAGGCCCACTCGCGCTCGCTGGTCATCACGACGTCGAGGTCGAAAGCGTGCAGCAACCCCAGGCACTTGGCGCGGGAGTCGTCGTCCACGCCTGCGAATGCCTCGTCGAGGGTGACCAGGCGCGGCGCGTACGGGCTGCCGGCGCTCGCGTAGTGGGAGGACGCGGCGGCGAACAGCGGCACGGAGACGGCCAGCGCCCGCTCGCCGCCCGACGCGGGGCCCGTGGCCGGGACCCAGCGGCCCTGCTGGTGCCGTTCGACGCCGAACTCGTGCCAGGCCCGGTAGTCGAGTGCGGCGGTGAGGTGCTCCAGCCAACTGCCCGACACGTCGTCGGTGTGCTGACGCGCGATCTGCTCCTGGAGGAACTCGCCGACCGCCGCGCGGTCTTCGGCGTTCCAGACGTCAGCCGACCGGCGCAGCCGGTCCCTGGCCTGGGCGAGCCCGGGGGGAGCCTTGCGGGATGCTCGCCATACCAGCCTCAGCCGCATGCCGGTGGAGGTCGGCCGCTCCTCCAGCTCCACGTTCATGTCCCGTACCCGGCGTTCCGCCGCCCCGATCAACTCCTGGAGCGTGCCCGCGACCTCGGTGACCAGATGGGTCTCCAGGATCTCCCGTTCCCGTGCGGACAGGATGCGGGCGAGTTCCCCGGCTTCGACGGCCAGCGCGTCGGCCAGTTCCGGTACGGCCCGCGCGCGGCCCTGATAGACGATGTCGACGACCATCGCGTCCTCCACCATCCGGGCGGAGGCGCTGTGCCCGTGCCGGGACAGTGTGTCCTGAAGAGTCTTGAGCTCCTCGCTGAGCCGGCGCTGCACCCGCTCCCAGGCGCTGTCGGAGTCGTCGGTGGCGGACAGACCCGCGTCGAGGGCGCGAGCCAGCGTGATGGCGGGGGTGGCCGCCCAGGCCTCGCCGTCCTGGGCGGGCACGGGCACCTCCGGCAGAGCCACGGCCGTCAGACCCGTCCCGGTGAACCGCTGGAGTGCGGCGATTGCCTCCGTGCGCGCCTCGGCCGCCTCCCTGAGCCCGTCGTGCAACTGCTCGATGCGGCCCTCGGCCCTGGCAGCCGCCCGGTCGGCTTCGGCATGGCGTGTGCGGCTGAGGCGCTGCTCCTTCTCGCAGGTGCGCAGTGCCTCCGCCGTCTGCTCCAGCAGGCGCTGGAGCTCGGCGACGGCTGCGCCGACCGTGGCGCGCAATGTGGTGAGGCGTTCGTCGGCCAGCGCCGCCTCCCGCTCCGACTCCCTCCCGCGTTCGGTGAGCACCGCTGCCCGCTCCGCCGCCTGTCCGGCCTCGGTACGTTCGTCCTCCGCCTGAACGGCGGCCTCGCCGCGTTCCCGCAACGCGGGCCAGAGGGCGGCCAGCCGCTCGGCCAGGGAGGCGAGCGCGTCCCGTACCGCGCCCAGCCCTTCGTGGTCGGCGGGCAGTCCCAGGTCCCCGGCGGCTTCCGCGAGTTCGGCCGCGGCCAGCTCGCTTCGCTCAGCCGCCGCGCGGAGGGCGGCGGCCCGCTCCTCGCGCCGCGTGGCGAACCGGCGCAGGGCCTCGGCGGCGGCCGCCACCCGCGCGTGGGCCCGCGTAAGGGGGCCTTCGTCGGGTACCTGCGCCAGCTCGGTGTCCAGGACGCCACGCCGGGCGGTCACGGAGGCGTCCAGATCCGCGACGGCCGCCGACTCCTCCTGGACCAGGCCGAGTTCGGCATGGAGTACTGCCATACGAGACCGCCGGGCGGCCTCCCGCGCACCTTCACCGAGGTACTCGGCGGCGGCCTTGGCCCACCGGCCGGTGACCGCACCCAACCGGAAGCGTCCGTCCACCGCCACCCAGGTTCCGGCCTCACCACCCGTCGCGTCTGCCTGTGCACCGCTCGGTCCGGCAGCGCCCGGTCCGGCACCGATCGCGGCGAGCAGCCGGGCCACCGTGCCCTCCCCCACGGCCACGGCCCCGGCGTCCTCGGGGTCCATGGCCGGGCGCAGCAACCCTGCGAGCGAGGGCCCCCGGACCGGTCCGGAGGCAGGAGCGAGCAGGACCTCATGGCTGTCGGCCGCGAGCACCACGCCGTCGGGGAGTACCCAGGCGTCCAGCAGTCCGGACGCCTCCAACGCCGCTTCGAGACCGGCGCGTTCCCCCTCGGGGAGCCCTTCGTGGAAATCCGCCAGCCTCCACAGCGGGGCGCCGGTCAGCCGCTCACGCAGACCAGGGGCACGGGTGTGGGGCGGCTGCGGCGGACGGCGCACCCCGGCCTCCAGCGCGGCCAGCTCCTGGTGCAGCCCGTCCGCCTGCTCGTTGAGTTCCCGCCGGCGGCGGGAGGTCTCGGCGGCCTGCTCGGCCAGGCGGGCGGACGCGGCGCTGTGGGCGCGCGCAGCCTCGGCCCGCGCCGGGCAGGGACCGTCGAGACGACCGACCCACTCACTCAGTTCGTCCAGCAGCCCCGGCTCGTCCGGATAGGCGAGTTCGGTCCAGCCACGGGCGCGGGTACGGACCTCGTCGAGCAGTGCCCGGCCGGTGTGCGCCACCTCCTCCTCGGCCAGCTCCAGCACGGCGGAGGCGGAGGCCCGGTCGGCATCGGCCTCATCGAGCCGGAGGGCTTGCGTGCGCCGCTCCTCGGCAGCACGAGCGGCCGCCTTGGCCAGGCCCTCGACATGGGAGAGGGCACGTCGGCCCCGCTCCATGGACTCCTCGGCGGAGCTGCGCAGTTCACTCGCGGTGAGCCCGTCCTCGCCGGGCAGGGCGACCCGGGCGGCGGCAGCCGCCTGCGCCGCCTGTCCATAGGTGTCGGTGACGTGCTGCGCGGCCGACCGCAGACGACTCTCGGCGGCACCGAGCCGATCCAGGCTCCGGGCGTGCAGGCCGACCGCCTGGTCCCGGTCGCTCCGCGCACGCTCCGCGGATTGCGCCGTTCGCTCCGCCTCCTGGTGTGCCTGGCCGAGTTCCCTGGCGCTGCGCATCTCGGGGCCTTCGCGCAGGGCGGCGTCCTGTGCGCGCAGCCTGGCCTGTTGTTCCTCCAGCATGCCGGTCGACTCCGCCGCGGCCTCCCGCTCCTCCTCGGCCCTGGCCTGCTGAGCCTGTGCCTCGGCGAGTTCCCGTTGGCGATGCTCGTAGCGGGAGTGCTCGACGCGCGGCAGGCGGGCGCGCCGGCGGGTGGCGATGCGGGCGTAGCGCCGGTAGTGCTCCAGGAAGCCGGCGGCTGCACGTTCGGCGGCGGAGGCGGCCGCCAGTTCGTCCTTCTCCTCGTCCAGCGAGCGGAACGCCTCGGCGACGTCGGCGATGACGGCCTGGTCCACCGGCGGCAGGGCCTCGGTGAGCGCGCGGGACAGGGCCCCTTCGTTGGGGCGCTTGGACAACTGGGGCTGACGCAGCTGGACGAGCAGGTCGACCAAGGCACCGTACCGCTGCTCGCCAAGCACGAAGAGCGCCTCGTCCACGGCTCGGCGGTAGGTCTTGGCCTGGTCGTACACCATGCCGTGGCTGCCGACGGCTTCGACGAGACGGTCCCGCGAGAGCGCCGTGCCCGTGGCGTCGACCAAGCTCAGGTAACCCTCCGCGGGGGTGTCGGAGCCGTGGTGGACGCGTTGGCCGGTGACCGCGTACCAGTGTCGGGCGATGCCCCGCCCGCTCACCGCCTTGAGGCCGCACAGCAGTGTGCGGAAGTGAGCCTCGCCGCTAGCCGAGTCGAGTCTGCCGAACTCGATCCAGGTGTAGCCGAGACGCTCGGAGTGCGGGTGCTCACCGCCGAGCAGGAGGTTCCACTCCATCCGTTTACCGGGGTCGCCGTCCGGTTCGACCCGGCGCGGGCTCAGATCGGCGTCGAGCAGGAAGGGCAGAGTGAGCGCGAGCACCTTGGACTTGCCGGTGCCGTTGTTTCCGCGCAGCAGCAGACGTCCGTCGCGGAAGTGGAATTCCTCGACGTCGTAGTGGAAGAGATCGACGAGCCCGATCCGCAGGGGCTGCCAGCGGGAGCGGAGCGGTTCGGGATGTGCGGTGGTCATGCCTGACCGGCCTTTCCTTGTGTCGGCATGCGTGCGTTGCCGATTTCGCGCACGACAGGCGCACCGACCGCGTAGCGGGCCAGGGCGGGGCGGGGTTCGGCCCCCTCGGCGGTACGGGAGACCAGGCCGAGGGCGGCGAGCCGGGCCACGGCCTGCTCGACGAGTTCTGCCTCCACGCCCGGCTCCCGCGCCGTCTTGGCCCAGAATCCGCCGTGCTCGGCAGCGAGTTCCCGTACTCGCTGGGCGAGTTGGCCGGCGGTGACGGGCCCGCCCGCCCTGGCAAGGTGCTCCGCGAGCAGCAGGGTGATGTGTCCGTGGGTGCCCTGCTCGGGCATCCGGACGTCGGTGAGGTCGTCCTCGGCGTCGACCATGGCGATGCCCTCGGCCCGGATCTCGGGAACCAGACCGGTCAGGTCGGCCACGCGGGCGGTGAGGAACCCCCGCTGCCGGGTGAGGTAGCTCAGTTCGGTGTCGCTCAACTCGTCGTAGTAGAGCACCGGATCGTCCAGGAGTCTGCGGGTGAGTTTCTGCCGCACCGCGCGGAAGCGCAGCTCTTCGCTGTCCAGGGCCGTCTCGGCGACGAGCTGCGCCAGCCGGTCGGCAAGGCTGTCGGCTTGCACGGTGGAGGGGCCGCGACGCGTCGCGAGCAGTCCCGCCAGCACCCGCCGTTCGACGTCGTACAGCACGTCGCCGGCGCCTTTCACATACGCGTCCTCGTCTCCGGCGACCCGGCGCAGTACGCCAAGACTGAGCAGGAGCCGTACCACCGCGGCCAGGTCGAGACGCTCGTCTCGGCGGTCCAGGGTGAACTGCACGCCTGCCGCGACGAGATGGGGATCGGCCGCGTCCAGGACGACCTGATCGGCGAGACGGCCGAGGGCGATCTGCGACTCGCCGCGCTCCAGGGCTGCCAGGGCCAGGCAGAGCAGGACGTAGCGGCGGCGGGTGAAGGGAGCGGCAGACCGGGTCGCCTCGCGAGCGGGGTGCGTCGCGTCGTCGAGGACACCGGGGATCTTACGCAGCCGGGCGGTCTCGGCATCCACGTGGAGAAGCCAGCCGGTGTTGCGGTCGAACCATTCGCGGAGTTCGGAAGCGTGCCGCCGCACGAGGCGGAACTCGTCCGCGTGCCTGCCGTGGGAAAGGAGGAGGGGCTGCTTCAGAAGGGCGCGGGCCGCCTTGCGGAGATCCGCGGCGTGCTGTCCTTCAAGGACCTCGGCCAGTGGCGTGATCATCGCTCGCCTGCCCTGTGCGTCACGCCTTCGGTCAGGTCGACGATCTCGATGAGGTGATCAGGCCCGTGGAACGTGCCGGACGGCGTCCGGATCTCCGCCGCCGATCCGTCGGTCAGTGCGCTGAGCCGGATCTCCATGGCGCCGTCATTGCTGGTGGCCACGGTGTGCCGCATACCGGGCCGCCACGTTGCCAGTGCGTCGCCGAGCAACTGGAGGAAGAGCCCGAAGGACGCCGGGTCGAGATCGCTCAGTTCGGAAAGCCGGACCGTTCCGTCCGTGACCAGCCGGGCCCGGGCCGCTGCCGTCTCGGCAACCTGCTTGGCGGCCACCTCGGCCAGGTGGCGACGCAGCTCCTGACGGCCCTCGACCTTGCGGGGTTTGCCCCGCCGCTCGTAGCTCCCGGTGCGGCGCAGTTGAGGGCTGATCCGCAGCGGCTCCGCGGCGGCCCAGGGAGTGGCGGCGGGAACCGGAGCGGCCACGCGGGCGGCCAGGGTGTCGGCGTCGATGGTGAGGTGGCGGGCGGGATAGAGCCCGAAGGCCGCCCGCCACAGCCGGTGCCGTGACGTGTCGTCGGAGGTCTCGGCGAACCAGCGGGCGAGCGTGCGGAAGTCGGCGGAACGGTCGGAGCGCCCGGCCCGGCGCTCCCCCAGCGCACGAACGACTGCCAGCATCTGCGGGATCGCTCCCAGAGCCCGGCCACGCAGCAGCCTGGCCTGCGACTCACGACCGTTCCGGGTGAGGAACCACGCCGCGAGCCCGTCCCAGCGTCCGGCCCAGTGCGCGTACGCCTCCCGCGCGGCGTGTTCCGCCTCCTCGGGCGCGGCATCGGCGGCCTCCCGCCCGGCGGCAGCCCTGAGCAGGACCTCGATCCGGCCCGGTTCCTCCAGCTCCAGGATCAGCTGGGCGATGCGCCCTCCCAAGGTGATCAGGTCCTGGATGAAGCGCTCCAGATACTGGATGAGGCGATCCTTGTAGGCGAGGAAGACCTCTTCCTCCACCTCGTGGAGATCAATGGTGCGCTGGAGCGAGCCCATGAAGGCGCGCGCGTTGTCCGCGAGGGCGGCGAACCGGCTCGCGAGCGCGTCGAGCGCGAGATGTGCCTTGCCGGGATCAGGCTGCGCGTCGCCGGTGAGTACGAGAAGGGCCCGCAGTTGCGTGACGATGTCGTGCAAGGCGACGGCCTGGAGGGCGCCGCGCCGCCCGAGCGCCTCGTCGTATGCGGCAAGGGCCTCCTCAGCGGCTTCCCCGGCTCGCGTGAGCTGGTAGATGAACCGCTTGCGGTAGAAGTCCTCGACGGCGGCGACCCGGCCCGTATCGGGGTCGGCTCGCAGGTTTCCCCATTCCACCAGCTTGTCCAGGGCCTTGACGACCCCGTCGAGTTCACCGGGCCGCACCTCCCCAGGCAGCACGGCGTGCACGTCCTCGGGGCGCAGGTGCACGGCGAAGCGCTCCTTGGCCGTGACGAACGCCCGCATCACCTGGCGGTAGAGCGCCGTGTTCTGCACAGCGAGGTGGACAAAGGGGCCGAACCCGTTCGGTTCACCGGCCAGACCGTCGGCTGTGTCAGTCATCGGCAGCCATTTTGTCGTGCCGCGAACGCTCCCGAGAACAGGGGGTCCGAGCGCTTGGCTGAATCTCACACCACGGCTGGGGAGGCGCGCAGAACGCGACGCCGACGAAAGGGGCCAGGTCCGAGCGGGCACGTCGCGACGGCCTCGACCATCGGACCGCCCGACGCCACCCGCTCGACGCGTACCTGGAGGCGACCATCGCGTGCGGCCATGCGGACGCAGGTGATCGCGACGCACTGCACGTGGTGGGTCATCACGCAGGTGCGTGGTTGAACCTTCCAGGAACCAGGCAGGTCAGCTGCTTCTTCGCGGCCGAGAGCCAGCCCTTCGGAGAGTCTCGTGCGGCCTACGTCTCCAGCACGGCAGCCACCGAGTATGGCCGACCCGGAACCTTCTGGTGCACTCCCTCGCCCGGGGCCAGACGGAGACCGCCTGCCCCTTCGCTGAACCACGAAAGGCCGATCGAGTGGGAAGTACGTTCGACGCCGGACCCTGACTCGATTCGCCCGAAACCCGGCAAGCCGCTGCGTGACTACCAGCGGCCCGCACAGCCACCCAGACGGACATTACAGCGGAATTACCCCGGGAGAAGCGCCGAAGTCCGCGGTAGGCACATGTCCTGTGCCCACCGCGGACTTCGTACGAGGCGGCGCGCGCGACGTGGTGGGATCACGTTGGGCCACCCACGATTCACCGTCGTGGGAACACACTGGCCCCGGGTGTGCAGGGGGCCCATCCCAGCCGCATCTCGTGTGCGGAGAGCGTGGAAACCCCGCCAGGTCCCGACCTCTCCGGCTCGGTAGGCCGATCAGCAGGAGGGGCGGAACTCCTCGGCGGGACAACCGCAGGTCAGGAGCGCTTCGAAGCGGGCTCCAGGATGGCGACGCACTCCATGTGGTGGGTCATCGGGAAGAGGTCGGCCTGAGCGCATCACGGAAAAGCCCAGGTCAGAGTGAACCGTTCCGGGTTCGGTAGAGACTTCAGTTTGTGGTTGTGACCTGGGGTTTCGTGGCCATGAAGTAGTAGTTGGTCTCGTACTCGGCGGGTGGGATGTGCCCTATTTCACCGTGGAGTCGGCGGTGGCAGTACCAGTCGACCCATTCCGCGGTGGCCAGCTCAACCTGGGAGAGCGTCCTCCAGGGTCGCCCGGGTTTGATCAGCTCGGTCTTGAACAGGCCGATCGTGGACTCCATGAGGGCGTTGTCGTAGGCGTCGCCGACGGAGCCGATCGAGGCCGCGATGCCGGCGGCGTCCAGGTGCTCGGCGAGTCGGAAACTCGTGTATTGCGAACCGGCATCGGAG
>NZ_KE384253.1:279891-407763 GCF_000424825.1 Streptomyces sp. CNH287 | reverse complement strand
GCCCCAGGACGGGGGTGTGGCGGTGTAGTGGTTGCCGTTCTTTGCGATCGAGCCGTTCCAGTGGGAGCCCACCGTGGTGCCGGCGGGGAAGTCCCACTCCAGCTTCCAGTTGGTCAAGGTGGTGTCGCCGGTGTTCTTGACGGTCCACTGACCGCCGAAGCCGGAGCCCCAGTCGGAGGTCTTGATGAACGTGGCTGTCGCCGATTCGGCGGCCTGAGCCGGCGCGGCCAGGCCGACGAGCAGGCCGACGGGCAGCACGAGTGCCACCCCGAGGGCCGTGATTCTGCGCTTGAGGCGCCGTGCGGTTCCAGATCTCAAGGATGCTCCTCGAGTACGGTCCGGAGAACCCGGAGCGGGTCGGGAAGGGACCTGCGCCGCCTTGCGAACGCGTAGAGGGCGCGCGCTCACCGCAGTCGTCGCGCAATCCGGCGTGCGGGCTTCCTCCCGCCGGAGCCCCGGCGGGGGTCAGCTGACCGGCCGGGGCGGGAGAACGGGGAAACGGGGAAGAGAGCAGGCGGTGCTCTCTCCCCCGTTCCGTCCTGCGGGACTCGGGGTTGCTACTTGAGTCCGCTGTCGATCGCGGTCATCAGCTCGCCGTTGCTGGTGTCACCGCTGAGTTCCCAGACGAACGCGCCGCCCAGACCCTGCTGCTTGGCGTAGTCCATCTTGCCCTTGATGGTGCTGGGCGTGTCGTAGCTCCACCACTGGTTGCCGCAGTGTGCGTAGGCGGTACCGGCGACAGTGCCGTTCGAGGGACACCGGGCCTTGAGGTCCTTGTAGTCCTCGATACCGGCCTCGTACTTGGCCGGCCCGGCTCCGGTGGCCGTGCCGCCGGGCTCGGACTGGGTGACGCCTGTCCAGCCTCGGCCGTAGAAGCCGATGCCCAGGAGCAGCTTGTCGGCCGAGATGCCCTTGGCCTTCAGCTTTTGGATGGCCGCGTCGGAGTTGAAGCCGTCCGTCGGGATGCCCGGGTACGACTTCAGCGGCGAGTGCGGGGCCGTCGGGCCCTTGTCCGCCCAGGCGCCGAAGAAGTCGTAGGTCATCACGTTGTACCAGTCGACGTATTGCGCCGCTCCGGCGTAGTCGGCCTTGTCGATCTTGCCGCCGGTGGAGGCGTCGGCCGTGATGGCGGCGGTGACCAGCTGCTTGCCGAACTTGGCGCGGAACGCCTGCATCATGTTCTTCATGACGGCGGGGCCGCTGCTGTCGCAGGTGAGGCCGCAGGCGTTGGGGTACTCCCAGTCCAGGTCGATCCCGTCGAACAGGCCCTGCCAGCGCGGGTCGTTGACGAGGTTGTAGCAGGACTCGGCGAACGCGGCCGGGTTCTTCATCGCGTGGGTGAAGCCGCCGGACCAGGTCCAGCCGCCGAAGGACCAGAGGATCTTCAGGTTCGGGTTCTTGGCCTTCAGCTTGAGCAGCTGGTTGAAGTTGCCGCGCAGCGGCTGGTCCCAGGTGTCGGCCTTGCCGTCGACGCTCTGGTCTGCGGTGTACTCGTTGTCGATGGCCGCGTACGAGTCGCCGATGGTGCACTTGCCGCCCTGGACGTTGCCGAACGCGTAGTTGATGTGCGTCAGCTTGGTTGCGGAGCCGGAGGTGTCGATGTTCTTGGCGTGGTAGTTGCTGTGGTAGACGCCCCACTCGGTGAAGTAGCCCATCTTCTTCTTGCCGGTGGGGTCGGGGTTGCCGCCCCCGCCGGTGGTGGTGGCCTGCACCGTGTTGCTGGCGGGGCTCACCTGGCCGATGGTGTCCTCGGCCGTGACGGAGTAGGAGTACTGGGTGCCCTTGGTGAGCCCGGTGTCCTGGTACGAGGTGCCCGTGACGGCCGCGACTTCGGTGCCGTTGCGGAAGACGTGGTACTTGGTGACGCCGTTGTCGTCGGTGGCCGCACCCCAGCTCAGGTCGATGCTGGTGTCCGTGATCGCACCGGACTTGAGGTCCTTGGGTGCGGTGGGCGCCGCGTCGCCGGGCTGGGTGCCGCCGTCACAGGGCTTGCCGTTGAGCTTGCAGTTGCTCGGCTCGCCGGTGCCGGTGCCGTTGAAGCCGATCGTGGTGCTCTGACCGGCAGGCAGCGAGGCGCCCCAGGACGGGGGTGTGGCGGTGTAGTGGTTGCCGTTCTTGGTGATGGTGCCGTTCCAGTGGGAGCCCACCGTGGTGCCGGCGGGGAAGTCCCACTCCAGCTTCCAGTTGGTCAGCGTGGTGTCGCCGGTGTTCTTGACGGTCCACTGACCGCCAAACCCGGTGTCCCATTCGGAGGTCTTGATAAAGGTGGCTGTCGCCGATTCGGCGGCCTGAGCTGGGGTAGCCAGGCCGACGAGCAGGCCGACGGGCAGCGCGAGTGCTACCGCGAAGGCCGTGATTCTGCGCTTGAAGCGTCGTGCGGATCCAGATCTCAAGGGCGCTCCTCGAGTAAGGTCCGGAAAACCCGGAGGGGTCGGGAAGGGGACCTGCGCCGCCTTGCGAACGCGTGTGGGGCACGCTCACCGCAGTCATCGGGGACACTAAAGAGGTCTGGACCACTGGTCAATAGGTATGGACCAGTTGGCATTCAACTGCTGTTCAAACCTCAGGCTTCACACCTCTGTCACGCCCAACTCCCGTGCCAGTACTGCGGCCTGTGTCCGGCTGCGCAGATCCAGCTTCCGCAGAAGCCTGCTGACATGCGTCTTCACTGTCGCCTCGGCCATCGACAAGCGGTCCGCCAGTTCGGCGTTCGACAGCCCCTCACCTAGGGCGCCGAGCACCTCCCGCTCCCGCGGCGTCAGCCCCTCCAACTCGGCCGGCGCGCCGCCTTGCGCTCGCCGCGCCGCTCCGGGCCGGGCGAACTCGGCGATCAGCCGCCGGGTCACCGCGGGCGCGATCATGCCCTCGCCCGCCGCTACCTTCTGCACCGCGTCGATCAGCACCGCCGCCTCGCTGTCCTTGAGCAGGAACCCGGCCGCCCCGGCACGCAGCGCGCCGAACACGTACTCGTCGAGGTCGAAGGTCGTCAGCACCAGGACGTCCGCCAGGCCCTCGCCGGTGATCTGCCGGGTCGCGGAGACCCCGTCGAGACGGGGCATCTGCACGTCCATCAGGACGACGTCGGGGCGCAGCTCCCGGGCCCGCCGCACCGCCTCCTCGCCGTCCGCGGCCTCGCCCACCACCTCGATGCCGTCCGCGCTGCGCAGGATCAGCAGCAGCCCCGCCCGTACCGCCGCCTGGTCCTCGGCGACCACCACCCGGATCGCTGCCTCGCCGCTCACGCCTGCTCCCTCTGCTCGCCCGTGCGCTTGGTTCCGCGCCGTTTCGTCTGCTTCGTTCTGCTTCGTTCAGTTCCGCCTGGCTTCGCTCCCGCACGGATCATGGCTCGGCCACGGGCAGTTCGGCCCGTACTTCCCACAGTCCGCGCTCCGGGCCGCCGTCACCGGCCGCGGGGACCGGGCCCACCGACAGGCTGCCCCGCAGCAGCTCCACCCGCTCGCGCATCCCGACCAGCCCCGCGCCGGAACCGGGTGCGCGCGGCCCGCGCCGGTCGCCGAGCGGATTGGTGACCTGTACGACCAGGGAGCCCCGCCCGTCCTCTCCGCCGGGGCCGATCCGGACGGTGACCGTGCCCGGCGCCGCGTGCTTGAGCGCGTTCGTCAGCGATTCCTGCACCACCCGGTACGCGGCCAGCTCCACCGGCGCGGGCAGCGTGGCGACCGCGTCCGTCGCCCGTTCGTCGTGCAGCACGAAGCGGAAGCCCCGCTCCGCTGTCGCGCGGGCGCGCGCCACCAGCGCGTCCAGCCCGTCCAGCGTCGGCGACGCGGCGGCCTCGCTCCCGCCCTCGGCATCCCGGAGGATGCCGATCAGGCGGCGCATCTCGGTCAGGCCCTGGACGCTGTTCTCCCGGATGACCCCCAACGCCTCGCGGCTTGCCGCGTGGTCGTCGGTGAGCGAGAGCGCGGCCGTGGAGTGGATGGCGATCGCGGACAGGTGGTTGGCGACCATGTCGTGCAGTTCGCGCGCCATACGGGCCCGTTCGGCGTTCACCGCCTGGGCCCGGTCCATCTCCGCGAGCAGCGCGGTCTGTTCGGACCGCAGCCGCTCGGCGGCGGCCTCGTCGCGGTGCTGCCGCACGATCACACCGGTGAACGCCGGAGCCATGGTCACCAGCCCCGTCACGACTCCGACGAGCACCGCCTGCGGGGTGCGGAAGACCACCGGCGGCACGATCGTGGCCAGCACGGTCAGCAGCACGGTGAACCGGGGCAGCCGCCACGCGAGCGCGGGACCGCCGTAGAGCACCGCCGCGTACAGCGTGTCCGTGAACATGAGGGCGGTGGCGACCAGGGTGCCCGACACGGCGTCGATCGCCAGCGCGGGCAGCGCGATCGACAGCGCCCACAGCGGCCTCGTACGGCGCAGCAGCTCCGCACCCGAGATCGCCGTCAGCGCCACCAGCGTGAGCCACGACGGCAGTCCGAACAGGGGCGGGCCGCCCTGAATGCCGAGCGCCCACAGCAGCAGGCCGCCGAGCAGCCCGGCCGAGCCGATCAGCACGTCTTCGTGGTGCGGGCGGGGCAGCGGGGGCATGGGTCCATCACAGCACGGCGGAGGGCTGCGGCACGTCGGCACACGGGGCCGTTGCGGTGTACATCGAAGGATGCAGTGCCGGATCGTCGCTGGTGACGACGCGTGGTGAGGGGAGGGTCGGCCAGTGTGGAGGGGAACGTAGGAGAGGAGACCGGACCGTGCTGGTCACCCTGATCATCATCAGCGAAGTCGGATTCTGGGTGCTGCTTGCCCTGGGCCTGTCACTGCGCTATCTGGCCAAGAAACCGCGCGCGGGCTGGGCGGTGCTGCTGTGCGAACCGCTCCTTGAGGTCGTCCTGCTCGTCGTCACCGCGATCGACCTGAAGAACGGTGCCGCACCGGACTGGAAGCACGGCCTCGCCGCCGTCTACATCGGCTTCACCGTCACCCACGGGCACTACCTGATCAGGTGGGCGGACGGTCACTTCGCCCACCGCTTCGCGGGCGGCCCGCCGCCGGCCAAGCCGCCGCGGTACGGGACGGCGCGTGCCGTGCACGAGTGGAAGATGTCGCTGCGTGCGATCGCTGCCGCGGGCATCGCGGCGGCCCTGCTCCAGTGCGCCGTCTGGTACGTGGGCGACGACGGCCGGACCGCCTCGCTGCACGCCTGGCAGGGCAAGATGGGCTTCGTGGTCGTGATCAGCCTGATCATCGCCCTCAGCTACACGATCTGGCCCAAGCAGGCCCCGGCCGCCAACGCCCCGAAGCACGAATCCGTGCCGTAGCCGCGCGGCGGGCCGCGTCAGGCGCAGTGGCGGAAGATCGCCGGGCAGGCGCCGAGAGTGGAGCAATCCCGGCACACGATGCCGGGATGCGACGCTTTGATGCTTGCTCGGCACGCTCATTTCCGGCCGTGATGTGCATCACGCTCAACGTTCATGCAGGCCCCTTTGCGAAGCGCGCGCAGTTGCGCGCGGCGACGGTGCTCGGCACTGCCGCCGTAAGTCTCACCCTTGCCATCGGCCCTGCCTACGCCGGCCATGCCGCCAGGTGGTACTCCTCGGCCAAGAAGTGCAACGCCGCCAACGCGGCTGGCTCCACTGGCCAGTGCTGCTGCAAGTCCGACCACCTCCACGTGTGATGGAGGTGCAAAGAGCCGCCCCTTCTCCTGCGGCGAACCACCGAGGGTTCCGGTTACGCCTCGCCCCTCGACGTCCCCCACGCCGCCCCGATCGACAGCCCCTGCCGCGTGCCGCGCGCGCGATGCCTACCGGGCGTCGACGGACCAGAAGAGACCGACCTCGTCCTCGGTGACGGCGATCAGCCCCAGGTCATGGCCCAGGGTCACGTACGGGTGACTCCCCGATGCCTGCCGCAGATAGTCATGGGCGGGATCGCTTCTCGCGTACGTGGAATTGGTGAGCAGCGTTCCTCCGGGAAGGAAACGGCTCAGCAGCGTACGGGCCCGGTCCAGCAGGTGTTCGCGATTCCCCGGGAATCCGGGAATCCTGTCCGCCCGGAACGACTCATCACAGGACATGGCCACCAGCAGCCGGGCCGCCGCGTCAGGGTGAACGACACTGAGGTACCTGTCCAGTTCCTCCGGTGCGACCGGGGCGAACGGGAAGAACGGCCCTTCGGTAGCGCGCTCGTACTCATCCGGAAGAATGCAGTCGAAGCCACGCGGATCGCTCGCCTCGCGTCTCATGACCGGGAGGGCATCCTCTTGCCAGTCCTGGTGACTGCGCGGCCCGACCAGGGAGATGACGTAGGCATCCTCGAAAAGCAGCAGCGCCTGGCTCCAGGCGTCTTTGTCGAGATGCATGCTGCTCGTCCCCTCGGATGCGGGCGGTCTCAGGCCGTCAGCGTAGGGAACTCGTTGAGCCGGCGCGCTCCAGCCTCAAGGCGCGAAGGAACTCCGGCACCGGCAGGTCCTCGGCCGGCGGGGACGGTGGGCTGGCAGCGGGGCCGAGCCGGAGTGGACACGCGGGCTGGCCGCGGTGCGCGTACTCGTGCCGTAGCCGCAGAGCGGTCCGCACGCCCCCGGTTCACGCCCCCGGTTCACGCACCCGCGACAGTCCGTACCGCTTCCTCGATGAGGACGAGCGTCTTGCGGATGGTGATCGCGTCCTCGTTCACGCCGCGCTGGAGGTCGGTGTAGGCGCGGGCGGCGGAGCTGCGCCAGCCGGATTCGATGCTGTCGACGATGCCGTTGAGCTGGTCGATCTTCCGCTTCAGGAGTTCCTGCATGTCGTCAAGGTCGGAGGCAAGGTCCGTCAGTTCCTTGTCGGTGATGCCGAGTCGTTCGCTCACGGTGCGTCCCCCTGTAGGCGCAGTGTGTTCGAACCTGTCACTTTACGACACGGACAGCACACTCATCGTGCTGGAAGTGGTTCGTCAGGGGCGGGCGGTGCGGCGCTGGTGGGTGCCGGGGGTGTGGCCGTAGGCGCGGCGGAAGGCGTCGATGAAGGCGCTGGTGGAGGACCAGCCGCAGCGGTGGGCCACGTTCGTCACCGGCAGGTCCTCGGCCAGCAGGCGCAGGGCGTGGTAGAGGCGCAGTTGGGTGCGCCACTGCGGGAAGGTCATGCCCAACTCGTCGCGGAAGAGGCGGCTGAGGGTGCGTTCGGCCGCGCCCGTCGCCGCCCCCAGGGCGGCCAGCGTGCGCGGGTCCGCCGGGTCGCGGTGCAGGAGGCCGCAGACGGCCCTCAGCCGCGGGTCGGCGGGGGCGGGGAGCGGGACGGGCTGCTGCGGTGAGGCGCGCAGCTGGTCCAGGAGGACCGCACGCAGGCGTTCCGCCTCCGGGGAGCCGTCGTGGGCGCCTCGCGTGCAGGCGAGGATCAGCTCGCGCAGCAGGGGGCTGACGGTGAGCACGGTGGGGTCGTCCAGGCCCAGCGGGTTGACGTGACGGGGCAAACCCAGCAGGTGCAGCGCGAGGTGGCCGCTGGCGCGGTGGGCGTGGACGCATCCGGCGGGGACCCAGAGGGCGCGGGTGCCGGGGGCGAACCAGGTGCCCGCGCCGGTGGTGACGGCCACCACACCGGAGCCCGCGTAGATGATCTGGTGGTCGTCGTGCCGGTGTGCGTCGATGCGCTCCCCGGGGGCCAGTACGCGGGTCCTGGTGGGTGCCGCCGGGGTGTGGCGGACGGGGCGGGTTTCCGGCATCATCAGGCATTTTATGGGAAGCGCGCCACGCCGGCCATGGCGACGATGAGGAGATGCCGACCCGACAGCCCTCCCGCACCCGGCTGATCACCCTGCTCGCCCTGGGCCACGCCTGCGTGGACGTCTACCAGGGCGCGGTGGCCGCGCTGGTGCCGTTCTTCGTCGCCGAACGGGCCTACACCTACGCCACCGCCTCCGGCATCGTGCTGGCCGCCTCACTGCTGTCCTCCGTGGTGCAGCCGCTGTTCGGGGCCGTGACCGACAGGTGGGCGCTGCCCTGGCTGCTGCCGCTGAGCACGCTGATGGCCGGTGCGGGTGTCGCGTCCGCCGGGGTGGGCGGCTCGTACGCGCTCACGCTGGCGGCCGTCGCGGTGTCCGGGATCGGCGTCGCCGCCTACCATCCGGAGGCCGCACGCGTGGCACGCCATGCCTGCGGGGGCAGTCACACCGCGATGGCCTGGTTCTCGCTCGGCGGCAACTTCGGCTTCGCCGGGGCGCCGCTGATGGTCTCCGCCGCCGTCGCCACCGGCGGGCTGCGCGCCTCGCCGCTGCTGGTCGTCCCGGCCCTGGCGGGCGCCGCGCTGTGCGTCGCCGCGCTGCGGGGCCTGCGCGCCCCTGACGCGGCGGGTCCGCCCCCGCGCGCGGGGGCGGCCGCCGGGCGCGACGACTGGGCGTCGTTCCTGCGGCTGTCGGCCGCCCTCGTGTGCCGCTCGGTGGTCTTCGTCGGCCTCGGCACCTTCCTCTCGCTGTACGCGCGCCAGCGCACCGGAGGCGGCGAAGCCGCCGGTACGGCCGCGCTGTTCGTGCTCTACCTGGGCGGCGCGGTGGGCACCGTCGCGGGCGGGCGCTTCGCCACCCGCTGGGGTCGCCTCCCGGTCGTGCGGTGGTCCTACGCGCTGACCGTCCTCGCGGTGGCCGGGGTGGTCCTGGTGCCCGGCCCGCTGCTGTACGGGTGCGTCGCGCTCACCTCGGCGGGCCTGTACGTGCCCTTCTCCCTGCACGTCACCCTCGGCCAGGACTACCTGCCCCGGCGCATGGGCACCGCCAGCGGCGTCACGTTGGGGCTGGCCGTCAGCATGGGCGGCCTCGCCGGCCCGCTGATCGGCGCCCTCGCGGACGCCACGTCGTTGCGGGTCGCCCTCGCCCCGCTGATCGCGCTGCCCGCCCTGGGCTGGCTGCTGGTGCGGACCCTGCGGGAGCCGGAGGTGGTCGGGAAGGCCGGGCCGCCCGGCGCCACGGCGCCGCCGGGGTCTGCTGCCGAGGCCCCGGTACGGCCCTGACCGCCAGGGTGCGGCGGGCGTGCGTCACGGCGGGTGCGGGTCGCGAGGAGCGGCGAGCGTCGTGCGGGCGGTCGCGCCGGGGGAGTGGCGACAACCCCGGGTCCGGCGTGCCGAGGGCAGGCCCTGCGGGACAGACCTCAGCCGCGCGTGTCCGCGAAGGAGCGGCGGTACTCCCGGGGCGAGACCCCGACATGCAGCATGAAGTGCCGCCGCAGGTTGGCCGCCGTGCCCAGGCCGCTGCGCTCGCTGACGCGCTCGATCGGCAGCGTGGTGGATTCCAGCAGCGTCTGGGCCCGCGCGAGGCGCTGGTTGAGCAGCCACTTGAGCGGCGTCGTCCCCGTCGCCGCCTGGAGCTGCCGGAAGAAGGTGCGCGGGCTCACCCCTGCGCGGTGGGCCAGGTCGATGACGGTCAGCGGTTCGTGCAGCCGCGCGCTCGCCCACTCCAGCACCGGTCCGAGCCCCGCCTCGTCCGTGGCCGGGACCGACAGGTCGATGAACTGCGCCTGCCCGCCCGCCCGGTGGGCCGGGACGACCAACCGCCGTGCGAGCTGGTTCGCCACCCGCGCCCCCAGGTCGCAGCGCACCAGATGCAGGCACAGGTCCAGGCCCGCGGTCATCCCGGCGCTGGTGAGTACGTCGCCGTCGTCCACGTAGAGCACCGAGTCGTCCACGGTGACCTTCGGGTACCGCTTGGCCAGGTCGTCGGTGTGCATCCAGTGCGCGGTGGCCCGCCGCCCGTCCAGCAGGCCGGCCTCGGCCAGCGCGAACGCGCCCGTGCAGAGCGACACCATCCGTGCCCCCGACTCCGCCGCCAGCCGCAGCGCCGCCACCAGGGCGGGCGGCACCGGCGCCCCTTCGTCCACCACGGACATGGGCACCGAGGGGACGACGACGGTGTCGGCCGTCGCCAGCGAGTCCAGCCCGTACGGGGTGCGCAGCGCGAAGCCGTCCAGGGCTCCGGCGCCCGGCGCCTCGTCGGGCGGGCCGGGCGCGGCGCACAGCCGCAGCGTGTACCAGGTGTCGGTGAGGTCCGGCTGCGGCTTGCCGAACACCGAGCAGGCGATGGCCAGTTCGTACAGGTCCCACGGCGGCACGTCGACGTCGTCCACGACCGCGATCGCCACGCTGCCCGGCCTCACGCGCCGCACCTCCGCCGAGCGCCCGCGCGGGCGCGCAACCCATAGTCCATGGCCGCACCGTACGACAGCGCGATGCGGCGAAGGGGCGTGGCAGGAATTTTGCGGACGCCGTCAGTCCTGCCACTGTCCGGGGCGTCCGGGCGGTGCGAGCGTAGAGACCGAGCGAGGCGCCCGCTCGCCCACGACAGCACCCGTCACCCGTCACAGGAGCAGCACACCCATGAGCACCACGCGATCCGCAGCCGCCACCGGCCCGGCCACCGCCCCGAGCCCCGCGGTCGGCGTCCTCGGCCTCGGCCTGATGGGCCAGGCCCTGGCCGCCGCTCTCGTCGGCGCCGGCCACCCCACCACCGTCTGGAACCGTTCGCCCGACAAGGCGGCGGACCTCGTCGCCCAGGGCGCGACGCTCGCCGCGTCGGCGCACGACGCGGTGACCACGAGCGAGGTCGTGATCGTCTGCGTCACGGAGTACGACGCCGTGCGCGCCCTCGTCGAACCGCTCGCCGAGGCCCTGCGCGGCCGGGTACTGGTCAACCTCACCTCCGGCTCGTCCGCGCAGGCCAGGGAGTTCGCCGCCTGGGCCGCCGAGCACGGCGTCGACTACCTGGACGGCGCGCTCATGGCCATCCCGCCGGTCATCGGCACGCCGCACGCCTTCGTGCTGTACGCGGGCGGGCGCCCGGTGTACGAGGCGGCCGAGCCCGTCCTGCGCGTCCTGGCTCCGGCGGGCACCACCCATCTCGGTACCGACCACGGTCTGTCGTCGCTCTACGACGTCGCCCTGCTCGGCCTGATGTGGGGCGCCCTGAACAGCTTCCTGCACGGCGCGGCGCTGCTGGGCACGGTGGGGGTGCCGGCGGCCGACTTCGCGCCGTTCGCCAACCAGTGGCTCAACTCGGTCACCGGCTTCGTCTCCGCGTACGCCGCCCAGATCGACGCCGGTGAGTACCCCGCGCACGACGCGAAGATCGAGACTCACCTGGCGACCATGCACCACCTCCGCCACGAGAGCGAGGCGGGCGGTGTCGACACCGCGCTGCCGCTGTTCGTCCAGGCCCTGGCCGATCAGGCGATCGCCCAGGGGCACGGCGGGTCCAGCTATGCGGCGGTGATCGAGCAGTTCCGCGCGGGCACCGCTGCGTCCTAGGCCGTGTCGTCGAAAGGACGGCGTCCGGCCGGAGGCCGGGCTGTGCGGCGTCCGGTGCGTCCCCTGGGCCCGTAGGGCCCGGGGAGACCCCAGCGCTTGCTTCGCTCGCTTCGTCTCGACTCCTGTTTCCGGTCCCCGGCTGCCGAGCGCGCTCCCAAGGCGGAGGGTCGTCCTCGTAGCCGGGCACGGAGGGCCACCGGACCGTGAGCACCACCGACTCCTCTTCCGATCCGTGAATCAGGTGACGGCCTGGCGATAGATCTGCCGGGAACCGCCTTCCGGCCCCGGACCGGCAGCCTCGGCAGGGGCGAAGCCCAGACGCTCGTAGAAGACACACGCGCCGCTGGCGGAAGCGCCGGGGTGATCGGCCCCGAAAGTGACCACCTCGATGCTGCCCGGGCCCCGCACCCACCTGCGCATCGCGTCCGACATCAGTGCGCGACCGACGCCCTTGCCCCGTGCCTGCTCCGCGACGACAAGCCAGTGGACGCGGTAGGCCGACGCCTCCGCTCCGAACAGCATCCCGCCGAGGAGCTCCGGCCCCGAGGACACAGCGACGAGCGCCCTGGACCGACGCACGTGCTCGCGCACAGCGTCATGGAAACCGCCATCCTCGACCATCGGACCGAACCAGTGCTCAACCTGAGCCGCCAGGTCAAGGAAGCCGGGCAGGTCTTCATCTCCCGCGAGTCTGACGATCAGCCGAGCAGTCTGGCATGAACCAAGCGAACGTCGCCTGAAGCGCGTCTAGTCGGGCGCGAATGCCAGCCGTGCGGCAAGCCCGGCGAAGACCGTGCCGCTGAAGAGATTGAGCCCGCGCGCCACGCGGCGGCTACGCCGCAACAGCGACGAGAGCCGGCCGGAGAGCAGACCGATCGAGGCATCCACGGCCAAGCCCACGAATACCAGCGTGAATCCCAGGACCAGGAGTTGCCCCACCGGGTGCCCGAGGTCCGGGTTCACGAACTGCGGCAGGAAGGCCACGTTGAAGAAGATCACCTTCGGGTTGAGCAGATTGGTGACGGCCCCCTGCCGGAACGTCCGGACGCGCCCTGGTACGGGGATTCCGGTGGCCGCAGCTTCCTCGCCACCGAGGTGGGAGCGGTCGCGGAATGCCTGTACCGCGAGGTAGAGGAGATAGGCCGCGCCGAGCCAGCGCAGGATGTGGTAGAGCGTCGGCAGTGACATGAAGAGCGCCGAGAGGCCCAGTGCAGCGGCTCCCGCATGCACAAGGGCACCGAACGCCACGCCCAGAGCTGCCATAAGGCCGGTAGTCGGCCCACCGCGTCCTCCCATGGCCACGACGAACATCATGTCGGGCCCTGGAGTGATACACAGGGCAAAGGCGGCGGCCAGGAAGGTCACGTACAGAGAAGCATCTACCATGGCCGCCATGCTGGCCAGTGCGCTCTCGCACGGCGACCCAATTCCACGGACTGAGATGTCGGCCGCTGGCCGCTGCGTCGTTCACACGCACGGATGGGCGCACGTTTGCGGGTCGCGGAGTTCGAACCAGACGCTCTTGCCGGATGCCGCGGAGCAGGCCGCTCTCAGCATGGAAGAGTCGGAACAGGTCATCCACCACATCGCACGAGAGTGGTGAGATCTGTGAGAATCAACAAGGCAACCGAGTGGCAGAAGTCCTCGTTCTCTGGCGGGGAGGGAGCGAATTGCGTCGAGGTCGCACAGAAGGCGCCTGGTGTCGCGCTCCGTGAAGGTGACGAACCCAGCGTTGTCGTGGAGACCACGCAGGCTCGGTTCGCCGGGCTGATATCCCTTGCCAAGCGCGGGGGTTTCCCATACCTCGCTGGTCGGTGACCTCCCCGTCGGTCGGGGGTTCGACCGCTTCGTGGGTGTGGGTGCCGTCTCCCCCGAGCATGACCGCCGCGCACGTGCCTGGCCCACATGGAGTGAACTGTGAGACGCGGATGCCGTGGCAGAAGAGTTCGTTCTCGGAGGCCAACGGCCCCGAGTGCGTGGAAGTTGTGCGGGTGGGCGATGGGGTCGCGCTCCGCGAGAGCGACGACCCCCGTGTCGTCATGGAGACCACACCCGTCCGGTTTGCCGGGCTGATAGCCGTCGCGAAGCGGGGGACGCTGGCGGGGGTCGGCCGGGGCCGGTGAGGCGCGCCGGTTAGCCCGGCAGCCGTACCGGGGTCAGTTCAGGCTGCTTCGCGGTGCGGCCGTCGCCCGTGGAGCGTCCGCGCATGCGGCGGTGTACCCAGGGGCCGAGGAAGCCGCCGATCCAGGCGGCCTCCGTCGCCGCCGTCTGCCACGCGCGGCGGGCGGGGCGTGGCGGCAGCGGGTGGGACCAGGAGTCGTCGCTGCCGGGCAGGCCCAGCGCGTCGGCGGCGGCTGCGGCGATCCGCGCGTGGCCCAGCGAGTTGGCGTGCAGCCGGTCCGGACGCCAGATGCGCGGGTCGGCGGCGAAGGAGAGGGGGAAGGTGTCCACGACGGTCACCCCGTGGCGCGCGGCGGCCAGCCGGATACGGGCGTTGAGGTCGAGTACGCGCGGGCGCAACGGCCGGGTGGCCGGGGCGAGCCGGGCGATGTCGGGGAAGGTGAAGGTGAACACGCGGGCCCCGGCTGCGGTGAGTTCCGCATACATCGCCTCCAGGTCGTGGCCGACGGCCACCGGGTCGTAGCCGGGCCGGATCAGGTCGTTCATCCCGGCCAGTACGGCCGCCAGGTCGGGCCGCATCGCGAGTGCGGGCGCGAGCTGCTCGTCGCGGATGCGGGCGGTGACCCGGCCGCGTACGGCCAGGTTGGCGTACCGGACCTCCGGGTTGACCGTGGCGAGCAGGGCGGCGAAGCGGTCGGCCCAGCCCCGGTAGCCGCGTATCTCGTCGCCGTCGCCCAGCCCTTCGGTCTGGCTGTCGCCGAGCGCGACGAAGCGGGCGTAGGCGGGTGCGGGCGGCGTTTCAGGGTCCGGCATGGCGGGTGGTCTTCCTCTCGTGCAGGACGCGCGCGGTACTCAGGCACCAGGTGCGGTGCTCCCGTTCGAGTGCCCGGCCGCGCAGGCAGGTCAGGTACGGTCCGACGCGGTCGCCCGCGCGCAGGAAGGTCTCCTCGTCCAGGTCGCCGCGCAGCCGGACGAGCAGCTGGTCGAAGATCGCGGCCCGGGCACCGGCGACCTCCGCGCGTTCGCGCAGCTGCGCGAGCACCGCGTCGGCTCCCTCGGTGTCCAGCTGGTCGACGGCCTGGACCTTGACCATCAGGTCGTCCCGGATGAAGGACGGTTTGGCGGCTGCCGCCGCGAAGCGCTCCAGTTCGCCCATCCCGGCTTCGGTGACGCGGAAGAGCCGCTTGTTGGGGCGGGTCTCCTGGACGACCTCGCGGCCGGCGACCAGCCCGTCCCGCTCCAGCTTCGCCAGCTCCAGGTAGAGCTGCTGCGGCAGCGCGTACCAGAAGTTGGCGACGCCGATGTCGAACGCCTTGGCGAGCTGGTATCCGCTGTACTCACCGTCGAGCAGCGCGGCCAGTACGGCGTGGCGCAGGGCCATGGGTCAGCCTCCTCCTCGGCGGTGGTGTCCGGTGGTGTCCGAACAGATAGTCAACAATATGAGTAATCATAACACTGAGCATGCCGAGTCGGCCGCTTGACCCGTCCCCAGGGGGTCGGGTCTAGCGTGCGGGTACCGGACCACGGAAGGAGGAGCAGATGCGAGCGGGAGAGGCCGCCGCCTCGGCCGGAGTGACGGTCAAGGCGCTGCGCTACTACGAGTCGGTCGGGCTGCTCCGGCCCGAGCGGCTGCCCAACGGGTACCGCGACTACAGCGCCGCCGACGTCCGCCTCGTCACGGAGATCCGCGCGCTGCGGTCGCTGGGCATGACTCCCGAGGAGACCCGGCCGTTCCTGGTCTGTCTGCGGGAGGGGCACGAGGCCGCCGACGACTGCCCGGAGTCGCTGGCCGCGTACCAGGAGAAGATCGACAGCCTGGACGTGCTGATCAGCGGGCTCACCCGCAGCCGGGCAGCGCTGGCGCGGCAGATGCGTGCCGCCGCCCGGCGGGGTTTCCCGCCGCCCTTCCCCGACGAAGAAGACGACTTCGCGGAAGACTCCGCAAAAGAGGAGGCACCACGCATGTCCACGGCACTACCCAGCCCCGACCCGCTGCCCCAGGGTCTGACCGCTCCCGAGGACGACGGCGGAGCCCGCCATCTGATCGGCCAGCGGCTGCCCCCGCTCTCCCTGCTATCCACGGACGGGGAGCACGTCGTCCTCGACTCGGCCGAGCGCGGCCGGTGGGTGCTCTTCCTCTACCCGCTGACCGGCGAACCGGGCCAGGACATGCCCCGCGGCTGGGACGAGATCCCCGGAGCACGGGGATGCAGCCAGGAGGCGTGCGGCTTCCGGGACAACCTCGCCGCGCTCGAGGCGGCGGGCGCCCGCCAGGTCCTGGCGCTGTCGTCCGACCGGGCCGAGTACCAGCGCAGCCTCGTACAGCGCCTGCACCTGCCCTATCCGCTGCTCTCCGACCCGCGGCTCTCGCTGGCGGACGCGCTGCGGCTGCCGACGTTCGAGGCCGACGGCAACAGGCTGCACCGGCGCCTGACGATGGTCGTCGACGGCGATCGGATCGCCCACGTCTTCTACCCGGTCTTCCCGCCGGACACGCACGCGGCGCAGGTCGCCACGTGGCTGGCGGCGAACCCGCCGGAGTGACGGGCGCGGGCCGGGGTGTGCCGCGCCGCCGGACACGCACGCGCCGCCGGGCGTGACGCGTTCAGCCGGGTGAGGGCTCGGGCGCAGGCGCATCCGGGGCGCTGCCGCCGCCCAGTTCGCGTTCCATCCAGGCCACCCCGAACCGGGCCGCCTCGCCCGCGTTGAAGAGATGGCTCTCCGCCGCGCCGACCTGGCCGCGGGTGCCGATGCCGGCCGCGAGCATGTCGCGGGCGATCACGGTGAACGGCCACTCGTCGTCGTCCGGCACCACTGACGAGTAGTCGAAGGCCCCGTCCTCCGAGTCGATGTCGTGGAAGCGGCGCCACACCCGCGCGCCGTCCACCAGGATCGGCTGCTCGTACTCCACGAAGCGCTTGCCGGGCGCATCCGCCAGCGCCTCGGAGTGGTGCAGCAGGGTCATCGAGTCGAGCGGCGCGCCCAGCAGCAGCACCTTGCCGTCCGCCTCGACCAGCCGGGCCAGCGGGCTGCCGGGGCCGTGCGGGCCGTCCCAGGGATGGTCCGCCATCAGCGCGGCGGCGCTGGAGCCCAACGCGGCGAAGCTCGCGTCCGGGTGGCGGCTGCGCACCGCGCCCGGCCAGCGGCGCAGCGCCTCGGGCAGCCTGCCGTTGGCGTGGTCGGCCTCGCTGACCTCCGGGTCGTACGCCGGGTGGTGCGCGCGCAGTTCCGCCTGCCACTCGGCGGGCCAGTCGGTGAAGTCGTACGGCGGCGCGTCGTTCCAGCCGCAGGTGACCATCAGTGTGCCCGCCGCGCCGACCACGTCCAGCAGCGCGCCGACGACCGTCGGCGGACCGCCCGCAACGTAGCCGAGCGCCGACATCCGGGTGTGGAACATCACCGTGTCGCCGGGGCGCAGACCGAGCGCGCGTACGTCCCTTGCCAGCCGCTCCCTGGTGACCGGGCCGCCGGAGCGGGCGAGCAGTTCCTCTTCATCCATCCGGCCAACCTGCCATGCGGACGATCTTGGCGCCAGCGATTTCCGGCCGGTGACCGCGAGCGGGCGGTACGGGGCGGGCGTGCGGCCGGACTAGCGGTTCTCGCCCGGCACCCACAGGACGTCGCCGACCGCCTTGTTCGCCGTACGGGCCAGGATGAACAGCAGGTCCGAGAGGCGGTTGAGGTACGTCGCCGTCAGCGCGTTCATGACGTCGCCGTGCTCCTCCAGAGCGGCCCAGGTCGAGCGCTCGGCGCGGCGTACGACGGTGCACGCGTGGTGCAGCAGGGCCGCGCCGGGGGTGCCGCCGGGGAGGATGAAGCTGCGCAGCTTCTCCAGCTCCTCGAGGTAGCGGTCGCAGTCGGCCTCGAGCTTGTCGACGTAGCCCTGCTCGACGCGGAGCGGCGGGTACTCCGGGTCCTCGGCCACCGGGGTGGCGAGGTCGGCGCCGACGTCGAACAGGTCGTTCTGCACGCGTACGAGGACCTCCCGCACGTCCTCCGGGAGCGCTCCGGTCGCGACGGCGACGCCGATCACGGCGTTCGCCTCGTTGGCGTCGGCGTAGGCGGTGATGCGGGAGTCCGTCTTGGCGGTGCGGCTCATGTCGCCGAGGGCGGTGGTGCCGTCGTCTCCGGTGCGGGTGTAGATGCGCGTCAGGTTGACCATGCGCCGAGCGTAGCCGTGCCGCCGCGACGGGCGCTCACGCGCCCGCCTTGCGGAAGAGGCGGGCGCCCGCCGTCATCGAGGCGGCGGCCAGGGCGGCGGCGACCGCCGCGCCCAGGAGCACCGTCCCGTCCGCGTAGTCGCTGACAAACGCCGCCCGTACCGCGTCCACCAGGTAGCGCAGCGGGACGAGGTGGGAGAGCGTGTCCAGCCAGCCGGGCGCCAGGGCCATCGGCAGCAGCAGTCCGGACAGCAGCATCACCGGCAGGTTGACGGCGTTGACGACCGGTGCGAACGCCTGCGGCGAGTCCACCCGCATGGCCAGCGCGTACGACAGCGAGGCGAGCGACATCGCCAGCACCGCCACGAACGCGAAGCCGACGAGCGCGCCGAGTACCGGGACGCGCAGCCCGAAGGCGACCCCGGCCAGCACCAGGAGAACGGACTGCATCAGGAGTTGTACGACGTCCCGCAGCACCCGTCCCAGCAGCAGGGCCAGCCTGCTCACCGGGGTGACCCGCATCCGCTCGATCACCCCGTACTGCTTCTCGAGCAGGATGGAGAAGCCCGCGAAGGCCGAGCTGAACAGGCCTAGCTGGATGAGCAGGCCGGGGATGAGGATCTGCCAGGCGTCGCCCTCACCGCCCAGCGGGACAGTCTCCAGCAGCGGGCCGAAGAAGACGAGGAACAGCATCGGCTGGAGGAGGCCGAAGGTCAGCGCGAGTCGGGAGCGCAGGGTCTGGCGCAGGTAGCGGCTGAAGATGACACCGGTGTCGGTCAGCAGTTGGGGCATGGGTATGGCTCCGCTTCTCTTCTGTACTGCACTGCTCTGTACGGCTTCTGTGGGACGCGGCTTCCGCGCGGCTTGCTCTGCCGTGCGTCAGACGGCGACCGGGGCGGCGGCCGGAGGTCCGGCGGGGGACGCCGGGCCGTGGCCGGTGATGGCGATGAAGGTGTCCTGCAAGGTGGCGTCGGGCGACCCGCCGTACTCCGCCTTGAGGGCCTGCGCCGTGCCCTGGGCGACGACCAGGCCCTTGTCGACGATCACCAGCCGGTCCGCGAGGGCCTCCGCCTCGTCCAGGTAGTGGGTGGTGAGGAAGACGGTCATGCCCAGCTCGGCGCGCAGCCGCCGCACCAGCTCCCACAGGTCGGCGCGGCTGCCGGGGTCGAGCCCGGTGGTCGGCTCGTCCAGGAAGAGGATCTCGGGCCGGTGGGTGAGGCTCATCGCCAGGTCGAGCCGCCGCCGCTGGCCGCCGGAGAGCGCCGCGCATCCGCGGTCCAGCAGGCCGGTCAGGTCCAGCTCGGCGGCCAGCTCCTCGGCGCGGGCCGCGGCCTGGGCGCGGGGGAGCCGGTAGAGCCGGGCCTGCGTGGTCAGTTCCTCCCGCACGGTGATCTGCGGATCGACCCCGCCGGCCTGGGCCACGTAGCCGATCTTGCGGCGTACGCCCTCGGGGTCGCGCGCCAGGTCCAGGCCCGCGACCGTCGCGGTGCCGCCGGTGGGGGCGAGCAGGGTGGTGAGCATGCGGAGCGTGGTGGTCTTCCCCGCGCCGTTGGGGCCGAGGAAGCCGAGGATCTCACCGCGCTCGACGGTCAGGTCGATGCCGCGTACGGCCTCGACGGTGCCGGACTTGAGGGTGAAGCTCCGGGCGAGGCCGGAGGCGTGGAGGGCGGGGGCGGGGATGGCTGGGGGGTGCATGGAGGAGGGCATGCCGCCAAGAAAAGCAGAGTCACTTAAATTTTGCAATCACTCCAAAATTCTCGGGCCGCGACCGGTAGACTGCGCCCATGACGGGGCTCAGGGAGCGGAAGAAGCAGCAGACCAGGCAGCTGATCGCGGACGTCGCCACCGGTCTCTTCCTCGACCGCGGGTTCGACGGGGTGACCGTCGCAGAGATCGCCGAGGCCGCTGAGGTCTCGGTCAACACGGTCTACAACTACTTCCCCTCCAAGGAGGAGCTGTTCTTCGACCGCGAGCCGGAGGTCGTCGCCCGCGCCTCGACGCTCGTACGGGAGCGGCGGCCCGGCCAGTCGGCGGCGGACGCCCTGCTGGACCGCCTGCGTGGGGACCTGGACGAGCGGAACGCCTACGTCGGCCTGACCGAGGGCTACGACCGCTTCATGCAGCGCGTCCGCGAGTCGCCCGCGCTGCTCGCCCGGCTCTGGCTGATGCAGGTGAGCGTGGTGGCGCACCTGACGGAGACGCTGCGCGAGGAGGCGGGCGCCGCGCCCGGCGACCCGGCTCCGGAGGTGGTCGCCACCCAGCTGAACGGCATCAACACCACCATCTTCCGCACGGTTTCGGCGGGCGTCACCGAAGGGCTGCCCGAGGACGAGATCGTGCGGCAGGCACGCCGCGCGCTGGACGTCTTCGTCTCGCTGCTCAGCGACGAGGTGCTCAACTACGCGACGCGCCCGGCCGGATGAGCGCGCGCGGCGGAGGCGGGCGCCCCGTACGCAGGCCGGAATGAGCACCAAGCCTCCCGGAACGGGCGCGGCCGGTGTGATGTCCGCCAGGTGAGACGTGATGCGTGTCTCTTCGCCGTCCAATGCCCCTGCCCCAGACGCTAAAGTCGCCCCACACCGTCAAAGGAGAGGTGACCGTCGTGGCGAAGAAGCTCGCCGTCATCGGGGCCGGACTCATGGGCTCCGGCATCGCACAGGTCTCGGCGCAGGCCGGCTGGGACGTGGTCCTCCGCGATGTCACCGACGAGGCTCTCAGCCGTGGTACGGACGGGATCAAGGCGTCCCTCGACAAGTTCGTCGGCAAGGGCAGGCTGGACGCCGAGGCGGCGGCCGGAGCGCTCGGCCGGATCACCACCACCACGGACCTGGACGCGGCGGCCGACGCCGATGTCGTCGTCGAGGCGGTCTTCGAGAAGGTCGACGTCAAGCGGGAGATCTTCCGTACGCTCGACCGGGTGGTGAAGGAGGACGCGATCCTCGCCTCCAACACCTCCGCCATCCCGATCACCAAGATCGCGGCGGCCACCAGCCGCCCGGAGCGCGTGGTGGGCACCCACTTCTTCTCGCCGGTGCCGATGATGGGGCTGTGCGAGCTGGTGCGGGGCCACAAGACCAGTGACGAAACCCTCGCCGCCGCCCGGGAGTTCGCCGAGTCGACCGGCAAGACCTGCATCGTCGTCAACCGCGACGTCGCCGGTTTCGTGACCACCCGGCTGATCGCGGCGCTGGTCGTCGAGGCCGCCAAGCTGCACGAGTCGGGTGTCGCCTCCGCCCAGGACATCGACACCGCCTGCAAGCTCGGATTCGGTCACGCCATGGGGCCGTTGGCCACCGCCGACCTCACCGGCGTCGACATCCTGCTGCACGCGGCGGACAACATCTACACCGAGTCGCAGGACGAGAAGTTCGCCCCGCCGGAGCAGATGCGCCGCATGGTGGACGCGGGTGACCTGGGCCGCAAGAGCGGCCAGGGCTTCTACTCGTACTGAGTGCACCGCCCGCGCGGGGCGCCGCACCCGGGCGGGCCGCCGCGGATCACCCGCAGGGGTGATTTCCGTATCGGTTCGAGCACGGACCGCGACTTGACTGGCCGTCAGGCAGTCGGGTGTGGTGAGAATTTGAAACGTAAAGGTTCACGCGCGCGCACCGGTGCACGCGCACAGCAGCGATCCCGGGAGCGTTTATGCACATCAGGGGCGACCACGCCGAGCTGGTCGTCGGAGGCCGCCTCGACGTCCGCAGTGCCGCGGACGCCCGTACGGCCCTGCACTCCGCCGTCGACTCCGGGCGCGGCGACCTCGTACTCGATCTGGCCGGTCTCGACTCCTGGGACGCGACGGGGCTCGGCGTCATCATGGGCGCCCACCGCCGCGCGGGCCGCTGCGGACGGCGCCTCGTCCTGCGCGACGTGCCGACGCAGATGCAGCGCCTGCTCGTCGCCACCCGGCTGCACCGCATCCTCGCCATCGAGGACGGACCGCTCGGCCCTCTCCCGGTGGCCCCCAGGTCCGCCCGCGGCGCCGCCCACGGGACCGGCCCCGCGCTGGGCGAGCCCGGTCCGCCGCCCGTCGCGCAGGTGCAGATCCTCACCAAGCCGTGACGTACCGGCTCGCGACGCGGCTGTCGGCCTCAGGGATACTGTGCAGCCGACAGCAGCTTCATGGGGGCGGAGGCCATGGTTCAGCACGAGGGTGACCACTTCGGCGGTCAGGAGTCCGGCGGCGGGGTTTCCGGCGGCGACGGAGCCGGTGCCCGGCAGCCGGGGCACGAGCCCGCCGGCCTCGGGCCGGCCGGCGCCGAACCGCCTGGCGGCATGCCCTCGCACGAGCCCGGCGGCCCCCCGGCCCGGATGGCCCAGCTGATATCCGGCGACTACCTCCTCACCGTCAACCCGGTGGACGGCAGCGAGATCGAGCCCTGCCCGCCCGGCCGCAGGCCCGGCGCCCCCGCCAGACGGGCCCTGCGCGACCGTCCGCGCGCCTCCCGCCCCCCGGCCGGGCGCCCCGGCCACTCGCTCAGCGGCGCCGCCGCCGGTCCCGCCCCGCTCCTGGAGCGGGAAGCGGAGCGGGAGCGCCTCGCCCGGCTGCTGGCGCGCGGCCGGTCCGTCCGGCTCACCGCCGCTCGCGGGTCCGGGCGCAGCGTCCTGCTGGACGCCGTCGCCGAGGACATCACCGCCCTGGCGCCCGACGGCGTGGTACGGCTCAGCGGCTACCACCGCACCGCCGACCAGATCCTCCGCGACCTCTTCGCAGCCGTCTACGACGCCCCGCACATCCGCCCCGACCAGCGGCAGCTGCACGAGTCACTGGCCACCGTCGGCGCGGTCGTGCTGCTCGACGACATCGAGTTCGGCGGTGCGGCCCTGGACGAAATCCTGGCCGCCACCCCCGAGTGCGCCTACCTCATCACCGCCACACCGGACATCGCCGCGCCCTCGGCGGACGCCGGACTGGAGGAGGTCTTCCTCGCCGGGCTCAGCCGCACCGGCTGCGTGGAGCTGCTGGAGCACGTACTGCGGCGGCAGCTCACCCTCGAGGAGTCCGACTGGGCCGGCGACCTCTGGTTCACCACCGAGGGGCTGCCGCTGGGCTTCGTACAGGCTGGTGCCCTGCTGCGGCAGCGGTCCCGGCGCGGCGGCGCCGGTGCGCCCGGCGCGGCGGGTCCGGCGCCGGCCGCGCTGCCGGGCACGGGCAGCCGGGGCGGCGGCGACGGCATCGCCGCCGTGGTGGCCGAGGGACTCTCGGAGCCCGCCCGCGAAGCGCTGCGCTTCACCCTGGCCCTTGGCGGCGAGCTGCCCCACTCCGCCCATCTGCCCGCCCTGGTCGGCGACACGCAGGCGGACGCCGCGCTCGTCGAACTGACCGGCTGCGGCCTGGTCACCCCGGTCGGCGGCCACTACCGGCTGGCGGCCGGAGCCGCCGCCGAACTGGTCGCCGCCGGTTACGAGGACGGCGCCGGGGACCGCGTGCTCTCCGCCGCCCAGCACTACGGCTGGTGGGTCGGCCACCCCAAGGTGCTCCCGGAACAGGTCGGCGCCGAGGCGGACGCCGTGCTCGCTGCCGTACGGGGCGCCCAGCGCGGCGGCCGGGCCAGCGCGGCCGTCCTGCTGGCCCGCGCGGCGGCGCCCGCGCTGGCGGCGGCGCTGTGCTGGGAGGCGTGGGAGCGGGCGCTGCGCAGCGGCCAGGAGGCCGCGCGGAACGCCGGGGAGGTCGCCGAAGAGGCGTACTTCCACCACGAGTTGGGCGTCCTGGCGCTCTGCCTGGGCAATCCGGAGCGGGCCCGCGCCGAACTGGAGACCTCGGTCGGCATGCGGGGCGCGCTGGCCGACCGGCGCGGGACGGTGGCCGGACGCCGCGCGCTGGCGCTGGTGACCGACCGGCTGGCGGCGGGCGCGGGCGGCGTCGCGGCGGCGCCCGCGGCGGGTGTGCCGGGCCCCGACGCCACACCGACCAAGGCGACCACGGCGGTGCTGCCCGGTGGGCCGCCCGCGCTGGGCGCGGGTGCGGGGGCGGCGGCGTCCGCACCGTTCACCGGGTCGGAGGCGGAGACGGGCGTACTGCCCGCCGTGGCCGCGGCCGGGCCCGGCGCCCCCGGGGGCACGCCGCCGAAAGCCTCGCCGGACGACGCGACGCCCTCCCAGCCGCGCCCCGCGCTGGGCGAGGAGGACTCGCCCTCCTCGGGCGTGCCGCCCGTGGTGCCGCTGGGGGCCAGCGCCTCCGCCCTGGCCTCGTCCGGGGGCGGCACCGACCGCACCGGGCCGCTGATATCCGGCGCGTCCGCACCGCCCGGGAGCCGTGCGGAGACCGGCCCCATGCCCACGCACCGGCTGGCGCGCAGCACCCGCCGCAACCTCGTGGCGGCGGGCGCCGGGGCGGCGCTGGCCGTCCTCCTGGGCACCGTGGTCACCGTCACCAGCGTCTCCGACAGTGACGACCAGCCGGCGGACACCGTGAAGCCCGAGCGGTCGACCTCGCAGCGCGAGACGGAGAGCGAGACGCCCTCCAGCAGCCCGTCCGCCGCCGCGGACACCCCGGCCCCCTCGGCACCGGTCAGCGAACAGCCCGCGCCCGGCCCGACGAGTGAGGTGCCCACCCCCTCGGAGTCCTCGAGCCAGGCCTCCCCGAGCGAGTCCGAG
Source organism: Streptomyces sp. CNH287 (assembly GCF_000424825.1). Taxonomy (NCBI): domain Bacteria; kingdom Bacillati; phylum Actinomycetota; class Actinomycetes; order Kitasatosporales; family Streptomycetaceae; genus Streptomyces; species Streptomyces sp. CNH287. The sequence goes on along the minus strand of NZ_KE384253.1, from coordinate 383,663 downwards.
TCCACGCCGGAGGAGGACGGCTCCTCACCCGCCGACGGGGGCACCACCAGCGGTTCCGGCTCCGACGGCGGTGCGGACGGCGGGGGCGCCGACGGAGGAGCGGCCGACGGGGGCAGCGACGGCGACCCCAGCGGCGACCCCACGGGTGATCCGAGTGGTGATCCCACCGGTGATCCGAGCGGCGACCCGAGTGGTGATCCCACCGGTGATCCGAGCGGCGACCCCAGCGGCGATCCCACGGGTGAACCGAGCGGCGACCCCACCACCGGCGGGGAGACCGACGCGGGAGCGAACGGCGGCGCGGGCGGCACGGCCGAAGCGGTCGAGGGGACACAGCCCGGCGGAGGGGCCGGCGGCACCGCCGGAGCACCGGCCTGATTGCTCACCAGCCCTGTGCGGTGCGGGCTCCCGCGGAACAGCCGGAGCTTCGGAACAGCCCGGGCTTCAGAACAGCCGGAGCTTGTCGTCCTCGATGCCGCGCAGTGCGTTGTAGTCCAGCGTCACGCAGGAGATCGCCCGGTCCGTCGCCAGCACCCGTGCCTGCGGCTTGATCTCCTGGGCCGCGAACACGCCCTTCACCGGGGCCAGTCGGGGGTCCCGGTTGAGCAGTTCCAGATAGCGCGTCAGCTGCTCGACGCCGTCGATCTCCCCGCGCCGTTTGATCTCGATCGCGATCGTCGTGCCGTCCGCGTCCCGGCCCAGGATGTCCACCGGGCCGATGGCGGTGGGGTACTCGCGCCGGATCAGTGACCAGCCCTCGCCCAGGGTCTCCATCCGGTCAGCCAGCAACTCCTGGAGATGCGCCTCGACGCCGTCCTTGATCAGGCCGGGGTCCGTGCCCAACTCGTGCGAGGAGTCGTGCAGTACCTCCTCCATGGTGATGATGAGCTTCTCGCCGCCCTTGTTCTCCACCGTCCACACGGTGCCTCCGCCGTCGTCCGCGCCGCCCGTGACCTCCTTGAGGGTGCAGGGCGGAGACATCCAGTTGAGCGGCTTGTAGGCGCGGTCGTCCGCGTGGATGGAGACCGAGCCGTCAGCCTTGACCAGGATGAGGCGCGGGGCCGAGGGGAGATGGGCGGTGAGCCGGCCCGCGTAGTCGACTGAGCAGCGGGCGATGACGAGTCGCATGGTCGGTCACGCTACTGGACGCCTGCGGGTGCACGCGATTCGCCCTCCGGTCGGCCGGCCGGCCCGTGGCTTGTTGTGTGCGCATTCGCCTGGTGCGTCCGCACCAGCAGGCTTACGCTACGCAGCGGGAGCGTCGCCGTCCGGAACTGCCCGGCGAGGCGGGGTTCCCGGTCCCGTCCGCGAGACCCCGGCCTCCGGGGTCGCGAGAGGAGAACTCATGTCGCTCGACGTCTCACCGGCCCTCTTGGAGCAGGCCGAACGAGGCGAGGTCGACGAAGCCGACTTCGTCGACTGCGTCCGTACTTCGCTGCCCTACGCATGGGAAATGGTCAGCTCGCTGGTGGCACAACTGAGTTCGAACGGCGGTGAGTTCGCCGACAACCAGACACCCCCGCCGGACGAGCAGGCGCGAGGGCAGCTCCTGCGCGCGCTGGCGAGCGATGCGATACGCGGCTCGCTGGAGCGTCACTTCGGCGTCCGGCTCGCCTTCCAGAACTGCCACCGGGTCGCCGTCTTCCCGCTGGACCCCTCGGTCGACGAGCGGCTCGGCCGCTTCACGTCCGTACGGGGCCAGTTGCTCAACCAGTCACCGGAGCTGCGCGACTGCTGATTACGGCAGCGGCACCGGTCGCGGCAGCGCCTCTGGTGAGGGCATCGTCTCGGGTCGGCGCGAGCGAGCCGGTGGTGCGCCGTGGCGGCGGGTACCCCTCAGTCGCCGCCACGGCGCACCACCCATGGCGTACGCCCCTGGCTCCCTGCCCTCGCTGCCGCTGCTCAGTGCAGCAGCGGCAGCACGTCGCCGCCCAGCCGCCGGACGTTCTCCTCCGTCGCCGCGAGGTCGCCCGTGCCCTCGACGAGCAGGGCGAAACGGCTGATTCCCGTCAGCTCCGCCGTCCGCGCCAGCCGGTCCGCGCACCACTGCGGGGGCCCCACCGGGTGCAGTCCGCACAGCATCTCCGTGTAGGCGAGCGGATCGCGCACGGACCGCGCCCGCCCGTCCACCGTCCGGTGCGCGCCGAGCCCCTCGCGCAGCCAGCCGGGCATCGCCTTGGTCAGCGCCTCCGTGGCCTCCGCGCGGGTGTCCGCCAACTGCGCCACGCCCGCCGAGACATGCCGCGCGGCGGCCTCCGCGACCACCTCCGGCGGATGCCCGGCCGCGAGCGCCTCCCGGCGCCACAGCTGCGTCATCGACGCCTTCTCCTCGTCCCCGCAGTGCATGCCCAGCAGCATCGGCAGCGCCCGCCCGGCGGCCAGCCGCACCGATCCCGCCGAGGTGCACGCGACGACCACCGGCGGCGTCTCCGGCACCCCGGCCGCCCCCTCGCCCGAACGGGGGACGACCGCGACCTCGCGGAAGGCGAACCGCTCGCCGTCCGCGCCGACCGACGGCTCCCGGAGCCAGCGCAGCAGCAGGTCGAGCGCCTCCGGGAAATCCTGCTCGTACGCGCGCACGCCGCCGCCGAAGACCTCCAGGTCCATCCACGGGCCGCCCCGCCCCACACCGAGCGTGAACCGCCCGCCCGCGGCCAGGTGCAGCAGCGCCGTCTGCTCGCCGAGCGCCACCGGGTGGGTGCTGGAGAGCACGCTCACCGCCGTACCCACCCCGATCCGCCGGGTACGGCCCAGCAGCAGCGCGGCCAGCGTCACGGCCGACGGACACACGCCGTACGGCACGAAGTGGTGCTCGGCCAGCCACACCGCGTCCAGCCCGGCCCCCTCCGCCTCCTCGGCGGTACGCACCGCCCGGTGCAACGCCTCGCCGTGCCCCTGGCCCGGGAACTGCGCGGCCAGCACGAACGCTCCAACCCGCATCGAAATACGCCTCCTTGGGCCCGCCCACGACTCCCCACCCGGCATTAACGCCTGACACGTGCCAAGGGCACGGTCTGGGCTGAAAATCCTTCCATGAGCCTGGCTCACCGGGTCAGTACGCTGGTGGGACGCGCCGCAGGACCCTGCGGAGCGTCCCGGCCGAATGAGGTGTCCCGTGTCCCCGCGTCGTAATCGCCCGCGCAGCGGCGGCCGTTCCGCAGGCAGCCAGAGTGGGCGCGACGCGTCCGGTGACGAGGGCGCGGACGAGGGCCGCTCCGGGCTGCGCTACGGGCTGGAGCGGACCGAGGAGTGGCGCGGGGAGGAGTGGGTGGTGCGCATGGTCGGCGGGTCCTCCGGCAAGCGCTACCGGTGCCCGGGCTGCGACCAGGAGATCCCCTCCGGAGTCCCGCACGTGGTGGCGTGGCCCGGACAGGGGCAGGTGGACGACCGGCGGCACTGGCACAAGTCCTGCTGGAACGCGAGAGACCGCCGGAGCGCGCGGCTCCAGCGGTCTCGGCACGCACCCCGCTACTGAGGGCGGGGGCTGCCCGGGCCCTGTCGACCGGACAGGCCCAGAGGTCCCAGAGGTCCCAGGCGGCCCAGAAGACTCAGGCGTCCTAGACGTCCCGCTTGGTCAGCAGGGCGTACGCGCTCATCAGCGCCGCGGTCGTCACCAGTGCGAGCAGGCCCAGCAGCGGCCAGCCCGAGGCGTCCTGGTCGTCCTGCATAGGGATGAGGAAGAGCGAGGCCAGGCCGTTCAGCGGGGAGAACTCCAGGATCTTCTCGCGCAGCGTCTCCATGCTCTCGCCGACCATGAACAGCGCGATCACCAGCGGCAGCAGCACCACGCCCATCATCGTCGTGATGGCCCCGGCCGAGTGCCGCAGCATCGCGCCGACGGCGAGCGCGAGCAGGCCCAGCAGCGCGACGTACAGCCCGGCGCCTACGGTCGCGCCCAGCCACTCGCCGTCCTGTACGACGTACTCGCCCGCCTCGATGGAGTCCGCATAGTCCGAGTGGGAGTAGTCGCCGTAGAACGGCCGGTCCAGCGGGCCGGACAGCACCGAGTAGTGGATCAGCGCGGTGAGTGTGCAGGCGACCGTCGTCATGACGAAGGCCAGCAGGAAGAAGATCAGCGCCTTGGCGAGCAGCACCCGGCCGCGCTGCGGGCAGGCGGTGAGGGTGGTGCGGATCATGCCGGTGCCGTACTCGGAGGTGATCACCAAAACCCCGAGCGTCATGATGCAGATCTGCCCGAGCATCAGCCCGAACAGGCCGCTGGAGAGCATCGGCATGCTCACGCTGTCCTCGCCCGTGCGGCCCAGCGCGGTGAGCGCCCCGATGCCGACGACGAGCACGAACATGATGCCCAGCGTCCACATCGTCGAGCGCACCGAGCGGATCTTGGTCCACTCGGAGGCGATCGCGTGCCCCAGATGCGTCGGGGTGATCGGGATCGGCGACGCGTAGCCGACGGCGCCGTACGGGGCGGCTGCCGGACCCTGGCCGGCGGGCGGGCCGGACGGCGGCGGGTACTGCGCCGGGTGCCCCTGGGGCGGCGGCGGGCTCTGGGGCGGCGGCCCCTGCGGCGGGGGGCCCGCGGCCGGGGCCTGCTGCGGCGGCTTGTCGAGCGTGGTGGGCTGCGCGGTGCGGGCCGCGGCCTCGGCTCCCGGCTGTGCCTGGGGCTGCTGGTCCGGCGTCGTCATCGGTGGTCCTCGGGAGTGGGAGCGGCGGTGGGGGCGGTGGGGGCGGCGGTGGCGGCGCCCGGTACGGGCGGCGCGGCCTGGGCCGGGGGCGCCTGCCAGCCCTGCGGGGCCGCGTACGGCGACGGCTGCTGGCCCTGCGGCGGCGGCCCCTGCGGCGGCGGGTAGCCCGCGGGGGCGCCGCCGGGCGGCATCCCGTACGGCGCGGCCCCGTACGGCGCGCCGCCGGGTGGCACGGCGGGGCCCTGGAGCCCGGCGCGCTGGTCCGCGGTGGAGCGGTAGTCCACGGCGCCCTGCGTCATGCGCATGTACGCCTCCTCCAGCGACGCCTGGTGGGGCGACAGTTCCCACAGCCGTACGCCCGCGTCGTGCGCCAGGTCGCTGATCCGCGGCAGCGGCACCCCCGTCACGCGCAGCGCGCCGTCCTCCTCCGGCTGCACCGCCCCGCCCGCTTCGGCCAGCGCCGCGCCGAGCTTCTCGCGCTGCTCCGGCGCGTCGTCCGGGGTGCGGACCCGGGCGAAGCCGACCGAGTTCTGGGCGATGAAGTTGTCCACCGAGGTGTCGGCCATCAGCTGACCGCGGCCGATCACGATCAGGTGGTCCGCGGTCTGCGCCATCTCGCTCATCAGGTGGCTGGAGACGAAGACCGTACGGCCCTCGCTCGCGAGCCGCTTCATCAGGTTGCGCACCCAGAGGATGCCCTCCGGGTCGAGCCCGTTGACCGGCTCGTCGAACAGCAGCACCTGCGGGTCGCCGAGCATGGCCGCCGCGATGCCCAGCCGCTGGCCCATGCCCAGCGAGAAGCCCTTGGAGCGGCGGCGGCCCACGTCCTGGAGCCCGACGACGCCCAGCACCTCGTCCACCCGGCGGTCCGGGATGCCGGAGAGCTGCGCCAGCGAGAGCAGGTGGTTGCGGGCGCTGCGCCCGCTGTGCACCGCCTTGGCGTCCAGCAGCGCGCCGACCTGGCGGGGCGCGTTCGGCAGGTTGCGGAAGTTGTGGCCGCCCACGGTGACCCGGCCCGAGGTGGGCTCGTCGAGGCCCAGGATCATCCGCATGGTGGTGGACTTCCCGGAGCCGTTCGGGCCCAGGAAGCCGGTCACCGCCCCCGGCCTTACCTGGAAGGACAGGTTGTAGACGGCAGTCTTGGCGCCGTAGCGCTTCGTCAGGCCGTACGCCTCGATCATGCAGATGCCCCTGAACGCAGAAACGGGGCTCGATATCGCCCCCCGACACGGGCTAGGAGGCTACAGCGACGGTTTTGGTTCCCGAACAGCGGAGTCTGTTACTCCTCGCCCGCCTCCGGCCGCTCGTACCCGACGCCGACGCTCCTCGACACGGCGCTCGCTCGTGCCTCGCTCACTTGGTCTCCTCGCTTTCGGCGTCGGCGCGGCCTTTGGCGGGTGAGGGGGGTTTTTTCGCCCGCTTCCGGCCGCTCGTACCCGACGCCGACGCTCCTCGACACGGCGCTCGCTCGTGCCTCGCTCACTTGGTCTCTTCGCTTTCGGTGTCGGCGCGGCCTTTGGCGGGTGAGGGGGCATCGGCGCACCGATGCAGGCGGCGCGGGGTGAGTCCGTCAGGCGTCCCGCTTCTTGAGCACGAGGTAGCCCGCGACCAGCGCGGCGACCACCCAGCCGACCATGATCAGCAGCCCGCCCCAGGGCCCGTACGGCCGGTCGTCGCCGCCCATGCCGCCCTCCACCACGGACATGACCATCGAGCCCGCCTGGTCCGGCAGGTAGTGCCCGAACTTGCGGGTGGCCGACACGCTGCCGAGGATGTTCGAGATCAGGAAGAAGAACGGCATCAGGATGCCGAACGCCAGCAGCGGGCTGCGCATCACGAAGGTGACGCCCATCGCGAACAGCGCGATCAGCGTCATGTAGAGGCCGCCGCCGATCACCGCGCGCAGGACGCCGGGCTCCCCGATCGTCGTGCTGTGGTCGCCCAGCAGCGCCTGCCCAAGGAAGAAGGTGACGAAGCTGGTCACCATGCCGACCACCAGGACCAGGGCGGTGGCGACAACGAGCTTGCACGCCATGAACGTGCCGCGCTGCGGCACCGCGCCCAGCGAGCTGCGGATCATGCCGGTGCTGTACTCGTTGGAGACGACGAGCACGCCGAAGGCGATCATCGCCAGCTGTCCCAGCGTCATGCCGGAGAAGCTGATGAAGGTGGGGTCGAACGTCGCCTTGTCCTCGGCGCTCAGGTCGTCGAAGCTCGAGTTGGTGAACGCGCAGATCAGGGCCGACAGGCCCACCGTGACCAGCAGCGCGGTGACCAGGGTCCACAGCGTGGAGCGGACCGACCGCACCTTGGTCCACTCCGAGCGGAGCACCCGTGTGGTGTGTGCCATGGTCAGCGTCCCTCCGTCCAGCCCTGGCCCCACGCCTGCCCGCCGGGTGGCGGCTGCCCGCCCGGCGGCGCGAGGGGGACGCCGCCGGGACCCTCCGCCGTCGTGTGCGCGTGGTACTCCACCGATCCCGCCGTCAGCTGCATGAACGCCTCCTCCAGCGAAGCCTTCTGCGGGCTCAGTTCGTGCAGCACGAGGCGGTGCTCCGCCGCCAGTTCGCCCAGCCGCGCCGCGTCGGCGTCCTCCACCTCCAGCGACCCGTCCCCGACCAGCACCGGCGTGATACCCGCGCCGTGCAGCACGTCGCGCATCCGCTCCGGCTCGGGCGTCCGCAGCCGTACGTAGGTGCGCGAGTTCTCGGAGATGAACGCGGCCATCGAGGTGTCCGCCATGAGCTTGCCCTGTCCGATGACCACGAGGTGCTCGGCCGTCAGCGCCATCTCGCTCATCAGGTGGCTGGAGACGAAGACCGTACGGCCCTCCGAGGCCAGTTGCTGCATCAGCGTCCGCACCCAGTGGATGCCCTCCGGGTCGAGCCCGTTGACCGGCTCGTCGAACATCAGGATGCGCGGGTCGCCCAGCAGCGCGGCGGCGATGCCCAGTCGCTGGCCCATGCCCAGCGAGAAGCCCTTGGGCCGTTTTTTGGCGACCGACGCCAGGCCGACCATGTCGAGGACCTCGGAGACCCGCCGGTCGGGGATGCCGTTGCTCTGCGCCAGGCACAGCAGGTGGTTGTACGCCGTACGGCCGCCGTGCACCGACTTCGCCTCGAGGAGCGCGCCGATGTAGTTCAGCGGCTCCTGGAGCTGGCTGTAGTGGCGGCCGTCGATGCGGATGTCGCCCGCGGTCGGACTGTCCAGGCCGAGCATCATGCGCATGGTGGTGGACTTCCCGGCGCCGTTCGGCCCGAGGAATCCCGTCACCACGCCCGGGCGCACCGAGAAGGTGAGATGGTCCACGGCGAGCTTCGCGCCGTATCGTTTCGTCAGCCCTTCCAGCTCGATCATAGGAACGACGCTAAGGCCGCAGGAGAGCCGCCGTCCACAGGTGTGCCCCCGCCCGGGTCGATCGGGGTCGATCAGGCGGGGGCACACGTGGCGGCCATGCTCCGGGGCCGCCCCCGGCAGGCTCTCAGCGCGACTGCTGTGCCGGGACGCCGCGCGTACGCGCCTCGTCCTCCGCGGAGTCCTCGTCGGCCGGGGAGCCGGCGGCGGCGACTGCGGCACCTGTGAGCGTGGCGAGCATCTCGCGGACGTTGGTCAGCTGCGCGTTGATGCTGTCCCGACGGTTCGTCAGGGCGGCCAGCTCACGCTCGGACTCGCTGCGTACGCGGTCCGCCTTGGCGTTGGCGTCGGCCACGATGTCCTCCGCCTGGCGCTGCGCGGTCTCCACCGTCTGACGGGCGCGGCGCTCCGCGTCCGTGCGCAGCTTCTCGGCCTCCAGCCGCAGCTGCTCCGCGCGGTGCTCGATCTCCGCGAGGCGCTTCTCGGCCTTCGCCTGCCGCGAGGCGAGGTCGCGCTCCGACTGCTCCCGCCGCTTGGCGAGGTTGGTCTCGAAGTCGGCGGCGGCCTGCGCGGCCTTGGCGCGGGTGTCCTCGAAGAGGGAGTCGGCCTCCTCGCGCTTGGACTGCGCGTCCTTCTCGGCCTCGCTGCGCAGCGTCGACGCGTCACTCTTGGCCTTCTCGACGACCCGGGCGCCGTCGTCCTCCGCCTTCGCCTTGCGCTCGGCGGCGAACGCCTCCGCGTCGTTGCGGACCTGCTGCGCGGCGCCCTCGGCCAGCTCGCGGTGCTGCTCGGCGGCGCGGCGAGCCTCCTCACGCAGGTCCTTGGCCTCCTCCTCGGCGAGGCGGAGGATCTTCTCGACCCGGGCACCCAGACCGGCGTACGAGGGCTCGGAGTCGGAGACCTGAGCCTGGGCGTTCTGCGTTTCGAGGTGCAGCTCCTCGATGCGCTTTTCCAGAGAGGTGATGCGGGCCAGTGCGCTGTCACGGTCGGCGACGAGCTTGGTGATGCGGTCGTCCACCTGCCCGCGTTCGTAGCCACGCCGCACCAGCTCGAAGCCGAAGGGGGAGGAAGTGTCGCTCATGGGGTTCCTGTCGAGTCAGACGGGTTATCAGACGGGGAGTGAGTGATACGGGGAATCCTAGGGGGACAAACGGCGTGTCATCGAGCTAACGGCCGTTCGATCTGGAGAATGTGCGCTCGTTCGAGTGGCTACCGCTCCGAGCGCTTGCTACCCGACCGTGTCGTACTTACACCAACACCTGCCTTGACGCCACCATTTGACCCGGCACCAGCCCCACTCTTCTTGCTGCTGCCCGAGCCACCGCTGCCGGAACCGCCTCCGGCCCCCGGTGTCTCGAACGACTCCAGTGCCTCCAGCACTTCCTGGACACGGGAGATCTCGGCGTTGATGTCTTCCTGGCGCCGTTCCAGGACGTCCAGTTCGCGGCGGCCGTCGTCGACGGTCTGCCGGGCCTCCGCGGCGGCCTCCTCGCGCAGCTGCTTCGCCTCGCGCAGCACGCTGGCCTTCTTCTGCTCCGCCTCCTTGAGCAGCCCCTCGGCCTTCTTGACCGCGGCGATCCGCACCTTGCCCGCCTCGGAGTTGGCGTCGGCCACCAGCTTGGCCGCCTTCTCCTGCGCCTCGGTGAGCTGCTCCTCGGCCGCCTTGACCAGCTTGTCGCAGCGCTCGCCCGCCGACCGCATCGCCTCGGCCGATTCCCGCCGCGCCCGGTCGTGCAACTGCTCGACCTCGCCCTCGATGCGCGTCCGTAGGTCCTCCGCGCGGTCCCGTACGGCCACCGCGTCGTTGCGCGCCTCGTTGAGCATCGTGTCGGAGTCCCCGCGCGCCTGCTCCACGACCGCACGGGCCTCCGTACGGGCGTCCGCCACCAGCCGGTCGGCCTCCTTGCGCGCGGCGCCCACCATGCTGTCGGAGCGCTTCTCGGCCTCGGCGCCGCTGCGCCGGGCCTCCTCCTCCGCCTTCGCCAGCAGCTGGTCCGCCTGCTCGGCGGCCTCGCCCCGCTTGCGCGCCGCCGCCTCGCGGGCCTCGTCCCGCACCCGGTCGGACTCGACGCGGGCCTGCTCGGCCTGCGCCAGCGCCTCGGTGACCGCGCGCTCGGCCATCGCCTTGGCGGCGTCCGTCTCCTCCCGGGCGTCCCTGCGCAGCGCGGCCACCTCGCGGTCGGCCTCGGCCCGCAGTTCGGCCACCTCCCGGTCGGCGTCCGCCCGCAGCGCGCTGGTCTCCTCGTGCGCCGCCGCGCGCAGCGCCGAGACGTCCAGCTCCGCCTGCTCGTGCAGCCCGGCCACCGACTCCCGGACCTGCCGTGCCGCCTCCTCGCCCGCGGCCACCAGCTCCGCGGCCCGCCGCTCGGCGTCCTCGACCAGGGCGGTGGCCTCCGCGCGCGCCTGCTCGGCGCGCTGCCGGGCCGAGGCGAGCAGCTCCTCGCTCTGCTCACGGGCGGTGGTGCGCTCCCGGTGCGCCTCCTCGCGGGCGTCCGCCAGCAGCTGCTCGGCCTCCCGGCGGCGACGCGCGGCCTCCTCCTGGGCGGCGGACAGCGCCTCGGCCGCCTCGGTCGTCGTACGCTCCGCCGCCGCGTCGGCCTCGGCCCGCACGCGGTCCGCGGTCTCCTGCGCCTCGGTGCGCAGCCGCTCCGCCTCCGAGGCCGCCTCGGTGCGCAGCTGCACGGCCAGCGACTCGCCCTCGGCGCGGGACTGCGAGGCGTCCGCCGCGGCCTCGGTGCGCAGCCGCTCCGCCTCCTGCTCGGCCTGCTCGGCCAGCACCCGGCGGCGCTCGGCCGCCTCGGCGCGCAGCCGCTCGGTCTCCGTGCGGGTGTCCTCGCGCAGCCGCTCCGCCTCGCCCCGGGCGTCCCCCAGCGCCTGCTCGGCGGCGACGATCTTCGCCTCGGCGTCCGCGCGCAGCCGCTCCAGGTCGGCCGCCGTCTCCGCCCTGCGGTCGGCCGATGCCTGCTCGGCGTCCTCGCGGACGCGCTGGGCGGCGGCGTCGGCCTCCGCGCGGGTGCGCCCGGCCGACTCCTCGGCGGCGGTGCGCAGCTCTTCGGCCTCCGCGCGGGCCTTCTCCAGCGCCTCCTCGGCCTGTGCGCGCAAGGTGCCGGCGCGCTCGGCGGCCTCGGTGCGGACCCGCTCGCTCTCCGTGCCCGCGTCGCCGCGGATGTCCTCGGCGTCCGCCCTGGCCTTGGCGAGCAGCTCCTCCGCGCTGGTGGCGGCCTCCTCGATCTGCTGCACGGCCTCGCGGCGGGCCTCGCCGCGAATCCGCTCGCCCTCCTCGGCGGCCTCGGCGCCCAGCTGCTCGGCCTCGCCGCGCAGCCGCCGCGCCTCCTCCTGGAGCGCGACGGTCTTGGCGCGGTACTCCTTGGTGTCGTTCTTCGCGGCGCCCTTCAGCTCCTCGGCGGTGTCGTGCGCCTCGGCACGCAGCCGGTCGGCCTCCTCCTCGGCCTCCCGGCGCAGCCGCTCGGCCTCCTCGGAGGCCGCCTTGGTGGTGGCCTTGGCCTCCTCGGACGCCTTGTTGAGCACGTCCTCCGCCGTGCGGGCCGCCTCCGCCAGCTGGTTCGCCGACTCCTCGGCCGTCCGCGTCCGGGCGTCCTCCTTGGCCTCCGCGATCAGCCGGTCGGCCTCCGTACGGGCGTCCGCGCGCAGCTGCTCGGCCTCGGCCCGCAGCGCCTCGGACTCCTTGGTCGCCTCGCCGACCATCCGGGCCACCTCGGCCTTGGCCGTACGGACCCGCTGCTCGTTGACCGACTCGGAGTCGCTCAGCCGCTTGGCCGCCGCCTCCTGGGCCTCCTCGATGCTCCTGGCGGCCTCGGCGCGCGCCTCGCGCAGCGCCGTCTCGGCCTCGCGCATCCGCTCCTCGGCCCGGCGCACCAGGTCGGCCGCCTCGCGGCGGCTGGCCTCGGACTCGGAGGTGGTGGTGGTGCGCAGCTGCTCGGCCTGGTCGGCGGCCTCCTGCGCCTGTGCCGAGGCGGCACCGACCAGGCGCTCGGCGTCCGTACGGGCCCGGCGCAGGAGGGCCTCGGCCTCGGCGCGGGCGGAGGCGGCCTCGGTGCTCAGCCGGTGGCGCGACTCCTCGGTCAGCCGCTGCGCCTCCGCGCGGGCGGAGGCGAGCGAGCGCTCCGTCTCGGCGCGGGTCTCCTCCATCAGGCGGCGGGCCTGCTGCTCGGTGCGGGTGCGCAGCTGCTCGGCCCAGGCGACGTTCTCGTTGACGTGGGACTCGACGGTGGCGCGGCGCTCGGACAGCTCCTGGTCCAGCTGCTGCCTGCGCCGCACGGCCTCGCTGTGCAGCTCGGACTCCAGCCGGGCCTGCGCCTCCGCCTGCTCCTGGAGGAGGCGCTGGCTCTGGGCGCGGACGTCACGCAGCTCGCGCTCCGCGTCGGCCCGCATCTGGTCGGCCTGGAGCTGCGCGGTGTGCAGCAGCTGCTCGGCCTGGTGCGAGAGGTTGTCGTAGCCGGCGGGGCGCGTGGCGAGGGCGCGGCGCGCCTCGTGGAGCTTGGCGCGCAGCACTTCGACCTGGTAGCCGAGGTCGTCGGCGTGTTCGACGGCCTTTTCGCGCTCCTTCTTGAGCCGCTCCATCTCGGCCTCGAACTGCGAGAGGTGGTCGTCAGCCTCGTAGCCCGGCACTGCGCGGTCCCATCCGTCCCCTGGTCGTTGTGAAGTGAACTGGCCTTTCCCGATGCCGTGCAGGGGAAATGGTGTCAGATCATCGGCGGAACGTGGACCGAGCGCAGCCCGGAACCCTCCACAGGGTCCTGGAGAGCCCGCCCCGACGCCACTCTACCGGCCGGGGAAGCGGACGTCAGTGGTCCGTTGTGGCGGAGGGCGACGCGGAGGTTACCAGCTCGGTGAGGACGCCATGGCAGTCCTTGGGGTGGAGGAAGGTGATCCGGGAGCCCATGGACCCGCGCCGGGGCTCGTCGTAGAGGACACGGACGTCCCGGCCGGCGATGGTGCCGGCGGCGGCGTCCACGTCGGGGGTGCCGAAGGCGATGTGGTGCACGCCCTCGCCGTGCCGCTCCAGCCACTTGGCGACCGTCGCGTCCGGCCGTACGGGCTCCAGGAGCTGGATGTACGAGGCGCCGCCGTCGTCGGTGCCGCCCACCCGCAGCATGGCCTCCCGTACGCCCTGCTCCTCGTTGACCTCGGTGTGGAAGACCTCGAACCCGTAGGTGCGCCGGTAGAACTCGACGGTCGCGTCCAGGTCGAAGCAGGCGATTCCGATGTGGTCGATTCGCGTCAGCATGGAGACAGTGCAGCGCTCCGCCGGTCGATTACGCAACGTGCGCACGGTCACACCGGCTGGACGGTGACCGGACGGAGTACCGCTCAGTATGTTGGGGGGTGAACCCTCGTTAACGTCCGGACGGGAAGAGGAACTCATGTCTGGCATCACCGGCAGGCCCCCCACCACCACCTCCGTGATCGTCGCCGGCGCCCGTACGCCCATGGGCAGGCTGCTCGGCTCGCTGAAGTCCTTCTCCGGCGCCGAGCTGGGCGGCTTCGCCATCAAGGCGGCGCTGGAGCGCGCGGGAATCGGCGGCGACCAGGTCGAGTACGTCATCATGGGGCAGGTGCTCCAGGCGGGCGCGGGGCAGATCCCGGCCCGGCAGGCGGCGGTGCACGCCGGCATCCCGATGGACGTCCCCGCCCTCACGGTGAACAAGGTCTGCCTCTCCGGCCTCGACGCCATCGCGCTGGCCGACCAGCTGGTGCGGGCCGGGGAGTTCGACGTGGTCGTCGCGGGCGGCCAGGAGTCGATGACCAACGCGCCGCACCTGCTGCCGGGGTCCCGTGAGGGATACCGCTACGGAGCGCTGGAGGTCCTGGACTCCATGGCGCACGACGGGCTGACCGACCCGTTCGAGCACATCGCGATGGGCCAGTCCACCGAGCACCACAACGGCCTGCTGGGCATCGGGCGCGACGAGCAGGACGCGATCGCCGCCGCCTCGCACCAGCGGGCCGCCGCCGCGCAGCGTGAGGGGCGCTTCGACGCCGAGATCGTCCCCGTCGAGGTCCCGCAGCGGCGCGGTGAGCCGGTGCTCGTCACGCGGGACGAGGGCATCCGCGCGGACACCACCACCGAGTCGCTGGCCAGGCTGCGGCCCGCGTTCGCCTCGGACGGCACGATCACCGCCGGTTCGGCCTCCCAGATCTCCGACGGCGCCGCCGCGGTGGTCGTGATGAGCCGGGCCAAGGCGGAGGAGCTGGGCCTGGAGTGGCTCGCCGAGATCGGCGCGCACGGCAACGTCGCGGGCCCGGACAACTCGCTCCACTCGCAGCCCTCGAACGCGATCGCGCAGGCGCTGAAGAAGGACGGCCTCTCGGCCGGCGACCTCGACCTGGTCGAGATCAACGAGGCGTTCGCGGCCGTGTGCGCGCAGTCGGTGAAGGACCTGGGGGTGTCCCACGACAGGGTGAACGTCGACGGCGGGGCGATCGCCCTGGGGCACCCGATCGGGATGTCCGGGGCCCGTCTCGTGCTGCATCTCGCGCTCGAACTGCGGCGGCGCGGGGGCGGCGTCGGTGCGGCGGGCCTGTGCGGCGGCGGCGGCCAGGGCGACGCGCTGATCGTCCGGGTGCCCGGCGCGTAGGGTCTGGCGTGCCGCGGGTGCGGGGCCAGGCGGCCCCGCACCCGCCGAAGCACACAGCGGGCAGCACACAGCGGGCGGCAGGAAGCGGTGCGGCGGTGGCCGCCGCAGGGACAGAGGAGCTGGGACCGGATGGTGGACGTCCCCACACTGGTGGCGCAGGCGAGGGAGGGCCGGCCGCGCGCCGTGGCGCGGCTGATCTCCCTGGTGGAGGGGGCCTCGCCGCAGCTGCGCGAGGTCATGGCGGCGCTGGCCCCGCGCTGCGGCCGGGCGTACGTGGTCGGGATCACCGGCTCGCCCGGGGTGGGCAAGTCGACCTCGACCTCCGCGCTCGTCTCCGCCTACCGGAAGGCGGGCAAGCGGGTCGCGGTGCTGGCAGTCGACCCCTCCTCGCCGTTCTCCGGCGGCGCGCTGCTGGGCGACCGCGTGCGGATGAGCGAGCACGCCTCCGACCCCGGCGTCTACATCCGCTCCATGGCCACCCGCGGGCACCTGGGCGGACTGGCCTGGGCGGCGCCGCAGGCGATCCGGGTGCTGGACGCGGCGGGCTGCGAGGTGATCCTCGTCGAGACGGTCGGGGTGGGCCAGTCCGAGGTGGAGATCGCCGCACAGGCCGACACCAGCGTCGTCCTGCTGGCCCCCGGCATGGGGGACGGCATCCAGGCCGCGAAGGCGGGCATCCTGGAGATCGGCGACGTCTACGTGGTCAACAAGGCCGACCGGGACGGCGCGGACGCCACCGCCCGGGAGCTGAACCACATGCTCGGCCTGGGCGAGGCCCGCGGCCCTGGCGACTGGCGCCCGCCGATCGTCAAGACGGTCGCTGCCCGCGGCGAGGGACTCGACGAGGTGGTCGAGGCCCTGGAGAAGCACCGGGCGTGGATGGAGGAGCGCGGCGTGCTCGCGGAGCGCCGGGCACGGCGGGCGGGGCACGAGGTCGAGGCCATCGCCCTCACGGCACTGCGCGAGCGGATGGAGGGCCTGCACGGCGACCGCCGCCTGGACGCCCTGGCCGAACGGATCGTGAACGGCTCCCTGGACCCGTACACGGCGGCCGACGAACTGATCGCCGGCCTGAAGTCCGACGCGTGAGCGGGCTGCGGCCCGCCGGTAGCGGCGAAGCCGCGCACCTCGTACTGACTGCCGGAAGCGGTACAAGAAAATGACGATTCTCTCGGTGCATTCGGAGTCGCTGCGAAGCCCGGACCGGAAAAGGGCACTGCTCGCTCTGTCCCGGCTGGCAGAGACTGCGGCCCCGCAGAGTGTCGCCTTCGAGGAAGAGGCGGTTACCTGGATTCCGCACCTGCTGGAATTGGCGTTGGGTGAAGATATCGTCGTCAAGGCTGAGCTGCTCACCTACCTGGGAAACGTGCACGGATCGGCTCTCGGAGCCTGGGAGCGCATCAGAGGCGAGTGTGGTCCCGAAGAAAAGCCGGAATACGACGAAATGGTCGACTGGGAGCGAAGCATCGCCGCCAGCTATGAAGCCGCCGCTCCCGCACTGCTGGAAATTGTCAGGACGGTACCGGATCAGCGAGTCTGTGGCGCTGCGCTGCAGATCCTGTCGAAATTGGAAAGCCAGGGGGCAACGCTCGTGCCCACCCTGATGTCGATGTTCGATGAAGTAGTCGACAGCGGCTTGCGGGTGGACATCGTCGAGGCTCTGGCGCATGCGGGAATCTCCCTGGGCCCTGACGCGGGCGCTCTCGCATCGGTCCAGGACTGGATGCACGCACGACGAGGAAGCACGGCACCAGGGGTGCGGCTGGGGGTGACGCTCAGCCTGCTGGCCAGGGCCGAACCCGACGCCCGGGGGCCTTTGCAGCGATCAGTCGTCACATTCTCCGAGGAGGAGCGCGCCGCGGCACTGGAAGCGATGTGGCTCTACGAGCGGACTGTCGAATGGGCCACCAGGCGAAGAGTGGTGGCCGGGTCGACGCGCTACGTCGGCTGACATCGCCGGACCACGGCCGCCCCGAGGCTGGTCCGCCCACGCCCGGTACGGACGCGGGCAGCGCCGCACCCCGCCGGGCGGTCTCGGCGGGGTGCGGCGTCGCGTGGCCTGCTCACAGCGTTCCGCTCCGTGCGCGGAGGGCTGCCGTGAGTCAGTCGTCGTCGCGGTCGTCGCGGTCGTCGCGGTCGTCGTCACCGCGGTCGTCCGCGGCGTCGTCCTGGTCGGCGTGCTTGTCGAGCAGCTTGCCGGTGTCGGCGTCGAGGGTGACCTCGTACCACTTCTTGTCCTTGCCGAGGACGTCCGCCTCCCAGACCAGGCCGCGCCGGTCCTTCGCGCCGTCGTCGCTGTCGTCGTCCAGGTCGACGGACTGCACGGTGCCGCCCGGCACGGCGGCCAGCGCCTTGTCCACGGCCTCCTTGGCGGACAGCTTCGCCCCGGCCAGCTCCTTGGCGTCGTCGCGGTCGTCCCGGTCGTCGGCCCGGCGGTCGTCGCCGTCGTCGTCACGGCCGTCGTCGTCCCGGTCGTCCTGGTCGTCGCTGTCGTCCCGGTCGTCCGTGGAGTCGTTCTGCGCGCCGCCGCGGTCCGAGGACGAGGTGCCCGCCCCGTCGTCGGAGTCCGAGGCGACGGCGAAGGCGCTGGTGCCGCCGATGGTCAGCGCGGCGGCGGCGATGGCGGAGATCAGGAACTTGCGCTTGTTCGAGGTCGTGCGGTTCATGCTGTGCCTCCCTGGCGGTCGATGACGTGACCTACCGTCGCAAGGCGTTGCTGAAGCCACGCTGAAGCCGCCTGAAGATCCCTTCAGCAAGCTTCGGGCAAGCTGGACGCATGCGCCTGTTGATCGTGGAGGACGAACGGCGGCTCGCCCTGTCGCTGGCCGGAGGACTGAACGCCGAGGGGTTCGCCGTCGATGTGGTCCACGACGGGCTGGAGGGACTGCGCCGCGCCGGCGAGGGCGTCTACGACCTCGTCATCCTGGACATCATGCTGCCGGGCATGAACGGCTACCGGGTCTGCGCCGCCCTGCGCGCGGCCGGGCACGAGACGCCGATCCTGATGCTCACCGCCAAGGACGGCGAGTACGACGAGGCCGAGGGCCTGGACACCGGCGCCGACGACTACCTCACCAAGCCGTTCTCCTACGTGGTGCTCGTCGCCCGGGTGCGGGCGCTGCTGCGCCGCCGTACCCGGGGCGCGGCGACCGTCCTGCGGCTGGGCGCGCTGACCGTGGAGCCGGCCAGCCGCCGGGTCGCGGTCGGCGAGCGCGAAGTGAGCCTGACCGCGAAGGAGTTCTCCGTTCTGGAGCAGCTGGCGACCCGCGCGGGCGAGGTGGTCTCCAAGGCGCAGATCCTGGAGCACGCCTGGGACTTCGCCTACGAGGGCGACGTCAACATCGTGGAGGTCTACGTGAGCGCGCTGCGCCGCAAGCTCGGCGCCGGGTGGATCACCACCGTGCGCGGCGCCGGATACCGGCTGGTGGACGCCGGTGCGTAGGGGCTCCGTACGCGCCAGGGCCGCGATCGGTGCCACGGCCGTGGTCGCGGTGGCGCTGGTCGCCGCCGGGCTCGCGGTGATCTCGGCGCTGCGCGGCGGGCTCGCCGACAACGCCCGGCTGGAGGCGGAGTCGGCCGCGCGCGAGGTCGCGGCGCAGGCGGCCGACGTCACCGGGCGGAAGCTCGGCGGCATCGAGGGGCTGGAGAGCGACGCGCCGGTGCAGGTCGTGGACGCCGACGGCAAGGTGCTCGGCGCGTCCGAGGGGCTGACGGGGGCCCGCGCGCTGGCCGACTTCCACCGCCCTCCGCAGCCGCCGCGCCCCGATCCGGCGCCCAGCCGCACGGACGACGACGGGGACGCCGATTCCGACGACACCGATGCGGACGACAACGATGCCGACGAGGACGCGGACGACGCGGACGACTCCGAGCGCTCGGACGGCGACTCGGCCACCCCCGCCCCCTCCCCGCGCCCCGTCACCGTCGACCGCGACAGCGACGACGAGACCCTCACCCTCCCCGTCGACGACGACGGCGAGCCCGCCCCCGCGTCCGAGGCCACCGGGAAGCAGGACTTCCGCGTCGTCGCCGTCCAGAGCGTGACCCGCGACGGCACCCCCGTGACCGTCTACGCCGGTGCCTCGCTGGCCGACCAGGAGCAGGCCGTCGACTCGGTCAGCCGGACGATGCTCATCGGCCTGCCCGCCGTGCTGGCGGTGGTGGCCGCGGTGACCTGGCTGGTGACCCGGCGGGCGCTGCGCCCGGTGGAGGGCATCCGGCGCGAGCTGGCGGAGATCACGGCGAGCACCGACCTGAGCCGCCGCGTGCCGGAGCCCGCCGCGCGCGACGAGGTGGCCCGACTGGCCCGTACGACGAACGAGACGCTCACCGCGCTGGAGGCGTCCGTCGAGCGCCAGCGCCGCTTCGTGGCGGACGCCTCGCACGAGCTGCGCAGCCCCATCGCCTCGCTGCGCACCCAGCTGGAGGTGGGCGCCGCGCACCCCGAGCTTTTGGACGTGGACGGCGCGGTGCAGGACACCGTACGGCTCCAGGGGCTCGCCGCCGATCTGCTGCTGCTCGCCCGGCTGGACGCGGGGGAGCGCCCGGGGGACGCCCCGGTGGCGCTGTCCGCGCTGGTGCGCGAGGAGCTGGACCAGCGGGTGGGCGACCGGCTGCCGGTGGTACGGGGCCGGCTGGCGGACGCGGAGGTGCTCGGCTCGCGCGGCCAGCTGGCGCGGGTGCTCGGCAACCTGCTGGACAACGCCCAGCGGCACGCGGTGGCGACCGTACGGGTCGGGGTGCGCCTGAGCGAGGGCTGGGCGGTGCTGGAGGTCGCGGACGACGGCGCGGGGGTGCCCGAGGCGGAGCGGGAGCGCGTCTTCGAGCGCTTCGTACGCCTCGACGACGCGCGCACCCGCGACGAGGGCGGCGCCGGGCTCGGGCTGGCCATCGCCCGCGACGTGGCACGGCGGCACGGCGGCACGCTGAGTGCGGGCACCGCCCCGGAGGGCGGTGCGCTCTTCGTGCTGCGGCTGCCGGTCAGGAGTCCCGGTGGCCGTGCAGATGACTCGCGACCGGGGCCAGCGACTTCTGGAGACCGGTGAGGCTGTCCTCCGGCAGCAGGTCGATGAAGTGCCGCCGTACGGAGGCGACGTGGTGGGGGGCGACGCCGCGCATCGTCTCCCAGCCGTGGTCGGTCAGGACGGCGAAGAGCCCGCGCTTGTCCGAGTCGCAGCTCTCCCGCCGCACCAGGCCGCTGTTCTCCATGCGGGTGATCTGGTGCGAGAGCCTGCTCTTGGACTGGAGGGTGCGCGTGGCCAGTTCGCTCATCCGCATCCGGCGGTCCTCGGACTCGCTGAGGTTGACGAGGATCTCGTAGTCGTTGTTCGTGAGGCCGAACGGCTGCAGGTCGCGCTCCAGTTGGTGCATGAGGAGGCGGCTTACCTCCAGATGCGTGCGCCACACCCGCTGCTCCTCGTCGTTGAGCCAGGGGGTGCCGTTTTCGGGATTCATACCTGTCGACCTTACTGAGAGATCCGTCTTACCGAGAGAGCCGCGGGCGGGTGATCACAGACCGAAGCGCCGTTGCAGGTCGCCGAGCTGGCCGGGCATCCGGGGTGTCTGCCCGCCGGTGCGGCCCGGCCCGCCGCCGGGGGAGGGGGTGCCGCCGCCACCGCCGGGCACACCCGCCTGCTGGGGGACGGCCCCGGTGGCCTGCTCCGGCATGAGCACCTCGGTGGACTGGATGAGCACCGAGCCCGCCCCGACGAACTCGAACTGGTGCTCCTCGCCGGAGGAGCCGCCCAGGCCGGTCATCGCCCGCAGTCCGCCCAGGACCCCGCGCAGGTACTGGTGGTCGTAGTGATGACACGGGGAGGGGCAGTCCGCCCAGCCCACCAGCGCCTGCGGGTCGACCCGGACGGGCGGCTCCACGAAGTGCACCGGACCGTTGGACGCGGCGACGAACTTGCCCGTCCCGATCAGGGTGAGGAAGCCGGGGATGATCGACTGCTTGAGCGAGAGCGTCGGCTCGAAGGCCAGCAGGTTGCCGGAGCGGATGGTGAGGTTGCCCTCGGCCAGGTCGTAGGAGTTGACGTCGAAGGCGCGGTCCGCGAGCAGCATCCGGCCCTCGCCCTGTGCCACCACCCAGTCCGCGGCGTGCAGCGGCGAGTGGAAGCTGCCCGCGACCAGCCGGTCCAGCGGGCCGTGGCCGATGCCGTGGAAGTCGATCTGCCCGAAGTAAGCGATCATCTTCCCCTTCTGGAGGAACCACTGCCCGTGCAGGTCCACGCAGAAGGCGTACGCGTTGACGTTGTCGTCCGAGGGCAGGGAGTGGAAGTCGTACACCTGGGGGCCCGTCGCACCGGTCACAGCTTCTCCTCGCTCGCCTGCACGAACACCGCGCCGTGCCCGGACAGCTCCAGCTGGAAGCCCTCGCCGGAGCCGCGCCCGACCATGTCCCGCCAGCCGAGCGCGGTGGAGAGCTTGTTGCGTACGTCGCCGTGGTGCGCCACGTACGCCTGCGGATCGACGTGGACGGGGCGGCCGGGCGAGATCGGCAGCTCCAGGACGCCGCCGTGCGCCATCACCGCGACCGCGCCCCGGCCCTTGAGGGTGGTGGTGAACAGCCCCTGCCCGGTGACCTGGCCGCGCACCATGCCCATCACCCCGCCCTGCGCGCCCAGGAAGAGCGTGCCCTGCTCCAGCGAGCCGTCGAAGGCGAGCAGCCGGTCGGCCTCGACGCAGAGCGTGTCCCCGTCCAGCTCGACCACCTGGACGTGGTGGCCGCCGTGCCCGAAGAGCACGGTGCCGTCCCCCTCGACCGTCATCAGCGGGGCGGCCTCACCGGCGACCCGTCTGCCGATCATGGACATCACCCCGCCCTGTCCGCCGGTGCGGTTGGGCGCGAAGGTCACCTCGCCCCGGTAGGCGATCATCGCCCCGCGCTGGCTGAACATCCGCTGCCCGGGCAGCACCCGGGCCTCCACCAGCTTCGAGTTGATCTCACGGAAGGCCATCAGATCTCCCCTCCGACCGTGTTCCGCTCGCTGGGCTGCACGTAGACCAGCCCCTCGCCCTCGAAACGGACCTGGAAGGACTCGCCCGAACCCTCCCCCAGGTACGTACGGAAGCTGACCCCGGACTGGAAGCTCTGCCGCAGGTCGCCGGTGTGCGCGACGTACGCGCCGGGGTCGACCTGGAGCGGGGTGCCGCGAGTGACCCGCAGTACGACGGCCGGGCCGTCGGACATCAGCGCGGCCTGCCCGCTGCCCTCCACCTTCGTGGTGAAGAGGCCGTTGCCCTGGGAGGCGCCGCGCACGCCGGTGAAGGCGGTGCCGGTGCGCAGCGCGGCCTCCGTGCACAGCAGGTTGCTCGCCTCGACGTGCAGCGTCTCGCCGTTCAGCCGCACCAGGCTGATGTCGGCGGCGCGGTCCGCGAAGTAGCAGGTGCCCTCGCCCTTGACCTCCATCACGGTCAGCGATTCGCCGGTGAGTCTGCGGGTGACCATGCCGCGCAGGCCCTCGCCGCCGCCGGACATCTTCTTGAAGGCCATCCGGCCGTCGTACGCGACCATCGAGCCGTTCTTCGCCCGCACCGCGTCGCCGGTGAGGATCACCGCGAGCACCTTGCCGCCCTCGAGCAGAAACTGAGCCACAGGGGTGAACTTATCCGGCCATGAGCAGGGATACCAGGGCCCCTGCCCGGGTGGAGCCGGGTCGCGTGCCCGACGGGACGGGGTCCCAGGCGTTCCGGCGGCCTGAGAGCCTGCCGGGTCGCCGTGGTCCGGTCGGCGGGTGTGGACCGGTGTGTGGCGCCGAGGCGGAGGAGGGAGTCGACGCGGAGCGTCGGTGGCCGACGGCAACGCGCGTGCCAGGGCGCACCCGCCCGGTCAGAGGCCACCCGGCAGGCTCTGAGAGAATGGCCGGGCTCGTGCGCCGCGCGGGGCGGGGGGAGGCCCGGGGAGCGCGCCGGGCGCCGTCCGTTCCCGCCGTACTCACGAAGGCACTCCTGTGGACCTCAAGACCGCCGCCGCCCTGCACCGCCTGCGACTCGTCTCCGTGCCGGAGGCGCTCTCGTTTCCCGCCCTGCTGATCTTCGGTTCGCTGCTCAGCCGGGTCTCGGACATCGACTTCCTGATGATGCCGCTGGGCATCCTGCACGGCCTGCTCTTCGTCGCGTACGTCGTGCTGCTGGCCGACGTGTGGAACCGCGCCAAGTGGCCGCTGGGCCGGGTCGCCTTCTTCCTCCTGCTGGCGGTGCTCCCGTTCGGCGGGCTCTACGGCGACCGGGTGCTCAAGCGGGACGAGCGGGCCGGGGTCATCGCCGCGCGCGCCCGCCAGGAGAAGGTGGGGGGAGTGGTCAACCAGTGATCGTCGCCTTCTCCGTCACGCCGCTGGGCGTGGGCGAGGACGTGGGGGAGTTCGTCGCCGACGCGGTGCGCGTGGTGCGCGAGTCGGGGCTGCCCCACCGTACGGACGCGATGTTCACCTCCCTGGAGGGTGAGTGGGAGGAGTGCATGGAGGTCGTGCGCCGGTCGGTCGCCGCCGTCGAGGCGCGGGCTCCGCGCGTCTCGCTGGTCCTGAAGGCCGACATCCGGCCGGGTGTCACCGACGGTCTGACCGCGAAGGTGGAGACCGTGGAGCGGTACCTCGCCTGAGAGCCCCTCGTCTGACGGCACCTCGCCTGACGGTGCGATGTCTGACGGTGTGACGCCTGACGGTGCGGCGGGCACCGCCCGCTCGGACCCTTTCAGCTCGACACGGGTCGCTATGTCCACTTTGGTGGGCTTATCGGCTTAGTTGACGTGCTGGAGGGACTGTGGCGCCGGAGGGCTACGACTACGAGACCTACAGCCGGATCACCGGCCCTCTCACCACCGCGGGGCCCGACTACCGGGTCCGCTACCGCAGCCTCCTCTTCCAGGGGCCGCGCCGCGTCCGCGCCCTCCTGCTGACGGCCGCCGCGCCCACCGCGTGCCTGGTCATGCTGGTCTGGCTGATGTGGCCCTCGCACTGGACGCAGCGCGGCGGCGGCGCGGGGTGGCTGACCGGCGCCGACGTCGTGATGCTCGTCGCGCTGGGCCTGATCGAGCTGTTCCGCCTGGTCAACGTGGTCTCCATCGCGCACGCCACGCTGGTGGCCTGCGACCCGCAGCCCGTACGCGCCAGGAAGGGCATCCGGGTCGCGTTCCTGACCACGTACGTGCCGGGCAAGGAGCCGCTCGCCATGGTCCGGGCCACCCTGGAGGGGGCGCTGCGCGTACGGCACCGCGGCCGGCTGCACGTGTGGCTGCTGGACGAGGGGGACGACGCGGAGGCGCGCGCGCTCTGCGCCGAACTGGGCGTCCATCACTTCACCCGGAAGGGTGTCGAGGACTGGAACCGGCCGCGTGGACCCCATCGGGCGAAGACCAAGCACGGCAACTACAACGCCTGGCTGGACGCGCACGGCGACGACTACGAGTTCTTCGCCTCCGTCGACACCGACCACGTCCCGCTCCCCGGTTTCCTGGAGCGGATGCTCGGCTACTTCCGCGACCCGGACGTCGCCTTCGTCGTCGGGCCGCAGGTGTACGGCAACTACCGCGGCGTCGTCACCAAGTGCGCCGAGAGCCAGCAGTTCCTCTTCCACGCCCTGATCCAGCGCGCGGGCAACCGCTACGGCTCCGCCATGTTCGTCGGGACCAACAACTGCGTGCGCGTCTCCGCGCTGAAGTCCATCGGCGGGCTGTGCGACTCGATCACCGAGGACATGGCCACCGGCTTCGAGCTGCACCGGCGGCGCAACCCGGAGACCCGCCGCAGGTGGCGCTCCGTCTACACCCCGGACGTGCTGGCCGTCGGCGAGGGCCCGGAGTCCTGGACGGACTTCTTCACCCAGCAGCTGCGCTGGTCGCGGGGCACCTACGAGACGCTGCTCACCCAGTACGGCCGCACCCCCCACCGGCTCTCGGCCGGGCGGCTGCTGAGCTACTCGCTGATGCTCGCCTACTACCCGATGAGCGCCCTGACCTGGATGCTCGGGGCCCTCAGCTGCACCCTCTTCCTTTGGGTCGGCGCCTCCGGCACGCAGGTGCCGCCGTCCCTGTGGCTGATGCTCTACGGGGACGCGGCGGCGCTCCAGATCGGCCTCTACGTGTGGAACCGGCGGCACAACGTCTCCCCGCACGAACCCAAGGGCTCCTCGGGGGTGGCCGGGATGCTGATGTCCGCGCTCTCCGCGCCGATCTACGCCCGCTCCCTGGTCGCGGCGGCGCTGCGGCGGCCGTGCCGGTTCGTGGTCACCCCGAAGGGCGGCTCGGTCAGCCTGGACCAGCCCGCCACCTTCCGCACCCACCTGTGGTGGGCGGCGGCGGTGGCGCTCTCCTTGCTGGCGTCGGTGGTGCTCGGGCACACGCATGTCGCGATGCGGCTCTGGTCGGTGCTGGCGCTGGCGGTCGCCCTGGCCCCGGCGGTGGTGTGGTGGTACGCGGCACGCAAGGGCGAGCGCCCGCTGCGGGAGCTGGCCACGGCGGGGCTGCGGGCGCTGCGCGCCGTTCGCGTGCCCGGTGCCCGCGCCGCCGCGGAGCAGCGGGCCGCGGCGGGTGCGGCCGAGGGGGCCGGGGCGGAGTCCGCGCGGGCGGCGCTGGGGGAGGCGTCGTCCGGGGGGCCGGGCGAAGCCTCGCCGGCGCTGGCCGCCAGCTCCGGGCGCGGCTGAGAGGCAGTCCGACAGCCGCCGCGGCCCCCGGCGGTCACGCCGCAGCGCGCCCCCGCCGCCCCGTCACGTGCGGACCTCGCCCCGGGTGAGCGCGATGCCCAGCGGCGTCCGCTCGTAGAGCACCTGGTGCCGCAGCCGGTAGGAGGTCAGCAGCCCGGCCGCGCGCAGGGCGGACAGGTGCACCGAGACCGAGGAGGGTGCCAGTCCGAGCCGCGCGGCCAGCCCGGTCGTCGAGGCGGGCTCCGTCAGCGCCGCCAGCACGGCCGCCCGGTTCGCGCCCAGCAGCCGCACCAGTGCCGCCGGGGTGTCCGCCGCGGGCTCCGACCAAAGCGCCCCGACGCCGCGCGCGGGGTAGACCAGGGCCGGCTCCCAGGGCGGCTCGATGCCGCTGATCACGTGCGGCCAGGCGAACACGCTGGGGACCAGCGTCAGACCGGCCCCGCCCAGCGTGCGGGTGTAGGCGTAGCAGTGGTTGACCGACAGGGTGCCGTCGGACCAGGAGACCTCGGAGTGGAGGCCGTCGAAGAGGGCGGCGAGCCCGCCGTCCGCGAGCCGGCGGGTGTGGAAGGCGATGTCCGCCTCCAGCAGCGCCCGCAGCCGGGGCCAGTGCGGGGCGATGAGCACCTCCCAGGCGCGGGCCTTGGCGTCCGCCAGCAGCTGGACGGCCGCCCCCGGGTCGGCGAGCATCGCCCGCCCGGACGGGGTTTCCGCCGCGCCGGGGGTGTCGGCCAGCGAGCGCAGCAGCTCGGCGCGGGCGAGCGCGGGGTCGGTCGCGCGCACCCGGTCCATCTCCTCGGCGAAGGAGGTGACCGGGCCCGCCGGCGGCGGGCACAGGAAGTCCGGCGTGTAGCCCCGGCCGGGCATCAGCAGCCACAGTGGCTCCAGGCCCAGGCCCTTGGCCGCCTCACCGCTCTGCCGCAGCCAGGGCAGGTGGTGGCTCCAGCGGCCGGGGTAGGCGAGCAGCCGTACGGCCTGCTGCGTCTCCCAGGAGGGGGACAGCGCGAACCGGCAGTTGAGCAGGTCCTCGGCACCGAAGTGCATCTGGTGCGGCACGGGTGCCTCCGGCTTCTGGGCTGCCAGGTGATTCGCCCGGTGGCGAAACACTACGTCCATACGGGGCATCCCCGCAGGCTGTCCGCATGCCAGCTCAGGGTGAGCGCACCGCTCACGGATCACCGGGCAGCCCCGTGCCGCCGACCCCGCCCCCACCACCTCCGCCGTCCGGCTCCGCCCCGCCGGAGTCCGCGCCGTCCGAGGGGAACGAGGGGAAGGGCGGCGGCTACCGCGAGGTCTTCGCCGTCCGCGAGTTCCGTGCCCTCTTCGCCGCGCACGTCCTGTCCATGCTCGGCGGCGTCGTCTCGCACATCGCCCTGCCCGTGCTCGTCTTCGCCGAGACCGGCTCCCCGCTGCTGTCCGCGCTCACCTTCGCCGCCGGCTTCCTGCCGTTCGCCGTCGGCGGCGCCGTGCTGGCCCCGATCGCCGACCGCTACCCCGCGCGGCGCATCCTGGTCGGCTGCGACCTGGTGTGCGCGCTGTGCGTGGGCGCCATGCTGCTGCCCGGCGCCCCGGTCGCCGCGCTGCTGGTGCTCCGCGCCCTCTCCGCGTTCGTCCAGCCGCTGTTCGGCGGCGTAAGGGCCGCCAGCCTCGGCGAGATCCTGGACGGAGACGGCTTCGTCCTGGCCCGCTCCCTGATCCGGATCGTGGCGCAGAGCGCCCAGATCGTCGGGTACGCCGTGGCGGGCCTGCTGCTGATCCTGGTCACCCCGCGCGCCGCGCTGCTGATCACCGTCGGCTGCTTCCTGGGCTCCGCGCTGATCCTGGCCACGCGCACCCGGCTGCGCCCGCCGGTCGCCGCCACCCGGCACGCCGGCGGCACCCGTGCACTGCTGGCCGACCCCCGGATACGGGCGCTGCTCGCGCTGACCTGGCTGCCGCCGGCCTTCGTGGTCGTCCCGGAGGCGCTCGCCGCCCCGTACGCCGCGCAGCTGGGCGCGGGCCCGGCGGCGGTGGGGCTGCTGCTGGCGGCGATGCCGGTCGGCTCCGCGCTCTCGGAGCTGGCTGTCGGCGCGTGGCTGGGCCCGCGGGCCAGGGAGCGGCTGGTGCTGCCGCTGGCGGTCTGCCTGCTGCCGCCGCTGCTCGTGTTCGCGCTGCGCCCCGGGCTGCCGCTCGCGCTGGCCGCGCTGGTGCTCTCCGGCGCCGGGATGGCGTACATCCTCGGGCTGGACCGCTGGTTCTTCGACGCCGTCCCCGAGGAACTGCGCGGCCGGGCGATGACGCTGATGTCCGGCGGCCTGATGACCGGCCAGGGCATCGGCATGGCGGCCGGGGGACTGGCGGCGGAATACGTGGCGCCGCACTGGGTGGCCGCCGGGGCGGGCGCGGCCGGCACCTGCTGCGTACTGCTGGCCGTGCGGGCGGTCCGGCGGTGCGGACCGATTGCTGAGACACCCGTGCCCATCATGTGACCGCCCGGTAGGGTCTCCTGCGTGCCGAAGCCGCTCAGCCTGCCGTTCGACCCGATCGCCCGCGCCGACGAGCTATGGACGCGCAGATGGGGAGCCGCGCCCTCGATGGCCGCGATCACCTCCGTCATGCGCGCGCACCAGATCCTGCTCGCCCAGGTGGACGCCGTCGTCAAGCCGTACGGCCTGACGTTCGCCCGGTACGAGGCGCTGGTGCTGCTCACCTTCTCGCGCCACGGCGAACTGGCGATGTCGAAGATCGGCGAGCGGCTGATGGTCCACCCGACGTCGGTGACCAACACCGTGGACCGGCTGCGGAAGTCCGGGCTGGTCGCCAAGCGCCCCAACCCGAACGACGGGCGTGGCACGCTCGCCTCCATCACCGACAAGGGCCGCGAGGTGTGCGAGTCGGCCACCCGGGACCTGATGGCCATGGACTTCGGGCTGAGCGCGTACGACGCGCAGGAGTGCGCGGAGATCTTCGCGCTGCTGCGTCCGCTGCGGGTGGCGGCGGAGGACTTCGACGCGGAGTGACCGGGCGGGGCCGCGGCGGTACGGGCCCGCGCGCGGCCCGGCGGTCCCGGCGGGCCCCGGGTAGATCGCCCGGAGGGGGCCGATACGCTCGTCTCCATGAAGAAGAGCGTCCTGACCCGCTACCGGGCGATGGCCTATGTCACCGCCGTCATGCTGCTGGTGCTCTGCGCCTGCATGATCTCCAAGTACGGCTTCGACAAGGGCGAGGACCTCACGTTCGTGGTCTCCCAGCTCCACGGTGTGCTCTACATCGTGTATCTGATCTTCGCCTTCGACCTGGGCCAGAAGGCGCGCTGGCCGTTCGGCAAGCTCCTGTGGGTGCTGGTGTCCGGGACGATCCCGATGGTCGCGTTCTTCGTCGAGCGCAGGGTGCGGCGCGAGGTCGAGCCGCTGATCGAGGGAGCGCCCGCGCAGCCGGTCGGGGCCTGACGGCCCCGGGGCCGGGCCGGGCCCCCGCCGGTCCGCACGCTGTGACCCGAGCCTCCAGGGACACACCTTGCGGTGAGGGGCCTTACAGGCGGACACTTAGTAGGACGTCCTAGTAAATTGCTCTCCGGCAGAGTCGGCCCCCACCCCGGGCCGCCCCGTCCGGAGCCGCACCGGGACCCCGTGGTGCGGGAGCGCAGAGAGGCGAGAGACCGCATGGATGCTGAGGCCATCGAGCAGGGGCGCAGGCGCTGGCAGACGCGCTACGACGCGGCGCGCAAGCGGGATGCCGACTTCACCACGCTCTCGGGCGACCCGGTCGAGCCGGTCTACGGCCCGCGGCCGGGCGACTCCTACGAGGGATTCGAGCGGATCGGCTGGCCGGGCGAGTATCCGTTCACCCGCGGCCTGCACCCCACCGGCTACCGGGGGCGGACGTGGACCATCCGGCAGTTCGCCGGTTTCGGGAACGCCGAGCAGACCAACGAGCGGTACAAGATGATCCTGGAGGCGGGCGGCGGCGGCCTGTCCGTCGCCTTCGACATGCCGACCCTGATGGGCCGCGACTCCGACGAGCCCAAGTCGCTCGGCGAGGTCGGGCACTGCGGCGTCGCCATCGACTCCGCCGCCGACATGGAGGTCCTCTTCAAGGACATCCCGCTCGGCGACGTCACCACCTCGATGACCATCTCCGGCCCCGCCGTGCCGGTCTTCTGCATGTACCTGGTCGCGGCGGAGCGGCAGGGCGTCGATCCCTCGGTGCTCAACGGCACGCTCCAGACCGACATCTTCAAGGAGTACATCGCGCAGAAGGAGTGGCTCTTCCAGCCCGAGCCGCATCTGCGCCTCATCGGCGACCTGATGGAGCACTGCGCGCGCGGCATCCCCGCGTACAAGCCGCTCTCCGTCTCCGGGTACCACATCCGGGAGGCGGGCTCCACGGCCGCGCAGGAGCTGGCGTTCACGCTGGCGGACGGCTTCGGGTACGTGGAGCTGGGGCTCTCCCGGGGCATGGACGTCAACCACTTCGCGTCCGGCCTCTCCTTCTTCTTCGACGCCCACCTCGACTTCTTCGAGGAGATCGCCAAGTTCCGCGCGGCCCGCCGCATCTGGGCCCGCTGGATGCGCGACGAGTACGGCGCCACCTCCGAGAAGGCGCAGTGGCTCCGCTTCCACACCCAGACCGCGGGGGTGTCGCTGACCGCCCAGCAGCCGTACAACAACGTGGTGCGCACCGCGGTGGAGGCGCTCTCGGCCGTTCTGGGCGGGACCAACTCGCTGCACACCAACGCCCTGGACGAGACGCTCGCCCTGCCCAGCGAGCAGGCCGCGGAGATCGCTCTGCGCACCCAGCAGGTGCTGATGGAGGAGACCGGCATCACCAACGTCGCCGACCCGCTGGGCGGCTCGTGGTACGTCGAGCAGCTCACCGACCGGATCGAGGCCGACGCGGAGCGGATCTTCGAGGAGATCAAGGAGCGCGGGCGCCGTGCTGTGCCCGCGGGCGACCACCCGGTGGGGCCGATGACCTCCGGCATCCTGCGCGGTATCGAGGACGGCTGGTTCACCGGCGAGATCGCCGAGGCCGCCTTCCAGTACCAGCGGGCGCTGGAGAAGGACGAGAAGCGGGTCGTCGGCGTCAACTGCCACACCGGCTCGGTCACCGGCGACCTGGAGATCCTGCGGGTCAGCCACGAGGTGGAGCGCGAGCAGGTCCGGGTGCTGGCCGAGCGCAAGGCGGCCCGCGACGAGGGGGCCGTACGCAAGGCGCTGGACGCGATGCTCTCGGCCGCGCGCGGCGACGCCAACATGATCGAGCCGATGCTCGACGCCGTCCGGGCAGAGGCCACGCTCGGCGAGATCTGCGGCGTACTGCGGGACGAATGGGGCGTCTACACAGAGCCGCCGGGCTTCTGAAGCGTCGTTGACCGACGGCAGCGCGGGCCGCGCGCGCCAGGGCGTGACCGCCGCGTCAGTGGCCACCGGGCAGACGCCGCGGCGCGGCGGGGGCCGCCGGCGCGGCCGGCGGTCCCGTGGCGCCCAGCCCCGCCACCAGCAGGGCGGCGAGCGCGGCGGCCCACTCCGCGTCCACCGGCTCCGCGCTGACCAGCGCCCGGTGCACGACGGCGCCCGCGATGACGTCGAAGACCAGGTCGGTCTCCCGGGCCGCCGTGTCCGGGTCGCCGTCGGGCGGCAGTTCGCCCCGGGACTGGGCCCGCGCGCGGCCCTCCAGCACCAGCCGCTTCTGGCGGTCCACCACGGCGCTGCGCAGTTGCCCGCGCAGCGCCGGGTCCCGGGTGGACTCGGCCACCACGGCCATCAGCGAGGTGCTGGTCTCCGGCCGCGCCAGCAGCGCGGCGAAGGAGAGCACGACGCCCTCGACGTCGGCGTGCAGGCTGCCCCGGTCGGGGAGGCGCAGTTCGTCGAAGAGGACGGCGACGGCGTCCACCACGAGCGCGCTCTTGCCCGCCCAGCGGCGGTAGAGCGTGGTCTTGGCCACTCCGGCGCGGGCGGCCACGTCCCCCATCGTCAGCTTGGGCCAGCCGAGTTCGACCAGCGCGGAGCGCGTCGCGTCGAGGATCGCGCCGTCGGCGGTGGCACTGCGGGGTCTCGCCATGGTCGGCAGACTAGGCCCTGTCGTCAAAGTGACGCCGTCCGGCCGGACGGCGTCACTTTGACGACAGGGCCTAGCGCCGCCTCAGGCACCCCCGGTGTTACGCTACGACTCGTAGCGAAACGGCCGCCCGGGCGGCAGCCACACACGCTGGGTGGGGACCCAGTAACGAACGCGGCGCGGAGGGGGGAGACTGGTCTCATGCAGCCACGCAATATGTCCATGAGCGGAGTGGTCGACCTCGCCGCGGTGAAGGCGGCCGGAGAGGCCAAGCAGAAAGCGGAGCAGTCGCGGGCCGACGCCGCCGAGCGGGGCGGGAGCCCCGCCCCGGCCGGCCTGGTGATCGACGTCGACGAGGCGGGCTTCGAGGCGGACGTGCTCCAGCGCTCCGCCGAGGTGCCGGTGGTCATCGACTTCTGGGCCGAATGGTGTGAGCCCTGCAAGCAGCTCAGCCCGGTCCTCGAGCGACTGGCGCACGAGTACGCCGGACGCTTTCTGCTCGCCAAGATCGACGTTGACCAGAACCAGATGCTGTTCCAGCAGTTCGGTGTGCAGGGCATCCCCGCGGTGTTCGCGGTGGTGGCCGGGCAGGCCCTGCCGCTCTTCCAGGGGGCGGCTCCCGAGCAGCAGGTCCGGGAGACCCTCGACCAGCTGATCCAGGTCTCCGAGCAGCGCTTCGGCATCACCGGCCTGGAGGGGGTACCGGCCGGGGAGGAGGCGGGGGCGGCGCAGCCGCAGGCGGCCGAGCCGCCCGAGGACCCGGCTCTCGCGGCGGCGCACAGCGCGCTGGACGCGGGCGACCTGAACGGCGCGGTGCAGGCCTACAAGAACGTCCTCTCGGGCGATCCGGGCAACGTGGAGGCCCAGCTCGGGCTGGCCCAGGCCGAGTTGCTCGGCCGGGTGCAGGGGCTGGACCCTCAGCAGGTGCGTGCGGAGGCGGCGGACCGCCCCTCCGATGTGCAGGCGCAACTGCGCGCGGCCGACCTCGACCTCGTCGGCGGTCACGTGGAGGACGCCTTCGGTCGGATCGTGGAGACGGTGCGGCGGACGGCCGGGGATGACCGAGAGGCAGCACGCCTCCGGCTCCTGGGGCTTTTCGAGGTCATCGGGGCGGACGATCCGCGCGTCGTGACCGCACGTGGCGCGCTGGCCCGCGTCCTGTTCTGACCTGGCCACTCGGCGCGTCACCACTCATTGATTTAGCGACATCAGCGGCTGCGTTTTACCAAAACTTGGGAAGCGCAGCCGCTGCCTACTCGCTGTAAGTGCGCGCTCGCATTTGACCCGGACATGTCCGAATAATCCTCCCGTTGACCGACAGTCTCCGGCGACCCTCTGTCGCGCGTCCGCGCCTCTGGGCGGCTGTCCGGTTATCGAGTCGTTACTCGAGAGTAATGAACCCCTTGTGTGCGGGCCCCGGATGCACCACGATCGGCCAAGCTTGGTCCGTCTTCCTGCGCGCAGCCACAGATGCCGTGCCAGGCTGACGGTTCCCCACCGAGTGGGCCGGAAGCGGCATCGCCGGCCCGCGGGCAGGGGGGTCTCTGCCGTCGGCGGAGCCTGTCCGCTCATGAGGGTTGCGCGAGAGCGTGGCCAGTGGTTGTCACTCGGGGGTGATCGCCGACAGCTCGGACGCACGAACCAGTACGTCTTCAGGTGGCGGCGTTCCCCTTTCCGAGGACGTAGCACTTCTCCCATCCCCGGTACGGCCCGCGGCCCACGCCGGAGATGTACGTCCGAGAAGGAGGAAAGTCATGGAGTCTCTGGCTCGTGGCGGGACCAGATGGAAGCGGTTCGCCGTCGTCATGGTGCCCAGCGTTGCCGCTACAGCCGCCATCGGACTAGCCCTGGCCCAGGGCGCGCTGGCGGCTTCGTTCAGTGTTTCCGGCCAGCAGTTCAAGGTGACCGCCGACCGGCTCGAAGCCACCGGGTTCACGCAGTACGGCGCACTCGACAGCACGAAGAAGGGCAACAAGCCCGTCACCGTCGTCGGGATGAACGACGCGGAGATCGACAATCTCTGCCAGTCGGTGGTCATTCCTGTCCCGATCTTCGGCGACGTGTCGATGAAGCTCAGCGCGGGCAGGGGAGAAACCCCCGTGACGGCGAAGAAGCTGTACATCGACGCCGACGACCTGGCCGCGAACGCCACGTTCAAGAACATCGACATCGGTGTCTCGATCGACGACACGACCAAGGGTCCCGGTGCGCACAAGGGCGACAACTACCTGGGGGGCTCCTTCGCCCAGCAGGCCGACGCGGTCATCTTCACCGACGTCAAGCAGCGCGCCTGGGCGACGACGGCCGGAACTTTCAAGCTCAGCGGCCTCAAGATGTCCGTCAAGAAGGGCGCGCACGAGTGCTACTGACGCACTGAATCCGTACGGGCGCGGGGCGGGGCCCGGGCAGCACACCTCGGTCTCGGGCCCGTACGGCCGTTCCGCAAGCAAGCTTTTGCCAGTCCCGAGGAGCTGTACACATGAGCGCCGACACGCGAGAGCGGCCGATCGACCGGCTCGGCCGGATGCGTGGGAATTTCCGGGTATGGCGCGGTCAGCGCCCCTTCTGGGGCGGGATACTCACGCTCCTCGCCGGTATCCCGATCATGTACATCCCCTATCAGAACCTCACCCTGGGCTCGCTCACCATCCGCATGTCGACGACCGCGGGCGCGGGTTCGCTCATCATCGGCGTCCTGCTGATCGTGCTCGGTCTGACCATGTGGTTCCAGCCGCAGTCCCGGGTGTTCGCGGGTGTCGCGGCGATCCTGCTGGCTCTTGTCTCGCTGGTCGTCTCCAACCTCGGAGCCTTCCTGATCGGCTTCCTGCTGGGGCTCATCGGCGGCGCGCTCGGCGTCTCGTGGGCACCCGGAAGACCGGTCGAACCCACCGCCGCGCGCAGTGGCACCCAGGGCGCGCGAGGGGAGGCGGCCGGATCACCGGATGCCGGCGGCGCCACGGACGACCTGAGAGTCACGGGAAGGGCCTCGGCTTCGGCTTCGTCCTCGCCGGCCGAGACCGACGCGAACCATGCGAAGGGGAGGCAAGGTGCCGGGTGACGGAGCGCGGGAGGAAGCCGAGGCCGCGGCAGGGGGCGTGACCGGCGCGGCCCGCACCAGAACCGGTCCCCGGCACGCGGCGCCGCGCAAGCCGTTGCTGACCCGGCTGCACCTCCCCGCGGGCAAGGCGATAGCCATGGCGGCGATGCCGTCCGCGGTGCTGATGGGTATGGGGCTGACCCCGCAGTTGGCGAGCGCGAAGCCGCTGCCCAAGAACCCCTTCAAGGACGGCCCTTGCGTGTCCGCCCCGGACAAGGAGGCGGAGGAGAGGCAGCAGGCCGCGAAGGAGAAGGCCGCGAAGGAGAAGGCGGCGCAGGAGAAGGCGGCGCAGGAGCGGACCGCCGCCAAGGAGCGGGCCGAGCAGGACGACGCCGACGCGAAGCCGGGCAGCCAGGGCGGCAGCGGCGACCGCGCGCCCTCGGACTCCGGCGGCTCCTCGCCGTCCGACCCGGACCCGGAACCGGACGAACGTGAGCCGGACGAACGTGAGCCGGACGACTCCGAGCCCGACGACCGCGAGCCGTCAAAGCCGGAGCCCTCCCAGCCCGAGCCGGAGAAGCGGAACCCGCTGGACCCGCTGGGCCTGGGCGAGAAGCTCAGGGACGCCTTCACTCCCCGGGAGGAGCGGGAGCGGGCGGAGCGCGAACGCCGTGAGGCGGCGGAGCCGGACGACGCAGATGAGTCGGACGAGCCGGACGACGTGGACGAGCCGGACGGGGCGGATGAGTCCGGCGGGCCAGGCGCGGCGGAGTCCGACCGGGCCGGGGCCGGGTCCGAGGCAACCGAGCCCGAGCCCGAGCCCGAGCCCGACGACGGGGCCGGCAGCTCCGGGCGCGAGTCGGCGAAGCCCGCCGAGGAGTCGAAGGAGCAGCGGCCCGGCGCCTCCGCCGAACCGCGGGACGACGACGCCGCCGAGCCGGACGAGGACGGCCGGAAGCCGTTCCCGTGCGTCGAGGAGAAGAAGGTCGCGGGCGAGGACGAGCAGACGCCCGTCACGCTGCCCAACCAGCCCTGGTACCTGGAGGCCTCCTCGCTCGCCCTGCACGACCTGGACTACGAAGGCGTCGTCAACGTGACGATGGCGAACGGCAAGACGAAGCAGGCGCTCAAGTTCACCTCCAGCGGGCTCGACATCGGCGACCTGCACCAGATCGTGGCCGGTCCGGGCGGTACGAATTACCACGTCGAGGCGGGCAAGGGCACCATGTCCACCATCCGCGACGGCCAGGTGACGATGTACACGGAGCGGCTGGAGGGCAATCTCTTCGGCCTCATCCCGATCGTGTTCGACCCGGAGCACCCACCGCCGCTGAACGTCCCCGAGGCGTACTTCACCAAGGTGAAGGTCACTCAGGCGGGCCAGTTCGGCGGCACGCTCACCATCCCCGGCCTCCACCAGTCGATCACCAGGTAGCCCGCGGTACCGGCCCGCGCGCCCCGGGCGCACGTACGGGCCCGCACCCCCCGTCAGGTGCGGGCCCGGCGTGCGGTCGGCGGCGCCGGTCAGTTCCCGCGCCGCGCCAGGTTTCCCGCGTACGCCAGCCCGGTGCCCCCCAGGGCCCGGGCGCCGTCCCACGCGGCCCGTGCGCGGGACGGCTGCCGTAGTACGTCGTAGCGGTTGCGGACCAGGCTGTGCAGCGAGTCGCGGCCGAGCGCGTGGTACCGCCGCGCGAACCGCTGCGCCGAGGGGTGCACCAGCCGGTGCCAGCCCTCGGACTCGGCCAGCAGGCGGTGGACGCGCAGCGCCTGGTGGCGCACCAGCAGGCGTACGGGCTCGGTCATCACGCCGCGGGTCACCGCGGACGCCAGGTCGTCGCGCCCGGTGCCGAAGCGCGCCAGGTCCTCCTCCGGGAGGTAGACCCGGCCCAGCCGCAGATCCTCGGCGAGGTCGCCCGCGAAGTGCAGCAGGTACAGCCCGTGGCTGAGCGCCACGGCCATCTCCTCCGCCTCCGGCGCGGACGGCTCCAGCAGGGCGTTGACCCAGGTGGTCGGCTCCCCGCTGACCCCCCGCATGTAGCCCTCCAGGTCCTGGTAGGTCGGGTAGTCCACCACCTCGAGATCGGTGCGCAGGGTGCGCAGGAAGAGTTCGACGGACGCGGCGGTGATGCCCCAGGTGCGGGTGAAGTGCGCGAACGCCGTCGCGATCAGCTGGTCCTGGCGCATCGGCTCGGCGCCGGCCGGCCGGGTTCCGGGGCCGTCCTGCAACTGCTTGGCCAGGTACGCCTGGAAGTCGTCCAGGCGGGCGGCGCACTCCTGCGGTGTCCGGTCCGGGTCGTCCACCAGGTCGTCCACGTGGCGGCAGAACGCCAGGAACGCGTCGTAGTAGGGCCGCTTCCCGGCGGGCAGCAGGCAGCGCGTGCTCGGGTAGGCGGCGGGATTGCGGGTCCGCAGCCGCTCGCCGCAGGCGTGGTACGCCTCGGTGAGCGGGCTGCCGGTGATGCCCGCTGCGGCCAGTTCGCGCGTCTTCAGGACGTCCTCCCCGAGGTGAGAATCCACGTCTCGTAGAGGGTCTCCGGCCCGGCGGGCGCCTCCGTGTAGTTGTCGCGGACCTCGATGCCGGTGAAGCCCGCGCGGGCGGCGAGGCGGCGGATGGTCTCGTGCTCCAGGGCGTACATGCGGTGCACTTCATGGCTCCTGGCGTACCGCTCCCCGGCGCCCTCCTCGTCCCCGGCGCCCTCCTCGCGGAGGAACTGCACGTACGTCAGGTCGTAGTGCGCCCGCGAGGGGGGAGTCTCGAAGGTCCAGATGTACGCGACGCCGTCCAGCTCCGCGGCGTGCACCTTGGGCGCGGCCGGGTCGAAGGAGCGGTTGAGCAGGGTGGCGCTGAGCAGGTCGAAGACGAACGTGCCGCCCGGCCGCAGCACCTGGGCGACCGACTCGAACGCGCCGGCGAGCACCTCCTGGTCACCGAGGTAGTTGAACCCCGCCGCCGCGCTGAGGACCGCGTCGAACGGACGGGGGAAGGACGGGATCTCGGGCAGCGCGGACCGGACGAGCGGGACGTCCGGCCCCAGCCGGCGCCCGGCCTGCTCCAGCATGGCCGCCGAGCGGTCCAGCCCGGTCACGCGGTAGCCCCGGCGGGCCACCTCGGTGAGGGTGAGGCCCGTCCCGCAGCAGACTTCGAGCACCTCCTCGACGGGGGTGGGCTGGGCCCGCCAGTGCGCGTCGAGGAAGTCGGCGATGCGGTCGCGGGGCGCCTCGCCGCGCTCGGCGATGACCCAGTCGACCAGGCGGTCGTACGAGGCTGCCAGGCGGGAGTAGGGCGTCGCCGGCGCAGGGATGGTCTTGAGCATGGGTGTGACGGTCACTCTCTGTGATGTGCCCGGGTCACGGGGCGGTGGGTTGGGCGGGACGTACGATCGCGTGCCCCTGATGGGGTGCTGCCCGCAGCGCGCACTTTCCGGAGAAGATGAGGTCGGCGAGCGGCAGCCGCTGGTGGTAGAAGCACAGCGACGAGGACATGTCGAAGATGTCCACCGAGGCCAGGAAGAACGGGAGTTCCTCGATGAGGTAGCGCGCGCTGCGCTGGACCTGCTCGGGGGTGGGTGCGTACCCGGGCGACCTGGCGGCGAGCACGTCGCGGCTCATGGCCAGGCAGGTGTCGCGCAACTGGCCGTCCTCGGAGACCAGTTGCTCGCAGTGCCCGAGGAGGCGCTGGTAGGTGGTGTTGGCGGCCAGGTCGGACATCATGTGCAGGCCGTCCGCGGGGCGCGGGCCGCCCTGGGCCTGCCAGGCCCGGTTCACCCGGTTGCGCAGGACGTTGATCTCACCGCGTGCCTTCCGCTCCGCCCGCTCCGGGTCGTACCCCATGGCCACGTAGGTGTGCACCAGGGGAGAATCCGGAATGACGACGTCGACCACGGAGAATTCACCGCACAGCCAGCCCAGCAGGTCGGTCAGCAGCGGCACCCGGAAGTAGCTGTTTCCCGGGCTGACTCCGAATACCACATGCTCTTTCTTCTGGTAAACCTCATAACAATTCTCGGTGAACGGCTCGACGAGGAACTTCGCAGACACGACACGTCCTTCTTCTGTTCGCTGAGGAACAGTCACTCATGACGTCTCCATGCTGAGGGCCCGCCAAGGCGCCTTTGGTGCACAGTCATACGGACGAGTGAAAGAGAATGCGCAGAAACGATTGCTCTGCGAGCCGGCCGATAAAGTCACCTGATCTGCATTCCGCACCCCGGTGCCGTTCCGGCCCGTATCGCCGAGCTCAGGGTGATCAGCTGTTCGGCTGCCGCCGCGGGAAATCGAAATTCCGGGCAGAGCCTTCGAGGGGACGGACCGCCGCTGTGCGTACGCATGACACCAGCCCGCCGGGAGGCACCGATGAGGTCGCGCATCTGTACGAGACCGTGACCGAGCTGCTCACGGCGCACTACGGCACCCATCTGCACATGGGTTACTGGGACGAGGGGCAGTCCGCCTCGCTCGCCGACGCGACGAACCGGCTGACCGACGAGGTGCTCGCCCGCCTCGGAGCCGCCGACGGGCAGCACGTGCTCGACGTCGGCTGCGGAAACGGCGCGTCCGGCCTCCGGCTGGCCGCGGCCCGGCGGGTCGCGGTGACCGGCGTGACGATCAGTCACCGGCAGGCCCGCGCGGCGGCCGAAGCCGCGCGGCGGTCCGGCGGCGCGGAGCGGGTGCGCTTCCTGCACGCCGACGCGATGGCGCTGCCCTGCCCCGACGGCCACTTCGACGCCGCGTACGCGATCGAGTCGCTGGTCCACATGCATCCGCCGGAGGCCCCGCTGCGGGAGCTGGCCCGTGCGCTGCGGCCCGGCGGGCGGCTGGTGATCGCCGACGGCTTCCTGCTCCGTCAGCCGCCGGCGGAGGACCTGCGCCTGCTGGAGGAGATGGCCGCGACGGCGAGCATGCACCGCCCGCCGCTGTTCGGCGAGTACCACGCGCTGCTCGCGGGTGCCGGGCTGCGCGTGGTGGACTCCACCGACATCACCGCGCACACGCGGCCGTCGCTGCCGCTGCTGACGGCGGCGGTGGAGGCGGTGTGGGCGGGCCTGCCCCCGGCCGCGCGGAGCCACCTCTCGCTGGACGGCTTCACCGCCGCGTTCACGGCCGCCGCCGCCTCACCGGACCTGGCGTACCTGCTGCTGGTGGCGGAGCGGGACTGATGCGGGCGCGGTGTGCTGCCGTGCGTGGTGCGCCGGGGTGCGCCGGGGTGCGCCGTGGCGCGGGGTGTCGGCGGGCCGCGGCGGGGCGGGCGCCGGGCCCGCCCCCGCCGTCAGCTGTCCGCGCCGTCCAGGTGGTGCACCCGGACCATGTTCGTGGTGCCGGGCACGCCGGGCGGCGAACCGGCGGTGATGATCATGGTGTCGCCGGTGTCGTAGCGCTTCAGCTTCAGCAGCTCGGCGTCGACCAGGTCCACCATCTCGTCCGTCGTCCCCACGTGCGGTACGACGTAGGTCTCCACGCCCCAGCTCAGCGCCAGCTGGTTGCGGGTGGCGTCGTCCGTGGTGAAGGCCAGGATGGGCTGGCAGGCGCGGTAGCGGCTGAGCCTGCGGGCCGTGTCGCCCGACTTGGTGAAGGCGATCAGCGACTTGGCGTTGAGGAAGTCGGCCATTTCGCAGGCCGCCCGCGCCACCGAACCGCCCTGTGTACGCGGCTTCTTGCCCGGCACCAGCGGCTGGAGCCCCCGGCTGAGCAGCTCCTCCTCGGCGGCCTCGACGATCTTCGACATGGTCTTGACGGTCTCGATCGGATACTGCCCGACGGACGACTCGGCGGAGAGCATCACCGCGTCGGCGCCGTCCAGGATCGCGTTCGCGACGTCGGACGCCTCGGCGCGCGTCGGGCGCGAGTTGGTGATCATCGACTCCATCATCTGGGTCGCCACGATCACCGGCTTGGCGTTGCGGCGGCACAGCTCGATGAGGCGCTTCTGCACCATCGGCACCTGCTCCAGCGGGTACTCCACCGCCAGGTCGCCGCGCGCCACCATCACTCCGTCGAACGCGAGGACGACCTCCTCCATGTTCGCCACGGCCTGCGGCTTCTCGACCTTGGCGATCACCGGCACCCGGCGCCCGACCTCGTCCATGACGCGGTGCACGTCGCGTACGTCGGAGGCGTTCCGCACGAAGGAGAGCGCCACCATGTCCGCGCCGAGCC
Organism: Streptomyces sp. CNH287; assembly: GCF_000424825.1. Taxonomy (NCBI): domain Bacteria; kingdom Bacillati; phylum Actinomycetota; class Actinomycetes; order Kitasatosporales; family Streptomycetaceae; genus Streptomyces; species Streptomyces sp. CNH287. The sequence continues at coordinate 343,203 of NZ_KE384253.1, read as the reverse complement.
GCAGGGCGAAGCGCAGGTCCTCGATGTCCTTCTCGGACAGCGCGGGCACGTTCACCGCGGCGCCCGGCAGGTTGATCCCCTTGTGGTCGGAGATCACGCCGCCCTCGATCACGATGCAGCGCACCCGCGGGCCGTCCACCTCCAGGACCTGGAGGGCGACGTTGCCGTCGTTGATCAGGATCGGGTCGCCCTTGGAGACGTCCCCGGGCAGGCCCTTGTACGTGGTGCCGCAGATCGTCTTGTCACCGGCCACGTCCTCGGCGGTGATGGTGAACTCCTCGCCGCGGACCAGTTCCACCGGCCCCTCGGCGAAGGTCTCCAGCCGGATCTTGGGCCCCTGGAGGTCGGCGAGCACCCCCACGGCACGCCCGGTCTCCTGTGCGGCCTTGCGGAGCCGGTGGTACCGCTCCTCGTGCTCGGACTGGGACCCGTGGCTCATGTTGAAGCGGGCCACGTTCATCCCCGCTTCGATCAGCGTCTTCAGCTGGTCGAAGGAGTCGACGGCGGGGCCCAGGGTGCAGACGATTTTGGAACGGCGCATGGAGCGCATCCTCTCACTTTGTTCAAGAGCGGAACGTATCAGGGGGTGGAACCGGAGCGGTGCGCGGTCTCAGCGCACGGGGCTGACCAGGGCGTATGTCTGCTGAGCGATCTCCAGCTCCTCGTCGGTGGGGACGACGGCGACCGCGACCCGCGCGCCGTCGGGCGAGATGAGCCGGGGTGTGTCCGCCCGCGCCCCGTTGCGCTCCGCGTCCACCTCCAGCCCCAGCCCCGCCAGTCCGGCCAGGGCGGCTTCGCGCACCGGCGCCGAGTTCTCGCCCACGCCCGCGGTGAAGGCGAGCGCGTCCACCCGGCCGAGCACCGCGTAGTAGGCGCCGATGTACTTCTTGAGCCGGTGCACGTAGATGTCGAACGCGAGGCGCGCCGCGTCGTCGCCCTCGTCGATCCGGCGGCGGATCTCCCGCATGTCGTTGTCCCCGCACAGCCCGGCCAGGCCGCTGCGCTTGTTGAGCAGCTCGTCGATGTCGTCGAAGGACATCCCGGCGACCCGGTGCAGATGGAAGATCACCGCCGGGTCCAGGTCCCCGGAGCGGGTGCCCATCACCAGGCCCTCCAGCGGGGTCAGCCCCATCGAGGTCTCCACGCACACCCCGCCGCGCACCGCGGAGGCGGAGGCGCCGTTGCCCAGGTGCAGCACGATCACGTTCACCTCGGACGGCTCCCGGCCCAGCAGCAGCGCCGTACGCCGCGAGACGTAGGCGTGCGAGGTGCCGTGGAAGCCGTAGCGCCGCACCCGGTGCGTGTCCGCGGTGCGCACGTCGATGGCGTAGCGCGCGGCGTGCTCCGGCATCGTGGTGTGGAAGGCGGTGTCGAAGACGGCGACCTGGGGCAGTTTGGGGTTCAGCGCCTGGGCGGTGCGGATGCCCATGAGGTTCGCCGGGTTGTGCAGCGGTGCCACCGGCACCAGCCGCTCGATCTCCCGCAGCACCGGCTCGTCGATGAGGGTCGGCTCGGTGAACCGCTGCCCGCCGTGCACCACCCGGTGCCCGATGGCCGCCAGTTCGGGTGAGTCCAGGCCCAGCCCGTCGGCGGCCAGCTCCGCGGCCACGCTCTTGAGCGCCGCGTCGTGGTCGGCGATCGGCGCCTCGCGTACCCGCGCGGCGGCGCCGGCGGCGAGCGGGTCGTGCGCCAGCCGGGAGGTGGACTCGCCGATCCGCTCCACCAGGCCGGAGGCGAGGCGGGAGTGCTCGGCCATGTCCAGCAGCTGGTACTTCACCGAGGAGGAGCCGGAGTTGAGGACGAGGACGCGGGTGGGGGCGGGGCGGGCGGAGGTCATGAGGCGGTGCCCCTCTGCGAGGTCCGTACGGCGGTGGTGTCCTGCGGCCGGGCCGCGGTCCGGGACGGGGCGGGTGGCTGGTCCGGGGGCTGTGGCTGTGGCTGGGCCTGCGGCTGTGCCTGGATCGCGGTGATCGCCACGGTGTTGACGATGTCCTGCACCAGAGCGCCCCGGGAGAGGTCGTTGACGGGTTTGCGCAGGCCCTGGAGCACCGGCCCCACCGCCACCGCGCCCGCCGAGCGCTGCACGGCCTTGTAGGTGTTGTTGCCCGTGTTCAGGTCCGGGAAGACGAGCACCGTCGCGCGGCCCGCGACCTGCGAGCCCGGCAGCTTGGTCGCCGCGACCGAAGGCTCCACGGCGGCGTCGTACTGGATCGGGCCCTCCACCGGAAGCTCCGGGCGGCGCGCCCGTACCAGCTCGGTGGCCCGCCGGACCTTCTCCACGTCCGCCCCCGAACCGGAGGTGCCCGTCGAGTAGGACAGCATCGCGATCCGCGGCTCCACGCCGAACTGCGCGGCGGTGGCGGCCGACTGGACCGCGATGTCCGCCAGCTGCTCCGCGTCCGGGTCCGGGTTCACGGCGCAGTCGCCGTAGGCGAGCACCCGGTCGGCCAGGCACATGAAGAAGACGGACGAGACGATGTTGCTGTCCGGCGTCGTGCGGATCACCTCGAAGGCGGGCCGGATGGTCGCGGCGGTCGAGTGCGCGGCGCCGGAGACCATGCCGTCGGCCAGGCCCTCCCGCACCATGAGCGTCCCGAAGTACGAGACGTCCGCCACCACGTCGTACGCCAGTTCCACCGTCACGCCCCGGTGCGCGCGCAGCCGCGCGTACAGCTCGGCGAAGCGCTCGCGCAGCGGCGAGGTCTGCGGGTCGACGATCCGGGCCGTCGCCGGGGCGTCCGCGTCGCCCCCGCCGATCTCGTCGTCGCCCAGCAGGGCCAGGTCCAGGCCGAGTTCGGCGGTGCGCCGACGGACGGCGGCGGTGTCGCCGAGCAGCGTCAGATCGCAGATGTTGCGGCGCAGCAGCACCTCGGCCGCGCGCAGGACCCGCTCCTCGGTGCCCTCGGGCAGCACGACGTGGCGGCGGTGCCTGCGGGCACGCTCGACCAGCTGGTGCTCGAACATCATCGGCGTGACCCGGCCGCTGCGGACCACGGACAGCCGCTCGGTCAGCTGCGCCGTGTCGACGTGGCGTTCGAAGAGGCCGAGTGCGATCTCCGCCTTGCGCGGGCTCGTCGCGGTCAGCCTGCCCCGGAGCGTGACCAGCTCGGCGGCGGTGGGGAAGGAGCCGTGCGGGACGGCGAGCACGGGGGTGCCCGGGGCGAGCCGGGCGGCGAGCCGCATCGTCTCCTCACCGGGCCGTTCGTCCAGGGTCAGCACCACGCCCGCTATCGCCGGGGAGCCGGCCGAGTGCGCCGCCAGCGAGCCGATGATCAGGTCCGCGCGGTCGCCCGGCGTGATGACCATGCAGCCCTCGGTGAGGGCGGGCAGGAAGGTGGGCAGATGCGCGCCGCCGAAGACGAAGTCGCGGACGTCGCGGGCGAGCCCGGCGTGGTCGCCCAGCAGCACCTCGGCGCCGAGGGTGTCGCGGACCTGGGCGACGGTGGGGGCTTCGAGCGCCGGGTCCTCCGGGAGGACGTAGACCGGCTCGGGCAGGTGGCGGCCCAGGGCGCGGGCGGCCTCGCGGGCGTGGCTGTCGCGCACCCGGTTGGCGATCATCGCGATCACCTCGCAGCCGAGGGAGGTGTAGGCGTCGTGCGCGTTGCGCACTTCGGCCACCACCGACTCGGCGCTCTGGTCGCGGCCGCCGACCACCGGGAGCACGGCGGCGCCGAACTCGTTGGCCATCCGCGCGTTGAGCGCCAGCTCGGCGGGGAGTCCGGTGTCGGCGAAGTCGGTGCCCAGCACGAGCACCGCCTCGTAGTCGGCGGCCACCGCGTGGAAGCGGTCCACCAGCAGTGACAGCAGCTCGTCCGTCCCCCGCTCGGCCTGGAGCGCCGCCGCCTCCTCGTAGCCGAGGCCGGTCACGGAGGCGGCGGGCTGGGCGAGCCGGTAGCGGGAGCGCAGGAGGTCGAAGACGGCGTCGGGCCCGTCGTGCGCGAGCGGCCGGAACACCCCCACCCGGTCCACCTGGCGGGCCAGCAGCTCCATCACGCCCAGGTCCACGACCTGGCGGCCGTCCCCCCGGTCGGTGCTGGTCACGTACACGCTGCGCGTCACGCGTGGTCTCCCTTGCTCCTGCGTCGTGCGCCGTGGACCGCGTGCGGGCGGGCCGCGCGGTGCGCGGTCGCGGCGCGGGTGTGAGGTGTGCCATGGACGCCTACGGCGCGTCCGCGGTCCGGCGGCACTAGTCTTGACGTTACCTGCGTGCCCGATGATGCCGCGCGTCAGGCGTTCTCGTGTGTTGGACGCCGGTGCGGGATGTGTTCAAGACATGAAAGAATCGCATCGGCTCATCAGACCGACGCTCCAGTAAGTGGGCGCGAAGCAGCGAGCAGGAGTAGCGAAGCCTCATGCGTATCGGAGTCCTTACCGCGGGCGGAGACTGCCCCGGCCTGAACGCCGTGATCCGCTCCGTCGTCCACCGCGCGGTGGCCGACCGGAACGATGAGGTGATCGGATTCGAAGACGGCTTCCGGGGGCTTCTGGAGGGCCGCTGGCGTCCCCTGGACATCGACTCCGTGGCGGGCATCCTCGCCCGCGGCGGCACGATCCTCGGCTCCTCCCGGCTGGAGCGCGACCGGCTGCGTGAGGCGTGCGACAACTCCGAGGAACTGATCGAGCGCCTCGCCCTGGACGCCCTCATCCCCATCGGCGGCGAGGGCACGCTGACTGCCGCGCGGATGCTGGCGGACGCGGGCCTGCCCGTCGTCGGCGTGCCCAAGACCATCGACAACGACATCTCGGCCACCGACCGCACCTTCGGCTTCGACACCGCCGTGGGCGTCGCCACCGAGGCCATGGACCGCCTCAAGACCACCGCGGAGTCGCACCAGCGGGTCATGGTCGTCGAGGTCATGGGGCGGCACGCGGGCTGGATCGCGCTGGAGGCGGGCATGGCCGCCGGCGCGCACGCCATCTGCATCCCCGAGCGCAACTTCCAGGTCGACGACTTGGCGAAGATGATCGAGGAGCGGTTCGCACGCCGCAAGCGGTTCGCCCTGATCTGCATCGCGGAGGGCGCGCACCCGGCCGAGGGCTCGATGCCGTACGAGAAGGGCGTCATCGACCAGTACGGCCACGAGCGCTTCGTGGGCATCGGCAACCGGCTGGCGGTCGAGCTGGAGCACCGGCTCGGCAAGGAGGCCAAGCCGGTCATCCTGGGGCACGTGCAGCGCGGCGGCACCCCCACCGCGTACGACAGGGTGCTCGCCACCCGCTTCGGCTGGCACGCGGTGGAGGCCGTCCACCGGGGCGAGTTCGGCCGGATGACGGCGCTGCGCGGCACGGAGATCACGATGGTGCCGCTGGCGGACGGCGTGTCCGAACTGAAACGCGTCCCGCAGGATCGGATGGACGAGACCGAAGCGGTCTTCTGACCTCCGGCGCCTGCGCGGGTCCGGCGAGGAGCGCGGCGGCCTGGGCGTGATGCCGTACGGGCGCCCGCGCCCCGCCGTCACCCCGCGTCGGCCAGTGCCCACTCGAACGCCTCGCGCAGGGCGTCGTCCCGGTCCAGGACGGCGAACACCACCTGCTCGAAGACCCCCGCGAAGTCGCCGCGCAGGTGGATCGCGAACGCGTCGGCGACCTCCGCCGGGTCGTTGTCGAACACGCCGCACCCCCACGCGCCCAGGACGAGGCGGGTGGTTCCGTGATGGGCCGCCACGGCCAGCACACCGCGGGCGCGGGTGGTGAGCGCGCCCGGAATCCGCCCTGCCGCGTGGGGCAGGTCCCGCTCGATGATCCGGCGGTTCGGCGCGGCCGACGTCAGGAACGCCGTGCGCAGGGGCGCGGGCAGCCAGGAGCCGTCGTCCCGGCGGAAGACCGGCACATTTTTTGCACTCGGTTCGCCTCCGGGCGCTTGTACCCGGTGTCGACACTCCTCGACGCTTCGCTCGCTTCGCTCGCTTGGTCTCGTCGCTTTCGACACCGGCGCGCCCTTTGGCTCACTCGCTGTTCCGGCGCGTACACCACCCGGTCGCTGTAGAACGGATCAGGATTGTCCCGGTGGAACGTGTAGAACTCCGGGCAGCGGACCAGCGCGTCGTACAGCGCGCTGGAGCGGGCCAGGCTCTCCTCCTGGGCACGCGCTCCCCGCGTCACACCCCCACCCGGATTGCGGGCCGAGGCGAAGTTCAGCACAGCCACCCCGCCGTCCCCGGCCAGCCTTTCCGCAGCCTCAAGGGTGCTCTCCTCGGTGACCTCGACGCGGGTGGCGCCGCCGCCGCTGGGAAAGGGCAGGCGGCGAAGCTCACCGGGGAGGTAGAGCCGGGTCCCCTGGCGCATGTCTTCGAGCGGGGAGGAGAGGTCCACCCGCTGCCCCTCGTACTCGTACCACCCCTGCTCGAAGGCCGCCTGGGTCTCCTGCCATCTCCTGCGCACTGCCTGAGCCTCCATGGTTTCCGTGGGAGGGGCAGTCAAGCAAAGCCAACAGCCTGTAACGGCAGGCGGGTTGGCTCCAGCCGTTGCGGGTCAGCCCTTGACACCTCCGCTCAGTGTGAAGCCGCCGCCGAGGCGGCGCGCGATGAGGATGTAGAGCACCAGCACCGGGGTCGTGTAGAGGATGGAGAACGCGGCCAGTTCGCCGAAGGCGACCGCGCCGTAGTTGCCGAAGAAGGTGAAGATGCTGACGGAGGCGGGGAGTTGCTCGGGACTGAGCAGCAGCATGAAGGGGACGAAGAAGTTCCCCCACATCATGATGAAGCTGTAGATCGTCACCACGGCCAGGCCCGGGCCCATCAGCGGCACGATCACGCGGGTCAGCGACTGGAACCAGTTCGCGCCGTCCGTCCAGGCCGCCTCCTCCAGCACGACCGGGACGCCGTCCATGAAATTCTTCATCAGCCACACCGCGAACGGCAGTTGCGAGGCGGCCAGGAAGAACGAGGTGCCCGCCCTCGTGTCGATGAGGTTGATCTGCACGAACAGCCCGTACACCGGCACCATGATCGCGGTGATGGGCAGGCAGGTGGTGAAGAGGATGCCCAGCAGGTACGGGCGGCTGAAGCGGGACCGGTAGCGGGAGAGCGGGTACGCGGCCAGGGCCGCGCAGACCATGGTCATCAAGGTGGCGCTGCCGCAGATGAGCAGACTGTTGAGCATCGGCGTGAAGGTGATCTCGTCGGTGAGCACCGCCGAGAAGTTGTCCAGCGTCGGCGACTCGGGCGGCTTGACCTTCAGGTCTGCCTCGGCGTCGAGGGAGGCGAACACCAGCCACAGCAGCGGGACGACGAAGGCGGCGGCCACGGTGAGCAGACCGAGGTCGGCGGCCAGCCGCTCGCGGGTGCGGCGGGAGAGGCGGAGCCCGGGGCGGCGCGCGGGTCGGGTACGGGGCGCGGGGGTGCGGCGCGCGGGGGTGCGGGCCATCTCAGACCTCCTCGCGCATCAGGCGCAGGTAGACGACCGAGAAGAGCGCGCCCACCAGGAGCAGCAGCAGCGCGACCGCCGTCCCGTAGCCGATCAGCGCCTTGGTGAAGGCCTGGTCGTACATGTAGACGGGCAGCGTCTGGCTGCGCGTGCCCGGACCGCCCCGGGTCATGGCCCAGATGAGGCCGAAGACGGAGAGGGTCTGGAGGGTGTTGAGCATCAGGTTGGTGCCGATGGACCGCCGGATCATCGGCAGCGTCAGATACCACAGCCGCTGCCAGGAGTTGGCGCCGTCCATCTGGGCCGACTCCTTGACCTCGGTGGGGATCTCGGCGAGCGCGGCGGAGTAGACGAGCATGGAGAACGCCGTGCCGCGCCAGATGTTGGCGAAGGACACGGCCAGGATCGGCAGGGTGAACAGCCAGTTCTGGGCGGGCAGGTGCAGCCAGTCCAGCAGGGCGTTGAGGGTGCCGCGCCGGTGGAAGAAGGTGTAGAGCAGGAACCCCGCGACGATCTCGGGCACCACCCAGGCGCAGATGACGATGGCCCCGGTGACCGTCCGCACCGTACCGCTCGCGCGCTGCATGAGCGCGGCCAGGGCCAGTCCCAGGGTGTTCTGGCCCAGCAGCGAGGAGATGACGGTGAAGACCAGGGTCAGCACGACGGCGTTGCGGAAACCGTCGTCCTGGAACGCCTTGGTGAAATTGTCCAGGCCGACGAAGGAGGCGGACTCCTGGCCGGTCAGCTGCATGTCGGTCAGCGCGATCCAGACGCAGTAGCCGATCGGGCCGCCCAGGAAGAGGAGCAGCAGCGCGGTGGCGGGGGCGACCGGCAGCCAGCGCCAGTAGCGGCGCCTGTCGCGACGGCTTCGGCGTGGCGGCGGGCCGGAGCGCCGCCGGCGGCCCCCGTGCGGGGGAGCCGCCGTCTCCAGGGTGCTCACGGGCGGGTGACCGCGCCGTCGGCGATGGACTTCACTTGCTCGTCGTACGCCTCGGCGGCCTCGGCGGGGGACGAGTCGCCGGTGGTCACCGTCTCCATCGAGTCGACGAGGGCGGCGGAGACCTGCGGATAGACCGGCAGCGTGGGCCGGTACTCGCTGACCTCGACGAGGTCGGTGAAGAAGTCGATGCCGGGCATCGACTCGAGGTAGGCCGGGTCCTTCGCGACGTCGCTGCGGACGGCGATCTGCGCGCCCCGTACACAGAAGTCGGCGGCGTTCTCCCGCGTCTGGAAGGTCTCGATCATTTTCCACGCGAGATCGTGGTTGTCGGACTTCTGCGGGATCGACCAGGTCCAGCCGCCCGACATGCTCACCTTCCCCGGTGCCTGGCCCTGCTGCGTCGGCATCGGGGCGCGGCCCATGGTCTGCGGCCACTCCGGCCAGGGGTTGCCGCCGGTCTTGATCCACTGCTGGCTGAGCCAGGAGCCGTCGAGGGCGATGGCGAGCTTCCCCTCGGGGAGGAGTTCGGTCGCCACCCTGGTCTGGATGTTGGGGGAGAGGGCGTCGGAGACCTCGGGGCCCAGCTTCTCGGAGTAGACCGTGTCGACGAACTCCAGGCTGTCCCGGAAGCCCTTGCTGCCGGTGACCCACTTCTTGGACTTCTTGTCGTAGAGCGGGTCCCGCGTGCCGTACAGGAGCATCTCGAAGCCCTGCATCGCAGCGGCCTCGCCCGCGCCCTTGCCGGTGAAGACGTTCAGCGGGATGACGCCGGGGACCTCGCGCTTGAGGGTGCGGGCGGCCTTCAGTACGTCGTCCCAGCTCCGGGGCGTCCACTTCGCGGGGAGCCCGGCCTTCGCGAAGAGCTTCTTGTTGTACCAGAGGCCGCGGGTGTCGGTGCCGTCCGGTACGCCGTAGGTCTTGCCGTCCTCCCCGCGGGCGGCGGCCTTGGCGCTGTCGTCGAAGACGGCCCAGTCCTTCCAGTCCTTCAGGTACGTGTCCAGCGGCAGCAGGTAGCCGCTCTTGATGTCGGAGTTGATGAGGAAGGTGTCCTCGTAGACCAGGTCCGGGGCGGTCTTGGGCGAGCGCATCATCTGCTGGATCTTGGTGTAGTAGTCGTTGCCGGAGGACTGGATGGGGACCAGCTTGACGTTCTTGCCGGGGTGGGCCTTCTCGAACTTGGCGGCGATGTCCTTGATGTAGTCGTCGCGCCAGGTGACATCGTTGTCGGTTTCCTTGTGGAAGGCGACCTCCAGCGTGTCCTTGTCACCGCCGGACCCCTTGCCGCAGCCGGTGAGCATGCCGAGGGTCAGGGTGGCGCTGAGGGCGAGGATCAGCGGAGTGATGGGGCGCACGGGCAGGACCTCCTGGGCCACGGCCTGGGACGGTCCGGGCGGACCGCCAGCCTCACGGTGCTTGTGATCGGGGACCGTACGAGCGTCTTCACGACCGGTCAATGGGGCCCGCGCGATCTCCCCCGCACGCCCCGCGCACGCCTCCGACACCAGTGGGACGGGTGGGGCGGGGGTGGTCACGGCGGTGCCGGCCGCCAGCGGTAGCAGAACTCCGGACGCCCCACCTGCCCGTACCGCGGGCTGCGCTCCGCCTGCCCCGCGGTGACCAGATGTTCGAGGTAGCGGCGGGCGGTGATCCGGTTGACGCCGATCTCCCGCGCGCCGGCGCTCGCCGTCAGCCCGTCGGTCCCGGCCGCGCGCAGCGCCGAGGTCACCGCCTCCAGCGTCGCGCCGCTGAGCCCCTTGGGCAGGGTGGCCGGATGCGGGGCGCGCAGCGCGGACAGCGCGCGGTCGACCTCCGCCTGGCTGCCCGCCTCGCCGTCCGCGCCGCGGGTGCTGCTGCGGAACTCCGCGTACCGCTGGAGCCGGTCCCGCAGGGTGGCGAAGGTGAACGGTTTCAGCACGTGCTGGACGACGCCCAGCGACACCCCCTCGCGCACCACCGACAGGTCGCGGGCCGAGGTGACCGCGAAGACGTCCGTGGTGTGCCCGGCGCCGCGCAGCGCGCGCAGGAGCGAGAGGCCGTGCCCGTCCGGCAGATAGAGGTCGAGCAGGATCAGGTCGACCGGCAGCCGGTCCAGCGCGCGACCCGCCTCCGCGCGGGTGTGCGCGAGGGCGGCCACCTCGAAGCCGGGCACCCGCGAGACGTACAGCGCGTGCGCGTCGGCGGCGACCGGGTCGTCCTCGACCACCAGCACCTGGACGCGGGCGGGGACCGCCGGGGCGCTCACGCGCCGCTCCCGGCGGGCACGGGGCGCGCCTCCGTACGCAGCGGCAGCCGTACGGTGAACTCCGCCCCGCCGTCCGGCGCCTCGCCCAGCCGTACGGTGCCCCGGTGGCGCCGCGCGGTCTGCTGGACCAGGGCCAGGCCGAGGCCACGGCCGTCGCGGGGCGCGCCGTCCGCCGCGGCGGCGGGTGGGGCGGTGCCGGGTGCGGTGCCGGGCGCTCCGCCGGCGGGTGGTGCGCCGGTCGGTGCCACGTCGGCGCCGGGCAGCTTGGTCGACCAGCCGCGGCGGAAGACGTCGCGGGCGTCGGCCGGGCTGATGCCGGGCCCGTTGTCCGCGACCCGGACCACCAGCGCGGTGCGTTCGTACGCCTCGCCGCCGCCTGCCCGGTCCGCCCGCACGGTGACGGTGACGCGCGGCGTACGGGGCGCGTCACCAGGCGAAACGCCGGGTACGGCGGCGCCGGGGTCGGCCGGGTCGGCGCCGTCCGGGTCGGCGCCGTCCGCGGCGGCGGCTGCCGCGTCCACCGCGTTGTCGATCAGGTTGCCGACGATCGTCACCAGGTCGCGGGCCGGGAGCTGCGGAGGGATCAGCCCGTCGTCGATGCGGCTGTCCGGCGTGAGCGCCAGGACGACACCGCGTTCGTGCGCCTGTGCGGCCTTGCCCAGCAGCAGCGCCGCCAGCACCGGTTCCGCGACGGCCGTCACCACCTGGTCGGTCAGCGCCTGGGCCAGCTCCAGTTCCTCCGTCGCGAACTCGGCGGCCTCCTCCGCCCGGCCCAGCTCGATCAGCGAGACGACCGCGTGCAGGCGGTTGGACGCCTCGTGGGCCTGCGAGCGCAGCGCCTCGGCGAAGCCGCGTACCGAGTTCAGCTCACCGGCCAGCGACTGGAGTTCCGTGTGGTCGCGCAAGGTGACGACGGTGCCGCGCCGTTCGCCGCCGGAGACGGGCGAGGTGTTGACCACGACGACCCGCTCCGCCGTCAGGTACACCTCGTCCACCCTCGGTCCGGCGGCCAGCAGCGCGCCGGTCAGTGGTGCCGGGAGGCCCAGTTCGGCGATGTCGCGGCCGAGCAGGCCGGGGCCGGAGAGCCCGAGCAGCTCGCGTGCCCCGTCGTTGATGAGCGCGACGCGGCGCTGGCCGTCGAGCATCAGCAGCCCCTCGCGTACGGCGTGCAGCGTGGCCTCGTGGTAGTCGTGCATCCGGCTCAGCTCGGCGGCGTTCATGCCGTGCGTGTGGCGGCGCAGCCGGGCGTTGACGACGTAGGTGCCCAGTCCGCCCAGGGTCAGCGCGATCCCGGCCACGCCCAGCAGGACGGTGACCTGCCCGCGCACCTGCGCGCTGATCGCCTCCACCGCGATGCCCGCGCTGACCAGTCCGACGACGCGGTTGCCGTCCCGGATGGGCGTGACCACCCGCACGGAGGGGCCCAGGGTGCCGGTGTAGGTCTCGGAGAAGGTACGGCCCGCCAGTGCGGGCGCGGTGTGGCCGACGAAGGTGCCGCCGATCCGCTCCGGGTCGGGATGCGTCCAGCGCTGCCGCCGCGTGTCCATGATCGTCACGAAGGTGACGCCGGTGTCGTGCCGCACCTGCTCCGCGTAGGGCTGGAGCACCTCGCTGGGCCGGTCGGTGCGGATCGCCCGCGGTACCGAGGGCGAATCGGCGACCGCCTGCGCCACCGCCATCGCCCGGTGCCGGGCGGACTTCTCCGCCTGGTCGCGGTCGGTGACGTAGGTGAAGATCGCGCACCCCGACACCAGGGCGGTGACCAGCACGACCTGCATCGCGAACAGTTGTCCCGCGAGGCTGCGGGGGCGGGGGACACGCATGCGGGCCAGTGTGCCCGGACGGTTCGCCGAGGTGAACAGGGGGCGGCGGCGGGGTCGCGCCGAGGGGTGGCGGAGGCCCGGTTCCGTGCACGAAATGTACGTAACAGTGACCTGGGCCACACACAGGCGCATAGTCGCCGGGATTCCCGAGCCGCGAAACCGGCGCCGCAGCGCGCCGTCCGCGGCCGGGGGTGCGACCTTCAGCCGCCCTCCCCGAGGAGCCCGACGTGTCAGGCCAGTCTCCGCCCGGTAGCCGCCGGGACAGAACGCACTACCTCTACCTCGCCGTGATCGCCGCGGTGGTCGCGGGGATCACGCTCGGCTTCGCCGCCCCCGGCGTGGCGGTCGAGATGAAGCCGATCGGTGAGGGCTTCATCAGCCTCATCAAGATGATGATCTCACCGGTGATCTTCTGCACGATCGTGCTGGGCATCGGCTCGGTCCGCAAGGCGGCCAAGGTCGGCGCGGTGGGCGGGCTCGCGCTCGGCTACTTCCTGCTCATGTCCACCATCGCGCTCGCCCTCGGGCTCGCGGTCGGCAACATCATCGACCCGGGCAGCGGCCTCGACCTGACCGAAGAGGTGCGCAAGGCCGGAGCCGCCGAGGCCGAGGGTGCCAGCGAGGGCACCGCCGACTTCCTGCTCGGGATCATCCCCACCACCCTGGTCTCCGCCTTCACCGAGGGCGAGGTGCTCCAGACGCTGCTGGTCGCGCTGCTCGTCGGCTTCGCGCTCCAGGCGATGGGCCGGGCGGGCGAGCCGGTGCTGCGCGGCATCGGGCACCTCCAGCGGCTCGTCTTCCGGGTGCTCGCCATGGTCATGTGGGCCGCCCCGGTCGGCGCGTTCGGCGCGATCGCGGCGGTGGTCGGGGAGACGGGCACCGACGCGCTCAAGTCGCTGGCCGTCATCATGATCGGTTTCTACACGACCTGCCTGCTGTTCGTCTTCCTCGTCCTGGGCGCGCTGCTGTGGCTGGTCGCGCGCGTGAACATCCTGTCGCTGCTGAAGTACCTGGCGCGGGAGTTCCTGCTGATCGTCTCCACCTCCTCCTCGGAGTCGGCGCTGCCGCGCCTGATCGCCAAGATGGAGCACCTGGGCGTCAGCAGGCCGGTCGTCGGCATCACGGTGCCGACCGGCTACTCGTTCAACCTCGACGGCACGGCCATCTACCTCACCATGGCCTCGCTCTTCGTCGCCGAGGCGATGGGCGACCCGCTGACCTTCGGCGAGCAGCTCTCACTGCTGGCCTTCATGATCATCGCCTCCAAGGGCGCGGCCGGGGTCACGGGCGCCGGTCTGGCCACGCTCGCGGGCGGACTCCAGTCCCACCGGCCCGACCTGGTCGACGGCGTCGGCCTGATCGTGGGCATCGACCGCTTCATGAGCGAGTGCCGCGCGCTGACCAACTTCGCGGGCAACGCGGTGGCCACGGTGCTGGTCGGCACCTGGACCAAGGAGATCGACAAGGAGCAGGTCGCCGAAGTCCTCGCGGGGCGCCGCCCGTTCGACGAGGCGTCCCTGGTGGACGACGGTCACGGCTCCGCGGAGTACGAGGCGGACGGCGGCGCGGGGGAGGAGCGCGAGCCGCGGGACGGAGCTGCGAACCTGCCCGACCAGGACAGGCTCACCAAGACCGAGGCGGCGCGCTAGTGCCGCGTCAGGCAAGGTTTGCCCGGTAGCGAGGCGTCCTGGTGCGGCCGGCCGGAAGGCGCCTGATCGGCCTCGTGGTGGGCTACTCGGTCGATCGGGCAACGCAGCGGATGGGCGTGCCAGGACGGCGAACGGAGTGAACCTTGCCTGACGCGGCACCAGACGCCTGCACGCTTCCCCCAGGCCCTGGCCGGCCTGGGGGTCCCCTCTCGCTGCATTGGACCGGAACCCCGGGCAGCCCACGGCAAGCGCCTTCCGGGAGCCGCCCCAACGGGGCCGGGACGGAGAGAGCGAGGCGGTCACGCCGGCCCGCAGGCCCAAGGGGTGCGGACGCGGTGCACCGGAACGCCTCCGCTACGGGCGCACCCTGCCTGGCGCGGCAGCGTGTTCCGTCCCCGCGCCGGTCTCCTCGCGCCCGGCGGCCCAGTCGGTCTCGTAGAACTTCACCCGCTCGTCCTCGGAGACCTGCCGCATGCCCGCCGCCAGCATGACGCGCTGGGAGGCGGTGTTGTCGTGGTCGGCGTCGCCGCGCACACAGGTGAGCCCCCGCGCACGGGCGAAGTCGAGGAGCCCGCGCAGCGCCTCCGTGGCGTATCCCCGGCCCCGCGCCTCCGGGATCAGCGCGTAGCCGATCGGGGCGGTGCCCGCCGCGTCCGGCGGCTTGTTGAAGCCGAGGCCGCCGATGGCGCGGCCGTCCTCGCGGCGGCGGATCTCGTAGTTGCCGAAGGGCTGCGGATTTCCGGGGCCCGCGCAGGCGTTGAGAAAATCCGTGGCGCCCTCCACGTCCCCCGGAGCCGGATAGCCGGGCGCCCAGAGATCTCCCTCGCCCGGTGTGCCCGCGCATACGCGCTCCGCCTCGGCGACGGTCATCGGATGCAGTACGAGGCGCGCGGTGAGGAGATCGTCCATGGCCGCGAGAAATATCATGCCTGGTGCCGGTTCGCACCCCGATTTTCCTACCGGACGCCCCGGCGCGGTGTTCGTGCCCGACGTGCGGGCGATCCGCGAGCTTTGGCGGAGCCGGGCGGACCTGCTCGACGGTACGCAGCCGCCGCCCGTGGGGAGCGCGGCGACCTCGCCTGCCGCCGTATTCCGTCCCGTTCCCGTCCGGGCGGAGTTCACCCGGCTGAAGGCGGCGCAGGCGGCGCTGCTGGGGCGGAGGCGGCAGCGGGGCCGACCGGGCCGCGTGCCGGACGGAACCAGACCGTGGCCAGCGGCGGGAGCGTCGCGCGCAGCGAGACCGGGTGGCCGTGCGCGGGCACGGGTTCGGGGGAGAGCGGGGCACGGTGGCGCACGTCGCCGCCGCCCCACGCCAGGGCGTCCGTGTTGAGCACCTCCGACCAGGCGGCCACCTCGCCGGGGACGCCCAGCCGGTAGTCGTGCCGCACGACGGGGGAGAAGTGTGAGACGGCCAGCAGCGGGTCGCCCGCGGCGTCGAAGCGGAGGAAGGCGAAGACGTTGTCCTCGCTCGCGTCGCACGCGACCCAGCGGAAGCCGCCGGGGTCCGTGTCGCGCTCCCAGAGCGCGGGCGTGCGCGCGTACACCTGGTTCAGCTCGCGCACCAGGTCGCGTACGCCCCGGTGGTCCGGCTCGGCCGGGTAGGCGGGGTCGAGCAGCCACCAGTCCGGGCCGTGACTCTCGGCCCACTCCGCGCCCTGGGCGAACTCCTGCCCCATGAAGAGCAGTTGCTTGCCCGGGTGGGCCCACATGAAGCCGAGGTAGGCGCGGTGGTCCGCCCGCTGCTGCCACCAGTCGCCGGGCATCTTGGAGACGAGGGCGCGCTTGCCGTGCACCACCTCGTCGTGCGAGATGGGCAGCACGTAGTTCTCGGACCAGGCGTAGACCAGCGAGAACGTCATCTCGTGGTGGTGGTACTTGCGGTGCACCGGCTCCTTGGCGACGTATTCGAGCGAGTCGTGCATCCAGCCCATGTTCCACTTGAAGCCGAAGCCGAGGCCGCCGTGGTCGGTCGCGCGGGTCACGCCGTCCCAGGCGGTGGACTCCTCGGCGAGGGTCATGATCCCGGGGCAGCGGCGGTAGAGGGTGGCGTTCATCTCCTGGAGGAAGGCCACCGCGTCCAGGTTCTCCCGGCCGCCGTGTGCGTTGGGCGACCACTGGCCGTCCCGGCGCGAGTAGTCGAGGTAGAGCATGGAGGCGACGGCGTCGACCCGCAGGCCGTCGATGTGGAACTCCTCGCACCAGTAGACGGCGTTGGCGACCAGGAAGTTGCGCACCTCGCGCCGCCCGTAGTCGAACTCCAGAGTGCCCCAGTCGGGGTGTTCGGCGCGCGCCGGGTCGGCGGGCTCGTACAGCGGTTCCCCGTCGAAGCGGGCGAGCGCCCAGTCGTCCTTGGGGAAGTGCGCGGGGACCCAGTCCATCAGCACCCCGATGCCCGCGCGGTGCAGCGCGTCCACCAGGAAGCGGAAGTCGTCCGGGGTGCCCAGCCGGGCCGTGGCGGCGTAGAAGCCGGTCACCTGGTAGCCCCACGAGCCGCCGAAGGGGTGCTCGGCGACCGGCATCAGCTCCACATGGGTGAAGCCCAGATCCCGTACGTAGTCCGGCAGTTGCTCGGCCAGCTGCCGGTAGTCCAGGCCCGGCCGCCAGGAGGGCAGGTGCACCTCGTAGACGGAGAGGGGCGAGCGGTGCGGGGCCTGGGCGGCGCGGTGCGTCAGCCAGTCGGCGTCCTGCCACACGTGCCGCGAGACCTCCACCACGGAGGCGGTCGCGGGCGGGCACTCGGTGCGCCGTGCCATCGGGTCGGCGCGGAGCGTACGGGAGCCGTCGCGGCACGCGATCTCGTACTTGTACAGGGCGCCCTCGCCGACCTCCGGCACGAACAGCTCCCACACGCCGCTGGAGCCGAGCGAGCGCATCGGCAGCGCCGTGCCGTCCCAGCAGTTGAAGTCCCCGGCCAGCCGGACGCCGCGTGCGTGGGGCGCCCAGAGGGTGAAGCGGGTGCCGGTGACCCCGGCGTGCGTCATCGGGCGGGCGCCGAGCGCGTGCCACAGCTGTTCGTGGCGCCCCTCGGCGATCAGGTGGAGGTCGAGTTCGCCGAGGGAGGGCAGGAAGCGGTACGGGTCGGTCACCCGCAGCTCCGCGGGGGCGGCGCCGGAGCCGTCGCCGTCGCCGTCGGCTTCACCGGCGTAGCGCAGGAGCAGCTCGTACTCGGGGATCTCGGCCACCGGCAGCACCCCGGCGAAGAAGCCGTCGCCCTCCGGGTGCAGTTCGGCCCGCAGCCCCCTCGCCAGCACGGTGACCGCACTGGCGTACGGCCGCAGCACCCGGAGCACGACGCCGCCGCGCGCCGGGTGCGCGCCCAGTACGGCGTGCGGGTCGTGGTGCGCTCCCGCGAGCAGCCGCCGCCGGTCGTCCTCCGCGAGCGGCTCGGCGGCCCGTACGCCGTGACCGCTCGCGCGGGGACGGGGCGGGGCGGCGGCCGGCGTACGGGCGCGGAAGGTCGCCGGGACGGCGGCGGTCGGCGGCTGGTCGGGGCGGAGTGTCATGGGGGCGGCCCTCCGGGCTCGGTCGGGGCGTGGCGGTGTCGGGGCGGGTCGGGGCGGGTCGGTGGCGGCGGGGCGGGCCGTTCAGGAGTCGGCAGCGGCGAGCCTGCGGACGGCGGAGAGCGGGATGGGCAGCCAGGCGGGGCGGTGGCGGGCCTCGTACAGCACCTCGTAGACGGCCTTGTCGGTCTCGAACGCGCGCAGCAGCGCGGCGTCCTCGCGCGGGTCCGTGCCGGAGACCTCCGCGTAACCGGCGCAGAACGCGGCCCGGTTGGCGGCGGCCCAGCGCTGCGTCCAGCCCTCGCCCATGCCCTGCTGGCAGGCGGCGTAGTCGAACGAGCGCAGCATGCCCGCGACGTCGCGTACGGCGGGTTGCGTGCGGCGGCGCTCCTCGAGCGGCCGGGCGGGCTCGCCCTCGAAGTCGATCAGGCTCCAGCGGCCGTCCTCGGCCCGCAGCGCCTGGCCCAGATGCAGATCGCCGTGGACGCGCTGGGCCCGCCGGGTGTGCCCGCTCCGCCCCAGTGCGCCGAGTGCGGCGAAGGCGTTCCGCAGCCCCGTACGGTGCGCGCGCAGCGCGGGCACGGCGCGCGCCGCCGACTCCAGGCGGCCGGTCATCTCCTGGGCGAGCCGCTCC
The DNA here is from genome assembly GCF_000424825.1 of Streptomyces sp. CNH287. NCBI lineage: Bacteria > Bacillati > Actinomycetota > Actinomycetes > Kitasatosporales > Streptomycetaceae > Streptomyces > Streptomyces sp. CNH287. The sequence continues at coordinate 325,050 of NZ_KE384253.1, read as the reverse complement.
AGCTGGGTGCCGGAGAGCACGGTGGTCGGCAGCGCGCCGGCCAGTCCGCCGTGCACCTCGGCCGTGGTCCGGCCCAGCGCCCTCGCCGCTGCGGTGAAGTCCTGCCGCGCGGCGAGCGCGCGCAGCGCCAGCTGCCAGCCGTCGCCGCTGCCCGCCAGGAAGGGCTGGAGCACGCCCAGGGTGAGCCGCGCGGCGTCGGGGGTGGCGCCGACCGCCTCGAACCAGGCGGTGGGCTCCGGGACCCGGTCGCACCCGGCGCGGGTGAGCGCGAGGGGCAGCTCCAGGTCGGGGTTGAGGCCCGGCCCCACCCGGCGGAAGAGCTTGAGGATGTAGGTGTGGCCGTAGACCACCGAGGAGTTGGACTGCTCGGCGTCCAGCGGCCGGGGGCGCAGCGGGCAGGCGGGGGTGGCGGGGGCGGCGCCGGGCGGACCGCTCGCGAAGCGGAGCGCGCCCAGCCGCCCCGGCGCACGCAGCCGCTCCAGCAGCAGGCCGGTCAGCCGCGCGTCGTGCAGCGCGTCGTAGACCGCGAGCCCGCACAGGGGGCCGTCCGCCGGGCGGCCGACGAGCGCGGGGGCGAGAGCGGGCGGCAGCACGGAACGGGTGCCGAGCAGCAGCTGGTAGCAGTCGTCCTCGGCACCCGGGCCGAGCCGGGCCGCGGCGCCGGGCTGCCGCGCCCGTACGAGCAGGTGCAGCAGGCCCGGCGCGCCGCCCCCGGCGGCGCGGGGCAGCAACTCCGTCGCGGCGACCGGTGCGAAGCCGGTGATCGGGTGGCCCTTCCCGGCGAACCACCGCTGCCGCGGCAGCCACTCGGCGAGCAGCGGTGCCAGCGAGCGAAGCAGCTCGGCACCGGCGTGCCCGGCGGGCGGGGGAGCGGGCGGGGCCGTCGTGAGGGGTGAGGAACTGTCCGACATGCCGTCCTTTCCCCGGGCACACGAAAGGTACGCGAAATATTCCGATATGCGTTGCGGGGCGCTCGGCGGTGCGGGATGTGTCGCCCGAGATTCCGCCGTGCGGCGTAGGGCCTCTCCGGTGGATCATTCCGGGCGCGCGGCGTCCGGCGCCGCACCTTGCCGCGTTGTCGGGGGTCACGCGGGTACGGCCCCGTACGGGGGTGGTCCTCCGCCTTGCGGGTCTGTCCGGTGCGGTGGCGGTGCGCAGTCGCCCCGCTCCGTGCGCCGCCCCGCTCCGTGCGCCGCCCCGTCCGGGGCGCCGCACCTGGGCGTGCGGTGTGCGGGGCCTGGGTGAGCGCGGGTTTCGGGTGCGTGCCGGCGCGGGTGCCGCCGCGCCTCGTACGGTGCGGCGCGGCACCGGCCGGGGCCGTGCCCCGTACGGTGCCGCCCGCCGCGAGGCGCTCAGTGCTGCCGGCGCAACCGGAACCAGTAGAAGCCGTGCCCCGCGAGCGTGAGCAGGTACGGCCACTCGCCGATCGGCGGGAACCGGACGCCGCCGATCAGCTCCACCGGCACCCGCCCGTTGTAGTCCCGCAGGTCCAACTCGGTCGGCTGCGGGAAGCGGGAGAAGTTGTTCACGCAGATCACCAGGTCGTCCGCACCTTCACCGGGCAGCGGCGCCTCCCGCAGGAAGGCGAGCACGGCCGGGTTGGACGAGGGCAGCTCCGTGTACGTGCCCAGTCCGAACGCCGGGTTCTGCTTGCGGATCTCGATCATGCGCCGCGTCCAGTGCAGCAGCGAGGACGGGCTGCTCATGGCCGCCTCGACGTTGGTGACCTGGTAGCCGTAGACGGGGTCCATGATGGCGGGCAGCGAGAGCCTCCCCGGGTCGCTGGAAGAGAATCCGGCGTTCCGGTCGGGGGTCCACTGCATCGGCGTGCGCACCGCGTCGCGGTCACCGAGCCAGATGTTGTCGCCCATGCCGATCTCGTCCCCGTAGTAGAGGATGGGCGAGCCGGGCAGCGACAGCAGCAGCGCGGTGAACAGCTCGATCTGGTTGCGGTCGTTGTCGAGCAGCGGGGCGAGCCTGCGCCGGATGCCGATGTTGGCCCGCATGCGCGGGTCCTTGGCGTACTCGGCGTACATGTAGTCGCGCTCTTCGTCGGAGACCATCTCGAGCGTGAGTTCGTCGTGGTTGCGCAGGAAGATGCCCCACTGGCAGCCGGAGGGGATGGCCGGGGTCTTGGCCAGTACCTCCGAGACCGGGTAGCGGGACTCGCGCCGCACGGCCATGAAGATGCGCGGCATCACCGGGAAGTGGAACGCCATGTGGCATTCGTCGCCGCCGCGGGCGTAGTCGCCGAAGTAGTCGACGACGTCCTCCGGCCACTGGTTGGCCTCGGCCAGCAGCACGGTGTCCGGGTAGTGGGCGTCGATCTCGGCCCGCACCCGCCGCAGGAAGGCGTGCGAGGCGGGCAGGTTCTCGCAGTTGGTGCCCTCCTCGGCGTACAGGTAGGGCACCGCGTCCAGCCGGAAGCCGTCGATGCCCAGGTCCAGCCAGAAGCGGAGGGCCGAGATCATCTCCTCCTGGACGGCGGGGTTCTCGTAGTTGAGGTCCGGCTGGTGGGAGAAGAAGCGGTGCCAGTAGTACTGCTTGCGCAGCGGGTCGAAGGTCCAGTTGGACGCCTCGGTGTCGACGAAGATGATCCGGGCGTCCGGGTAGCGCTTGTCGTCGTCGGCCCAGACGTAGTAGTCGCCGTACGGGCCGTCCGGGTCGCTGCGCGACTCCTGGAACCACGGGTGCTGGTCGCTGGTGTGGTTCATCACCATGTCGATGATGACGCGCATGCCCCGCTGGTGCGCGGAGTCCACGAACTCCACGAAGTCGGCCAGGTCGCCGAACTCGGGCAGTACCGAGGTGTAGTCGGCGACGTCGTAACCCCCGTCGCGCAGAGGGGACTTGAAGAAGGGCGGCAGCCACAGGCAGTCGACACCCAGCCATTGCAGGTAGTCGAGCCTGGAGGTGAGGCCCTTCAGGTCGCCGACGCCGTCACCGTTGCTGTCCTGGAAGGAGCGGACGAGGACTTCGTAGAAGACCGCGCGCTTGAACCAGTCCGGGTCGCGGTCCTTGGCGGGTGTGTCCTCGAACGTGTCGGGGACGGGCTCGTTGACGATCATGGATTGGGTGACCCTCCGGTCGATGGGGACGGTCGCAGGGAGAACACGTGAGCCGGCGCGGGCGCCCGGCCCGGAACCAGGCGCACATAGTTGTCCCTGCCCCAGTAGTAGGTTTCTCCGGTCAATTCATCGAGCACCGGAAAGGACTCGGCACCGCTTTCCTGCGCGGCGGTGAGGCCGAGTTCCGAGGTGTCCAACGACACCGTCGCCTCGTGGGTGTGGTGCGGATCGAGGTTGATCACGACGAGCACGCTGTCGGCGCAATGCCGTCCGCTCCGCTTCGAGTACGCCATGACGTGCTCGTTGTCGGTGCGGTGGAAGTGCACCCCGCGCAGCTGCCGCAGCGCGGGCTGTTCGCGGCGCAGCCGGTTGAGCGTGGTGATCAGCGGCACCAGGGTCTGCCCCGAGCGCTCGGCCGCCGCCCAGTCGCGGGGGCGCAGCTGGTACTTCTCCGAGTGCGCGTACTCCTCGCTGCCCGGCTCGGCCGCGTCCGACTCGCCCAGCTCGAACCCGGCGTACATGCCCCAGCTCGGCGCCATCGTCGCGGCCAGCACGGCCCGTACGGCGAACGCGGGCAGCCCGCGCCCCTGGAGGGCGGCGGGCAGGATGTCGGGCGTGTTCACGAAGAGGTTGGGCCGCAGGTACGCGGCGGACTCGCCCGCCAGCTCGCGCAGCCAGCCGGTCAGCTCCGCCTTGGTCTCGCGCCAGGCGAAGTAGGTGTACGACTGCTGGAAGCCGACCTTGGCCAGCGTGTGCAGCATCGCGGGGCGGGTGAACGCCTCGGCGAGGAAGACGACGTCCGGGTCGGAGCGGTTGATGTCGCCGATGACCTTCTCCCAGAACACCACCGGCTTGGTGTGCGGGTTGTCCACCCGGAAGATCCGTACCCCCCGGTGCATCCAGAAGCGCAGCACGCGCAGCGTCTCGCGCACGATGCCCCGGTAGTCCTCGTCGAAGGCGACGGGGTAGATGTCCTGGTACTTCTTCGGCGGGTTCTCCGCGTACGCGATCGAGCCGTCCGCCCGCCGGTGGAACCACTCCGGGTGCTCCTTGACCCAGGGGTGGTCCGGTGAGCACTGGAGCGCGAAGTCGAGTGCCACCTCCAGGTCCAGCTCGCCGGCGCGCGCCACGAAGTGGTCGAAGTCCTCGAAGGTGCCCAGGTCGGGGTGGAGCGCGTCGTGGCCGCCCGCCCACGAGCCGATGGCCCACGGCGAGCCCACGTCGTGCGTGCCCGCCGTCAGCGCGTTCCCCGGGCCCTTGCGGCAGGTGTCGCCGATGGGGTGTACCGGCGGCAGGTAGACGACGTCGAAGCCCATCGCGGCCAGCGCGGGAAGCCGCTGCGCGGCGGAGCGCAGGGTGCCGGAGACCGGCGGCTCCCCCTCCTGGACCACCGCGCCCTCGGAGCGCGGGAACATCTCGTACCAGGCGCCGTACAGCGCCCGTTCGCGCTCCACCTGGAGCGGCAGGGACGGGGAGGAGGTGACCAGTTCGCGCAGTGGGTGCCGGTCGAGCACGCCTGTGGCCGCCGGGGCCAGCGCGGCGGCCAGCCGGTCCGCCTCCGGCAGGGCGCCGTCGCGCAGCGCCGCCGCGGCGGCCAGCACGGCGGCGCGCCCGTCGCCCCGCGGCACCCCGGCGGCGGCCCGCTCGTGCAGGGCCGCGCCCTCGGCCAGGGTGAGTTCGACGTCGAGGCCCGCCGGGATCTTGATACGGGCGCACTCCCGCCAGCTGGTGACCGGATCGCTCCACGCCTCGACCGTGTACGTCCAGCGCCCTTCGGCGTCGGGGGTCACCTCCGCGCCCCACCGGTCGCTGCCGGGCGCCAGTTCGTGCATCGGAGTCCACGGGCCCGAGCGCCCGCCCGGATCGCGGAGTACGACGTTGGCCCCGACCGCCTCGTGCCCTTCACGGAAGACGGTGGCGGAGATCTCGAAGGTCTCGCCGGTCACGGCCTTGGCGGGGCGCCGACCGCAGTCGACGAGTGGATGGACGTCCAGCACGGGAATGCGACCGATCATGGGTTCACCTGACAGACGTGCGGAAGTGTGCGGGTATCCGGTCATTTGTAGTCCCTTGTCCGCTTCTCCGTACCGCGCGGGCTGCCTGGCCCGGCCCGCTTCACCCGGCTGGCGGTGCCGGTGGCCGCGGCCTCCATGCCGTCGCGGCGTCCGCCGTGTTCGGTCCACGGCCGTCGCCTGTTGGTCCGTTACCGTCGACGCGTGAAGGCAATTCGTCGCATTTCGGTCCGTCCTGTCCTGCCCGAGCCGCTTCGGCCGCTCTCCGAACTGGCGCGCAACCTGCGCTGGTCCTGGGACCCCGGTACCCGGGAACTCTTCCGCACCGCCGACCCGGCCGGCTGGGAGGCCGCCGGCGGTGACCCGGTACGGCTGCTCGGTTCCGTGCCGGCGGAGCGGCTGGCCGAGCTGGCCCGCGACCGGCGGTTCCTGCGGCGGCTCTCGGTGGTGGTACGGGACTTGCGGGACTACCTGGAGCAGCCGCGCTGGTACCAGCGCGAGGGCGCCCGGGACGCCGGGCCGCTGCCCCGCGCGATCGCCTACTTCTCCCCGGAGTTCGGCATCACCGAGGCGCTCCCGCAGTACTCCGGTGGCCTGGGCATCCTGGCGGGCGACCACCTCAAGACGGCCAGCGACCTGGGCGTGCCGATGATCGGCGTCGGACTCCTCTACCGCCGCGGGTACTTCCGCCAGGGCCTCTCCCCGGACGGCTGGCAGCTGGAGCGCTACCCGGTGCTCGACCCGCACGAGATGCCGCTGGAGCTGCTGCGCGAGCACGACGGGACCCCCGTACGGGTGGTTCTCGCGCTGCCCGGCGGGCGGTCGTTGCGCGCGCACGTGTGGCAGGCGCGGGTGGGCCGGGTGCCGCTGCTGCTGCTCGACTCCGAGGTGGAGGAGAACTCCCGCGGCGAACGCGAGGTCACCGACCGGCTGTACGGCGGCGGCAGCGAGCACCGGCTGCTCCAGGAGATGCTGCTGGGCATCGGCGGCGTACGCGCGGTGCGCGCCTACTGCCGGGTCAGCGGCCATCCGGAGCCGGAGGTCTTCCACACCAACGAGGGCCACGCCGGGTTTCTCGGCCTGGAGCGGGTGCGCGAACTGGCTGGGCTGGGGCGGGGCTTCGACGCCGCGCTGGAGACGGTGCGCGCGGGCACGGTCTTCACCACCCACACCCCCGTGCCCGCCGGGATCGACCGCTTCGACCTCGAACTGGTCGCCCGGCACTTCGGCGACGACGCCGAACTGCCGGGCATCGCCGCCGAGCAGGTGCTCCGCCTGGGCACCGAGAACTACGGCGGCGGCGAGCCGGACCGCTTCAACATGGCCGTGATGGGACTGCGCCTCGCCCAGCGGGCGAACGCGGTCAGCACGCTGCACGGCACGGTCAGCCGTGAGATGTTCGCCGGGCTGTGGCCCGGCTTCGACCCGGCCGAGGTACCCCTCACCTCGATCACCAACGGGGTGCACGCCCCCACCTGGGTGGCCCCCGAGATGCCTCGCGAGCCGGGCCGGCTGGCCGACGCCGAGCTGTGGAAGCTGCGCCGCACGCTGCGCGGCCAGCTGGTGCAGGAGGTACGCGCGCGGCTGTACGCCTCCTGGCGGCAGCGCGGCGCGGTGCGCGCCGAACTGGGCTGGATCGAGGGCGTGCTCGACCCGGACGTGCTCACCATCGGTTTCGCCCGCCGCGTCCCCTCCTACAAGCGGCTCACGCTGATGCTGCGCGACCCGGAGCGGCTGACCGGGCTGCTGCTGCACCCGGAGCGGCCGGTGCAGATCGTCGTCGCGGGCAAGGCGCACCCGGCCGACGACGGAGGCAAGCGGCTCATCCAGGATCTCGTGCGGTTCGCCGACGACCCCAGGGTGCGCCACCGGATCGTCTTCCTCCCGGACCACGGCATGGGCATGGCGCAGAAGCTCTGCCCCGGCTGCGACGTGTGGCTCAACAACCCGCTGCGGCCCCTGGAGGCGTGCGGCACCTCGGGCATGAAGGCCGCCCTGAACGGCGGTCTGAACCTCTCGGTGCGGGACGGCTGGTGGGACGAGTGGTTCGAGCCGGACTTCGGCTGGGCGGTGCCCAGCGCCGACGGCGCGGCGGCGGCCGACGAGGAGCGGCGGGACGACATCGAGGCCGCCGCGCTCTACGAACTGATCGAACGCCACGTCGCGCCGCGCTTCTACGACCGCGGCGCGACCGGCCGCGGCCTGCCCGGCCGCTGGATCGAGATGGTGCGGCAGACCCTGGAGCGGCTGGGCCCCAAGGTCGTCGCCGACCGGATGCTGCGCAGTTACGTGGAGCTGCTGTACGCGCCGGCCGCGCGGGCGCACCGGGCGATGGACGCCGCCGCGGCCGAGGAGCTGGCCGCCTGGAAGGCCCGGGTGCGGGCCCGTTGGGGCGGCGTGGCGGTGGACCACGTCGAACAGCGCGGTGCGTCCGCCGCCTCCCTGGAGCTGGGCAGCTCACTGGCGCTGCGGGTGCGTGTCGCGCTGGGCGGGCTGCGCCCGGACGAGGTGGAGGTGCAGGCGGTGGCGGGCCGGGTCGACGAGTCGGACGCGCTCGCGGCGGGGGAGACCGTACGGGTGGCGCTCAAGCCGTCCGGCGGACCGGATCTGGAGGGGCGCTGGACGTACGAGGGGCCGCTCGCGCTGGACCGCACCGGGCCGTTCGGCTACACGGTGCGGGTGCTGCCCGCCCACCGGCTGCTGGCCGGGGCGGCGGAGCTGGGGCTGACCGCCGCCCCGCCGGACGATGTGGGGCGCTCCGGTGGGGCGGCGGTGCTCATGCACTGAGCGCGAGGATCACAAAGTGAGCTTCCAGCTGTCGATGTAGCCGGTGTCGCCGCGGTAGACGTCCTTGACGCGCAGCTTCCAGGTGCCGTTGGCGACTTCGGAGGACGCGTCGGTCGTGTACGTCTCCTTGATGTCGTTGCCCGAGTCCCAGCTCGCGCCCTTGAGTGGGTAGGCGGTGCCGTCCGGGGCGACCAGGTCGATGACCAGGTCGCCGCGGTAGGTGTGCTTGATGTCGACGGTGACCTTCAGCCCGGCGGGTGCGTTGCCGCTCGCGCCGGTCACCGAGACGGGTGAGGTGACGGCCGCGCCGAAGTCCGGGATGTTGACGTTGTCGGTGTTCTCGAACTCGCCACCGCCGGGCTGGCCGGGGTCGTCCGGCCGGGCGCCGACGTTCACGGCGGCCCAGGCGTGGGCGACGCCCAGCTGCTCGGGGCTGTCCGCGCCGTAGAGTTCGCCGGCGGCCTCCAGGGTGTGGGTGCGCGCGTTGGCGAAGGTCTCGTTGGCGGTCATCTTCTCGGCCAGCGCCTTGAACCAGATCTTCTCGGCGGCGGCCCGGCCGATGCCGGTCACCGGCAGGTTGTCGTAAGTGGGGCTGTCGTACTGGACGCCGTTGATCTCCTTCTTTCCGCTGCCCTCGGAGAGCAGGTAGAAGAAGTGGTTGGCGATGCCCGAGGAGTAGTGGACGTCCACGTTGCCGGCGCCGGGGTACCAGTTGTCCAGCGAGGAGCCGTCCTTGCTGGGCTTGTCCATGTACCGCAGGGGCGCTCCGGTGCCGAAGAGGTCGATCTCCTCGCCGACCATGTAGTCGCCGATGTCCTGGGGGTTGTTCGCGTGGAACTCGACGGCGGCGGCGAAGATGTCGGAGGTGGCCTCGTTCAGGCCCCCTGACTCCCCGGAGTAGACGAGGCGGGCGGTGTTCGAGGTGACGCCGTGCGTCATCTCGTGCGCTGCGACGTCGATCGAGGTCAGGGGGTGCTGGTCGTTGCGGCCGTCGCCGTAGGTCATGCAGAAGCAGGAGTCCTGCCAGAAGGCGTTCTGGTAGGCGTTGCCGTAGTGGACGTTGCTGGTCGCGCCGACGCCGTCGTTGCGGATGCCGTTGCGGTTGTGCACGCCCTTGTAGTAGTCCCAGGTCAGGGCCGCGCCGTAGTGCGCGTCCACGCCCGCGGTCTGCACGTTGCTCGGTGAGCCGGTGCCCCAGACGTCGTCGGCGTCGGTGAGCACCTGTCCGGTGTCGGAGTTCTTGGTCTGGTGGCCGCCCCGCTGCGTGTCGTTCATCCGGTACGCGCCCGACGAGCCGGAGGTGCCCAGCTGGACGGTGCCGCTGTACTGGCTGTTGCCGGTGCCGTTGTGGACGCCCTGGTACTCGTAGAGCTTCTTGCCGGTCTTGGCGTCGGTGATGACGTGCAGTTCGTTGGGTGTGCCGTCCTTCTGCGTGCCGCCGACGACCTTCTCCCAGGCGAGGGTGGGCTTGCCGTCTGCGGCCCAGATCACCTTGCGGGGTGCCTTGCTGCCCTTGGCCTCGGCGGCCTTGGGCTTCTGCGCGGCGGGCGCCTCGGTCGTGGGCACGCTGATCTTCGCCTCGACGGCCTTGTCGACGCCGTCGACCCTGCCGTCGGGGGCCCGGTGCACGATGATCTCGGCACCGAGGACGGGCAGGCCGCGGTAGACCTGCTCGTAGCGGGTGTGGGTGGCGCCGTCGCGGTTCTTGACCACGTCCCGCACGCGCAGTTCGGCGCCGGTGCCCAGTTCGAGCGCGTCGGCGGTGGCGTCCTGCTTCTGCTCCGCCTGCTGGAGCAGGGCGGCCTTCTGCTTCGGGGTCACCTTGGCGGGAAGGGCACCGGGATTGGCCTTGGAGGTCTCCGGCGCGGCGCTGGCCGTGTTGGCCTGCACGCCGACGGCCACCATGGCTGCGGTGGCGAGGAGCGCTCCGGCGGCTCTGGCGCGCCTGTTGGCACGTCTGGGGGAGGTGGGTCTCACGCGTAACTCCTTCTCTGCTCGGCCGCGCGGGGGGCGCGCGGCCGCGTGGGGATGCCGGTCGGCGGTGGTTCGCCGGCCGGCCCTGTACGGCAGATCAGTTGGAGCGGTGCTGCGTGTGGGGGGAGGGCGGTACGGCGGGGCGGGATGGGGCGGTGGAGGCCGCGGCGCCGACCGGGAGTCAGCGTGCCACTGCGGACCGTACATGTCAGGGCCGCGACAAGAGTTTGGCTGAAACCTGTTCGCTGTCCAGAGTTCGACGTCCGGCTATCGGAAGGACGCCGCCCCGCCCGGGGCCGTGTGACCTCGGACGGGGCGGCGTCGCGCGGGTTGCTGGGCTGTCGTGGTGCGGTCCCGCGGTGGTGTCGTGTTCCGGTGCTTTGGTGCTTTGGTGCTACGAGACGTTCACGGCGGTCCAGGCGGCCTCGACCGTCTTGACCTCCTCGCTGTCCGCGCCGTAGAGACCGGTGGCCGCTGCGACCGTGGCCCGGCGGGCGTCGGCGTAGTCGGTGGTGGAGGTCATCTCCTCGGTCAGCGCCTTGAACCAGATCTGCTCGGCCTTCTCGATGCCGATGCCCTCGACGGTGGAGCCGTCGGCCGTCGGCGAGTTGTACTGCACGCCGTTCACCTCGCGCTCGCCGCTGCCCACCGACAGCAGGAAGAAGAAGTGGTTGGCGATGCCCGAGGAGTAGTGGACGTCCACGTCACCCGCGTCGGGGGACCAGAAGTCCAGCGAGGAGCCGTCCTTGCTCGGCTGGTCCATGTAGCGCAGCGGGGTGCCGTCGCCGCGGATGTCGATCTTCTCGCCGACCAGGTAATCGCCGACGTCCTCGGGGTTGTCCGCGCTGAACTCGACGGCGGCGGCGAAGATGTCGGAGGTCGCCTCGTTCAGCCCGCCGGACTCGCCCTGGTACTCCAGGCCGGCGGTGTGGGAGGTGACGCCGTGCGTCATCTCGTGCGCCGCTACGTCGATCGAGGTCAGCGGGTGCTCGTTGTTCGCCCCGTCGCCGTAGGTCATGCAGAAGCAGGAGTCCTGCCAGAAGGCGTTGACGTAGTTGTCGCCGTAGTGGACGTTGCTGGTCGCGCCCTCGCCGTCGCCCTTGATGCCGTCCCGCTTGTGCACGCTCTTGTAGTAGTCCCAGGTGAGGGCGGCGCCGTAGTGCGCGTCCACGCCCGCCGTCTGGCGGTCGGCCGCGGTGCCGTCGCCCCACGCGTCGTCCTCGTCGGTGAAGAGGTCGCCGCCGCTCTGCCCGCCGCCGAGGTCGTACGTCTCGTGGCCGCCGCGTTCGCCGTCGGTCAGCGTGAAGGAGCCCGACGAGCCGGAGGTGCCCAGCTGGACGGTGCCGCTGTACTGGCTGTTGCCGGTGCCGTTGTGGACGCCCTGGTACTCGTAGAGCTTCTTGCCGGTCTTGGCGTCGGTGATGACGTGCAGTTCGTTGGGTGTGCCGTCCTTCTGCGTGCCGCCGACGACGTTCTCCCAGGCGAGGGTGGGCTTGCCGTCTGCGGCCCAGATCACCTTGCGGGGTGCCTTGCTGCCCTTGGCCTCGGCGGCCTTGGGCTTCTGCGCGGCGGGCGCCTCGGTCGTGGGCACGCTGATCTTCGCCTTGGTCGCCTTGGTGACCCGCTCGGTGGCACCGGACTCGGCGCGGTGGACGACCAGGTCGCCGCCGAGGACCGGAAGGCCGTCGTAGGTGCGCTCGTAGCGGGTGTGGGTGGTGCCGTCCTGGTTCTTGACGACGTCCCGGACCTCCAGCCCCTCCTTCGCGCCGAGACCCAGTTCGCGCGCGGTCCTCGCCTTGGCGGCCTCGGTGCCGGCCGACTTGACCAACTGGGTGTGCTGGGCGGCGGACAGCGGCGCGGGCGCCCCGTCCGGGGCGGCGGTGTCCGTCGCCGGGGAGGCGTCCGCAGTGCCCGCGGTGACGCCTGCCGCGACCAGGGCGGCCGTGGCGGCGAGCGCGGATATGCGGTGCTTCCTGCTGATGCTTCTCACTCGGTCTCTCCTCTGCCGTGGGGGGCCGGAGCGTTCGTGGGGAACGGGGTCTCCGGACAGAACTGAGGTGCGTGTGACGTGCGTTTGTGTGTGTGGTCGCTGCATCGGAAGACTGCCACTTAGGGCGCGTACATGTCATCAGTGCGAGGGAAGTCGGGCCACCTTGGCCGGAAATCGTTACGCGATCACCGGATAGCGGGCAGCCGGTCACTCGGTCAGCCGGTCAGCCGGTCAGCCGGGCAGCCGGTCAGACCAGGGAATCCCGCCACGCCCGGTGCAGCCGGGCGAAGCCGCCCGTGCCCGCGATGAGTTCGGCCGGAGGGCCGTCCTCCACGATCCGTCCGCCCGACATCACCAGCACCCGGTCGGCGATGTCCACCGTGGAGAGCCGGTGCGCGATGACCACTGCCGTACGCCCGCGCAGCACCGTGTCCATGGCCCGCTGCACGGCCCGTTCGCCGGGGATGTCCAGCGAGGAGGTCGCCTCGTCCAGGATGAGCACGGCGGGATCGGCCAGCAGCGCGCGGGCGAAGGCGACCAGTTGGCGCTGCCCGGCGGAGATCCGGCCGCCGCGCTTGCGCACGTCCGTGTCGTACCCCTCGGGCAGCGCCGCGATGAATGCGTGCGCCCCGATGGCCCGCGCGGCCTCCTCGATCTGTGCGCGCGTCGCGTCGGGGCGGCCGATCGCGATGTTCTCCGCGACGGTGCCGGAGAAGAGGAACGCCTCCTGGGTGACCATCACCACCGCCCCGCGCAGCGTGCAGGTGTCCAGTTCGCGCAGGTCGGTGCCGTCGAGCAGCACCCGGCCCTCGCTCGGATCGTAGAACCGCGCCAGCAGCTTGGCCAGCGTCGACTTGCCCGCCCCCGTCGCGCCGACCACCGCCACCGTCTCCCCGGCGGCCAGGGTGAGTCCGAAGCGCGGCAGTACCTCCGCGCCCGTGCGGTAGGTGAAGCGCACCGAGTCGAACACCACCTCGCGCCCCTGGCTGCCCGGCTTCCGCTCCGGCAGCGGCTTGGGCTCGGCGGGCTCCGGCACCGACGGGCGCTGGGAGAGGAGACCGGCGATCTTCTCCAGCGAAGCGGCGGCCGACTGGAGGCTGTTGAGGAACATCGCCAGCCGGTCGATGGGCTCGTAGAGCCGCCGCAGGTACAGCGCGGCGGCGGCCAGCACCCCCAGCGCCAGCTCGCCCGAGGCCACCCGGTACGAGCCCCACAGCACGATCGCGGCGACCGCGGTGTTCGCCGTCAGCCGGGACCCCACGACGTAGCGGGCCATCTCCAGGATCGCGTCGCCGTTCTTCCGCCGGTGGTGGTCGTTCAGCTTCCGGAACGCCTCGTCGTTGGCCACCTCGCGCCGGAAGCTCTGCACCGGGCGGATGCCGTTCATGGTCTCCGCGAACTTCACGATCACGGCGGCGATCGCGGTGGAGCGGCTGCGGTAGAGGCGCATCGACCGGCGCTGGAAGGTGCGCACCAGCAGGGCGAGCGGCAGGAAGGAGAGCAGCGCGGCGGCGCCCATGGCCAGGTCCAGCCAGAGCAGCAGCGCACCGATGTAGGCGACCGAGAGGACGACGGTCAGCAGCTCCTGGAGCCCCTCGTCCAGCAGTTCGCGCAGCGCCTCGACGTCGGTGGTGGAGCGGGAGATCAGGCGGCCGGAGGTGTAGCGGTCGTGGAAGTCGACGCTGAGGTCCTGCGCGTGGCGGTAGATCCTGCCGCGCAGGGCGAGCAGCACCGTCTGGTTGACCCGGGCGGCCGTCCTGATGAAGCCGTAGTGCAGCATGCCCGCGGTGAGCGCGCAGAGCAGGTATCCCACGGCGACGGCGATCAGCGGGCCGTACCGGTCCCCCTCGCGCAGGGCGGGCACGGCGTGGTCGATCGCGTACGCCACCAGCAGCGGGCCCGTCTGGACGGCCGCCTGCTGGAGCAGCAGCTGGATGGCGGCGGCGGTGACGTGGCGGCGGTGCGGGCGCAGCAGCGAGGCGAGCAGCCGGCGGGACGCGCCGGGGGGTGCGGGGAGCACGTCCCGGTCGAACGGGTCCTCGGCGGGCCGGCCCGCCGGGGCGGGTTCCACAACCGGGGCGGGTTCCACAACCGGCGTGGGCTCCGTACCCGGTGTGGGCTCCGCGCCCGGGGCGGGGCTCGGCGGCGGCACCTCCGCGGGTGCCGCTCCGGCCGGCTCCGGCCGGGGCTCCGGCTGCTGGCCGTCCACCGTCGTGGTCACCGTGCGCTCCTCTCCCGCTCGTCCGGCTGTGCTTCCCGCCCTCGCGCGGCGTCCGGCCGCCGGTTCTGGTCACCGGACATCAGCGCGGCGTACTCCGCGTGTTCGCGCAGCAGTTGGTGGTGTGTGCCCACCGCCGCGACCCGACCGCCGGAGAGCAGCGCCACCCGGTCGGCGAGCAGCACCGTGGACGGCCGGTGCGCGACGACCAGCGCCGTGGTGGCCGCCAGCACCTCGCGCAGCGCCGCCTCGACGGCCGCTTCCGTGTGCACGTCCAGCGCGGAGAGCGGATCGTCGAGCACCAGGAAGCGGGGCGAGCCGACGACGGCACGGGCCAGCGCGAGCCGCTGCCGCTGTCCGCCCGACAGCGAAAGGCCCTGCTCGCCCACCTCGGTGGCGGCGCCGTGCGGCAGGGCGGCGACGAAGCCGTCCGCCTGGGCGACGCGCAGCGCGCGGGCCACGTCTGCCTCCCCGGCGTCCCCCGCGCCCATCAGGACGTTCTCGCGCACGCTCGCGGAGAAGAGGGTCGGCTCCTCGAAGGCCACCGCGACCAGCGACCGCAGCTCCTGCCGGGACATCGCGCTGATGTCGGCGCCGTCGAGGGTGATGCGGCCCGAGGACAGCTCGTGCAGCCGGGGGATGAGGGCGGTCAGCGTCGTCTTGCCGCTGCCGGTCGCGCCGACGAGTGCCATCGTCTCGCCCGGCCGGATGTGCAGGTCGAGGGCGTCCAGGGTGGGGGCGGAGCCGGGCGGGGCGTCCGGGTAGCGGAAGGTGACACCCGAGAACCGCAGCCCTGCGCGACCGCCGTCGCCCGACGGCCCGGTGGGCGACCGGGCCGGAGCGCTCCCGTGGGCGGCCGGGGGGTCCGAGGGCAGCGGGGTGTCCAGCACCTCGAAGTAGCGGTCGGTCGCCGTCGCCGCCTCGTTGCTCATCGCCAGCAGGAAGCCCAGCGACTCCACCGGCCAGCGCAGCGCCAGCGCCGTGGACAGGAAGGCGACCAGGGTGCCCGCCGAAAGGGTGCCGTCCGCCACCTGCACCGTGCCCAGCACCAGCGCGGCGCCGATGGCGATCTCCGGCAGCGCCATGATCACGCCCATCACCCCGGCCAGCATCCGCGCCTTGCGCAGCTCCGTGCCCAGCAGCCGCCGGGAGAGGGCGCGGAAGGCGTCCGCCTGGCTGCGGTGCCGCCCGAACCCCTTGATGATGCGGACCCCGAGCACCGCCTCCTCTATGACCGTGGTCAGGTCGCCGAGCTGGTCCTGCGCCTTGCGGCCGGCGAGGGAGTAGCGCACCTGGAAGAGCGAGCACAGCACCGCCAGCGGCACCAGCGGGGTGAGGATCACCAGCCCCAGCGTCCACTCCTGGACCAGCATGATGGCGCAACCGGCCACGATCGTCGTGCCGTTGACCACCAGGAAGGTCAGGGGGAAGGCGAGGAAGAGGCGCAGCAGCTGGAGATCGGTGGTCGCCCGGGACAGCAGCTGGCCGCTGGACCAGCGGTCGTGGAAGGCGACCGGGAGACGCTGGAGGTGCCCGTACAGGTCCGCGCGCAGAGCGGCCTCGACCCCGGCGAGCGGGCGGGCCACCAGCCAGCGCCGCAGCCCGAAGAGCAGCGCCTCCAGCACGCCCACGCCCAGCAGCAGCGCGCCGCCCAGCCACACTCCGCCGGTGTCGCCTTCGGCCACCGGGCCGTCGACGATCCACTTCAGCACCAGCGGGATGACCAGGCTCAGGCAGGACGCCACGACGGCGACGACGGCCGCGCCGAACAGCCGGGCGCGCACCGGCCGGACGTACGGCCACAGGCGCAGCAGCGAGCGCACGGCGGAGCGGTCGGCGCCGGGGGTGCCGGTGCCGGGAGCGGCGGAGGCGTCATCGGTGTCGGCGTCAGCGGTGTCGGTGCCCTTGGCGGTGGTGGGAGTCATCAGGGGTGAGATTACGGTTCGCCACTGACATCTCACACTCGGTTTTCTGCCCTCCGAAGGTTCCTGATCGCGGGCACGGCCAGCAGCGAGGAGCAGATGACGATCGACATCATCCCGCTCGCCACCAGCACGTTGCGCCCGCCGAACAGCGCGGCCGCCGGGCCCGCGAGCGCCTGTCCGACGGGCAGCATCGCCACCGACCCGGCGACCTCGTAGGCGTGGATGCGGCTCAGTACGGGGCGCGGGATCTGGGTCTGCACGCTCGTCGCCCACATCACGCCCCAGAAGGCGGTGCCCGCGCCGGACACCGCCGTGCAGGCCATGATCACGCCGAGCGGAAGCTGGAGTCCGACCGAGGCCGGGTAGAGCGCGTAGGCGAAGAGGGCCAGCGACCCCGCGCGCAGCAGCCGGGCCGGGCGGGCCCGGATGGCGAGCAGCCCGCCGCACACTGTGCCCGCGCCGAGCGACGAACTGATCAGGCCGAACGCCCCCGGACCGTCGGCCGGGATGATCTCGCTCGCGACGAGCGGCACCAGGGGGCCGGTGATCGTGATCATCTGGATCATCCAGATGAGGATCACCGCCCACATCCAGGTGCGGGCGCGGAACTCCCGCCAGCCCTCGGCGAGATCGGCGCGGTAGGAGGTGCGGCCCGCCTTCGCCGCGCCGTCGGCCTTCGCGTCGTCACCCTTCGCGTCGGCCGTCCGCGCAGCCCCGCCCGCCCCGGGCCGGGCGGGCAGCCGCAGGAGCAGCAGGCACACCGCGCTGAGCGCGTACGTCGTCGCGTGTGCCGCGAAGACACCGCCCGAGGAGGCGAGCGCGACGAAGACGCCCGCGAGGGCCGGTCCGGTCAGCATGGCCACCGACTCGCCGGTGCGGATGGCGCCGTTGGCGCTCTGCACGTCCCGCGCCACGCGGGTCACGGTGCTGGCCACGCCGGGCTGGAACGTACCGGCGGCGATGCCGTTCACCGCGCCGATCACGCAGATCTGCCACAGCACCACGTGCCCGCTGAAGAAGAGACCGGCGGCCAGGCCCTGGGTGCCCACCCGCACCACGTCCGCGCCCACCATCAGCAGGCGGGTGTTCATCCGGTCGGCGAAGACGCCGCCGAAGATGACGAAGCCGGCGAAGCAGACGGAGAAGGAGGCCATCGCGTAGCCGATGGCGCCCGCGCCGTGTCCGTGTTCGAGCAGGCCCGCCGAGAGGGCGACGGGCAGCATCGCGTCGCCCAGCATCGCGACGGTGCGGGCGGTGAAGAAGAGGAGGAAGGGGCGGGACCACAGGCGCGCGGACGGCGTGGGCGCCACGGACCCGGCGGCGGACGGGGCGGGGTCGGACGGGCCGGAGCCGGCGGGTGGGGCGGCCCCGGAGCCGGCGGTCCTGGGTGCGGTCACGAGCGCTCAGTCTGGTGTTCGATCAGCCCTCGCGTCCAGTCGTTTACGGCTGTGCGCGCAGCAGCTGAACAGATCGTTCCGCAAGCGCCGTCTTCGTCCCGGCCCGGTGCACCGTTCCCGGCGCACGCCGCTGGTCCTCGCGTGAGGTGTCCACCAGCAGTTCGTAGCGCTCCCCCCAGGGCGGGCCCGGCAGCGGGAAGCGGACCGGCTCGGCGCCGGCGTGCAGCAGGCACAGGAAGCTGTCGTCCGTCACCGGCACCCCGCACGCGTCGCGCTGCGGGATCTCCTGCCCGGAGAGGTACATCCCCAGCGTCGTCCCGGGCGCGAACCAGTCCTCTTCCGTCATCTCCCGCCCGTCCCCGGTGAACCACGCCAGGTCCCGCAGCCCCTCGGGCCCGTGCGCGCGCCCGGAGAAGAACGCCTTGCGCCGCAGCACCGGATGGCCGCGGCGCAGCCGCAGCAACCGGGAGACCAGCGAGGCCAGCGAGCTCCACTCCGGATCGTCCGCGAGGGACCAGTCGACCCAGCTGAGCGGGTTGTCCTGGCAGTACGCGTTGTTGTTGCCCTGCTGGGTGCGCCCCATCTCGTCGCCCGCCACCAGCATCGGCACCCCGGTGGACAGCAGCAGCGTGGCGAGCATGCTGCGCAGCCGGCGGCGGCGCAGGGCGGTGACGTCCGGGTCGGTCGTCTCGCCCTCCGCGCCGCAGTTCCAGGAGCGGTTGTCCTGGGTGCCGTCCCGGTTGTCCTCGCCGTTGGCGCCGTTGCGCTTGTGCTCGTAGGTCACCAGGTCGCGCAGGGTGAATCCGTCGTGCGCGGTGATGAAGTTGACCGAGGCGTACGGCCGCCGGCCGCCCCAGGCGTAGAGGTCGCTGGAGCCGGACAGCCGGTAGCCCAGGTCCCGCAAGTCGGGCACCGCACCGCGCCAGAAGTCGCGCACGGTGTCGCGGTAGCGGTCGTTCCACTCCGTCCACAGGGGCGGGAAGGAGCCGACCTGGTAGCCGCCGCTGCCCACGTCCCAGGGCTCGGCGATCAGTTTCACGCGGCGCAGCACCGGGTCCTGGGCGATGACGGCCAGGAACGGCGACAGCATGTCGACGTCGTGCATGGAGCGGGCCAGAGCCGCGGCGAGGTCGAAGCGGAAGCCGTCGACGCCCATCTCCTGGACCCAGTAGCGCAGCGAGTCGGTGAGCAGCCGGAGGGTCTGCGGCTGGACGACGTCCAGGGTGTTGCCGCAGCCGGTGTAGTCCGCGTAGCGGCGGGGGTCGCCTTCGGCGGGACGGTAGTACCCGAGGTTGTCGATGCCGCGCAGGGAGAGCGTCGGGCCGCGCTCGCCCGCCTCCGCCGTGTGGTTGTAGACGACGTCGAGGATCACCTCGATGCCCGCGCCGTGCAGCGCCCGCACCATCCGCTTGAACTCGCCCACCTGCTGCCCGCGGGTGCCGGAGGCGGAGTAGGCGGCGTGCGGGGCGAAGTAGCCGACGGAGTTGTAGCCCCAGTAGTTGCGCAGCCCGCGCCGCAGCAGATGGTCCTCATGGGCGAACTGGTGCACGGGCAGCAGCTCCACCGCCGTCACCCCCAGCCCGGTCAGATGGTCGAGCGCGGCCGGGTGCGCGAGCCCGGCGTACGTGCCGCGCAGCGGTTCGGGGATGCCGGGGTGCAGCTTGGTGAAGCCGCGCACGTGCAGTTCGTAGAGGACGGAGTCCGGCCACGGCGTCTTGGGCCTGCGGTCGTCGTCCCAGCTGTCCCGGTCGTCCACCACGACGCCCTTGGGCACGTACGGCGCCGAGTCGCGCTCGTCCCGCACGGTGTCGGCGAGGTCCTGCTGCGGCCAGTCGCGCACATGGCCGTACACCTCGGCGGGCAGCCGGTAGCCGCCGTCCACGGCGCGGGCGTACGGGTCCAGCAGCAGCTTCGCCGGGTTCCAGCGGGCGCCCGCACGGGGGTCCCAGCGGCCGTGCACGCGGTAGCCGTAGCGGTGGCCGGGGCGTACGCCGGGGACGAAGCCGTGCCAGATCTGCTGGGTCAGCTCGGTCAGCCGGCAGCGTGTCTCCCGCCCCTCGTCGTCGAACAGGCACAGCTCGACGCCTTCGGCCGCGCCGGCCCACAGGGCGAAGTTGGTGCCCTCGACGCCGTGCGGGCCGACGTGGTGGCGGGCGCCCAGCGGCTGCGGGCTGCCTGGCCACACGGTGCCCTCGGGCAGCGCCGGGGGGAGCGCGCTCTGGGGTGGGTGGGACACGTGCCGCCTCCTGCTGCTGTTCGCGGTGTCGGGTTCTGTGCGAGGGAGCCTTTCCCCCGCCGTCGTCCGCTCTCACGGTCCGTGGCCGAAATTCGCGCCGTGGAGCCCGGACGGGGCAGGAAGAAGGGCGTGCCGAGTGGCCGAAAACTGCGACTGAACAGTGACAAACACAGTGGCGACGTTGATACAGCCGTGTGGTTTTCTGTGGCAGATCGGGGGCGCACGCCGGGTGCGCGGTACGTGCGAGGGGAGAGGCTTTCGTGGATCTGAAGGCCATGTGGAACGCAGGCGCGACACGTGCGGGGGGCAGGGGCCGGATAGTCGGCGGATCGGCGGCCGCGTTCGTGATCCTGCTGGCCGTCATGTTGTTGATGGTCGCCTCCTGCGGCGATGGGGGCGACTCGGCGGCGGGGGGAGCACCTCAGGAGAAGCGGGAAGTGCCCAAGGGGCCGTCCGAGGCGGTCGTGACCATCGCGCCGAAGGACGGCGCCGACGACGTCGCCACCACCGGCGCGCTCAAGGTGACGGCGGCCAAGGGGAAGCTGACCAAGGTCACGGTCAAGAACGCCGAGGGCGACCGGATACCGGGCAGGATCGTCAAGAAGGGCACGGCCTGGCAGCCGGACAGCCATCTGATGACCAAGACGGAGTACTCGGTGGACGCGATCGCCGAGGACCCGGAGGGGCGCACCTCCGCCGAGCACAGCAGCTTCACCACCATCGTCCCCAACGACACCTTCATCGGCTACTACACGCCGGACGACGGTGACAAGGTCGGCGTCGGCATGCCGGTGTCCATCCGCTTCAACCGGCCCATCGCGGACCGGGAGGGCGTGGAGAAGGCCGTCACGGTCAAGGCCGACCCGAAGGTCGAGATCGAGGGCCACTGGTTCGGCAACGACCGGATCGACTTCCGCCCCGAGAAGTACTGGAAGGCGGGCACCAAGGTCACCCTCGACCTCAACCTCAACGGGGTGGAGGGCGCCAACGGGGTCTACGGCACCCAGAAGAAGATCGTGAAGTTCACCGTCGGACGGGCCCAGGTCAGCGTCGTGGACGCGAAGAAGAAGACGATGACCGTGCTGCGCGACGGCAAGAAGATCAAGACCGTGCCGATCAGCGCCGGAGCCCCGGCCACCTCGACGTACAACGGCAAGATGGTCATCAGCGAGAAGCACGAGGTGACCCGGATGAACGGCGACACGGTCGGCTTCGGCGGCGAGTACGACATCGAGGACGTGCCGCACGCCATGCGCCTGTCCACCTCCGGCACCTTCATCCACGGCAACTACTGGGCCGGCAAGTCCACCTTCGGCTCGGCGAACACCAGCCACGGCTGCGTCGGCCTCTTCGACGCGCGCGGCGGCGGCGACCGGAGCACGCCAGGGGCGTGGTTCTACCGCAACTCGCTCGTGGGCGACGTGGTCGAGGTGAAGAACTCCAAGGACGAGACGATCCAGCCCGACAACGGGTTCAGCGGCTGGAACATGGACTGGGAGGAGTGGACCGCCGCGCAGTGACGCGGCGTACGGGGCGCGCCGGGTGGGTGCACGGCGGGCGGCGGCGTACGGGGCGTCAGCGGGGCAGCGGGACCACGGTCAGCACGGCGGAGACCACCACGATCCCGGCCAGGGCCACCGATTCGGCGCTGGCCGGGCGCGCCGTGCCCTCCAGGTCGCGGCGCCGGTGCAGCCGTCGCCGGGCGCCCAGGGCCAGGGCGCTGACCGCCGCGAACAGCGCGAGCTTCGCGAGCAGCGTCCGCCCGTACGCGGTGTCCAGGACGGCGTCCAGGGGCATCCGCCGCAGGGTGCTGAGCGTGCCGGTGACCGCGACCGCCGCGAAGGCGCAGGCGGCCAGCTTGGTGTAGCGGCCCCACAGCGCCCGTACGGCGGTGGGCCGGTGCCGCCACAGCCGCGCCGTACGCAGGACGTAGGCCAGGCCGCCCGCCCACAGGCAGGCTGCCGTCAGATGGACGAAGGTGAGCAGCGCGCCGTAGAGCGGGCTGTCCGGCTCGGGGTGCGCGCGCAGCGCCTCGGCCAGCACGACCATGGCCAGCGGCAGGGGCGCCCAGCCGTACCGCCGGGTGCCGAAGCAGAGCGCGGCGAGCAGGAATCCGTTCGCCGCCAGATGGGCCAGGCCGCCGGTGCGGGTGCCGTACACCTCGACGAGGTCCGCGCTGCCGGACGCGGTCGCCAGTGAGCCGCCGCTGTCGAGCAGCAGCAGTTGCCCCTCGGCGGAGACTGCTCCCACGATCGCCGCTGCCGTGGCCCAACTGCGCGGCAGGCCGTGCGTCAGCCGGGTGTCCTTCGCCGTCCCGGCGGCGGAGCGGGCCATCCTGGCGACGGCCAGTTCGCCCAGCAGCAGCGCCAGCGAGACCACGAGCGCGGACCGCAGGAGCGCGGAGGTGCCGGTCGCGGGCGAGCGCAGCTCGTTCGTCCCGAGGGTGGCGAGGGTGGCGCCGGTGAGCGCGAGGAGCACGGCGGCCAGGACGAGGCCGCCCGTCAGGGCGGCACGGCGGAGCGAGCGGGGCCGGGCGTGGTGGGTGCGGGGGACGGGTCTGTCGGGGGCGGCGTGGTCGGAAAGCATCACAAGGCGATCATCTCTGTGCGTTCGCGGTGCAAGGGGGGATATGGACGATTAACGGCATGTCGGATTCTGTGCCCCGCCTCCTTCGGGCAGGGCCTGCCGCCCCGCAGTGAACGACGGCTAACCTGCCCGTATGACTGTGAATCTTGAAGTCGACCAGGGCGTCGGCATCCTCCGCCTCGACCGTCCGCCGATGAACGCGCTGGACATCGCCACCCAGGACCGGCTGCGCGAGCTGGCCCAGGAGGTGACCGACCGCACGGATGTACGGGCCGTGCTGGTCCACGGCGGCGAGAAGGTCTTCGCGGCGGGTGCGGACATCAAGGAGATGCAGGTCATGGACCAGGCGGCGATGATCGCCCGGTCCCGTGCCCTCCAGGACTCCTTCACGGCGGTCGCCCGCATCCCCAAGCCCGTGGTCGCCGCGGTCACCGGCTACGCCCTGGGGGGCGGCTGCGAACTGGCGCTCTGCGCGGACTTCCGGGTCGCGGGGGAGCGCGCGAAGTTCGGCCAGCCCGAGATCCTCCTCGGGCTCATCCCCGGTGCGGGCGGCACGCAGCGCCTCGCGCGGCTGGTCGGCCCCTCGCGCGCCAAGGACATGATCTTCACCGGGCGGCAGGTGCGCGCCGACGAGGCGCTGTCCATCGGACTGGTCGACCGCGTCGTGCCGGACGGCGAGGTCTACGCGCAGGCGCACGCCTGGGCCGCGGCGCTGGCCGCCGGTCCGGCGCTCGCGCTGCGGGCCGCCAAGGAGTCGGTGGACGCGGGCCTGGAGACGGACCTGGACACCGGGCTGACGATCGAGCGGAACTGGTTCTCGGCGCTCTTCGCGACGGAGGACCGGGAGACCGGGATGCGCAGCTTCGTCGAGGAGGGGCCGGGCAAGGCGAAGTTCCGCTGAGCCGGGCTGGTGTGAGCCTGCCGGTCGGGGGCCTGCCGGGCTGAGTCGGTTCGGGCTGGTCCGGGCTGACGTGGTCCGGGCCGAGCGCGGTGACGCGTACGTGCGGGGCGCGCGGCGGTGTCGGGCGCTCCGGCGCGCGGAGGACCGCCTTCCGGGCGCCGGCGCCCCGCCCGCCCCGCCGTTCGCCGCCCCGCTCGGCGGCCCGTCCGGCGCCTGCGCGGGGGTCGGCGTGTGCCGCCGGAGCGCTCGGACCGCCGCTGGTCACACCCGGTCGCCCGGAGGATGGCCGCGCCGCCCGTAGACTTCCGGCCGACCCGGGTGCGGGCGGCGGCGTACGGCGTGATCCCGCGTATCCGTCCCGAAGCGCCCGCGTGGGCGCCATGATGGGGCCATGGTGGGAGAGGGAGACGTGTCGAGCACGACCGAGGCACCGGAGGCGGGGAGCGGCGCGCCGTCCGGCCGCCTCGCCACCGGCCGTCCGGCGGCGGACCTGGCCGTCCTGTTCGAACTCGTCGGGGACCCGACGGCGCGCGAGGTGCGGCTGCCCAACCGCCCGCAGTCCGCGCGCACCGCGCGCCGCCTCACCGAGGCCGTCATGACCCAGGTCTGGTCCCTGCCCGAGGAGCCCACCGAGCAGGCCGTCCTGCTCGTCTCCGAACTGGTGGGCAACGCCGTACGGCACACTGGCGCGCACGTCTTCGGGCTGCGCATGCAGCGCCGCCGGGGCTGGATTCGGATGGAGGTCCGCGACCCGTCGCGGGGGCTGCCCTGCCTGCTGCCCGTCCATGAGCTGGACACCAGCGGGCGCGGCCTCTTCCTGGTCAACACCCTCTCCGACCGCTGGGGCGTGGACCTGCTGCCGCGCGGCAAGAACACCTGGTTCGAGATGCGGGTACCGGAGCGCTGATCCGCACGCGCCGCCCTCTCTCCCGTGCCCCGCAGGCGTGGCGAGCCCGCCGCGCCGGAAAGCGATTTCCCCTGGGGCGGCGCGTGCCGTACAGTCCAGGACATCGCCGCGGGGTGGAGCAGCTCGGTAGCTCGCTGGGCTCATAACCCAGAGGTCGCAGGTTCAAATCCTGTCCCCGCTACTGCGAAGAAGGCCCGGCACACCACGTGTGCCGGGCTTTCTCCTTTCTCCGCCGCCGCTGTCGCCGCCGCCCCCGCCCGCCCGGTGGTGCGGTGAGCGCCACCTCACCCAGCGTGCGGAGGTCCCGGCGGTATATCCGGTGAATTCCCTTTCTCCCTCAGGTGTCCGTCACGGTCCGCGCGAGTCCGGGCGGCCCGCAGGCGGCCGGCCGGCCGAATTCGCGGGATACTGGCGGGACTTGTGGAGTCTCTGGAGGATCACATCGTGCATGAGGGAATATCGCCGCCGATCGATTCGCAGCCGCATCCGGCCCGGGTCTACGACTGCCTGCTCGACGGCAAGGACAACTACCTGGCGGACCAGGCCGTGGCCGAGGAGCTGAGCCGCCGGTGGCCGGACATCCGCAAGGGCGTGCACGAGAACCGCGCGTGGATGCACCGCGTGGTCCGCCACCTGGCCGCCGAGGCGGGGATGGACCAGTTCCTGGACATCGGCACGGGCATCCCGACCAGCCCCAACCTGCACGAGGTCGCCCAGCGGGCGGTCCCGGCCTCCCGGGTGGTCTACGTCGACAACGACCCCGTCGTCCTCAGCCACGCCGGCGCCCTGCTCAAGCCCCTCAGCAGCGAGGGCAGCACCACCTACCTGGAGGCGGACCTGCGGGAGCCGGAGCGCATCCTCGCCGCGGAGCAGGTGCGCGAGACGCTCGACATGGGCCGGCCCGTGGCGCTCATGCTGGTGGCGATCCTGCACTTCCTGGAGGACCGCGAGGACCCGGACGGCATCGTCCGCACCCTCGTGGACGCCCTTCCCTCCGGCTCCTACGTGGCCATCTCGCACGCCTGCGGCGACGAGGCGCCCGAGGACGCCGCCGAGGCCGCGGCGTTCTACCGGGAGCGCAAGGTGTCCGCGCCGGTCGTGCCGCGCGGACACGCGCGGATCGAGGAGTTCTTCACGGGCCTGGAGCTGATCGGGCCGGGCGTGGTCCCGGTGGGCCAGTGGATGCCGGAGATCCCCGGTACGGGGGAGCCCGGCGTCTTCCACGGCGGCGTCGCCCGCAAGGCGTGACCGTCGCCCCGGCGGCCCGCCGCGTCAGGCCTCGTGCGGGGCCCGCCCCGTGTGCACGGTGACCGCCCGCAGATAGAAGGCGTCCGGACGCCGCAGGAGACCGGTGGCGGCGTCCGGGTCCAGGAGCGCGTCCAGCGTCTGCCGGTCGTCGTCCGCCAGGTCGGCGCCCGCCTTGTCCCGCAGGCGGCTGAACGTGGTGTGCAGGTGCTCGCGCGCCCGTGCGTCCAGCGGGGCGGGCAGGTCGACCAGGAAGGTGCGGGAGCCGCCCGGGGCCAGTCCGGCGCGCGTGAGCATGCCCGGCCAGTCCTCCACGGTCCGTACGGAGCCGGGCAGCCCGTCGCGCATCGCGCTGAACCACTCCTGGACGGCGGCCTCCAGCCTGGACTCGAAACCGGGGCGCCCCAGGCCGGGGTCGCGGGGCAGGCAGCGCAGGCCGAGGCCGCTCTCGGCGACCGCGAGCAGCCCGCCGGGCCGCAGGCAGCGGGCCAGGCCGTCGAGCGCGGCCTGCTGGTCGCCGACGTGATGGACCGTCTGACTCGACCAGATCAGGTCGGCGCCGCCCAGAGCCGCCAGGGTGCCCAGATCCTCGGGCAGTTCGGCCTGGTGGACGCGGACGCGGTCTGCCAGCCCGAGCGAGGCCGCCCGCGCCGCGGTGCGCTCCAGGAGCCCCGGGGCGCCGTCCACGGCGACGGTCTCCGCGTCGGGGAAGGCCCGGGCCAGCAGGGCGGTGACCACTCCGGGGCCGCTGCCCACGTCCAGGACCCGGCCGACACCGCCGCTCGGGCCCGCCGCGCCGCCCAGGCCGTCGCGCAGCCACGCTGCGGCGGCCTCCAGGTAGGGCGTGTGCAGTTCGGCCTCCCGCTCCAGGACGGCGGCCATCTCCTGCCAGTCGAGGTCGTCGTGCGTGTGCGTGTGTGCGTGCGTGTGTGCGTGCGGGGCGGCGCTCATCGAGGACCTCCGGTGACGGGGCGGGGCGTACGGACGGGGGCGTACGGACGGGGCGTCTTCCGCGGCCGACCTTGCGGCATACCCGCGCCCGTTGCCAAGAAGTGTTGCCGTTTCCGGGAAGCGGAGGCCGCGCGGCGGGGCCGCACGGGCGGCTCGCTGCGCCGTACGGGGGAGCCCGGGTCCGTCGCGGGCGCCGCCGCAGGCTCCGTCACAGGCGCCAGCGGACCGCCGACGCCGGGCGGTAGCTGCAGTGCGCGCCTGTGGAGACCGCGTCCGTCAGGTGCTCGGCGAGCGGGGGGTGGGAGGTGCGGAGCCGCCGGAGCACGTCGCGAATCCGGGCGGTCACCCGCTGGCGGGCGCGCTCGGCGTCGTCGCCGAGGCGCCGGGGCCGCCCGCCCAGCCCGGTGGCGCGCCGCAACTCGTCCAGCAGCGCCTCGCGTTCCTCGTCCAGGGCGGCGGCGCGGCGGTCGTCGTGGCGGTCCGCGGCGTTCTGGATCTGCTCGTCCAGGCTGCGCAGACGGTCGCGGTACGCCTGGCGCGCCTGCTCGTCGAGCACCGGATCGGCGCCGAGGGTGCGTGCTCCGGCCGCCGGGCCGCCGCCCGGTGCCAGCAGGTCGCGGACGGCGATGTCGACGCCCGGGTGGGCGAGAAGCGTGCGCAGGTCGTGCAGGCCCTTGGCGTCCCGTACGTGCACGGTCCGGGACGCGTAGCGCAGCGTCCACACCTGCCCCTCCGGGCGGAAGACGTTCTCCCCGTCCTCCGGGTCCTGCGGGTCCTCCGGTTCCGCGCCGTCCGCGCCTCCCGCCCCGTACGGTGCGGCGTGCGGCGCCGTCCCCCGCCCCGTACGGGGGGAGCCGTCGAGCGCCGCCGACATGCCCAGCTCGCCGGCCTCCGCCCGCGCCCCCTCCCGCATGGCCGCGGCCCGGGCGGCGTCCTCGGGGCGGCCGCGGGCGGCCAGCGCGTCCGCGAGGCGAGCCCGCGCCAGTACGGACCACGGCCGCGCGCCGAGCCGGTCCGCGGCGGCCACCGCCGAGGTGAACCCGGTGACGGCCGCGTCCCAGCGCTCCTGCGCGGCGTCCAGCGCCGCGGACCACAGGACCAGCGGCCCCCACACCACCGAGGCGCCCGAGAACGTCGCCCACCGGTCCCGTACCGGCGCGATCGCGGCACGTGCCTGTTCGCACTGCCGCGCGTCCCCGGTGAGCGCCGCGATCTGCGCGCGGAGCACCAGCAGCAGCGGCGTGAAGCGGCCCGGCAGCTCGCTCACCGTCGCCTCCACCTCCGGCAGCAGCCGCAGTGCGGTGGCGGCGTCGCCCCGGTGCGCGGCGGAGAAGGTCTCCAGCACGGTCGAGAACGGGTCGCCCGGGGTCGCCGCGTGCGCCGTCGCGTCGGCTTCGTCATTCCGGCCGCGCAGCAGTTCCAGCCCCCAGACCTGGTCCCGCCACATGCGGTGGCGGTCGACCTCGCCGACCCGTTCGCCGAGGGTGAGCGCCGCGTCGATGTCCTCGCGCGCCTCCTCGAACCGCCCGGTGAGCGTGGCCAGGCTGCCGCGCCGGGACAGCGCGAGGTACCGGTGCCGTGGCAGCCGGGTGCGTTCGGTGAGCGCGGCGAACGCGGCCAGCTCGCCGCGGGTGCGCGGATCGCCGCGCTCCAGCAGGGCGAGGGCGCGCAGGAAGGACGCCAGCGACTCCAGTTCCCGATCGCCCGCGCGCCGGGCGACGGTGCCCAGTTCGTCGAGCAGGCCGAGCCGCTCGGTGTCGGTGCCCGGCCCCCACATGGCGTCGTGGTGGGCGAGCAGGCACCAGCCGAGCGTCTCGTCGTCACCCTCGCGCCGTGCCAGTGCGACGGCCGCACGGCTCAGCTCGCGGCCCCTCTCCTCCTGGACGGCCTTGTGGGTGCGGGCCATGCTGCCCGCCGCCAGCACGCGCGCGGTGAGGGAGGGGTCGGGCGAGCCGAGGCGTTCCAGCCCTTCCCGCGCCTCGTCCATCAGCTCGATCTGCGGGGCGGAGTGGTGGTCGGGGTTGCCCAGCCGGTGGATGCCCAGCGCGGCCCGCGCCACCAGCTCCGCGTCGCCCCGGGCGCGGGCGGTGGCCAGCGCGGCGGCGAACGCCGCGCGGGCGGCGGTCAGCTCGCCGCAGTGGTCGAGCGCGGTGGCGAGGTCCAGCTCGATGAGCGCACGGGTACGGACGGAGCCGTCTCCGGTGCCTGTGCTGTCGCCGGTGCCGTCGCCGTCCTCGGTGCCGTCGCCGTCGCCGGTCAGGGCGAGCGCCGCGCGGTAGTGCCGTACGGCCTCCTCGGACGCCAGCCTGCCGTGGGCGTCGTGCGCCGCGTGCAGCAGGTGCTCCCGCGCCTCCCCGCGCGGGATGCGCGGCACGGCGAGGCGCGCGTGGTGCGCCCGTGCGGCGGGGCTCAGCGTGGCCGGGGCGCGCGGCGCGTGCAGTACGGCGGCATGGGCCAGCCGCCGCCCGTCGGCACCGAGCCCGTCGTACAGGCATTCGCGGACGAGGTCGTGCGTGAACGCGTAGCGCCCGGGTCCGGAACGGGTCACCAGGCGGGTGGCGAGGGCCGGTTCGAGCAGCTGCTCCAGGTCGCCCCCGGTCTCGGCCGCTCCGGCGAGCAGTTCGCCGTCGAAGTCGTGGCCGATGACGGCGGCGCGGCCGAGCAGCGCGGCGGACGGTGCGGGCAGCAGCGACAGGCGTCGCTCCACCGCGTCCCGGACCCCGGCGCCCACGGGTGTGGACCCCCGGGTGGAGGAGTCCAGTTGGGCGGTCTGCTCGACGAAGAACGGATTGCCGCCCGTCCGCCGGTGCACCTCGGCTGTCGTCTCCTCCGCAGGCGCCCGGCCGGTGGTACGGGCGATCAGCGCGCCGACCTCCGCCGGGTCCAGCCCGCTCAGCCGAATGTGGGTGGCGCGGGAGACCAGCGGCAGCAGCAGCGAGCGGGCCGGGTGGCCGGGGGCCTCGACCTCGACGTCGCGGTAGCTGCCCAGCACCAGGACCGGTTCGAACCACGCGTGCCGCACGGCGAAGTCCAGCATCCGGAGCGAGGCGGTGTCCGCCCAGTGCAGGTCGTCGAGCACGACCACGGTCGGACGCAGCCGGGCCGCGCTGACCAGCAGCGTGGTGAACGCGTCGTGGAGGCGGAACGCCGCTTCCTCGCCCGTCCCGGGGGAGGGCCGCGCGCCCGCCTCGCCGAGCAGTACCGGCAGGCTGTCCCCGGCCGCCTCGGACGCCGCCGACCACTCGTCCGTACCGGCGCTGCGGGCGAGATCGCGGACCACCTGGACCCACGGCCAGTAGTCGGGCGTCCCCTCGCCCTCCCAGCAGGAGGCGCTGAGCACCCGGGCTCCGCCGCGCGCCGCCTCCGCGGCGGCCTCCGCCAGCAGCGTGGTCTTTCCGATCCCGGCCTCGCCGCTGACCAGCACCAGCCCGCCGTGGCTCGACAGCAGCCGGGCGACCTCCGTACGCAGCACCGCGACGGAGTGCGCGCGGCCGATCAGCGCTTCCGGCACAGCGGATTCCACCTCCTTGAAATCTCCGCGACCCGGGGCTCAGAGGGGGCCTGACCTGCGGCGGGAGCCGTACTCGAAGCCGCGGCGGAGGGCCTGTGAGATCCCGTCTCACGGCGGTGAGGACCATCCTCGCGCCCCTGGGGGTGAGAGCACCGAAAGGCTACCGGAGGACGTCATGCCGACCGCTCAGACCGACCACAACCCCCAGACCGACCACAGCGCCCAGACCGACCCCGCGCAGCGGAGCACGGGCACCGGGGGACCCGCCCCGCTGCGCCTGGCCGTCATCATCGGCAGCACCAGGGAGGGCCGGGCGGGCGCCGCCATCGGCCGCTGGTTCGTGACCCAGGCACAGCGGCGCGACGACTTCGCACTCGACGTCATCGACCTGCTCGACGTGGAACTGCCCGTGCGCTTCCCGGCCGAGCCGACCCCGGAACAGGAGGCGTGGGCCGCCCGGATCGGCCGGGCCGACGCGTATGTGATCGTCACACCGGAGTACAACCACGGCATCCCGGCGGCGTTGAAGCACGCGATCGACCTGGTGGACGAGGAGTGGCACGCCAAGCCGGTCGGCTTCGTCTCGTACGGCGGCCTCGCCCGGGGTCTGCGCGCGGTCGAGCAGTTGCGGCTCGCCTTCGCAGAGCTGCATGCCGTGACCCTGCGCGACGGGGTCAGCGTCAACGTCTTCGACGGCGGCACCGACGAGCACGGCTGGGTCCGGGACGGCGGCGGCGCCGGCAGCGCGGTGAAGGTGCTGCTCGACAAGCTCGAGTGGTGGGCCGCGGCGCTGCGCACGGCGCGCACCACCCGGCCGTACGGCGCGTGAGCGCCGCGATGCCGCCCCGTACGCCGCCGCGCCCCGGCGGTTGCGAGCCCGCCACCGAGGCCGTACCCGAGCCTGCCGCCGTACCCGCACCCGTCCCCGGCGGCGCCGGGCCGCGCGCCCGGAGGGTCTCCCCGTTCGCGCTCGCGGCGTTCGCCGGGCCGCTGTCGTTCGGGATCACCGGCCCCACCCTCGTGCTCGACGACGTCGCGCACGACCTCGAGGTCTCCGTCGCGGCGGCCACCGCCGTGGTCACCGCCTTCGGCTGGGGCCTCGCGGTGGGCACCCCCCTGATGGGCGTCCTGCTGGCCCGGCGCGGCCTGCGGACCGCGCTGGCCGTCTGCGCCCTGCTCATCTCCTGCGGGGCGGCGCTCGTCCTGACCGTCCCCGCCCTCGCGGCGCTCGTCGCCGGTGCGGGCCTTCAGGCGCTGGGGGCCGCCGGGGTGCTGGTGATCGGCATGAGCCTGGCCGACTCCGCGCGGTCGATGGGCGTGGTGACCGCCACCATGGCCGGGCTGGGCGCCGTGGCGCCGCTCATCGGCACCGAGGTCAGCGACGCGCTGTCCTGGCCCGCCGCGCTGGCGATGACCGCGCTGAGCCTGCTGGCGGTGCCCGCCGTACTGCGCGGAGCGGGGGACGGCGTACGGGGCGGCCCACGGCGCGGCGTACGGCGCGGCGGCGCACCCGCTCCGGACTCACCGCCGTTCGACGCGGCGGGCGCCGCGCTGCTGGTCGCCGTGGTGACGGCGCTGGTGTTCGTGCCGCAGCGGCCTCTGGCGGCCGGGGCGTGCACGGTGGCGGCGGCGCTGCTGCTCGCCGCGCACCTGCGCCGCAGGCCCGACGGCTTCCTGCCCGCCGTGCTCCTGACCGCTCCCCGGTTTCTGTTCTCCGCCGGGCTCGCCTTCCTCCTGGCGGTGGGCAACTTCGGCGTCATCTACGCCTCACCCGACCTGCTCGGCGACCTCACCGGCTGGTCGACGGGGCAGTTGGGGATCGCCTTCGCCGTGCCGTACCTGGCCGGGGGCGCGCTGTCCTGGCTCCTGGTCGCCGCGTCCGCCCGGGTCGGCTACGGAGCGTTGGTCACCGCGCTGGGCGGCGCTGCGGCGGGTGCCGTCGCGGTGATCACCTTGGTGGCGCTCGGGGCGGAGTGGCTGCCGCTGATGTTCCTGGGGATGACGACGGGTTCGCTGGCCGCGGCCACCGGGCAGGGGGCGCTCGCGCTGCGCGCCGCCGCAGCGGTGCCGGAGCCGCGGCGGGCGACGGCGATGGGCCTGTTCAACCTGTGCTACCTGCTGGGTGCCGCCTTCGGCCCGGCGATCGCCGCCCTGGCCGTACCGGGGTGACGCCCTGCCGGGGTGAGGCCGTACGAGGCCGGTGACCGGGGGTGCGGTACCCCGTCCGCCGGCGGGCGGGCCGCCGGCGGACGGGGTACGCCCGCCCCGTCGGGCGCAGGCCGTCAGGCGCAGGCCCGCCGGGCGCGACGGGTCTGTCGGCGGGACGACTTCTGGACGCTGCGGAGGTTCCCCTGCACCGAGTGGCCCAGCTCCCCGACCTGCTTGCCCGCACCGTGCGCTGCCCGCCGTGCCCGCCAGCCGAGCGACGGCTTCCCTTCGGTGTCGGCGACGGCCAGCAGCAGGCCGCCCGCCAGCCCCACGTTCTTGAGGAAGTGGACGCGGTGCCCGGCGCGTTCGGCCGGGTCCTCGAAATCCCAGTACTGGTGCGCGGCGGCGGTGGTGGGCACCAGGCTGCCCAGCAGCAGCGCGGCCGAGACCCGGGGGAACTTGCCGAGGGCGAAGGCCGTACCCGCGACGATCTTCACCACGGCGTCCACCTTGACCAGCGTCTCCGGGTCGGTCGGTACGGAGTCGGGCAGCTTGTCGCTCTGCTTGTCGAGGGTCTTCTCCAGCAGCGGCGCGGCCAGCTGGGCGTGGCCCTTGCTGTCGCGGAGGGCGTTGATACCGCCGCCGATGAAGATGGTGGCGAGCAGCGGACGCGCGATACGGCGAAGAATCATGTGGAGCACCCTTTCTGGTTGTCCGGCCCGTGCGGTCCGGCCGGTGGTGTGCGGCCTGCGGTGTGCGGCGTGCGGCATGTGACGCGCGGTCCGGCCGGTCGCCCCGGCCCGTCCTCCCCAACTCTGCCCAGGCACCGTGCGCCGCGCACGTTCACGCGCCGGTAAGGCGCGCCGTACGCACCGTTTCCGCGTCCGGCGTCCCGGCCGTCGTCCCGTCCGCGGCGCTGCCCGTGACGACGGCCGCGAACCGGTGTGCGACCTGCCGCCACACGGGCGTCGCCGCGGGCTCGTCCCGCTCCGCCGTACGCCGCAGTTCGGCGGGGTCGAAGCCCAGGGCCCGCAGCCGCTCCGGTTCCCACGCCGCGACCTGCGCCGCCGTCGTCTCCGGGTGGAACTGCACGCCCCAGGCCCGCGTCCCGTAGCGGAACGCCTGGTAGGGGCAGTGCTCGCTCTCCATCAGCCAGTGCGCCCCGGCGGGCAGCGCGGTGATGGCGTCGACGTGGTTCTCCACCGCCGTCAGCCGGGTCGGCAGGCCGTCGAAGAGGGGGTCACCGGCGGCCTCCGGGCGCAGCGTGAGCGGTGTGCTGCCCGCCTCGGGCGCACCGTGTTCGCCCCGTACGGTGCCGCCTGCCACCTGCGCCAGCAGTTGACCGCCCAGGCAGATCCCGAAGACCGGCACCTGAGCCGCCAGCGCCTGGGAGACCAGGGCACGGGTGGGCGCGAGCCAGGGGGCCCGCTCGTCGGCGTCGGGCAGGTAGCCGCCGCCGAGGACGAGCACCGCCTCGTGCGCGAGCCGCTCGGGCAGCGCGGCCCCGTCGTACGCGTGCACGACGTCCAGGGCCAGCCCACTCCCGTTCCCGGAGGCCTCGCCGCCCTCCACGAGCCAGTCGCCGAATCTGCCCGGGCCTCCGCCCGGACCGTTCTGCACCACGAGTACGCGCGCCATCCCTATGCCCCCTTCACACCGGCTCCTGCCGGCGGTCATCCCATCACC
Organism: Streptomyces sp. CNH287; assembly: GCF_000424825.1. Classification (NCBI taxonomy): domain Bacteria; kingdom Bacillati; phylum Actinomycetota; class Actinomycetes; order Kitasatosporales; family Streptomycetaceae; genus Streptomyces; species Streptomyces sp. CNH287. The sequence goes on along the minus strand of NZ_KE384253.1, from coordinate 291,508 downwards.
CGCCGGGACCGCGTTCCACCAGGTGGGCGAACGAAACATCCGGGCTCCGCCACTCCGCTTCCTGCCGCCGTCCAATAGAGTGATCGTATGGCCACTGCAACCATCGACGGCATCGCCATCGGCTACGACGACCAGGGCGCACTCGACGCCCCGCCGCTCCTCCTCGTGCACGGACATCCCTTCAACCGAACCATGTGGCAGCCACAGGTCGACGAGTTCGCGGGCGCCGGTTACCGCGTCATCACACCGGACCTGCGCGGCTACGGGGCGAGCGACGTCGTGCCCGGCATCACGCCGCTCGAGGCCTTCGCTCGCGACACCGCGGGCCTGATGGACCATCTCGGGCTGGACCGGGTCATCCTCGGCGGCCTGTCCATGGGCGGCCAGATCGTCATGGAGTTCTACCGTCTCTTTCCGGAGCGCGTCACCGGCCTGCTCTTCGCGGACACCTTCGCCGCCCCGGAGACCCCCGAGGGCAAGGCCGGGCGCAACGCCATGGCCGACCGGCTGCTGGCCGAGGGCATGGGCGGCCACGCCGAAGAGGTCCTCGACAAGATGGTCGCCCCGTACAACCTCACCACGCTGCCCACGGTCGCCGCGCACGTACTGCGCATGATGCGCGACACGCCGCCGGAGGGCGCGGCGGCGGCCCTGCGCGGCCGGGCCGAGCGTCCCGACTACCGCGAGCTGCTCAGGACGGTCTCCGTGCCCGCGCTGGTCGTCGTCGGCACCGACGACGAGTACACGCCGGTCAGCGACGCCGAGTTCATGCACGAGCGGCTTCCCGACTCCACCCTGGCGGTCATCGAGGGCTCGGCGCACATGCCCAACCTGGAGCGCCCCGACGAGTTCAACGCGGCGCTGCGCCTCTTCCTCGCCCGCCTCGCGGACGGCGGCCGTTGACGGTGGAGCACTGACGGACCGGGCGCCGGGGGCACCGGCCGGGGCACCGCACCCGCTGCTCGGCCTTCTCCTCGACGCCGCGGACGGCCGCTTTCCGCCCGTCGACGGCGGCGTCACCGTGACGCCGCCGCTGCCGGGCGGACTGGCGTGCTCCGTCGCTTTCACCGGGCACGCGGTGGTGGCCACCGCGCGCCCGGAGGCGGCGGTGCGCGCCCAGGGCGCGGACGGCTTCGGCGCCTCCCTCGCCCCCGGCTTCCTCAGCTGGCTGGCGGGGCGCGGGGGGCGGATCGGCTGCGTCGACGCCACCCTCGTCGCCCGCGGCACGGGGCGGGTCGGCACGGGCCAGGTCGGCACGGAGCAGGGCGCGTCCGGCGGTGACGGCCCGAGCGCCGCCTCCCCGCTGACCGAGCGCCACGACCTCGACGCCCACCCGCGGGTGCGGCACGCCCGTGAACTGCGCACCGGCGTGCGCGTGTACGGGGACGCCCGCGGCCTGGTCACCCTCGCGGACGGCCTCGCGGGCCGCCGCGAACTCAGCGTCGAACTGGACCCAAGCCGCTCGCCCGGCCCGGACGGGAGCCGTGGCCACGGCCGTGCCCTGCTCCGTGACGCCCTGGCCCTCGTCCCGGCCCACGTGCCGGTCTTCGCCGCCGTCTCTCCGGGCAACGCCCGCTCCCTGCGGGCCTTCCTCGCCGCCGGGTTCGTCCCCGTCGGCAGCGAGGTGCTGATCAGCCCGGGGCCGAGCATCGCGGGCTGATCACCGCAGCCCCCGTGCGGCCCGGAACCGTTCCGCCGTCGCCTCCGGATCGACCAGCGGCTCCGGGTAGTCCAGACCGGCCCGCCGCGCTGCCGCCAGCCGCCACGGGGCGTGCACGGCGCCGCCCTCGACGTCGGCCAGTTCCGGCACCCACCGCCGTACGTACGCCCCGTCCGGGTCGAAGCGGCGGGCCTGGCGGACCGGGTTGAGCACCCGGTTCGGCCGCGTGTCATTCCCGGTGCCCGCCACCCACTGCCAGTTGAGCTGGTTGCTCGCCACGTCCCCGTCCACCAGGAGCGACAGGAAGTGGCGGGCACCGACGCGCCAGTCGGCGTAGAGCGTCTTGGTGAGGAACGAGGCGGCCAGCAGTCTGCCGCGGTTGTGCATCCAGCCCTCGTGGCGCAGCTGCCGCATCGCCGCGTCCACGACGGGATACCCCGTACGGCCCTCGCGCCACGCCGCGATCTCCGCCGGGTCGTCGTGCCAGGCGTCGTGCCGGGTGCGGTAGTCGCACCAGGCCGCCGCTGGGCGGGCCGCCAGCACCTGCTGGTGGAAGTCCCGCCAGGCCAGCTGCCGTACGAACGCGTCCGCGCCGGCCGCCGTCTCGTCCCCGCCGCCGCCCCGTCGCCGCGCGCGGTGCACGAGTTCCACCGCCGAGAGCGTGCCGAAGTGCAGATGCGGCGAGAGCCGGGACGTCGCGTCGCCCGGCAGGTCGTCGTGCCGTTCCGCGTAGTTGCGCAGGCCGCTCGCCGCGCGGCCCGCCCACGCCGCGAACCGCCGCCTGCCCTCGGCCTCCCCGCCCCGTGCCAGGCCGGGGGAGGCCCCCTCCACCGCCGCGCGGGACGGCAGCTCCCGCGAGCCGACCCCCTCCGGCACCCGCACCGCCTCCGGAGCGCGCCGTACGCCGCGCGGCGCCGCCGCCGACCAGCGCCGGAAGTACGGGGTGAAGACCGCGAAGTGATCCCGGCCCTGCGGCGTGACGGCGCCCGGCGGCAGCACCGTCGTCACCGCGTCGTGCACCCGCAGCTCGCGCCCCTGTGCCGCGAGCGCGGCGCGCAGCCGGTCCTCGCGGCGGCGCGCGTAGCCGCTGGCTCCGGCCGCCACGTGCACCTCGGCCGCGCCGGTCTCGGCCGCCACGGCGCACACCTCGCCCACCACGTCACCCTCGCGGACGACGAGCCTGCCGCCGCGCTTCCGCAGCGAGTCGTCCAGGTCGGCCAGGCAGTCCGCGAGGAACGCCCGCCGGTTGGGCGCGTCGAAGCCCGCCGCACGTACGCCCGCGTCCCGCACGAAGAGCGGCACCGTACGGTGCGCGGCGGCCAGCGCGGCGCACAGCACGGGGTTGTCGTGCACCCGCAGATCGGCGGTGAACAGCGCGATCGAGACGCTCATCCGTCGCGCTCCGCCCGCTCGGAGCCGCGCCCCGCCCGCCCCGCGCCGTCCGCCGCCCGCCCCGCGTCGCCGCGCCCCCCGTCCGGCGCGGCCGACTGCGCGGCGGCCCGCGCGATGTTGCGCGCCATGCCCCCGAACACCAGCCCGTGGAACGGCGCGACGCCCCACCAGTACGCCTGCCCCGCGAGCCCGTGCGGATGGAAGACGGCGCGCTGCCGGTAGACGGTGCGCCCCGCTTCGTCCCGTGCCGACCGCAGCTCCAGCCACGCCAGCCCCGGCAGCCGCATCTCCGCGCGCAGGCGCAGCAGCCGCCCGCGCTCGATCTCCTCGACCCGCCAGAAGTCCAGCGAGTCGCCCACCCGCAGCCGCGTCGCGTCGCGCCGTCCGCGCCGCAGCCCGACGCCGCCCACCAGCCGGTCCAGCCAGCCCCGTACCGCCCACGCCACCGGCAGCGAGTACCAGCCGTGTTCGCCGCCGATGCCCTCGATCACCCGCCACAGCGCCTCCGGCGGCGCGTCGACTCGCTGCTCCCGCTCGTCGGTGTAGAGGCTGCCGCCCGCCCAGTCGGGGTCGGTCGGCAGCGGGTCGCTGGGGGCGCCGGGCACCGAGGCGGACGACCAGCGGGTGGCGACGTTCGCCTCCTGGACGCGTTGCAGCGCCAGTTCCACGGAACGGTCGAAGGCGAGCGGGGCGCCGGGCGGCGAGGGCACGTACTGCTCGATGTCCTGCTCCCGGCACACCACCTCGTGCCGCAGCGACTCCGCCAGCGGCCGGGCGATCGAGGCGGGCACCGGCGTCACCAGGCCGACCCACCGGCTGGAGAGCCCGGGCGTCAGTACGGGGACCGGCACGATCAGCCGCCGCGGCAGCCCGGCGACCGCCGCGTAGCGCAGCATCATCTCCTTGTACGTGCACACCTGCGGGCCGCCGATGTCGAACGTGCGGTTCAGCCCGGCGGGCAGCCGCGCGCAGCCCACCAGGTACCGCAGCACGTCCCGCACCGCGATCGGCTGGATCGGCGTACGCACCCAGCGCGGCGTCACCATCGCGGGCAGCCGCTCGGTCAGATAGCGCAGCATCTCGAACGACGCGGACCCGGAGCCGATCACCACCGCCGCCCGCAGCACCGCCGCCGGCACGGGCGCGTCCAGCAGAATCCGGCCCACCTCCGCCCGGGAGCGCAGGTGCGGCGACAGCTCCCGCTCGGGCACGCCCGCCGGGGTGAGCCCGCCCAGATAGACCAGCCGCCGCACTGCGGCCTCGGCGGCCTGCTCGGCGAAGATGTGGGCGGCACGCCGGTCGGTGGCCTCGAAGTCCTTGCCGCTGCCCAGCGCGTGCACCAGGTAGTAGGCGACGTCCACGCCCTGCATCGCCGAGCCGACCGACGCGGCGTCCGTGACGTCGCCGCGCACCACCGTGACCTCGGACGCCCACGGGTGGTCGCGCAGCTTGGCGGGCGTGCGGGCCAGGCACACCACCTCGTGCCCGGCCGCGAGCAGTTCCGGCACCAGCCGGCCGCCGACGTAGCCGCTGGCACCGGTCACCAGGCAGCGCAGCGGTGCCGCCTCCGCCTCGGCGCCCGTGCCGGTGGCCCGCGCGCCCGTGCCCGCGCCGCCACGCCCCTCCGTACGCTCCGTGGCGTCCTCTCCGGCGCGCCCCGCCTGCCCGACGCGCTCCTCCTCGCCCTCCTCGGTCACGGACCGCCTCCTCTCCCCGTCCTGGGCGCACGGTGCTCCGCGCGCACGGCGCCCACTGTGCCCCCTCGAGGCGCGCGACGCCCGCTCTGGCGCACCGGAAATCCGGTGTGACAACACATCCGGCAGCAGCACATACTGCGTGGATGAACGTTCATGCGGGCACCGTGCCGCGCCGCGACTTCCGCTACAAGCCCACGATCGACGGCGAGCTGGTCCAACTCCGCCCCGTCACGGAGGATGACACAGCCGCCCTGCTGCCGATGCTGCGCGACGCGGAGGTGGCGCGGCTGACGGGCAGCCACGACGAGGGCGAGTTCGAGGAGGCGCGCGTCCGGGCCTGGTACGCCGGCCGCGCCGACCAGGACGACCGGCTGGACCTCGCCGTCGTGGAGCGCGCCACCGGCCGCTGCATCGGCGAGGCCGTGCTCAACGAGTGGGACGCGGACAACGAGAGCTGCAACTTCCGTATCGCCTTCGTCCCCGGCGTGTACGGGCGCGGCCTGGGCACCGAGGCGACCAGGCTGCTGGTGGGCTACGGATTCGAGGAGCTGGGCCTGCACCGCGTCTCGCTGGACGTCTACCCGCACAACCCCCGCGCCCGGCGCGCGTACGAGAAGGCGGGCTTCGTCGCCGAAGGGGTGCGGCGCGAGGCGCTGTACTGGGAGGGCGAGCGGGTGGACGCGATCCTGATGTCCGTGCTGGCCCATGAGTGGGCCCGGCACCACGGGCGCCCCTGAGCGTGTGCCGGGCGCCCGGTCCGCACCGGGCGCCCGCCGACGTGCCGTGCCCGCGTGCTACTTCGCGGCGGGCCGCAGGACCTCGGTGAGGCTGGTGAAGCTGTCGCCCCCGTGCCCGGCCGCCAGCCCGCGCCGGAAGATCTCCAGCACGGCCTCCGGCAGCGCCGCGTCCACGCCCGCGTCCTTCGTCGTGTGCACGACGTGGTCGACGCTCGCCACCCCCATGGCCAGCCGGTCCACGTCGCCCGGGTGCTCGCCCGCGTCGAGACGGGGCGCGTAGAACTCCAGGAACTGCGCCACGTCCGCCGCGCTGCGCACGTACGGCAGCAGCTCCGACGCCTTGATGCCGTGTGCCCCGGCCAGCGTGAAGGCGTGCAGGCAGGCGAGCATCGTCGTCCAGAACACGTCCATGTTCAGCTGGTAGTACAGCGCCGCCAGCCCCGCGTCCGCGCCCCGGTAGTCGGTGGCGGTGAGCACCGCGAGGGTGTTGCGGTGGGCCTCGAAGAGGTCCGGCGGCCCGCTGTAGAGCGTCGAGAACTCCGGGTCGCCGATGCCTGACGGGGGCGTCAGCACCCCGCCGGTCAGATATCCGGCCCCGTGCCCGGCCGCCCACTTCGCCCCGTCCCGCGCCTTCTGCGGGGTGTCCGAGCTGAGGTTGACCAGGACCCGGCCCGCCAGTGCGTCGGCGGCGGGTTCGAGGATCTCGTACATCGCGTCGTAGTCGGTCAGGCTCAGTATCACCAGCTCGTTGGCGGCGACCGCCGCCCGCGCCGTCGCCGCGCGCACGGCGCCCTTGGCCACCAGGGCGTCGGCGCGGCTCGCCGTCCGGTTCCACACCGTCACGGCGTGACCGGAGTCCAGGAACGCCTGCGCCATCGCCTGGCCCATCGGACCGAGCCCGATCACGGTCACCGGCTGCTTGCTCATGGGATCACCATTCCTCTGTCTGCATGGCGCACGTGTCTGCACGGGGCGCCACTAGAACGAACGCTCTATCTAGTAGGGAGCGTAGCGCATCTCTAGAACGAACGCTCTATCCGGTAGGCTCGGGCAGGTGAAGACCACCAGCGCCCACGACGGGACGGCCCCCGCCCCCGCCCTCGGCACCCGGGAGCGGATCGTCCGTACGACCTCGCTGCTGATGCAGCGCCAGGGCTACGACGGCACGGGCATCAAGCAGATCTCCCGTGAGGCCGGGGCCACCCTCGGCTCCGTCTACCACTTCTTCCCCGGCGGCAAGCAGCAGCTCGCCGTCGCCGCCGTCCGCCACGGCGACCAGGAGTTCGCCGAAGCTCTGCGCGAGGCGCTGGCGGCCCACGACGACCCCGGAGCGGCCGTCGCCGCCTGCTGCGACATGCTCGCGGACGGGCTGCGCGCGTCCGACTGGATCGAGGGCTGCCCCGTCACCGCCACCGCCCTGGGCACGGCGGGCCGCGCCCCCGACATCCAGCAGGCCGCTGCCGAAGCCTTCGCCCGCTGGCAGGACCTCGTCTTCGACAAGCTCCGCGAACCGGGCGTCGGCATTCCCGAGGACGACGCGCGCGAGCTGGCCCGCACCGTCATCAGCACCCTGGAGGGCGCGGAACTGGCCGCGCAGGTCGCCCGCGACGACGAGCCGCTACGGGCGGCGGGCAAGCACCTCGCCCGCCTGATCGGCCTCTACCGCCGCTGACGGCGCCGCCCCGTCCGGGGCGGCGGAGCCGAGCACGGAGCGCCAGCCCTCCCCGCTCCGGATGCGCTCGACGGGACCGCCGGGGCGCGGCGGCTCCGGCGCCCGCCGCACCTCCGCGAGCGGCGCCGCCGGGCGCTCCCAGCCGGGCAGCGGCGGCAGATACCGCAGCAGCCGCGCCCGTACGAACCCGCGCGGGCACCGCACCCCTTCCTCCGGCAGGCCCTGCACGACCACGGCCCGTACGGTCTCCGGCCCCTCGCCGCGCAGCAGGTAGTGCCCGGCGAGCTGGGCCAGTTCGCGCGCGTCCGGCGCCGTGAGCGCCAGCTGCGGCGCGGAGCGGCGCAGTCGCAACAGGACGCGCTCCGCCCGCGCGGCGTACGGGGCCAGCGGCCCCGTCAGCGGCGGCAGCGGCGCGGCGTCCGGCTCGGTCTTCGGCACGGCGCCTTCCCGCGTCGCGGGTGCGGGCGTGGGGACGGGGAGGGGGGTCTGTTCTGCTTCCGTCTGATCCCCCGCCAGGGGGCGCCGCCGGGTGCTCCGCGTGGCGGGTGGACCGGCCGCCGGTCCCTGCGCCGGCCACGCCGCCGCCCAGGCCGCCGAGTTGACCAGCCGTACGCCCAGCCTGCGCGAAGCGGCGGTGTCCTTGCCCAGCCGTGCGGCGTCTTCCGCCGCCGCCCATCCGGCCGCGACTTCGTCCCCGCCGCGCAGCGGTACGAGGGAGACCAGCCGCTGTTCCCGGATCTGGCCGCGTACGTTCTGCCGCTTGCGCGCGTGCCAGTGCCCATGCATGCGCAGGGACTTGCGGGCGGCGTTGGTCTTGTCCTTGCCCATCCGCAGCTTCCGGGCGACGGTGTCGCTGGTCTGGCGGTTGCGCGGGGCGAGCTTGGCGAGCGCCTGGAGGAGGCGCAGCGCGGCGTCGCTCAGGCCGACGTCGTCGATGAGCGCTTCGGGTGTCTGGAGGAAGGGCGGGCGCGCGGGCGCGTTAACATCGCGGGGCATCGTCAGTGGGGTCCTTGTCCAACTGTCGGTGTAGGCCCTCGGTGTGGTGTTGGTAGCACCTGCCGGGGGCCGCTTTCGTGCTGCTGCCGCCCAAGGTAAGCCCGTGATCCCCCGTCAGGCACGAAGCGTAAGGAAGAGGGCCGCAAGCGGGCACCTTCGATCGCCCGACGGCCAACACCGTGCGCCGGACGGTCACGAGCAGGCGCCGGGCCCGGCCCGTAATCGCGTCGCCGTGCCGCGATCCGCTGCGTACGCTCCCCGCATGACGCTCGTCGCAATCCTCAGCGGCGCCGGAATTTCCACGGACTCCGGCATCCCCGACTACCGTGGACCCAACGGCCTGTGGCGACGCGACCCCGGCGCAGAGAAGCTCGCGACGTACGGCGCGTACATGAACGACCCCGACGTCCGCCGCCGCTCCTGGCTCATGCGGCGCGACACCCCGGCCCTGAGCGCCGCACCGAACGCCGCGCACCACGCGATCACCGCACTGGAGCGCTCGGGTGCTGCCGTCCGCGTCCTCACCCAGAACGTCGACGGCCTGCACCAGCTCGCGGGCACCTCACCCCGCAAGGTCCTCGAACTGCACGGCACGGCCCGGAAGGTCGTCTGCACCGCCTGCGGGGCGACGTCCACGATGGAGGAGGCGCTGAAGCGCGTCGCGGCGGGGGAGGACGACCCGGACTGCCGGGACTGCGGCGGCATCCTGAAGGCGGCCACCGTGATGTTCGGTCAGCAGCTCGATCCCGAGGTGATCTCCGAAGCGATGGCGATCGCGCAGGCGTGCGACGTCTTGGTGGCGGTCGGCACCACGCTCCAGGTCCAGCCCGCCGCCTCCCTCGCGGGCCTCGCCGCCGACCACGGAGCCCGCCTGATCATCGTCAACGCGGAACCCACCCCGTACGACGACCGCGCCGACGAGATCCTCCGCGAACCCATCGGCACGTCCCTGCCCGCGCTGCTCAGCCGATACCACTGCACATGACGACGAACGCGCGCCACGCCTCCGGCGCCACGGCCAGCTGCGGGCCACCGACATCCTTGGAATCCCGCACATGCACGGCGCCGGGGCACGCGGCGACCTCCACGCAGTTGCCGCCGTCGCTGCCGCTGTGGCTGGACTTCCGCCAACTGACCGCGATTTCAAGGCAGTCGCCACCGCCACTGCCGCTGTAGCTGCTCTTGAACCAGGTCAGCTCGCTGCTCATTGCTCTCCCCCCGCAAGTTCGATCAGACGCGCGGACTCCTCGATATTGAGGGCCTGCGAGCGCAGCTTGCCATACCGCAATCCGAAGTCACTGACCGTGTGCGCCTCGGTGATCACCACCCCCGTGTCCTGGGATTCCAGATAGGCCACTCGCCGGTGTCCCTGAGTCTCCAGCAGCACCATCGGACCGTTGAGCCCCGGATGCATGCCCGCGCGCATCGGCACGACTTGGATCTCCACGTTGGGCAGCTTGGTCACCTCCACCAGGCGGCGGAGCTGGGACCGGAGAATGGCCGGACCGCCCACGGGGTTGCGCAGCACCGGCTCCCACACCACGAACGAGAACTGCACCTTCGGCGTGCGGGTCAGCAGCTTCTGCCGTTCCATCCGCGCTTCGAGATGCTGCTCGAACAACTCGGGCTCCAACTGCGGCACGTGACCACTGAAGACGGCCCGCGCGTACTCCTCGGTCTGGAGCAGCCCCGGTACGAGCTGCGGCTCGTACTGGAAACGGCTCACCGCCTCCAGCTCGATCTTCGCGAAGTCCTGGAAGAACCGGGGAAGTTTGGCCAGTTCGACCTCTTCCTGCAACGCCAACAGCGCGCCCCGCGCACCCAGCACGCGTTCGGCCGCCTCCGTGAACGTGTACTTCGCCGGGCGGCGGCCCTGCTCGATGGACGAGGTCTGCTCGTACGAGTACCCGACGCCGTCGGCCAACGCGGACTGCGTCAACTGGGCCTGTTCACGGAAGAGTTTGACCAGGCGGCCGTAGCAGCGCCACGCCTCCGGCCGGTCGTCCTGCTGCTGGGACTGCGTCTTCCTCGTCGTCGTCTGGCGGCCCATGCCCGCCACCTCCCCGTCAGAGCGGTCCAGCCCGTACACGTCCCGTACCAGCCCGTACGCCGCAGATCGGTACACCGGACTGATCTGGCCACTCTAGACGGAGTGACGGGATGGTCACCCTGTGAAGCCACAAACTCCCCCCGCCGTCCCTACCCGCCTCTTCTGCATGCGATTCACCCCCACGTTTCGCGGCGTCCGCCTCGCCCGCCATCTGGCCGCCGACCGGCTCAACTCCTGGGGGCATCCGTACGACAGCGCGCCGACCCGCACGGCGGAACTGATCGTCGGCGAACTCTGCGCGAACGCGGTCCGCCACGGCTGCGTGTCCGGAGCGGACTTCGAGCTACAGGTCACCCTCCTGCGCGACGCGATCCGCATCGACGTCTCCGACGCCTGCCACGAACGGTGCCCCTCGCTCGCCCCCGAACTCCCGCCCGTCGAAGCAGAATCGGGCTACGGCCTCTTCCTGGTCGCCGCCCTCGCCACGAACTGGGGTACCCAGACCCACGAACCCCTCGGCAAAACCATCTGGGCCGAGGTCGCCCTGCGCTAGCCTGGCCCGATGAACTCCCCGCCGGGCGATTTGTCGCATTCCCAACAAGTAAACGAAACCGACCTTCCCACCGGGTAAACCCGCAGGTCACCCAGTCTGCTCCCCGCGCACGCGGGGATGGACCCGACGTTGATCAGTAGCCTGCGCAGGTGCAGGTCTGCTCCCCGCGCACGCGGGGATGGACCCGCCAGCAGCGCCCCCACCTCCGCGCCGTCGCCCTGCTCCCCGCGCACGCGGGGATGGACCCCCTCTACTTCCTCGTCCCCGCTGGCACGGCCGCTGCTCCCCGCGCACGCGGGGATGGACCCGTAGGCGGAATCGTCTGCATCAGACCCTTGGACTGCTCCCCGCGCACGCGGGGATGGACCCTGCGACAGCTACGGGTACAGCTACGGCGACGACTGCTCCCCGCGCACGCGGGGATGGACCCGTCCCGAGCGGCGTGTGAACCTTGTAATAGCCCTGCTCCCCGCGCACGCGGGGATGGACCCTGCTACCGCGACGACCTCGGCGAGCCAGTGCCCTGCTCCCCGCGCACGCGGGGATGGACCCCACCGCGGTGGCAGTGGAGATCCTGACCGGCACTGCTCCCCGCGCACGCGGGGATGGACCCCTCCCCGACCTCGTCGTCCTCGCCACCGAGCCCTGCTCCCCGCGCACGCGGGGATGGACCCTGCTACCGCGACGACCTCGGCGAGCCAGTGCCCTGCTCCCCGCGCACGCGGGGATGGACCCCACCGCGGTGGCAGTGGAGATCCTGACCGGCACTGCTCCCCGCGCACGCGGGGATGGACCCCTCCCCGACCTCGTCGTCCTCGCCACCGAGCCCTGCTCCCCGCGCACGCGGGGATGGACCCTGC
>NZ_KE384253.1:0-279866 GCF_000424825.1 Streptomyces sp. CNH287 | reverse complement strand
TCTGCTCCCCGCGCACGCGGGGATGGACCCATGATCCGGGCCGCTGTCACCTCCGTGACGGCCTGCTCCCCGCGCACGCGGCGATGGACCCGTACCACTCGGCAAAGGTGGAACGTTACCCATCTGCTCCCCGCGCACGCGGGGATGGACCCGCTCATGCGCTGGTTGCGTGGACGGACGGGCGCTGCTCCCCGCGCACGCGGGGATGTCGGGCCGCCCTGCGCGCTCGCCCCCAACTCCCCACGCGCGCACGGCGTTCGCCCCACGACAATTTGATGTGACAAGTTTCCGGGTTTTCTGTGTGTCTTTGCCGCCACACCGATTAGATGTGCCGCATGAACGTGGAAAGCCCCGTTTGGGCCCGGTCTGGTGGGCTCTCGCGTGCCGCGCGCACCGTGTGGGCCAAGCATGAGCGGGACGCCGGCGGGTGGCTGCCGTTGTGGCGGCACATGGCCGACAGCGGGGCCGTGGCCGGGCTGTTGTGGGACGAGTGGCTGCCGTGCCAGGTGGCCCGGCTGGTAGCCGACGCGCTTCCCGGTGGGGCGGAGGACGGGCGGCGGCTGGTCGGGTGGCTCGCCGCCACGCACGACGTCGGGAAGGCGACGCCCGCGTTCGCCTGCCAGGTCGAGGAGTTGGCGCACGCCATGCGTGCGCAGGGCCTGGAGATGCCGTTGCAGAAGCAGCTGGTCAACCGGAGGCTCGCCCCGCACGGCCTCGCGGGGCAGGTGCTGATCCAGCGGTGGCTGGAGGAGCGGCACGGCTGGGCGGCTCCGGCGACCGCGCAGTTCGCGATCATCGCCGGGGGCCACCACGGCGTGCCGCCCGGGCACTCCGACCTCCACCACCTCCACGCCCACCCCGCCCTCCTGCGCACCCCGGGCAGCGAGCCCGTGTGGCAGCAGGTGCAGTGGGAACTCCTCGACGTGGCGGCCGAGGCGCACGACGTGCGCGACCGCCTCAAGGACTGGCAGGACGTCAAGCTGCCGCAGCCCGTGCAGGTGCTGCTGACCGCGCTCGTCATCGTCGCGGACTGGATCGCCAGCAACCCCGAGCTGTTCCCGTACTTCCCCGACGAGACCCGGACCGGCGCCGAGCGTGTCGAGGCGGCCTGGCACAAGCTGGCGCTACCGCGCCCGTGGCGCGCGGTGGAGCCCGAGGGGAGCGCCGACGACCTGTTCGCCGCCCGCTTCCGGTTACCGCTCGGCGCCCGGGTGCGGCCCGTGCAGGAGGCGGCCGTACGGATGGCGCGCGAGATGCCCGCCGCCGGGCTGATGGTGATCGAGGCGCCGATGGGGGAGGGGAAGACCGAGGCCGCGCTGGCGGTGGCGGAGATCTTCGCCGCGCGCTCCGGTGCGGGTGGCTGCTTCGTCGCGCTGCCCACGATGGCGACCGGCAACGCGATGTTCCCCCGGATGCTCTCCTGGCTGCGTGCCCTCCCCGACGCCCGCCCGGTGGCCCGGACCGGCGCGTACGCCGTGCATCTCGCGCATTCCAAGGCCGCGCTCAACGAGGAGTACGGCGACCTCGTGCACGCGGGCAAGTACGGGAGCGCGGTCGCGGACGTCGACCGGGACGCCGGGCACGAGGCGTCGGCCCGTAGTGGCGGCGAGCGCGCCGCACCTGCCGAACTCGTCGCGCACCAGTGGCTGACGGGCCGCAAGAAGGGCATGCTGGCGCCCTTCGTCGTCGGCACGATCGACCAGTTGCTGTTCGCCGGTCTCAAGAGCCGCCATCTCGCGCTGCGCCATCTCGCGGTCGCCGGGAAGACCGTGATCATCGACGAGGCGCACGCCTACGACGCGTACATGAACTCCTATCTGGACCGGGTGCTCTCCTGGCTCGGCGCCTACGGCGTGCCCGTCGTCGTGCTCTCCGCGACGCTTCCCGCCGGGCGCCGCCGCGAGCTGGCCGAGGCGTACGCGGGGCCCCGGGCGGCGGGGCACGAGGGAGCGTACGAGCAGCTGGCGGCGGCGGACGGCTATCCGCTGCTCGCCGCCGTGACGCCGGGAGCGGCCCCGCGGCTGGCCCTGCCGGAGGCGTCCGGGCGTGGCACCGACGTCACCGTCGAACGCCTCGGGGACGAACCGGAGGCGCTGGCCGCCGTCCTGGACGAGGCGTTGGCCGAGGGCGGCTGCGCACTCGTCATCCGCAACACCGTGGGGCGGGTGCTGGAGACCGCCGCGCACCTGCGCGCCCGGTTCGGCGCGGACCGGGTCACCGTCGCGCACGCCCGCTTCCTGGACCTGGACCGGAGCGAGAAGGACAAGGAACTGCTGGCCCACTTCGGGCCGCCGGGTGCGCCCGAGTCCGACCCCGAGTCCGCCCCCGACCCCGAAGCCGAGCCCGCCGCGAAGCCCCCGAGGCGGCGCGACGGCGGCCACATCGTCGTCGCCAGCCAGGTCGCCGAACAGTCCCTCGACATCGACTTCGACCTGCTGATCACCGACCTGTGCCCCGCCGACCTGCTCCTGCAACGCATGGGCCGGCTGCACCGCCACCAGCGCGGCGCGGGCCAGTCCGAGCGCCCGGCGCGGCTGCGTACCGCCCGCTGCTGCGTCACCGGGGTCGACTGGACGGCGACGCCGCCCCGGCCCGTCGCCGGTTCGGTCCGCGTCTACGAGGAGTTCCCGCTGCTGCGCGCCCTCGCCGTGCTGGAGCCGCACCTGACCGGCCGCGCCCCGAGCGGCACCACCGTGCGGCTGCCGGAGCACATCAGCGGCCTCGTCCAGCAGGCGTACGGGCCGGGCCCCGTCGGCCCGGACGACTGGCAGCCCGCGCTCACCAAGGCGGCGTCGGCGCATGCCGTCCGGCGGGTGAGACAGCGGGAGAAGGCCAGGACCTTCCTGCTCAACGAGGCCGGACGGGACGGCAGGCCGCTCATCGGCTGGGTCGAGGCGGGGGTGGGCGACGCCGACGACACCCGCGCGGGGCGGGCGCAGGTCCGGGACAGCCAGGAGAGCCTGGAGGTCATCGTCCTCCAACGACGTTCCACGGACGGCGCGTTGACGACCGCAGGCTGGCTCAGCCCGGACCGGAAGGGGAACCCGCGCGGTGGCCTGGAGCTGCCCACCGACGCCGTGCCCGCAAGGCGCCTCGGCCGGATCGCCGCCGCGTCCCGGCTGCGCCTCCCGTACCACTTCTCCTTCCCCAGGGAGATGGACCAGGCCATCGACGAACTGGAGCAGAACTACGTGCCCGCCTGGCAGCACAAGGACTCCGCCTGGCTCGCGGGCGAGCTGGTCCTCGTAGTGGACGAGGATTGTCAGACCTCCCTGGCAGGCTTCGACCTGAGCTACCACCCCGCTGACGGTCTTGAGGTCCAGCGTGCAGAGTGAGCAACCCGAAACCGGCCACCCCTCCCCGCCCTCCTTCGACCTGGTCACCCGGCCCTGGCTCCCCGTGCTGCGCACGGACGGTTCCGAGGCCGAGCTGTCCCTGCTGGAGGTCTTCGCGCAGGCGTCGGACGTACGGCGCCTGGTGGGCGACGTGCCCACGCAGGATTTCGCGCTGCTGCGGCTGCTGCTGGCCCTCCTGCACGACGTGCTCGACGGCCCGGAGGATGCGCAGGAGTGGGCGGAGCTGTGGCAGGAGGTTTCGGAGGGCGGCGCCCTGCCGATGGGGGCGATCGAGGCGTACCTGCGTGAGCACCGTGCGCGGTTCGACCTGCTGCACCCGGTCACGCCCTTCTTCCAGGTCGCCGGTCTGCACACGGCCAAGGGCGACCTCTCGGCGCTCGACCGCATCGTCGCGGACGTACCCAACGGCGCGCGGTTCTTCACCATGCGGGCGCGCGGCGCGCAGCGGCTGAGCTTCGCCGAGGCGGCCCGCTGGGTCGTGCACGCGCACGCCTTCGATCCGGCAGGCATCAAGTCGGGTGCGGTCGGCGACCCGAGGGTCAAGGGCGGCAAGGGTTATCCGCAGGGCGTGGGCTGGGCCGGGAGCCTGGGCGGCGTGTTCGCCGAGGACGCCACCCTGGCCCGGACGCTGCTGCTGAACCTCATCGCCTCGGACACCGACCACCTGCGTGCGGACAAGGACGACCGTCCCGCCTGGCGCAGGCCGCCGGCCGGTCCGGCCCCGCTGCCGGACGTGGAGCTGGCCGCCCGGCCCTCCGGTGTGCGCGACTTGTACACCTGGCAGTCCCGCCGCCTGCGGCTGCACCACGACACCGGCGGTGTGCACGGCGTCGTACTGGCCTACGGCGACCCGCTGGCGTCCCGCAACACGCACGACCGCGAGCCCATGACCGCCTGGCGGCGCAGCCCCGCCCAGGAGAAGAAGCTCCGCCTGGGCACGGTCTACCTGCCGCGTGAGCACGACCCGGCCCGCAGCGCCTGGCGCGGGCTGGGCGCGCTGGTGACCGGCGTGACTCCTGGCGCGGCGCAGCGTCAGGAGGCGGCGGGCACCGTACGGCCGCGCGTCCTCGACTGGGTGGCCCGGCTTACCGTCGAGCGGCACCTTCCCCAAGACCTGCTGATCCGCGCCCGGTTGGTCGGCGCCGCGTACGGGACGCAGCAGTCGGTGATCGACGAGATCGTGGACGACGGCGTGGCCATGCGCCTGGTGCT
Source organism: Streptomyces sp. CNH287 (assembly GCF_000424825.1). Taxonomy (NCBI): domain Bacteria; kingdom Bacillati; phylum Actinomycetota; class Actinomycetes; order Kitasatosporales; family Streptomycetaceae; genus Streptomyces; species Streptomyces sp. CNH287. The sequence goes on along the minus strand of NZ_KE384253.1, from coordinate 275,298 downwards.
GCTGCACGCGGACGACCGCGCCCTCGGGCAGACGGCGGTGGACGCGGTCGGCCACAGCGACGCGGCGGTCCGTGCCCTGGGAGACCTGGCCGCCGATCTCGCCGACGCCGCCGGAGTCGGCCCGGAGGCCCCCCGGACGGCCGCCCGCGAGCGCGGTTACGGGGAGCTGGACGGCCCGTTCCGTGACTGGCTGGCCCAGCTGGCACCCGGCGACGACCCCGCCGCATGCGACGCCGACTGGCAACGCCAGGCCCACCGCATCCTGCGCGAGCTGGGCGCCGCACTCGTCGCGGACGCCGGAGACGCCGCCTGGCAGGGGCGGGTCATCGACACGAAGGCGGGCAAGCTCTGGCTCAACTCCTCGCGCGCCGACCTGCGTTTCCGCAGAGCGTTGAACGCCGCCCTCCCGCTCGCCCGCCCCGCGCAGCCACCGACCCCGGAAGGCACGGACCGCCCATGACCGCAGCAAGCCCTGCCCAGCGGCACCGCACCCCGCCGCTGGGGCGGACCGGCACCTTCGTCCGCGGACGCGTCCGCCAGCTCCAGAAGTCCTACCTGGCAGACCACGCTTCGGCCGTGGCCGCGCTCGCGCAGCTGCGCCGCGGCGCCGGGAAGCGCCTCCAGGACGTGCCGGAAGTGTGGGGCCTCACCTGCGACGAGACCTTCATCCCCGAGGGCACCCTGCTGGAGGACGGCCCCAGCCCGCAGGAGAGGGCCGTCCACATCGCCCTCACCCTCTACGCACTGCACCAGCAGTCCCGCAGTGAGCCCATGCACCAGGAGGGCCACGGCCTGGGCGCCGCCGTACGGCAGCTGGTGTCCGGACCGGACGTCGACGACCCGATGCGCGTACGGCTCGTCCAGGTGGGCAGCGCCCACCACATCGACGCGCTCGCCGTCCGGCTGCGCGAGCTGGTCAGCAGACTGCGGACCGACGGCGTACCGCTGGACTACGGGCTGCTGGCGGACCAGCTCGTCAGGGCCCAGCGGCCGGGCGGCATGGCCGAGGTCCGCCAGGTGTGGGGGCGCGGCTTCCACGCGCACCGCGCCAAGGCGTACTCCGGCGAGGACGACGACGGCGCGGAGCCCGGTCCGCCCGGCGACGCACCCCCGCCGACCGACGCCTGAACACACCACAGACCCGACCGACCACCCCGCCGACAAGGACGTCCCATGGGCAGCCGCACCATCCTCGATCTGCACGTGCTCCAGACCGTGCCGCCGAGCAATCTCAACCGTGACGACACCGGCGCGCCGAAGACCGCGATCTACGGCGGCGTACGGCGCTCGCGGGTCTCCAGCCAGGCATGGAAGCGCGCCACCCGGGCGTCGTTCGCGAGCCTGCTGGACCCGCAGGACCTGGGTACCCGCACCAAACGCGTGGCCGAGCTGCTCGCCGGGGCGATCCAGGAGCTGGACTCCTCCATCGGCACCGACGAGGCGCTGCTGCTGGCCGCCGAGACGCTGACCGCCGCCACGGGGTCGAAGATCGAGGTGCCCGCGCGGAAGGCGGACAAGGCGAAGAAGGAAGGCACTCCGAAGCCGCCGCCGGAGTCCTCGTACCTGATGTTCCTCAGCGCCCGGCAGCGGGACGGCCTCGCGGCGCTGGCGATCGAGGGCCGGGCGGACATCAAGGCGTTCGTCAAGGCCAAGGAGAACAAGGACCGGGCGAAGCAGATCGCGGACACCCGCCACTCGGTCGACATCGCGCTGTTCGGCCGTATGGTCGCCGACGGCGCGGACATCAACGTCGACGCGGCGGCGCAGGTCGCGCACGCCCTCAGCGTGCACGCGGTGGACAACGAGTCCGACTACTTCACCGCCGTCGACGACCGGAACACGGAGGCGGAGCCGGGTGCCGGGATGATCGGCACCGTCGAGTTCAACTCCGCCACCCTCTACCGCTACGCCGCCGTCGACGTCGACCTGCTCGGCCGCAACCTGGGTGCCGGACTGCGCGAGGACGAGCCCGCCGAGGAGCCGCTGCGGCGCGCCGTCGAGGCGTTCGTGCAGGGCTTCGTCACCTCCCTGCCCACCGGCAAGGTCAACACCTTCGCCAACCAGACGCTGCCCGACGCCGTCGTCGTCAAGCTCCGCACGGAGCGGCCCATCAGCTTCGTCGGCGCGTTCGAGGAGCCGGTCCGGTCGGAGGCGGGCAGCGGAAACCTGCGGGCCGCGAGCGAGCGCCTCGCCGCGTACGCCGCCGAGGTCGAGCGGGCGTACGGGGCGGCGGACGCCCAGACCTGGGTGGTGCGGGTCGGCGAGGGCACCGGAAAGCTCGCCGGGCTCGGCACCGAGCTGACGCTGCCCGAGCTGGTCACGGCCGTCGGCGCGGCAGCCGTACGGCAGCACGCGGCATGAGCGTCCTGACACTGCAACTGGCCGGGCCGCTCCAGGCGTGGGGCAGCGCGGGCCGCTTCGCCCGCCGCACGACGGAGCGGGCACCGACCAAGAGCGGAGTGATCGGCCTCCTCGCGGCGGCCCAGGGGCGCGACCGGCAGGCCGACGTGAGCGACCTGGCCGCGCTGCGTTTCGGCGTCCGCGTGGACCAGCGGGGCACCCGCGTACGCGACTACCAGACGGCCGTGCACCCCGACACGGGTCGGCGCATGCCGGTTTCCGAACGCTTCTACCTGGCCGACGGCGTGTTCGTGGCGGCCGTGCAGAGCGACGACGCGGCGCTGATCCGGGAGCTGCACCGCGCGGTCCGGGAGCCGGTGTACCTGCCGTACCTGGGGCGCCGGTCGTGTCCCCCGGCGCGGCCCGTGGACCTGGGCGTGCACGACGGCACTGACCTGGCCGGAGCGCTGGCGGGGGAGGAGTGGCGCGCCTCCCGCTGGCACCAACGGCGGCGTCGCCGCGAGGAGTTCGTCCAGCTGGACGTCCTGCTCGACGCCGCACCCGGCGAGGTCGCACCCCTCGACACCCAGCGCGACCAGCCGCTGAGCTTCGACCCGCTGCACCGCCGCTACGCCCTGCGGAGCGTGAGCGCGGGCAGGGTCACCGTCCGCAACCCGGCAGCTGCCCCCGGCCCGCCCGATGCCAGCCCGTCGAATCCCGTCCCGCCCGACCACGACCCGACCGCAGTGTTCGAAGGTGACTGACCGATGTACCTCACCCGGTTCCGCTTCAACACGGCCCGTGCGGGGGCCCGTCGGCTGCTCACCTCGCCCCAGACGATGCACGCGGCCGTCATGGCCTCGTTCGCCGAACCGCCGCCACAGAGCGAGGCGGGAGCGCCGCGTACGCTCTGGCGCGTCGACCACAAGGCCGACACCGACGTGCACCTCTACCTCGTCAGCCCCGCCGCACCCGACCTCACCCACCTCGTGGAGCAGGCCGGCTGGCCCACCACGGCCACCTGGCAGACGCACGACTACAGCGCCTTCCTCGGCCGCCTGACCCCCGGCCAGACCTGGGCCTTCCGGCTCACCGCCAACCCCGTGCACAGCATCCGCCGCAAGGACGGCGAGCCGACGAAACCCACCGCACACGTCACCCCGCACCACCAGACCGGCTGGCTGCTGCAACGCCAGGAGCGGGCGGGATTCCGGGTCCTGGAGCGGGGGCGGGGGCGCGAGGCCGACGCCGTCGACCGACGGCACCGGCCCGAGGGCAGCCAGTACGAACTGCTGGTGCACGGCCGCAACAGCCGCAACTTCGGGAAGACCGAACGGGCCACAGGCCGCAGGAACCGCGTCCCCCTGGTCTCCGTCACCTTCGACGGACGCCTGGAGGTCACGGACGCCGACGCGCTGCGCCGCACGCTCACGGCGGGTCTGGGGCGCGCCAAGGCCTACGGCTGCGGCCTGCTGACGCTGGCACCGGCGCCGCAGGTGTCGCCATGACGACCGTCGGCACCCGGCGCGCCGCCACACCGCGCGAGCTGACGCGGGCGGCGGACCGGCTCTCCTTCGTGTACCTCGAACGGTGCACGATACACCGGGACGCGAACGCCATCACGGCGGAGGACGGCGAAGGCGTCACCCACATCCCGTCCGCCACCCTGGGCACGCTGCTGCTCGGCCCCGGCACGCGCGTGACGCACCAGGCCATGAGCGTGCTCGGCGAATGCGGGGCAGGCGTGGTGTGGGTGGGCGAGAACGGCGTCCGCTACTACGCGGGCGGACGCTCCCTCACCCGCTCCGCCGCCCTGCTGGAGGCGCAGGCCACCCTCTGGGCCAACCGGAACACCCGGCTCCAGGTGGCCCGTGCGATGTACACCCTCCGCTTCCCCGGCGAGGACGTCTCCGGCCTCACCCGGCAGCAATTGCTCGGCAGGGAAGGCAAACGCGTCAAGGAGCACTACCGCAGGGAAGCCGAACGCGTCGGCATCCCCTGGCGCGGCCGGCGCTACACACCGGGCGACTTCGACTCCGGCGACGCGGTCAACCAGGGCGTCACCGCCGCCGCCCAGTGCATGTACGGCATCGCCCAGGCCGTCGTCGCCGCGCTGGGCTGCGCCTCCGGCCTCGGCTTCGTCCACTCGGGGCACGAGCTGGCGTTCGTCCTGGACGTCGCCGACCTGTACAAGACGGAGATCGGCATCCCCGTCGCGTTCGACGTCGCTGCCGAAAGCACGGAGGAAGTCGGCGCACGCACACGCCGGGCACTGCGCGACCGCGTCCACGAGACGCGCCTCCTCGACCGCTGCGTCACGGACATCAAGCACCTGCTGGCCCCCGGCAGCCCGGCGGACGGGGCACCTCCTGCAGACTCTGCCGACGACCTGACCGACCGCGTCACCCTCCAGTCGGACCACGGCCTTGACGTGGCCTCGGGGCGCAACTACGGGGACGGGGTGATCTGGTGACCGTGCTGGTCCTCGCCAACTGCCCGTCCGGCCTGCGGGGCTTCCTCACGCGCTGGCTGCTGGAGATCTCCCCCGGTGTCTTCATCGGCGGCCCCTCGGCCCGCATCCGCGACGTGCTCTGGGAGGAGGTCCAGCAGTACGCGGGAAACGGGCGCGCGCTGCTGGCCTACTCCACGAACAACGAGCAGGGCTTCACCTTCCGGACGTTCGACCACAAGTGGTCCCCGATCGACCACGAGGGCCTCACCCTGATCCACCGCCCCTCCTCCCCGGACCCCACGGGCTCGACTCCGGCCCCTGCCACGGGCTGGAGCAAGGCATCCAAGCGCCGCCGCTTCGGGGGGCGGTAGGTGGCCTCGTGGGTGGTTTGCGGCATTCCTGGGAAGCGATGGACGACTCTGTGCCCGGAGAGAACCCCCAGGCCATCCAGCCTGCTCCCCGGGCACGTGGGGATGGACCGGAGTGAGCCTCCGCCAACTTGAAGTCGCAGGTCAAAGGGCTGGTGTGATCGATCCTCGGGGTGCTTGTACTGGTCGTGGGTAGCTGTCCGCGTAGTAGATCGTCTGTCAGCGGTTGGGTTTCGATTTTCCGGTGCTTGAATCAGTGGGTGACGTGTGCTTGCCGACCAGTGACAGGCGTAACTCTGAAGCCCGAGCTGTTCGACGTACGATGCCGAGATGCACGCAAACAGCCCTTGGGACGCTCACGCCCTCCTCCTCAATGGCACCGTGGGCGTGGGAAAGACAACCGTTGCCGAGGCCGTGGGCGACCTTCTCGCCGATGCCGGGGTCCCTCATGCCGTCGTGGATCTCGACTGGCTGCGCAAGTCGTGGCCTGCGCTTCCCGGTGACCGTTTCAACTTCGGCATACTGCTGAGGAATCTGCAGAGCGTCACCGGTCACTATCTCGAGGCCGGAGCGAAGCGCCTCGTCCTCGCCGGTGTAGTTGAAGACCAGGACCAGAGGAAGCTACTGGCCGATGCCGTGGGTGTTGAACTCGCGGTCTGCCGGCTCCAGGCTGAGCTGTCGATCATCCACCAGCGACTGGCCCAGCGCCACGACAGCGAGCCCGAAGCACTGCAATGGCACCTGAACCGGTCCGGTGAACTGGACGGAATCCTCAGCCGGTCCGCAGTCGACGACTTCACCGTCGATGTCGGCACAGCCTCCGTCACTGACGTCGCGGTATCTGTGCTCAGGGCAGCGGGCTGGACGTGACCGTCGGACTGCAGCCGTAGTCGTCACGGAGGCTCGATCACACCCAATTTCCGGGAAGCCCCGTCAACGGCCTTCTATGATCTGCACATGCTGGATCCCGAACTGCTGGAACGGATCCGTCCGTCGCTGGCGCGACGAACTCATCGGACTGCTCGCCGCCGGGCTGCTCCCCGCACGTGCGGTATGGGCTGTTGGCCGCAGCGGCGGCCCCGCTCCTCACGTCACCCCGGCTCGCCGCTGACAACTTGGTACGGTGCCCCCGGGCTGCACCGTTCGGGGAGCGCAGCAGCGTTCAACGGTGGGGGGTCGGGCGACGATGCAGGCGTCGGAGGTCTCGCGTGCGGTGGCGGCGGCCACGTCGACCGCTTCGTCGCTCGGCTTGGCGGCCGACGACGTGATCGTCCTTCAGGACTCGAACAAGCTCAGTCTGCGCCTGCTCCCCTGTGACGTCCTGGCCCGCGTGGCGCCTGTGGCAGATCAGGTCGCACAGCTCGAGATCGACATTGCTCGACGACTCGGCGAAGCCGGAAGCCCGGTGGCCGCTTTGGACCCTCGGGTGGAGCCGCGCGTCTATGAACGTGACGGCTACGCGGTCACGCTGTGGACCTACTACGCACCTGCGGAACCCCCAGAAACGGTCCTGCCGGAGGACTACGCCCGTGCACTCAAGCGGCTGCACGTCGGCATGCGCACGCTCGACGTCCCCACGCCGCATTTCACGGACCGAGTCGAGCAGGCCCAACAACTCGTGGCAAGCCGCGCCCGTACGCCGGAGCTTGCGGATGCGGACCGGAAGCTTCTCGCCGACACGTTGAGCAGCCTGCGACGAACCATCTCCGAGCGTGGCAGCGCTGAGCAGGTCCTGCACGGCGAGCCGCACCCGGGAAATGTGCTGACCACGAAGAACGGTCTGCGATTCATAGACCTTGAGACGTGCTGCCGTGGACCCGTCGAATTCGATCTCGCCCACGCGCCGGAAGAAGTCGGCGCGCACTATCCGGGTGTGGATCGAGACTTCCTACGTGAGTGCAGGGCCCTCGTGTTGGCCATGGTCATCACTTGGCGCTGGGATCAAGACGACCAACTCCCCGGCGGGCGCCAACTCGCAGCACAGTGGCTCAACCAGCTCCGAGCAGCGCTTGATCGCGATGGGCTGGACGATCCAGCCTGATCGCGAGCTCCAGCGTCGCAGCTGGGAGCATGTCCTGCGACTCCGGTCCCAGCCGAGATCACGGCAGCGAACGACGTGTGTCTCACGGGTCTAGCCTGGCCCGATGAGCTACCCAGCGGGTGATTTGCCGCATTCTTGGGAAGTGAACGAAACCGGCCTCCCCGCCGGATAAACCCCCAGGTCATCCAGCCTGCTCCCCGCGCACGCGGGGATGGACGCAGCCCGTACTCCGGCCGCTGGGAGCTGGACTGCTGCTCCCCGCGCACGCGGGGATGGACGCGGAGAGCTAACTATGTTGTTGGCAGCGATCACCTGCTCCCCGCGCACGCGGGGATGGACGCGTATGGAGTTGGGGAGGGCTGCCCAGAAGGTTCTGCTCCCCGCGCACGCGGGGATGGACGCCACTGGGGGTTCTGGGCGTCGTCCCTGGTCATCTGCTCCCCGCGCACGCGGGGATGGACGCTCGCCCTGCCGGGCGCTGATCACCCCGGCTACCGCGAAGAGTGGCCGTAGCCGTACCCGGACACACGGAAGCGCGCGTTCGGGGGCTCTACCGCAAGGCGGTGTCGTGCCCGGCCCCGACCGGGGCAGGCGTGTCGAGCCAGAACTGCTGCCCGGTCCGGGAGACGGCCAGCCCGTGCCGGGCGGGCTCGGGTTCCCCGGCCGCACGCCAGCCCGTGTAGGCGGCGACGACTTCAGCCCATAGGTCGCGCGACCCATAGCTGGTCACCGCACCCTCCTCCTGCCACCGGCCGTAGTTGACGAGCGTCACCGAAGTGCCGGCCTGGTCCCAGAACTGGGCCTGCCGCTGATCGCCGTCACCTCGATGGGCGAAGTCGATGTCCGGCACCCGCAGTCCGACGGCGAAGTCCTGCGCCCAGCCCCCGCACATCACCTCAGCCGGATCGAGAACGGCCGCCGTCCTGCGCTTCTCGTCAGGCGGGTTGATCACGCGCTGGGGACGCTGGCCGCGAACCCACATGTAGCGGGCGGTGCCCACGAACCGGCCAGACGCTGCCCCGTCTTCGACGGTGAGGCGGGCGAGGGCGCCAGCAGCGTAGGCGGTGCCGACCGGCGTGACGATGACCGCTCCCTCCACCGCCTGCTCCACCCACGGGTACGGCACGCTACGGAGGGCGGCTGTGGCGATGATCCGGTCGTAGGGGCCGTTGCTGGCGCCGCTTTCCGTCCCGTCACCGCAAATGACCTTCGGGTGGTAGCCAGCCTCCGCCAGGTTGCCTCGTGCCCAGCCGGCCAGGTGCGGATCGACCTCGATGGTGGTCACGTTGGTGGCGCCGACTCGCTCGCAGAGCAGCGCCGCCGAATACCCGGACCCGGTTCCGATCTCCAGGACCCGCATTCCCGGCTGGAGATCGAGGCGGGTCAGGAGGTCGCACACGGTGTCGGGTGCGGAGATGGACGAGGTGAAGTCCCCGCGCGCCGCAGTATCCGGGAGTCGGTGGTCATCGAACTGGGTGATGACGCTGCGGTGAGGATGCCAGACGGCCCGCTGCCACGCCTCGGGGTCCGTGTCGCGGCTGATGACCTGGTAGAGGCCGTCGGCGCCGGGGGTTTGGGTCCAGATGCGGGCGGGCGTGAACCGGGCGCGGTCGACGGTGGTGAAGGCACGGCGGACCCAAGGGGTCCGCAGGGATGCGTCGGCGTCGAGTTCGTCGATGCAGGCCTGCCGCGGGTCAGTCATTCGCGTCGGGTTTCTTCCCGTCGGGGCTGGGAGGTTCGGGCGGCGGCGTCCACGGCTTGTCGGATGGGTCGCCTCGGTGCTTTCCGTCGGGCATCGCTCGCCTCCGTGTGGTCTCGGGGTGACGGTAGTACCGCCGTAGGGGCCGGGCTAAGGGCGCGCGGAGGGGGCACCGGAGCACCGCGCACACCGCGAGCGCGACAGCGTAGATCAGCAGGATGGTGGGCACCACGAAGGCGCCGATGAACGCCGGGAAGTCGCGGAGGATCAGCGGACGATGCTGCTCCCCGCGCACGCGGGGACGAAGGCGGCCTCGGCCCATGGTCGGGGACGGGACGGGCCCGGGGGCCGATGCGCCCGGTCTCCGTCCTGGGTGAGCATGGCCCGATTGCCGGGTGTGGTCGAAGGGGCGTCATGCGGGTTGAAGCGGTGGACTGGGTGGAGGTGCCGGCGGGGCCGGTGTGGCGGGGGACGCCCGTGGGGGAGGTGGCGGGTGTGGCGCGCCGCTATGCCGACACCGGTGTCCCCGTGGAGTGGTATGCGAAGGAGGCGCCGCGTACGGAGGTGCACGTCCCGGCCTTCCGGATCGCCCGCACCCCGGTGACCGTGGGCCGGTGGACGGACTTCGCCACCGCGACCGGACGCCCGACGCCTCAGGGGCCGCCGGATCATCCGGTGATCGGCGTCAGCTGGGCGGAGGCGGTGGCCTACTGCCGGTGGTTGGGAGGGGAGTTGGGCGATCCGGGGGTGCGGCTGCCCACGGAGGACGAGTGGGAGCGCGCCGCCCGTGGCGACGACGGCCGGGAGTTCCCCTGGGGGAACGAGTACCGGAGGGGGCTGGCCAACCTGGTGGACCTCGGCATCGGTACCACGACGCCGGTCGGCTCGTTCCCCGAAGGCGCCAGCCCGTTCGGCGTCCTGGACATGGCGGGGAACGCCGACGAGTGGACCTCCACCCGCTACGCCCCCTACCCCGGCGCTCCGCCCGAGGTGCCGCAGGTGGAGGGCTGGGCCTGCGACCCGCACGTCACCCGGGGCGGTGCCTTCCGCCATGACCGGGACCTGGCGCGCTGCGCCCGCCGCCACGGCGCGTACGAGCGGGACCTGACAGCGATCGGCGTGGGCCTGCGCCTCGCGGCGGCGCCCAGCAGAGCCGCGGCACCGCAGAGTTGACCGACTGGCAGGCAGTGCGGCCCCGGCCGCCGCGACCTGTCAGGCGCGTTCCACCGGAATCCACAGCTCCGCGTCCGCCGCCGTCCCGTCCGGCGAGAGCTGGGTGCGGAGGATCTCCGGCCCGGGCACGCTCTGGTACGGATTGGACGGGAACCACTCGACGTACACGTCCCGCCAGAGGTGCTGGAGGGCCTGCGGGAACGGCCCCGCGCTCTCGAACACCGCCCACGTCCCCGCCGGTACGTGCAGCGCGTCCATGTCCTCGGGCACGGAGCGGCCGGACACCACCCCGTGGTGGTAGTCCAGTTCGGTGCCCTCGGCCCGGCTCTCGTCCAAGTCGCTGCTGACCGTCACGATCCCGCGCGGCTCCTGGTCCGACAGCTTTTCCATACGCCGCAGGGTCTCCGGCGGGATGGCCCGTACGAACTCGACGATCGACGGGTTGAGCCCCTCGTGCACGAGCGGGACGCGCGCCCGCTTCCCCACCACCTGGAACTCCTCCTTCTCCACGATCCGGTACCTCATGCTGCTGCTCCCTTCGACGACGAGATGAAAGGACATCCGCGACTGTGCGCGCAGCGCCGCACCCGTGCGCCTGGCCGCCGAGGGTCCGACGCCGTGCTGGGCGGGGAACGCGCGGGCGAACGCCTCGCCCGAGCCGTATCCGTGGCGCACCGCGATGTCGAGCAGCGGCTCGCGCCCCGCGAGCACCTGGGCGCCCGCGAGTGTCAGCCGCCTGCGCCGGATGTACTCGGACAGCGGGATGCCCGCGAGGGCGGAGAAGACCCGCCGGAAGTGGTACTCCGACATGGCCGCGATCCGTGCCAGGTCGGCCCCCTCGATCCGCTGGTCGAGGTGCTGCTCGATGTGTTCCATGGCCTGGTTGAGCCGTTCCAGCACGCCGGCCTCCCTTCCTCGCTGAGCCCTCAACCTAGGCGCCCGCCGCACCGCCGGGCCCGACCATCGGTGCCCGTCCCGGTCGGGTGGCGCCGGTCGGGGCCGGTCGGAGCCCGTCGGGGCCGGGGAAATTCGGAGGCCCGGCGGGCGGGGCCGTTGGTACGGTCCGGCCATGTCTGAAGCCCCCGCAGCCGCCCTCCGCCCCGTCACCGCCGATGATGTCGCCCTCGCGGTGCGGCTCTCGCTCGCCACGCTCCGGGCGGAGACCCGGGAGGGCGAGGACCGGGTGGCGGGGGACTGGTCCGTGAAGGCGGGCGCCCTGGAGTGGGACTGCTGGGAGACGGTCGAGCACCTCGCCGACGACCTGATGCAGTACGCGGCGCAACTGGGGCCACAGGCACCGTCGCGCGAACGGAACCTCGCGTTCACCTGGTTCCCCAGGCGGCCGGGCGGGCCGTACAACGTGGTGCACGTCGAGCGCGAGTCGGGTGTCGCCGGGCTGCTGGAGGTGCTGGAGGCTTGCGGCGCGCTGCTGGTGGCGATGGTGCGGACGGCTCCGCCCGAGGCGCGGTCCTTCCACGTCTTCGGGGTCTCGGACCCGGAGGGCTTCGCGGCCATGGGCGTCGTGGAGACGCTGCTGCACACCCACGACATCGCCGCCGGGCTGGGGCTGCCCTGGGCTCCGCCGGACGACCTGTGCGCACGTGTCCTGCACCGGCTGTTCCCCGACGTACCGGCAGGCACCGACCCGTGGCCCACGCTGCTGTGGGCCACCGGGCGCGGTGTGCTGCCCGGCCGCCCCCGCCGCACCTCCTGGCGCTGGGACGGCACGCCGCGCGGGAGCTGAGGGGGTCGTCGGGAGAACGGCACACCGGATGTCCCGGCGCCATGCCCGCCACGGTGGGGGCGTGGTGGACGCGGCGGTGGAGAGCGCGGCCCCACCGCCACGCGACGGCGGCCCGCGTGAGGTCAGAGGCCCAGCAGGTCCACCACGCCCGCGAGGGAGGTGACCTCGTGCGCGTGGTAGTAGGGAGCGGAGGGCTCGGTTCCCCTGTTGAGGTAGACCGTGTCCCGCACGCCGAGGTCGGTCGCCGACTGGAGGTCGTAGCGCGGGCTGGACGACACGTGCATCGTCTCCTCCGGGCGGCAGCCCAGCTGCTCGTACATGAACTCGAACGCGCGCAGCCTCGGCTTGTACGCACGCGACATCTCCGCCGTGTACACCGCGTGGAAGCGTGCGCCGAGCTTCGCGGCGTTCTGCGCGGCGTGGGCGTCCGAGGCGTTGGAGACGATGACGAGGGGGAAGTGCTCGGCGAGCTTCGCGAGGGCCTCCGGGACGTCGGGGTGCGGGCCCCATCCGGGGATCTCCGCGTAGACCTTCGCGGCGTCACCCGGCCGGAACTCGACCCCGGCGCCGTGGCAGGCCCGTTCGAAGGCGCGGGTGATCACCTCTTCGTACGGGCGCCAGTCGCCCATCGCCTCGTCGAGCTGGTAGCAGCCGAACAGGTGGAGGAAGGTCTCCAGCCGCTCGGGCGGGGCCACGTCCGCGACCACCGCTTCGGCGGCGGCTTTGATGGCGAAGTCGGTCAGGGTGCCGTACATGTCGAAGGTGAGGTACTGGGGAGCGGCGCCGTTCAACGGAATCTCCTGGGGAAGGTGGCTGCTCCGGCCCGCTGCGGCGGGCCGGAGCAGGGTGGCTGCTGGCCACAACCGTAGCGACCTGCGCGGGATTCCCCGGCAGGTCGCGGGCGGGTGCGGGGCGGCCGGACCACGGCCGCCCCGCACCGGTGTGCCTCAGCGGCGCAGCACCTCAGCAGCCGCGCGTCACCTCAGCCGCGCAGCGCCTCCTCGATCAGGTCGGCGGCGCGCGGCGCCCCGCCCTCCGCACGGGCCTGCGCGCGCAGGCCGTCCGACCGGCGGGCGACCTCCGGGTCGGAGGTCAGCTCGGTCAGCGCCGAACGCAGGGCCTCCGCCGTCGCGTCGGCTGTGTCGAGCCGGCGGGCCACGCCCAGCTCCACGAGTTTGTCGGCGTTGGCGAACTGCTCGGCGGCCTGCGGGACGGCGATCATCGGCACCCCGGTGAACAGGCCCTCGGAGCTGCCGCCCATGCCCGCGTGCGTGACGAACGCGTCGGCCTGCTCCAGGATCGCCAACTGCGGTACCCAGGAGTGGACTTCCACGCCCGGCGGGAGATCCCCGAGCACCGCCGGGTCGGTGTACTTGCCGATCTGGAGCACCAGGTGCCAGCCCGGCAGCCCGCCGAACGCGGCCAGGCACCGGCGGTAGAACTCCGGCTGCCGGGTGCTCGCCGAGCCCAGCGAGACCAGGAGTACGCGCTCGGCGCCGGCGGGCCGCGTCCAGCCGCCCTGGTCCGCGCGCTCGCCCAGGCAGGGGCCGACGAAGGTCACCACCTCCGGGTCGACCAGGTCCGCGTAAGGCTGCATGGCGCGCGGGATCATGGCGAGGGCGCGCGCGGGGTGCCCGGCGAACGTGTCGACGTCCGTGGTGGTGGCCCCGCAGCGGGCGAGCCAGTCGGCGAACTTCCCGAGGTGGGCGTCGGCTCCGGGCAGCGCCTTGAGCTGCGCGCCCACCTCCTCCTGGTAACCCTTCCAGGCCACGTAGGTGGGGGAGAGCTGGACGGTGGGCCTGCCCTGCGCCTCGGCGAGGGCGCGCGCGGCGTAGGACCCGATGTCGTACAGGTACAGGTCGGCGGGGTCGTCGTCGTAGAGCGCCCGCAGCTGCGGCAGGGCCTGGATCTGGTCGTCGAGGAAGACGTCCATCGCGGCGATCGGGTCCTGCGGCCAGTCGTTGTCCGCGACGGGCAGCGTGGACGCGTACGGCCGGAACTCGGCGCCGGTGGGGGCGATCAGCTCGGCCACAGCCGGGTCGTTGGCGTACGTCACCCGGTGGCCGCGGGAGACCAGCGTGCGGATGATCTCCAGGCTGGGGAGGGTGTGGCTGACGGCCGGGATGCCGATCATGGCGATATGGGCGCGGGCGGCTGAGGTGCCGTGGCGGGACATGTGCGATCACTTCTTCTCAGGTCTGTGGCGAAAAGGGACACGACGGCCCGGCACCCGGGCGCATGGCGGCGCCGGGGTGCGGGCGGGGAGGGCGGGGCGGAAGCGCCGCCCGCAGGCCGCGTCAGCCGTAGATCTGGAGGAAACTCATGAGTGGGAGGCTAGTCCTTCGGGGAGAGGGAGGGCCACCGGATTTCGCGCTCACCGGCGGCGGCGCCACTCCTCGATGATCGGCTCGGGGTCGAGGGGGGAGAGGTTGAGCGGCGGGCCGGGCGCGGGGTGCCGGAGGGCCTCGCGGATCTTGTCGTTGAGGTCGGCCACGATCCGCCGCGCCCGCGCCTCGGACGGCGCGCTGACCGCCTCGGCCACGGTGTCCTGCGCCTCCTTGCGCAGGGCGAGCGCGGGCGGCAGGTAGGAGAGGCCTTCGCGCTCCATCTTCTCCTTGACCCACCACAGTTCGTCGTACGGTTTGTCGAGGCCGGGCAGCGGCTTGCCCGCGCCGGGCAGGTCGTCCAGCTCGCCGCGTTCGGCCGCTTCGCGGATCTGGCGGTCGGCCCAGCTCTCGAAGCTGAGGCCGGGCGGTTTGCGCTCGGTCACGGAAGTCTCCCTCGGAGTGCGCGGGTCCCGCCGTCCGCGGGTCTGGTGCGGCACGGGCCCGGATGGTCGCCTGCTTTGATGATACCGGCGTACCATAAAAATAGGCAGGTTCTCCTCGCCGCACCCCGGCCCGGGAAAGCGCCTGACCCTCCGTCAGTTGACGCAGGCCGGCGCCCCCCCCGCACTGCACTGCGTAAGGATGGCGCCCATGGCCACCGCACCCGTGCCGATCCCTGTCGATCAACTTCGGCGTGCCTCGGACGTGGCGCTTCGGCACATGGAAGCGTCAGCCGGGGCCACCGTGACGCTCAAGGAACGAGATCCGCGCGATCGGCCAGGACGTTCCCTGAAAGGGCTGCCGCCGTGCCGCGCCCGTAACGGCGGTCGCTCATGTACCGACCTGGGAGGAACCCTGTATGACCCCCGTGCCGACAGTCCGACGCGTGTTCGGCGACGGTCCCTTCGCCGAGATCGGAGAACCCTCTCCGGCCGTCGTTGACGAGCGCTCGCGGACGGTCGCGGTGGGTGGGGACCTCGGACACGTCCAGTGGAGTGGCAGTGGGACCGCGGACTCCCGGTGGACGGGGTACCGGATCGGTGTCTATGAGCAGAGCGGGCTGCGGTGCCGGCACCTGGTGCGCTCTTGGTACCCGGTCCGGGCTCTCGCCTTCCACCCCGTTCTTCCCCTGTTGGCCGCTGGTACGGGGCGCTACGACGGCGGCTACTCGTTCGCAGGTGAGCTGCTGCTGATCCACCTGGACTCCGGCGAGGTGGTGTCCGCCCTGGAGGACCCGCGGGAAGTGCTCGGCGTGGAATGGCGCAGCGAGAGGGCACTGCGTCTGGTCCTGGCTCCGTGCGACGACTGGGAGAACCCGCAGGCACACGAGCAGGGTCATGCGGTCGATGTGGCTCGCCCGGACTGGGGTGCCGTCGGGCGGGGGGAGATCGGTGCCGAGGAGCTGGCCGCCCCTGCGGAACCGGTCGTCCGGGAGAACCGCAGCGGTCAGGCCCGCCGAATCCTCGCGGACCTCGCGACCTCGGCTGGCCGACGGTGGTCCGTACGCCGCCGGGTGTGGGCTGTCGAAGGAATGGAGGACGGCCGCGTGCTGGCCGCTTTGGACGGGGTCCTGGCGGAGTCGTGGCTGCCGTCAGGAGACCTGCAATGGGCGGTCGAGGACGAGGAAGGGGGCCGGCAGCTGCTTCTGGCCTCCGACGGCACATCGGTCTGGACCAACGCCGAACGTCGCAGTCGCCACAGGGGAAGTCGCTGGGGGCCGTCCGCTCCCCGGGTCGCCCGGATCGCCGTCGAGAGGGGGCAGGTGCTGGAGACCTTGAGCCCGGAGGTGTTCACGGTTCTCGTCGCAGGCGGCCGGAAGACGATCCTCCGGCCGTTGGACGACCGCCGCAAGCCTCCCGCACGGTTGATGATGTGCGACCTCGACGGTCCGGTGGAGGGGCCGGAGGTCGGCCACTTCGACCTGTTCAACCACCCCTTCGCCGTCCGCCGCGCGAGCCGCCCGTACGTCCTTGTCGGCACTGACCCGGACGAGCCGCACAAGGACAAGTGGGTCACCGCCCTGGACGCCGACGGGACGTTGCGGCGGCTCTTCCCGCACTCCTGGGTGCCGGAAGAGCATCATTTCGGGGGGCCCGCGGTCGAGATCGGGCAGTCCCTGGTCCATGCGGGAGCCGTCCACCACGGTCACGGGCTCCAGCCCGGTGGCGCCTACGTCGTGCGGCGGTCCCTGAGCGGCTCGGTGTGGTGGCAGTACCGCACCGATCATCCTGCCACCGCCCTCGACGCAAGTGGGGACACGGTCTACGTGGCCTACAACTCCGGAGCCCTGGCCGCACTGGACGCTGCCGACGGCTCGCTACGGTGGCACACCGACCTCGAGGTCGACGGAGCACCGACCACCGCACTGTCCCTCGCTGTGGCACCCCGGGGAAACTTGCTCATCGGGACCGTCGACGGCCGAATCCTGGAGTGCCGTCCTCGGCCGTGACCCGCCTCGTTCCTCGTATTTCCATGGTTCACCGCGATGGCGGCGGCGCGCAGGCTCTACGGCGCGACGGCCAGCGCCTCCGCGTGCGCGACCGCGCCTCGAGTGCGGCCCGCCGGACCGCACCGACACCCCAGGCGCCGCGCGGCGCAGGCGGGTGCTTGAGAGGGCGCAACCGGCGTGGCAGCATGCGGAGTTCGGCACAGGGGGCAGGGCGAGGGGAGAGGTGACATGGCGTTCCGGGCGACCGTCGAACCAGCGGGCAACGCCACGGGGGTGCGGGTACCGGCCGAGGTCGTCGAGGGCCTCGGCGCGGGCAAGCAGCCCCGCGTGGTCATCACGATCAACGGGCACACCTGGCGCAGCCGCGTCGCGTCCACGGGCGGATACCACCTGGTCGGCATCAGCGCGGCGAACCGCGCGGCCAGCGGGATCGCCGAGGGCGACGAGGTGGAGGTGTCCCTGGAGGCCGACACCGAGCCGCGCGTGGTGGTCGAGCCGCCCGAGCTGACGGCCGCCCTGGACGCCGACCCGGAGGCGCGCGCGGCGTACGACAAGCTGGCCTACACGCACCGGCGGCGGCACGTGCTCTCCATCGAGGGGGCGAAGACCGCGGAGACGCGGGCGCGGCGCGTGGCGAAGACGCTCGAGGCGCTCCGGACGGGCGGGCGGTAGCTCCTCACGGCTCTCGTACGGGTGTGCGCACGTGGTTTACCGTGACGCAATGAGACTCCTGAGCCATGACCGCTACTGTGCCGAAATCCTCGTGCAGACCGATCAGTTGAGGCTCCGTGTCGCCGATGCGGACCTGACGGCCCCGGTGCCTTCCTGCCCCGGCTGGGACCTCGGCAGACTCGTGCGGCACCTCGGCGGCGCCCACCGCTGGATCGAGACGGCGGTACGGACCCAGGGGACCCGCTTACTGATCGAGGAGGACCCCTACGGCGCCGCCGGGCCGGGCGGGCCCGACAGCCCCGGTGCCAAGGACCCGGCCGTGCTGGGAGAGTGGCTCGCCGAAGGGGCCGGGATGCTGGTGGAGAGCCTGCGGGCGGCCGGGCCCGAGGGCTCGGTGTGGACGGTCGTGCCGGGGCATGCCGAGTCGTCCTGGGCGCGCCGCATGCTGCACGACACGCTCCTGCACCGCGCCGACGCCGAACTGGCCCTCGGGGTGCGGTGCGAGGTGGCGCCGGACCTGGCCGCCGACGCGATCGAGGAGTGGCTGGAGCTGGCTTCGCTGCCGCCCCTGCTCGCCGCGGAACCGGCCCTGGCGGAACAGGTGCTCGCGGAGCTGCTGGGCCCCGGCCGTACGCTGCGGCTGCGCGGCGACGGGGGCATTGCGGGCGGCGCGGCGGGCGGCGCGGGCGCCGTCCCGGAAGCCGCCACCGGCGCCGCGGCGGCCGACTGGCTGGTCGACCTGACCGGCGACGCGCCCCGCTGGCACCGGCTCGGCGAAGGCGCCGCCCCGGCGGAGGCCGCCGTCACGGTGCACGGAGCGCCGGCCGAACTGCTGCTCCTGGTCTACGGACGCCGCTCGGTGCGCGAGGACGCCTTCCGGCTCAGCGGCGACGCCGCGCTCTTCGACGACTGGCGGGTTCGGGCCGGGTCCTGGCACCGCGGCTGACCCGCCCGGGGCCTCCCCGGCGGCGCGCCCGCGCCTTCGCGGCGGCCCCGTCCGTCCCCTCGTGCCCGCCCCGGCCCTCGCTGCGCCCGCCGCTCCCTGGGGGCCGTCAGCCTTCGGGCGGCAGCACCCGGCGGGCCTCCCCCTCCCCTACGGGCTCCGCGGCGCACACCCCGTGCAGCACGCCGGCCAGGATCTCCGCGCCCCGCACCACCCGGGGCCCCGGCCGGTTGAAGTAGGCCGGACCGTCCAGGACCCACACCTCGCCGCGCTGTACGGCGGGCAGTTGCGCCCAGCCGGGCAGCGCGGTGAGCAGCTCCCATTCGCGCAGTGTGCGGTCCGGGGCGAAGCCGCAGGGCATCAGCAGCAGTACGTCCGGCGCGGCGGCGCGCACTGCCTCCCAGGCCACCGGCCCGGTGTGCTCGCCGGCCGCCGCCAGCAGCGGGTCCCCGCCCGCGTACCGGATCTGCTCGGGCACCCAGTGACCGGCGGGCCACAGTGGGTCGAGCCACTCCAGGGCCGCCACCCGTGGCCGCGGGCGGCCGGTGGCGAGCCGCTGCGAGGTCAGCTGCCGTACGGCCGCGAGCCGTTCGCGCAGCAGGGTGCGGCGGGCCAGCGCCGTACCGCGCGCGCCGAGCAGCTCGCCCACCTGGACCAGGCAGTCCAGCACGTCGTCCAGGGTGTGCGGCTCCAGGCTGAGCACGCGGGGGCCGCCGTCCAGCATCCGTACGGCGTGCGAGACCGAACGGTAGGAGACCGCGCACACGTCGCACAGGTCCTGGGTCAGGATGACCTCGGGCGCGAGCGCGGCGAGCAGCTCGGTGTCCAGGGGGTAGAGCGTCGAGCCGGTGTGCGCGGCACCGCCGACGGCGTCGGAGATCTCGCGGCTGCCCAGCGCGTCCTGGTCCAGCCCGGCGGCGGTGACCACGGGCACCGCGCCGACCGCGTCCGGCGGCCAGTCGCACTCGTGGGTGCGGCCCACCAGATCACCGGCCAGGCCGAGTTCGGCAACGATGTCGGTGGCCGCCGGAAGCAGGGAGACGATGCGCATGCCCAGACCCTACGGGGCGGCGGGGCGCCGTACGGGGGCGACGTGATAGCTGTGGGCCGTCCGACGAACAAGGGAGAATCCCGGCGTGTCCACACTCTTCCCGGCGCTGGCCGCAGGCTCGGACCGGACGGCCCTGCGCTTCGGCGACCGCGCCCTCACCCACGCCGAACTCGCCGCCGCCGCAGGAGCCCTGGCGTCCTCGCTCACGGGCGGCGGCCGTACGGGCGCCGGTGCCGCCGCCGTGCCCCGGGTCGCGGTCTGGGCCACGCCCGGCCTGGAGACCGCCGTCGCCGTGGTGGCGGCGCTGCTGGCGGGCGTACCCGCCGTGCCGCTCAACCCCAGGACCGGCGCGCGCGAACTGGCGCACATCCTGGCCGACAGCGCCCCGTCGCTGGTCCTGGCCGCCCCCGGCGACGCGCTGCCGCCCGCGCTGGCCGCGCTGCCCCGCATCGACGTGGACGCCACCGCACGGGCGCCGGCCGCGCTCCCCGCGGAGCCGGCGGGCGAGACCCCGGCACTGATCGTCTACACCTCGGGCACCACCGGGCCGCCCAAGGGCGCGGTGCTGCCCCGGCGCGCGATCAGCGCCACCCTCGACGCGCTCGCGGACGCCTGGCGGTGGACCGCGCAGGACGTGCTCGTCCACGCCCTGCCGCTCTTCCACGTACACGGGCTGATCCTCGGCGTCCTGGGGCCGCTGCGGCGCGGCGGCACCGTGCACCGCCTGGACGGCTTCAGCACCGACGGCGTGGCCCGTGCGCTCGCGGCGGGCGGGACGATGCTCTTCGGCGTACCGACGATGTACCACCGCCTCGCCGAAGCCCTGGCACACGATCCCGCGCTGGCCGAGGCGCTCGCGGGCGCGCGGCTGCTGGTCTCCGGCTCGGCCGCGCTGCCCGTCCACGACCACACCCGCATCACGGCCGCCACGGGGCGCGGCGTCATCGAGCGCTACGGGATGACGGAGACCCTCATGAACACCAGCGTCCGCGCCGACGGGGAGCCGCGCCCGGGCACGGTCGGCGTCCCCCTCCAAGGGGTGGCGCTGCGGCTGGTGGACGACGCGGGACGCGAGGTCTCCGAGCCGGACGCGGTCGGCGAGATCCAGGTGCGCGGCCCGAACCTCTTCCTGGAGTACCTCAACCGGCCCGACGCGACCGCCGCGGCCTTCGACCACGGATGGTTTTGCACCGGCGACATGGCGACCCGGGACACCGACGGCTACGTGCGCATCGTCGGCCGCCGCGCCACCGACCTCATCAAGAGCGGCGGTTACAAGATCGGTGCGGGGGAGATCGAGAACGCCCTGCTGGAACACCCCGGCGTACGGGAGGCCGCGGTCACCGGGCAGGCCGACGAGGATCTGGGGGAGCGGATCGTCGCCTGGATCGTCCCCGCGGACCCCGAGGCGCCCCCCGGCCTGGCGGAGCTGGCGGACCACGTGTCCGGGCAACTCGCCCCGCACAAGCGCCCGCGCGTCCTGCGCGTCCTGGCGGAGCTGCCCCGGAACGACATGGGCAAGATCATGAAACGCGCGCTCACCGACGGGCGGTGACCCTCCCGCCGGGCGGGGCGGCACGTCAGCGGAGAGGGTAGACGATCACCCGGTGGTCCTTCTGCGGGAAGATGCCGTGGCGGCCGGCGATCATCGTGGGCACCTGCGTCCCCTCGCGCAGCGGCTTGGCCGCACCCTTGGACAGCAGTACGGTGACCGGAGTGCCGGAGCGCGTCCCGTACGCCGAGCCGTCCTCCGCGTCGACGCCCGCGAGGGGAAGGGCGGCGCGGCCCTCGGCGGTGGAGCAGTAGGCCTTCTTCTCCTTGAGCTGGAAGGCGGTGCTTCCCACCGTCAGGTACGTGCCGCCGTCGCTCAACCGGGGCCCGCCGCCTGCGCCGTCCCGCCCGTGCGCTCCGGAGTCGGCCTCGCACGGCGTCGCCGCCTCGACTTCTCCGGTCCTCGCGTCCTGCAGTGCGATGACGTGGCCACCGCCGGTCCGGGCGGTCCACCGGGAGACGATCCGCCCGCCCAGATAGGCCACGATCGAGGCGTCCCCGTCCGCCCTGGCACCGGCGGGCCGGTGGTCGTCGCTGTGCCAGCCGCCCGCACCGCCCCGCCAGTACGCGCCGCCGCCGCCGACCAGCGGACCGTGCGGGGTCATCGCCTCGATCCGCGGGGCGGCGCCGCAGTCGGCCGCCGGACCCCCGCAGGCCGCGGCCCCCGCCGGGGCCGCGAGATCCGAGTCCTTGAGGGCCGTCCGCCTGCCGGTGACCAGGTCCACCGCGAAGGCGCGCGCGCCCTGCTGCACGAAGGCCAGGCCGTTGTCCTGGACGGCGTACCCACCGGGCCGGACCCTTCCGGGTACGTCGATGATCCGCGCGGTCCGGCGCGTGCTCCGGGACGCCACCGGATACACGGCGAAGCGCGTGACCTCCTTCGCCTCGGCCGCGCCGTCGCCCGCCAGCTTCCCCGAAGCGCCCACCACGGCGTAGTCCTTGCCGTCCCGGCTGGTCATGAACATCTCGGGCTTGAGCCCCGGTCCGCCCGAACCGGCCACCGGGGTCTCGACCTTCTCGCCGGTCCAGCGCCTCGTCCCGGAACGGAGGTCGCGCGCCTCGACGCGTAACGCCCCGCCGGCCGTGCCGGCGCGGAAGACCAGCGCACCCGCGTGCGGCGCGTGGAGCGGGGCGACGGGGGAGTCCTGGACGACCCAGCCCCTGGTGGTGTCGAAAGAGGGCGGGACCCGTATCTCGGGGGCCTGCGGCGCGTCCTGGCCGCTCCCGCCGGAGCCGCCGCGGCCGGAGCCGCCGCCCACCTCCTGCCGACCGCCCTTGCCGCTCTCGCGGCCTTCGTCCTTCGGGCCGTCACCCGCGTCGCCGGAGCCCCCTCCGCACGCGGCGAGCAACAACGCGGCCGTCGCGGTCGCCACGGCGACGGCCGCCCGAACTCTCGCTCTCACTGGTGAACCCCCCAGATCACGCGGTGTCGCGGATTCGCCGGCACCGCTTGGGCGAGTGGGCACCGGGCCGGGCAGGAGACCCGCACGCGCCTGGCGCGGCTCACCTCGTCCGCCCCGCCCCGGGCGGCCCTCCGTGTGCACGGGGGACGTTACGGGATTCATGGCTCACGCATTCACGGCTTGAGGAGGAAACCGGCGGGATCATGGAAATCGGGCTTCGGCCCCGCGTGCTTCAGCGCCCAGTAGCTGAGTTCGCCGCTGTCGTCCTCGACCACGGCGGCCGGCGTCATCCCGCCCGCGTACGGCAGCCCGCGGAGGTCTGCGCGTACTTCGACCTCCAGGCGGTCCTCCGCACGCGCGACACGGATTTCGGGAGGCTGCCGCGGATTCACCCGGTCCAGGTTCTCGTGGTAATCCTCGAACGCGTACAACGCCCATTCCGTGGACGGCGAGGCATTCAGCTCGTAGTAGGCCGGAGCACCCGCGGCCCGGCGGGCGAACATCTCGAAACAGGTGTGCTGCCACAGCCCGTCCGCACGGCGGGGCGTACGGCTGACCGGTATGCGGAGCCGGGACAGATCCGCGTCCAGCACGTACCGCAGGACCAGAATTCCCGGAGCCGGTTCGGTGAGGCGCACGTCGAGCGCGCGCACGAGGCCGGCCGGGGGAGGAGAGAAGGGCTTCAGCGGGACACTGCACGGAAAACGTAAGGACATGGCGCGGGATTCTACCGGCCGGGAATTCCCTCCGCCGGGCCGGGACCGCGTCGACTTCCGTGCCCGGATATCCCGCCCGTGTGCATGCACGCCGCACCGGGCCGCGTCCTGCTGACGGATATCGGCGTTCGCCGGGGCTCCTGCCGCGAAGACGGCGGCAGCCGCCGGGTACGTAGTTCCGTAGTGCGCCCGCGGCCCGCTGAACCTAACTTCGTGAGTACCGGAGCAGCGGCCGGACCCACCAGGACCGGACCGCGCTGCGGCGGACTTCCCCGCAGAAACCGAACGGAAGGGTAAAGCATGCCGACCATCGTCACCACGACCGTAGCGTGCCTTGTATGTGACAGCGCCCTGGACGTCGAGAGCGGATCGGAGAAGGGCGAGATCCTCGAGTGCGGCACGTGCGGTCAGGAGCACGAGCTGACCAGCGCGTCGGAGAGCGGCTACGAGGTCTCCCTGGCCCCCGAGGTCGAGGAGGACTGGGGCGAATGAGCACCGCAGCCACCGATGTCCTGCTGTCGGTGACGGTGCTGCGCCCCGACGAGCGTCGGCTCCTGGACGCCCTGCGCGCCCAGGGGCTGACCGCCCGTCCGGTCCTCCCACCCGACCTGGCAGAGGTCCTGGCGGACGAGGGGCAGCGGCCACGGTTGACCGTCCTGCGCAACCTGTCGCACCGCGAGGCCATCGGCACCGCCCGCCGCCTGGAACAGGCCGGGGTCCCCACGCTGAACAGCGCCTCGGCGATCGAACTCTGCAACGACAAGGGCCTGCAAGCCCTGCTGTTCGCCCGGCTGGGCATCCCGCACCCGGCGACCCGGCACGCGTTCACCTACGAGCAGGTGCACCAGATCGCGACCGGCTTCGGCTGGCCCGTCGTGGTCAAGCCCGTCTCCGGCTCCTGGGGGCGCGGGGTGACCCGCCTCTCCCACGAGGAGGAACTGGAGGCATGGACCGGCGGACGGGAGTCCGCGGACGCGGCGGGGAAGCTCTTCCCCGTCCTGGTGCAGCGTTACGTCGAGAAGCCGGGGCACGACCTGCGCGTCGTGGTCGTCGGGGAGGAACCCGTCGTCGCCATCCGCCGGAAGTCCGACAACTGGCGCACCAACACCCACCTCGGCGCCCAGGTCGAGCGGGTCGACCTCACCGGCGGCATGCGGCGGCTGTGCGCCCAGGCCGTCGCCGCGCTCGGCCCCGGCTTCTACGGCGTGGACATGATGGAGGACCGGCGCACCGGCGAGATGACGGTCCTGGAGGTCAACGCCAACCCCGAGTTCGCCCGTTCGTCCGAGACGCACGGGGTGGACGTCGCCGGACTCTACGCACGCCACGTCGTCGGGCTGCTGGACGCGGCCCGCCCGGCGCTCGCCGTCTGAACCGGCACCCCACTCCACCGCGCCACCCCGTGCGGGGCCGCCGGGAAGTGCCACTCACAGATCGAGGAGACGCTCATGGAAGCGCACGACACCGCGCTCGTCCTGACCCGGGTCCTGACCTCCGGCATCGTGATGAGCATCGAGAAGAACGACAAGGAACTGCCCTCGCTGGAACGGTTTCTGACGAAGCGGAGCGGACGTCTCAAAGCGGTCCTGGTCAACAGCCGGAGCGCCGCCGTGCACGCGGCGCTGACCGGCCAGGGCATCGGCCACGGCGACCAGGCCGTGCTGCCCGCCGGGCTCGGCGACCGCCTCCGCGCGTTCGTCGGCTGGCTCGGCGTCCAGGAGGCCCCCGCGCCCGCCTCCGCACCCGCCTTCGACCTGCTGACGCTCACCCCCGAGAACGCCGGCGACCTCGCCCGGTCGGCCGCACAGTCCGCCGCGCCCGCCCTGGTGGTCGACCTCACCGGTCTCGGCTTCGGGCCCGCGGCAGCGGTGCTCACCGACGACGAGCGGATCTGGGCCCGTGCCGAACGGCTGAAGATCTTCGGCGCCTTCGACCTGCGGACCATGTGGACGCAGGAGGAGGCCGAGCCCGGGATGGCGCCGGGCGTGCAGTTCAACTACCGGCTCAGCCCCCTGGTCGCCGCGTGCGCCCGGATGGCACTCGCGCAGGCCGGCTCCCGTACGCCCGCGACGACCGGAGGCACCCCCCGATGATCACCGACTTCCCGGCCTCCCCGCTGGCCCTGCCCGACCCGGACGAGATCACGGCCGAACTGGCCGAGTTCGGCGGCGCGGCGATGATCCCCAAAGAGGTGCGGCGCACCGTCTTCCCGGTGATCACCAAGGAGGACGTCTTCACCATGCTGCTCGCGCAGCGGTCCGACCCGGACAAGGTCGTGGCCGCCTTCGCCGAGGAGTACCGGTCCTACGTCGGCGCGCACCGCGCCCTGCCGACCGCCAGCGGAACCTCGAGCCTCCACCTGGCGCTGATCGGCGCCGGCGTGCGGCCCGGCGACGAGGTCATCGTGCCCGCGTTCACCTTCATCGCCACCGCGCAGGCCGTGGTCGCCGCCAAGGCGGTGCCGGTCTTCGTGGACGTCGACCCGCTGACGTACTGCATGTCGGCCGAGGCGGCCGAGGCGGCGGTCACCGAACGCACCCGGGTGCTCATGCCCGTCCACGTCCACGGGCTGCCCGCGGACCTGGCCGCCCTGCGCGAGGTCGGCGACCGGCACGGGCTGGCGCTGGTGGAGGACGCCTCGCACGCGCACTCCGCGAAGATCGGCGACCAGGTGTGCGGCTCCCTGGGGGACGCCGCGGGCCAGAGCCTGATGGCGGACAAGAACTTCCCCCTCGGCGGCGAGGGCGGCATCGCCTTCTTCGGCAGCGACGAGGCCCACCAGCGGGCCGCGGACTTCCTGGACCGCAACGGCATCGACTACGGCATGTCCTGGGTCGCCGCGGCGTTCGGGGCCGCCCAGCTCAAGCGGCTGCCGTACTACGACGCGATCCGGGCGCGGAACGCCCGTCTGCTGGCCGCAGCGCTGCGCGAGACCGGGCTGTTCACCCCGCCGCACGTGCCACAGGGCCACACCCACGCCTACAACATGTACCGGATCGGCCTGGCCCCGGAGGCGGTCGGCCTGGCGGACCTGCCCGTGTGGGCGGTCAAGGAGGCGGTGCACGAACTGCTCACCGCCGAGGGCGTGCCGGCCCGCGAGTGGCAGAACACGCCGATCCCCTGCCACCTCCCGTTCCAGGAGCGCACCGGCTTCGGCAACGGCTACCCCTTCACCCTCAACCCGGCGGCGGTACGCGACCACCGGCCGTCGGACTTCCCGCACATCGCCGCGATGCTGGAGAGCACCGTCGTGCTCTGCCGCGAACTGCGCTCCCCGGTGGAGTACGAGCGGGTCACCCGCTACGCGGACGCCTTCCGCAAGGTCGCCGCACGCCCCGACGCCATCCGCAAGCTGGTCGCCGCACGCGAGTACGTGCGGCCCTACGAGAAGGCGGCCCGCCTTGGCTGACAACGACCGCATACGCGTGGCGGTGCTCGGCGCCAGTGGCTACACCGGCGGCGAACTCGTCCGGCTGCTGCTGGGACACCCGCGCGTCGAACTCGCCTACCTCTCCTCCGAGCGCAACAGCGGGCACCTCATCTCCTCCGTGCTGCCCGGCATCCGCAACCACCCCGGCGCCGCCCGGCTGCGCTTCGGCCCGCTGGAGGCGTGCGACGAGGTCGACGTGGCCTTCGCGTGCCTGCCCACCGGCTCACTGCCCCCGCTGATGCCCAAGCTCTCCGAGCGGGCCGGGCGGGTGATCAACCTGGCCGGGGACTTCCGGCTCACCGACCCCGGCCAGGCCGCCCTGCACTACCCGCAGTCGGCGGAGTGGACCGACGCCTTCGAGTACTTCGTACCGGAGTTCTCACCCCCGCCCGGCGACGCCCGGTTCCTCAACCTGCCCGGCTGCATGGCCGTCTCCACGCTCTACGCCCTCCAGCCCATGGTGGCCGCCGGACTGGCGGCCGGAGACGTGGTCGTCGAGGCCAAGACCGGCGCCAGCGGCAGCGGCAACAAGTCGACCGAGCACCCCGCCGAGCGGATCGGCAACTTCCGGGTGCACAAGCCCTACGGACACCGGCACGCCCCGGAGATCGCCCAGGCGCTGCGCACCTTCGCCGGCCGCGCGCCCGAACTGCGCTTCTCCACCTTCAGCCTGGACGTCTCCCGGGGCATCCTGGTCTCCGCCTACGGGCTGCTGCGCCCGGACGTCTCCCGGCTCGACGTCAAGCGCGCCTACGGCACCGCCTACGCGCGCAGCCCCTTTGTCAAGGCGCGCTCCCAGCTCAGGACTCCGGCGGACTTCCCGATGCTCAAGAGCGTGGTGGGCTCCAACATGGCGGAGGTCGCGGTCGCCGTCCGCGGCGACCAGTACGTGGCCGTCACCGCGATCGACAACCTGATCAAGGGCGCCGCCGGACAGGCCGTGCAGACCCTCAACCTCGTCCACGGATTCGACGAGTCCACGGCCCTGCCCTTCACGGCGGTGACCCCGTGAGCGCGCGCCCGCTGTACGTCATCAAGGTCGGCAGCAGCACCCTGCTGCATCCGGCGATCTTCGCCGAGATCGCCGCCGTGCACGGCCGGGGCGCCCGCGTCCTGGTCGTCGCCGGCGGGGCCGAGGGCATCGCACGCCACTACGGCCACCTCGGCCGCACGATGCCCTCCCTCACCCTGCGCAACGGTGACACCGTGCGCTACTGCCCGCCCGGGGAGATGCCGCACATCGCGGACGCCTACCTCCAGGTGACCCTGCCCGACGTCGAGGCCGGGCTGACCGCGCACGGCCTGCGGGTCCTCACCCGCCTCGCCGCACACGACGGGCTGGTCACCGGGACCGTCAACAAGCCGCTGCGGGTCACCGAGGACGGCCGCTCCAAGGTGGTACGGGACCACCGCGCCGGCACGGTGGCCGCGGTCGACGCCCAGCGCCTCGCCGTCCTGCTGGACGCCTACGACGTGGTCTGCCTCTCCCCGCCGGTGCGCGACACCGAGGGCGGCAGCGACCTCAACGTCGACGCCGACGTGCTCGCCGCCACCCTGGCGAACGCGCTGGACGCCGACCACCTGCGCCTGGTCACCGGGACCGCCGGAATCCTCACCGACCCCGCAGACCCGGCGTCCACGCTGCGCGACGCCTTCCCCGGCACCGCCGGCGCGTACGCGGGCGGCCGGATGAAGCAGAAGGTGCGCGCCGCGGAACTGGGCCTGCGCGGCACCGCCGACGTCGCGGTGACCGGACCGCACACCATGGACGACCCCGCGGGCTGGACCCGCTTCTGGGCGGCCGGTGAGCCCGCGGAGGACCTCGCGCTGCTGAGCCGGGCGACGCAGATCCCCTCCACCTCGTACGACGAGCACGAGGTCGTGCGGTACCTGGTGGGGTGGTGCCGGGAGCGCGGCATCGAGGCACGGGCCGACGAGGCGGGCAACCTGGTCGCCGAGCGCGGCGAGGGGCCGCGCACCCTGCTGCTGCTCGGGCACGCCGACACGGTGCCGTTCCACTGGCCGGTGCGCTGGGAGGCCGCCACCGGGCCGGACGGAACGGACGGGCCGGACGCCGTACTGCACGGGCGCGGCAGCGTGGACGCCAAGGGGTCGCTGGTCGCCTTCCTGGAGGCGCTGGCGGACGCGACGGTCCCGGACGGCTGGCGGCTGCGCGTCGTCGGCGCGGTGGAGGAGGAGGTCTCCTCCTCCAAGGGTGCCTTCCACGCCCGCGACCACTACCCGGCCGACGCCGTCGTGGTGGGCGAACCCAGCGGCTCCGGCGCCCTGACGCTCGGCTACTTCGGCCTCTTCAAGCTGCGGGTGACCGTGACCGTACGCAGCGGTCACTCGGCCGGCTTCCAGGCCCGCTCCGCGCCCGACCACCTCACCGACGCCCTGGCACGCATCCGGGGGGCGGTGCTGAAGGAGGCCGACGAGGCGCTGAGCGCGGTCATCGACCTCGCCAGCTCCGCCGGCGCGGAGAGCCAGACGGCGACGGCGATCCTCAACTTCCGGGTGCCGCCGATGGCCGACCTGGACGCGCTGCGCGCGGCGGCCGAGGACGCGGCCGGCGAGGACGTCACGCTCACCGTCCTGCGGGCCACCCCCGGCTACGCCGGAGGCCGCGCGACCCCGCTGGCCAAGGCGTTCGGCCGGGCGCTGAACCGCAAGGGCATCCGCCCCCGATTCCTGCTGAAGAAGGGTACTTCGGACATGAACACGCTGGCGACGACCTGGCGCGGCGTCCCCATGGTCGCCTACGGGCCGGGGGACGCGGCGCTGGACCACACGGCCGAGGAGCACATCGGCGCCGCCGAGTACCGCCGGGGCCGCGCCGTACTGCGGGAGGCGCTGACCGCCTTCTTCGACCTGGCCGCCCCGGCCGCCCCGGCAACTCCGGCCGCCCCGGCCGGTCAGGACCGCGCGCACGCCCGGGGAGGTGCCCGGTGACCACCTCCGTCCCGGAGGCCGTCCGCCCCGGCCTCGTCCTGACGCCCTTCGCCCCGGCCGCCCCGGCTCCGCCGGTCAGGCCGCTCGCGCTCGCGCCCGCCGCTCCGTCGGCCTCCGTACTCCGCGCACGCGCCCTCGCCGCCCGCCGGCTGGTGATCGACATGGCGGCCACCCCGACCGGCTGCCACCTCGGCGGGAGCCTGTCGGTGATGGACATCCTGATCGCCGCCCTGGACCGCACGGCCGCCGACGACGACAGCGAGGTCGTACTGAGCAAGGGCCACGCCGCCGCCGGACTGTACGCCGCGCTGCACGTCACCGGCATCCTCGGCGAGTCCCCGGTGGCCCACTACGGCGCCGCGACCCACCACTTCACCGGCCACCCGGGCCCCAGCGTGCAGGGCGTCCGCTTCCCCACCGGGAGCCTCGGCCACGGCGCCCCGTACGCGCTCGGCTGGGCGCTGAGCCGACGGCTGGCGGGCACCCCCGGGCTGGGCATCGCCGTCCTGGGCGACGGCGAACTCCAGGAGGGCCTGGTCTGGGAGACCTGCCAGGTCGCGGCGGCCCAGCGGGTGGGGAACCTGGTCCTCGTGGTGGACCGCAACGGCGGTCAGAACGACGGCATGGTCGCGGACATCTCCCCCGCCCCCGAACTGGCCGCGCGCTTCGGCGCGTTCGGCTTCGAGGTCCGCGAGGTGGACGGCCACGACGTGGCCGCGCTGCGGGAGGTCTTCGAGCCGGACCGCCGCGGAGCTGACCGGCCGCTGGCCGTCCTCGCCGACACCGTCAAGGGCAAGGGCCTGCGCCCGGTGGAGGGCAAGGCCGCCTCCCACTACGTGACCATCGACGCCGCCCGCGCCGCCGCCTGGAAGAGGATCGTGCGATGACGCTGCCCGGACGCACCGCCTACCGCGACGAGCTGGCCGCCCTCGCCGCCGACGACCCCCGCATCCTGTGCCTGGAGGCCGACCTCGGCGGCCGTGCCCACCCCTTCGCCGACCGGTTCCCGGACCGCTTCTTCAACGTCGGGATCGCCGAGGGCGCGATGATCGACATGGCCGCCGGGCTGGCCGAGGGCGGCTACCGGCCCTTCGTCTCCACCTTCGCGCCGTTCGCCGCGCTGCGGGCCGCCGAGAGCCTCAAGCTCGCTCTGGGCTACCTGGGCGCGGGGGTCACCGTGGTGGCGCCGTACGCGGGGGTCTCCGGCGGCTGGTTCGGCACCACGCACCACTGCCTGGAGGACTTCGCCGTACTGCGCGCCATCCCCGGCGTGACGGTGGCCGCCCCGTACGGGGAGGAGGAGATGCGGGCCGTCGTCCGGCGGGCCGCGCGCTCCGGGCAGCCGCACTACATCCGCACCGGCCGGAACGCCGCCCCGGTGAGCCTCCCCTGGGAGGGCACCGAAGCGCCCGTCGTCAACTGGGACGACGCGGGCGCCGTCCGGGGCGGCACCTGCCTGGTGTCCGTCGGCGAGGTCGGCACCGGCCTCTGCCTGGCGGTGCGCCGGGCACGGGCGGACCTGCCGCACGCGCACCTGTGCTTCGTCGACCAGCCGCACCTGGAGCGGGCCGCCGCCGAATTGGCGGCACGCTACGACCGGTTCGTCGTGGTCGAGGAGCACCGGCCGGCCGGCAGTGTCGCCTCCGCTCTTGCCCTGCTGCTCCCCGGCAGGGAGGTGCGGTCGCTCAACGCGGGCGAGAGCTGGCCGGTGCACGGCGGCAGCCACGAACAGGTACTGGACGAACTCGGCCTCAACGAGGCGGCGTTGTGGAGGGCCCTGGCGCCCGACGCGGAAGGGCCGGGGAGCACTCCGGCCCAGAGGGAGGAAAGGCCATGAGCAACCACCGGATCGGACTGGCACAGGGCACCGCGATCTACGTCGGGGCGATCCTGGGCGCCGGCATCCTCGCCCTGCCCGCCCTGGCCGCCGAAGTGGCCGGACCCGCCTCGCTGCTGGCCTGGCTGGCGCTGCTGGTCTTCTGCGTGCCGGTCGCCACCAGCTTCGCCGCGCTCGGCGCCCGCTACCCCGACAGCGGCGGCGTGGCCACCTTCGTCTCCAAGGCGTTCGGGCCGCGCGCCTCGGGAGCGGTCGGCTACTGGTTCTACTTCGCGCTGCCCGCCGGGGCGCCGGCCACGGCCTACGTCGGCGGCCAGTACGTGGCGCACACCCTGGGCGGCGGCCAGCGCGTGACGCTCCTGGTGGCCGCGGTGCTGCTGCTGGCCGCGTTCGGCAGCAACACCGTGGGGCTGCGCATCTCCGGGCGCCTCCAGCTGATCCTGGTCGGACTGCTGGCGGTGCTGCTGCTGATCGCGGTGATCACCGCGCTGCCGCACGCCCGCACCGAGAACCTGACCCCGTTCGCGCCGCACGGCCTGGGCGCCGTCGGAGCGGCGGCCAGCCTGCTCTTCTTCACCTTCGCGGGCTGGGAGGCGGTCACCCATCTCTCGGGCGAGTTCCGCGACCCGGCGCGGGACCTGCGGCGGGTCACCCTGATGACGCTCGCGGTGATCGCCGTGCTCTACCTGGGCCTCGCGCTGACCTGCGTGCTCGTACTCGGCCCCGAACTCGCCAGTACCAGCGCGCCGTTGACGCTGCTGCTCCAGCAGGGCACGGGCTCCGCGGCCTCCGCCGTCACCGCGGTGATGGCCCTGCTGCTGACCTTCGGCACGATGAACGCCTACCTGGCCGGGGCCTCCCGGCTGGGTGCGGCCCTCGCGCGGGACGGCGTACTGCCCGCCGCCCTGGCCAAGGGCCACCGTCCGGGCGAGGTGCCGCGCCGGAGCCTGGCGCTGCTGTTCGGGCTCAGCTCCCTGGTCTGCCTCTTCGTGCTGGTGACCGGTACGCAGCTCGGGCCGGTCATGCTGGCGGCCTCGGCCTGCTTCATCGCGGTCACCGTGGCCGGCCTGCTGGCGGGCGTACGGCTGCTGCCGCGCGGCAGCGCGGTGTGGTGGGGCGCGGTGCTGGCGGCCGTGGTGATGACGGTCGTCCTGGTCTTCTCCGGGTGGTTCCTGCTGCTTCCGCTGGTGCTGGGCGCGGTGGCCGTCGGCTGGTCCGTGCGGACGTCGCGGCGCCGTTCGGCCGCACCGGCTCCGGCGCGGGCGCCCCGTACGCCGCAGGTCCAGGTCGCGGAGGTGGCGGACACGGTCTGACACACGCCGGGCCGGGCCTGGCACATGCCGGGCCCGGGGCAGGGGAAGAGCGGAGAGCGGAAGCGTGCACGCGGCGGCTGGAGGGATGTACCGATGGATCTCGGGTTGAGCGGACGGGTCGCGATGGTGGCGGCCGGGACGAGCGGTATCGGGCTGGCGGTCGCCCGCCGGCTGGCCGCGGAGGGCGCCGCGGTGTCGGTCTGCGGACGTTCCGCGGACCGGCTGCGGGAGGCGGTGGCCCTGCTGGAGAAGGAGGGCGGGAGCCCGGTGCACGGCGCGGCCGTGGATGTGACCGACCACGCGGCCCTCGAGGGCTGGGTCGGCGAGGTGGCCGAGCGGTTCGGCGGACCGCACGTGGTGGTCGCCAACGCCGGGAGCCCCGCGGAAGGGGGCGCCGGGCGGTTCGGCGTCGCGGACTACCGGACGGCGGTCGAGCTGAGCCTGCTCTCCGCCGTCACCCTCAGCCGCGCGGCGCTGCCGCGCATGCGCCAGGCGGGCTACGGGCGGGTGCTGTTCGTGACCTCGCTCTCCGCCAAGCAGCCGATCGAGGGGCTGGCGCTGTCCAACACCTTCCGCCCGGCGGTCGTCGGCTACGCCAAGTCGCTGGTGCACGAACTCGCCTCGCTCGGCGAGGGGTCGGTCACGGTGAACGTGCTCGCCCCCGGCATGACCCGTACGCCGACGCTCCAGGCGTGGGCCGAGCAACTCGACGGCGGCATCGAGGGGTTGTGCGCGGACATCCCGATCGGCCGGCTCGCGGAACCGGAGGAGGTCGGCGCCGCCGCCGCCTTCCTCGCGTCCGCGCCCGCCGGGGCGATCACGGGAACGGTCCTGCCGGTGGACGGCGGGGCCACCCGGGGTCTGCTGTGAGCGTTCCGCCGCGCCGCGAGCGGCCCGGGCCCGGCCGGTCTCTCCGGACCCGCCGGGCCACGGCCGCTCGCGTGCACGGCCGCTCTACGCGGCGGGGCGGCCGTGCAGCGCGACGGCGAGCTGGGCGCGGCGGCTGATGGCGAGCTTGCGGTAGATCCTGGTGATGTGCTGCTCCACCGCCCGCGAACTGACGCCGAGGCAGGCGGCCATCTGGCGGTTGGTCATGCCGTCGAGCATCATGCGGCTGATCCGCGACTCGTGGGCGCTGAGCGCCTCGTCGGCGAGCGGCGGCGCGGCGGCCCGGTCCCGCACGGCGGCGGCCGTCGCCGGTCCTCCTGCCGGGCCCGGGCCCGTGCCCGTGCCGACGGCGGTGAACGCCGCGTTGCCCCCTCCCGCCGACGTGCCCGGCCCCGCGTGGGACGGCCCCGCGTGGGACGGCCGCTCCGGCGGCCCGGCGTGGTGCCAGCTGGGCCCGTCGCCGAGCTGGCGTGTGCGGATGTCCACCACCAGGCTCTCGTGCACGTACGGATCGCCGCCCAGTAAGCGGCGCAGCGCGGTGGCGTCGTCCACCTGCACGATCAGGGTGTCGCCGGGCCCCTCGGCCCAGACCCCGCCGTAGAGCAGGACCCGGTCCCGGGCCATCCGCCGCCAGTACGAGTGGTGCCGGGGCCGGGTGCGTCGCAGGTGGGCACCGTCCCGCAGCCGCCGTTCCACCAGGTACTTCATCGCTGCTCCCGTCGTGGGGGACGTGCGGGCGGGGTCCGAGCACCCCGCCCTCCTGAGGTGCAGACTGCGGCGGCGCACTCCCGCCCCGGTCCCGTTCCGGTACCTGCCCCGCGAAAGTGTCCGGGAAGTCACTCACTGTGCGCACCCGCCCCGGTGGTTAAATGAAATCCGCGCAGGGCGGCGTGCGCGTGGTCGCGGGGGCACCTCTGAGCGGCGTGAAGGGGGAACGTGCGGGAAGTGCGGCTGGCCCGGTTCAACATCCTCGGAAGCCTTGAGTGTCTGACGAGCGACGGGGTGCAACTGCCCTCCGGCGGGCTGGTGCAGGAACGGGTTCTGGTCGCGCTGCTCCTCTCCCCGGACCGCGTACTGCCGGTCAGCCGGCTGGTCGAGGCCGTGTGGGACGAGGAGCCGCCGGCCACCGCCGCGCACCAGGTGCGCAAGGCCGTCGCCGAACTGCGGCGCCGCATCCCCGGCGGCCGGGCCCTGATCGTCACCGAGGGGCCGGGCTACCGGATCGCCGTCGAGCCGGGCCAGTTGGACCTGACCGCCTTCTTCGACCTGGTCCGTGTGGCCCGCGAACAGGCGGCGGACGACCTCCCCGAAGCCGCGGTCGACACCCTGCGCGAGGCTCTGGCGCTGTGGCGCGGGCCGGTGCTCGTGGGCTCCGGCGGCTCGGTGATCGCGGCGGCCTCGGCGGCCCTGGAGGACCGGCGGCTGGCGGCCCTGGAGCTGTTCTTCGAACTCCGGCTGGGCCTCGGCGAGGTCGGCGATCTGGTCGGCGACCTGCGCGACCTGGTCGCGGCGCATCCCTTCCAGGAGACCCTGTGCGGGCAGCTGATGCTGGCGCTCTACCGTTCCGGGCGCCAGTCCGAGGCCCTCGCGGAGTACACCCGCGTACGCAAACTGCTCGCCGACGAACTGGGCGTGGACCCGGACGGGCGGGTGACCGCGCTGTACGAGGGAATCCTGCGCAACAGTCCCGAACTCGCCACTCCGCCGCGCCGCAGGCGAAGAGCCGTACCGGCCGGTCCGCCCCCGGCCGGTACCGAGCCCGCCCCTGACGCAGCCGCAGCCCGCGCCGGGACCGGCGCGCACACCGCAGCCCGCCCCGCGGCTCACCTGGCAGCCGACGCACCGGCCGACGCCGGGCCCGGTGCCGCCGCTGGCACCGCGGCCGGCACCGCGGCTGACCCCGCGTCGCACGCCCCGTCCGCCGGCGCCCGCGTCGTCCTGGCGTCGGGGCCGTCCCACGAACCGCACCGCTGCACGCTGCCGTACGACCTGCCCGACTTCACCGGCCGTGACCGGGAGCTGGAGCAGTTGCTGTCCGACCCGGACGGGCCCGACGGCCGGCGCGGCGCCCGCATCATGGCGATCGACGGGATGGGCGGGAGCGGCAAGACCTCGCTCGCCAACCGGGTCGCCCACCGGCTGGCCGGCCAGTACCCGGACGCGCACCTCTACCTCGACCTGCGCGGCCACACCCCCGGCGAGGCACCCCTGCCTCCCGGCGCCGTCGCCGAGGGACTCCTGCGCATGCTCGACGTCCCCGGCGAGCGGATTCCGGACGACGAGGCGGGCCGCATCGCGCTGTGGCGGACCACCGTGAAGCAGTACCGGCTGGTGCTGTTCCTGGACAACACCATCGACAGCGCCCAGGTTCAGCCGCTGCTCCCGGCGTCCGCCGACGCCCTCGTACTGATCACCAGCCGCGCCCGGCTGATCGACCTGGACGGCGCCGAGTGGATCTCCCTCGGCGGGATGCCCCCGGAGGACAGCACGGCGCTGGTCTCCCGCATGCTGGGGGAGGAGCGTACGGCCGCCGAACCGCAGGCCGTCGCCGAACTGGTCGAACTCTGCGCCCACTTACCCCTCGCGCTGCGGATCGCCGCGGCCAAGCTGCGCAACCGGTCCCGGTGGACCGTGCAGTACCTGGTGGAGCGGTTGGGCGACGAGACCCGGCGGCTGGACGAGCTGCGTTCGGGTACCCGCGGCGTCACCGCCACCCTGAACCTGACGTACGAGGGCCTCAGCCCGACGCACCAGGCCGCGTTCCGGCTGCTCGACAGCCACCCGGGTGTGGAGTTCGACCCGTACTGCGCCGCCGCGCTGCTGGGCACCGACCCCGGCGCGGCCGAGGACGTCCTCGAACACCTCCTCGACACGCACCTCATGCAGCAGTACGAGACCGGCCGCTACGTCTTCCACGACCTGGTGCGCAGTTTCGCCAAGTGGCTCCGGGGCCAGGCGGGCGAGGACCCGTCAGAAGTCGACCAGCACGCGGTGGAGCGGCTGCTCGACTACTACGTGGCCGCCACGGAAGCGGCCTGCGACCTCGCGTTCCGAGGGCGGGCCCCGTTCAGCCGGGCACCGGAGGACGCCCCGCGCGCCGCCGCCGCGCTGCCCGCGCTGCGCAGCCCCGTACGGGGGCGGCAGTGGCTGGACCGGGAGGAGGAGAACCTGCTGGCGGCCGTCACGCTCGCGCGCCGCCGCGCGTTGCACGGGCATGCCGCGGAACTCGCCCGCAACGTCGTCTTCCAACTCGACGGCCGGGGGCGCTTCGAGGAGTTCCGCGAGGTCGCGGGCATCGGCGTCGCCGCCTCCCGGGAGGTGGGAAACCAGTACCTGCTGGCGCTGAGCCTGTCCAACCTGGCCGTCGCGGACTGGAAGCTGGGCAGGTTCGTCGAGGGGCTCACCATGGCGCAGGAGAGCCTGGAGCTGTCGGTGCGGCTGCGGGACCAGCGGGGCGAGGCGAAGAGCACCGGGATGCTCGGGCTGCTGCTGGCCACGCTGGGCCGGTTCGACGAAGCGCTGCCGCACCTGGAGCAGTCCATAGCCATCAAACGGGAGCTGGGCGCTCCGCGCGCCGAGGCCGAGTCACTGACGAACCTCAGCTCCCTCTTCGAGCACATGGGCCGGTACGCCGAGGCTGCCGCCGCCGCTCAGCGCTCCGTCGAACTCAACCAGCGCATCGGCGCCCGGGAGAACGAGATCGTCGCGCTGACCGACCTCGCCCTCGCCTTTCTCGGCCTCGGCCGGGACGACGACGCGCGCGGCTGCCTGGACCGGGCCCTTGGGCTGTGCGACGAAGCGGCGCCGCTGGGCGACAGCGCACTCGTCTTCGCCCTCTCCGCCAAGGTGTGGCACGGCCGGCGGGAGCTCGAACGGGCGGCGGCGCACGCGGCGCAGGCGCTGGAGCTGACCCGCGGCAGCTGCGCCCCGATCAGGCAGGCGGCCGTCTGGAACATCCTCGGCGGTCTCCGCCTGCTGCGCGGCGACTACGAGGAAGCGCGGGAACTGCACTGCGAAGCGCACCGCATCGCCTCGGCGATGGGCTACCGCATCGAGATGGCGCGCGCCCTGAAGGGGACGGCCGAGGTGCTGGCGGCGCTCGGCGAGGACGCTGCCGCCGACGCCCGCCGGGCCGAGGCGGCCCAGCTGCTGAACGCCATGAACGCTCCGGCGGCCGAGCACCGCGACGCCTGACCCCGACGTGAGGTGCGCGCGGTGCGGGTGGTGCCCGCTCGGGCCACCGCCGCGGGCAACCCGCTCAGTTCGCGAAGGCCGGGCCCTCGCCCGAGCCCGGGGTCGGCGCCACGATCGCCGGTCCCTCGCCGGAAGCGAGCACCTGGCCCGCCGCGTGCCGGCCGCTGCCCGCCGTGTGCCCCCACACCGCCTGCGCCGCGACACTTCCGGAGGCCGCGAGCACGACCGTCGTGAGAACCCCGGCCGCCTTGTACCGCATGCTGTTCATCTGGTGCCCCCTCGTTGAATGACTTGCGACAGCCATCAACCTGTCGGCAGTCGTTCCCGGACGAGTACGGGCTCGATACCGCCCGGATACCCCGGGTGCGGGAATCCGGCGGGAACCGGGCCCGCTCGGCGGCGGACCCGGCACACCGGCTCCTCCCGTACGCCCGCGCAGCGGCTCGCGCGGTCGGTACGGGGGCGGCGGGCAGGCGCGGCGGGTCCGGCTCCGGGCCCGGGTCCGGAGCGGGGCCCGCCGGCACGGCTCACCAGGGGCTTCCCTGCCCCAGCCGCATCTCGTCGAAGCCGTTCGCCTCCGGGTGCACGGCACCGGGGAGGTCCTCCTCCCGCGCGCCCGAGGGGTGGCCGGGCTCGCAGTCCCGCACGATGACGGTCACCTCTTCGAGGGAGCAGCCGGTCACCCGGGAGGCGGTGGCGGCCAGTTCGGACGCGAGGTTCGTCCGGCGCTCCTGGTCGTTCCCCTGCCGCCAGTCGACGGTGATCACAGGCATGATGAGGCTCCTCATGGGGCGTGGGGCGACGGACGGTGCTGATCCGTATCCGCCGCGACGGCGGACCGAGGCGAGAGCCTGGTCCGGATTGCCCGCCACCGTCCCCGCCCTTGTTCCCGGACCGTTCCTCCCCGAGTCCCGCGGCGCACGTACGGCGGCGCCATCCGCGTCGGACTTCCTGTTCCGGCCGGGCCGCGTTCCTCGGTAGCGGCCCGGCCGGACCGCCCCACCCGGAGGTGTTCCTGCCGCCGACGGCCGGCGCGGCGCCCGCACGCCGGGCTTGCGGTGCTCCCGCGCGGCGCTCCGGGCACCCCGACCACGCCGTGCCTGGCGGCCACGTACTACGGGACGACCGCAGGCGAGCCGGTGGCGCCGAGGCGGGAGGCGTGGTCGACCACCGCTCTGCCGCAGGCGGCGAGAACCGCCGGTATCGGGTGCTTGAGCCGGTAGAAGACGCCGCTCAGGCCGCCGCCCAGGCCGCCGCCCAGGTCCTCACGCCAGGCGCTGTCCGGGGATCTCAGGCAGCGGGCCGCAGGCGCTCGGGCCGCCCACATCGCCGAACGCCCCGCCCAGGCTCCCGCATTCGGCGACGGCGGCCCGGGCCGGCTCGGCGGCATCGCCCTCACGGGCGCCGGGGACGACGGCCGCCGCTCGGCCGCGAGCCCCTCGGCCACGGCCCTGCCGCTCCCGGAACCACGCCAGGTGACGAGGACGGCCTTGTCGATGAAGCGCTGCATGGGGCGACCTTCCCGCTCGTCCGGACGGCTGCCTCGGACCTGCACAGGCAGCCTTCATCACACGACACGTATCGTGTCGTTTCTCTGTCAGGGAGTCTGCGCGCCCGGACCTGCATTTGTCAACACGACCCGTGTCGTTTCCGTAGTACGCTGGAGCCATGCCCGAGCAGAGCGGACTTCAGCAGCCCGACCCCCGGCGGCGCAGCGAGAAGAGCCGCCGCGCGATCCTCGACGCCGCCCTGGACCTGTGCGAGGAGCAGGGGTACGGCCCGGTGACCGTCGAGGCCATCGCCGCCCGGGCGGGCGTCAGCAAGAAGACGATCTACCGCTGGTGGCCCTCCAAGGGCGCCGTCGTCCTGGAGGCGGTGGACGACGCCGCCAATCCCGCCGCCGGCTTCCCCGACACGGGGGACCTGCGCGAGGACTTGGCGACGCAGCTGGAGGGCCTGCTGCGCGGCCTGCTGGCCGACCAGCGCACCGGCCGCGCGCTGAGCGGGCTGATCGCCGACACCCAGCACGACCCCGCGCTGGCCCGCGGCCTGGACGAGGAGCTGATCC
The DNA here is from genome assembly GCF_000424825.1 of Streptomyces sp. CNH287. NCBI lineage: Bacteria > Bacillati > Actinomycetota > Actinomycetes > Kitasatosporales > Streptomycetaceae > Streptomyces > Streptomyces sp. CNH287. The sequence continues at coordinate 235,687 of NZ_KE384253.1, read as the reverse complement.
AGCCGCGGGCCGACGAGGCGCGCGCCCGCCTGGCCCGGGCCCGGGCGCTGGGGCAGATCCACCCCGAAGCGGACGCCGAACTGGCCATGGAGCTGCTGTACGGGCCGGTCTACTACCGGTTGCTCCTCCACCAGGGGGACCTGCACAGCGGCGAGGAGATCGCGACTCTCGTCGACCACGTGATGCGTGCCCTGGCTCCGCCCGGCGCGCCCTGATGGCGGGGAAGGCAGCACGATGATTGTCGACGCCGGTCTGTACCTCTTCGACCACCGGCGGTACCAGGAGGAAGTCGTACCGGCCATGCGGCGGCTGCACGCCGACGGGGCGGTCGAACCGGCCTGGGAAGCGCTGTGGAGCGGAGGGCAGGTACGGGCCACGCCCTTCCCGCGCTTCACACCGTACCTCCGGGGCCTCACCTCCGGCTTGATGGCCGAGCGCGATCTCGCGGGCGAGCTGCCCGCGGAGTTGTACCCGCGTCCCGCGTCCCGCCCCAAGCGTCGACCGCGGCCCGGGGCGGGCCAGTTGGTGCCCCCGGCCGGGGACGGGGGCGCGCCGCCGCCGGACCGCGACGGCTGGCCGGCGCTGTGCGCCCTCTTCCAACTGGCCGTCGAGGCGACATGCGTGGGCGGCGGCGTCTTCATGGGAAACGCGACGCTGCCCGGTTCCCTCCTCGCCTGTGCCGGAGCCCCGGAGGTCCTGAGGCACGATCCGGACGTCGGCACCCTGCTGGAATGGCTGGAGAGCCGGGGTGACGCCTGGCGGCAGGCCGCCGTCGACGGCGTCGAGGGCATCTACGGCTGGCTCGACCCGGACGAGACGTGGCTGCTGGCCGCCGTGCTCGACGGCGTACCCCGGCCGCCGGCCGAGGCGACCGCTCCCGAGACCGAGCACGCCCGTGCCGCCGGGTCAGGGGCGTGCACCGACGGGAACGGCTGCCCGCTGCTGCTCGCCTCCCTCCGCGCCCTCGCGCGGCGCGCGACCACGGAAGGGCGGGGCCTGCTGTGGGGGCTGGACGTGAACTCGCCCGCACGGGCGCGACCCGCGTAGCCCGCCCGTACGGCACCGAGCGCCGACTCGCGCCGCCGAGTGGCGCGAGCCAGCCTGACAGCTCGTCAACTGCTTGTTTCTTCACGAGTGTCGTCCGTGCCTGCGGTGTGATCCGCGAGCGTCCGCCGGGCAGTTCGCGCAACCGGTCCAGCCCGGCGAGTTTGCTCAACTTGCCGCGTAGCGGCTCCAGCCAGCCGACGCCCCTGACCCGGGCGGGGTCACCGGCGTCACGCATGATCGGCACCGGCCGCTGGAAGCCCGGTGGTCAGCGCAGTCGGCGCCGAGGCGGTGTGCCTGCCGGAAGGCGCACCGCGCTCAGCACTCGATGACGTTGACCGCGAGGCCGCCGCGGGCCGTCTCCTTGTACTTGACCTTCATGTCCGCGCCGGTCTCCTTCATCGTCTTGATCGCCTTGTCCAGCGAGACGTGGTGGCGGCCGTCGCCGCGCAGGGACATGCGGGCGGCCGTCACGGCCTTCACCGAGGCCATGCCGTTGCGCTCGATGCAGGGGATCTGGACGAGGCCGCCGACCGGGTCGCAGGTGAGGCCCAGGTTGTGCTCGATGCCGATCTCGGCCGCGTTCTCCACCTTCTCCGGCGCACCGCCCAGTACTTCGGCGAGGCCGCCCGCCGCCATCGAGCACGCGGAACCGACCTCGCCCTGGCAGCCGACCTCGGCGCCGGAGATGGAGGCGTTCTCCTTGAAGAGCATGCCGATGGCACCCGCCGCCAGCAGGAAGCGGACCACGCCGTCCTCGTCGGCGCCGGGCACGAAGTTCGTGTAGTAGTGCAGCACCGCCGGGATGATCCCCGCCGCGCCGTTGGTGGGGGCGGTCACCACGCGACCGCCGGCCGCGTTCTCCTCGTTGACCGCCATGGCGTAGAGCGTGATCCACTCCATGGCGTGCGCCTCGGCGTTGCCCTCGGCCCGCAACTGCCGAGCCGAGTTGGCGGCCCGCCGCCGGACCTTGAGGCCGCCGGGCAGGATGCCCTCCTGACCCATGCCGCGGGCCACGCACTCCTGCATGACGCGCCAGATCTCCAGCAGTTCGCGGCGGATCTCGCTCTCGGTGCGCCACGCCTTCTCGTTCTCCAGCATCAGCCCCGAGATGGACAGGCCCGTCTCGCGGGTGAGCCGCAGCAGTTCGTCGCCGGTGCGGAAGGGGTGGGTCAGCGGGGTGTCGTCCAGCTTGATGCGGTCCTCGCCGACCGCGTCCTCGTCCACCACGAAGCCGCCGCCGACCGAGTAGTACGTCTTCTCCAGCAGCGGGGTGCCGGCGGGGTCGTAGGCGAAGAGCGTCATGCCGTTGGCGTGGTAGGGCAGGGAGCGCCGGCGGTGCAGGATCAGTTCGCGCGACTCGTCGAAGTCGATCTCGTGGCTGTCCCCTATCTCCTCGGCCAGCAGCCGCAGCCGCTTGGTCTCCCGGATACGGCGCACCCACGCGTCCGCCTGCTCGACGTCGACGGTCGCGGGCGCGTGCCCCTCCAGGCCCAGCAGGACGGCCTTGGGGGTGCCGTGGCCGTGCCCGGTGGCACCGAGCGAGCCGAACAGCTCGACCCGTACGGACGCGGTGTGCGCCAGTACGCCTTCGTTCTTGAGGCGGCGGGCGAACATCCGTGCCGCGCGCATCGGGCCGACCGTGTGGGAGCTGGACGGGCCGATGCCGATCGAGAAGAGGTCAAAGACGGAGAGGGCCATGGGTCGCTCCCTGGCGTTCGGGCGGGGGCGGGCGTGGGGGCAGGGCAGGGGGCGCAGGTGCGGTGCGGGGCGCCCCGGCGGGGGGCCGGGGCGCCCGTGCGGCCTACGCGTTCTTCGCGCTCAGGCCGGGGTAGAGCGGGTGCTTCGCGGCGAGCGTGGCGACGCGCTCGGCCAGTGTCTTCGCCTTCGCCTCGTCGAAACCGGCGCCGAGGGTCTCGGCGATGATGTCGGCGACCTCGGCGAAGTCCTCGGCCCCGAAGCCCCGGGTGGCCAGGGCGGGAGTGCCCACGCGCAACCCGGAGGTGACCATCGGGGGACGCGGGTCGTTCGGCACCGCGTTGCGGTTGACGGTGATGCCGACCTCGTGCAGCCGGTCCTCGGCCTGCTGCCCGTCCAGCTCGCTCTCGCGCAGGTCGACCAGGACCAGGTGCACGTCCGTGCCGCCGGAGAGGACGGAGACGCCCGCGTCCACCGCGTCCTGCCGCGTCAGGCGCTCGGCGAGGATGCGCGCGCCCTCCACGGTGCGCTGCTGGCGCTCCCGGAACTCGTCGCTCGCCGCGATCTTGAACGAGACCGCCTTGGCGGCGATCACGTGCTCCAGCGGACCGCCCTGCTGGCCGGGGAAGACCGCCGAGTTGATCTTCTTGGCGTGCTCCTGCCGGGACAGGATCACGCCGCCGCGCGGGCCGCCGAGCGTCTTGTGCGTGGTGGTGGTGACCACGTCGGCGTACGGCACGGGGCTGGGGTGGAGCCCCGCGGCGACCAGCCCGGCGAAGTGCGCCATGTCGACCATCAGGAGCGCGCCGACCTCGTCCGCGATGGCGCGGAAGGCGGCGAAGTCCAGCTGGCGGGGGTAGGCGGACCAGCCCGCGATGATCATCTGCGGCCGGTGCTCCCGCGCGAGGCGGCCGACCTCCTCCATGTCGACCAGGCTGCTGTCGGCGTCGACGTGGTAGGGCACCACGTTGTAGAGCTTGCCGGAGAAGTTGATCCGCATCCCGTGCGTGAGGTGCCCGCCGTGGGCCAGGTCCAGGCCCATGATCGTGTCGCCCGGCTTGAGCAGGGCGAACATCGCGGCGGCGTTGGCGGAGGCGCCGGAGTGCGGCTGCACGTTGGCCGCCTCCGCGCCGAAGAGGGCCTTCACCCGGTCACGTGCGATGTCCTCGATGACATCGACGTGCTCGCAGCCGCCGTAGTAGCGGCGGCCGGGGTACCCCTCGGCGTACTTGTTGGTCAGGACGGAGCCCTGGGCCTCCAGGGCGGCGACCGGGGCGAAGTTCTCGGAGGCGATCATCTCGAGGGTGGACTGCTGGCGGTGCAGCTCGGCGTCGACGGCGGCGGCGACGTCCGGGTCCACCTCGTGGAGGGAGCTGTTCAGAAGAGTCATGAGGTCTTCCTGGTGGGAGGGCGGGTGCTCAGTTTCCGGCGGCGAAGGAGGCGTACTCGTCGGCGGAGAGCAGGCCCTCCGGCTCACCGTCCACCTTCACCTTGAACAGCCAGCCGCCCTCGAAGGGGGCGGAGTTGACCAGCGACGGGTCGTTGACGACGTCCTCGTTGACCGCGGTGACCTCACCGGTCACCGGGGAGTAGAGGTCGCTGACCGACTTCGTCGACTCGAGCTCGCCACAGGTGCCCTCGGCGGTGACCTGCGCACCGACCTCGGGAAGCTGGACGAAGACCACGTCGCCGAGGGCGTCGGCGGCGTGCGCCGTGATCCCGACTGTCGAGACGCCGTCATCGGCGGCCGACAGCCACTCGTGCTCCTTGCTGTAGCGCAGCTGCTGGGGGTTGCTCATGGGGCAATTCTCCTGGATGGGTGATCGGTGGGTACGGGCGGGCGGCCGGGGGCCCCGCGAGGGGCTCCCGCGTACGGTCTCGGACGGCGCTTCGCCGGTGCCGGCGCCTGCCGGTGCGCCGGCGTCCGGCTACTTCTGGCGCTTGTAGAACGGCAGCGCGACGACCTCGTACGGCTCATGAGTACCGCGAATGTCCACCGCGACGCCGTCGCTGCCCGGCTCGGCGTGTGCCGCGTCCACGTACGCGATGGCGATCGGCTTGCCGAGCGTGGGGGAGGGGGCGCCCGAGGTGACCTCGCCGATCACCGTGCTCCCGCCGCCGGCACCGGCCGCGACCACCGGATAGCCCGCACGTGGCACCCGGCGGCCCTCGGCGACGAGGCCGACCAGCTTGCGCGGGGGAGCGGCGGCGGCCCGCTCGGCGGCGGCCTCCAGCGACTCGCGGCCCACGAAACGGCCGCCGTTCGTCGTCTTCTCGAACTTCACCGTCCGGCCCAGCCCGGCGTCGAACGGGGTCGTCGCCGTGGTCAGCTCGTGCCCGTACAGCGGCATGCCCGCCTCCAGGCGGAGCGTGTCCCGGCAGCTGAGCCCGCATGGCACCAGCCCGGCGCCCTCACCCGCGGCGGTCAGCGCCGCCCAGACGGCGACCGCGTCGCCGGGGGCGACGAACAGCTCGAAACCGTCCTCACCCGTGTAGCCCGTACGGGCGATCAGCGCGGGCACCCCGGCCACCGTGCCCGGCAGGCCCGCGTAGTACTTCAGACCGGCCAGATCGGCGTCCGTGAGCTTGCCCAGGATGCCCGCGGCCTGCGGGCCCTGCACGGCGAGCAGCGCGTAGGCGTCCCGGTCGTCCCGCACGCCGGCGTCGAAGCCGCCCTGCCGGTCGACCAGCGCGTCGAGCACGACCTGCGCGTTGGAGGCGTTGGCGACGACCAGGTACTCCTGGGCCGCGGCGGCGGCGTCCGATCCGCCCAGCCGGTAGACGATCAGGTCGTCGAGGATGCCGCCCCGCTCGTCGCAGATCATCGTGTAGCGGGCGCGGCCGGGCTTGAGCGCGGAGAGGTTGCCGATCAGCGCGTAGTCGAGCAGCTCGCCCGCCTGGGGGCCGCTGATCGTGATCTCGCCCATGTGGGACAGGTCGAACAGGCCGGCGCGCTCGCGTACGGCGAGGTGCTCGTCCCGCTCGCTGCCGTAGCGCAGCGGCATGTCCCAGCCGGCGAAGTCGGTCATCGTCGCGCCGAGCGCGCGATGCGTGGCGTCGAGGGCGGTCCGGCGGGGACCGCCGGAGGGCGTGCTGGGGGTAGTCATGTCAGGCTCCCGGGACTGGTGACACGGATGTCCTCCCCATCTGTCATCGGAACCTGAGAGGTTCGCCACCAGTCCGTGCGTACGGACGGGTGGCTTGCACCTTGGGTGGGGCCGCGCACGGCCCGCTTTTCAGATCTGCCTCGCCCTGCGCGGTATCGGGGCCTGAGAGATTCAAGGGAGGATCTTGCTCCTTCGGCGCCCCTGCACACACGAACTGTCACACGAACGTGTGATACCGGGGACTCTCCCGCGCGGATTCAAGCGGCCTGTATGGAGTTGGCGCCCTCATCATTGCACGGGCCGCGCGGACATGGCAGATCGCGTGGACGGCGAGCAATCGTCTTGAATCGCATTACCTTTTCTTGACACTCTCGTGGGTAGCCGCGAACGAGCGGCACGGCCACAGGAGGACATCAGGTGGAGAGCCTGCGCAGCGCCTACGCGACGACGGGCGGGAGCGCACTGCCCGCACCGGCCTCGGTGCCCCTTGCGGGGCGCGACCTGCGCGGGTCGACCACCGCGAGAACGCTGCTGTTCCCCGCCGGCGACCGGGTCGTGGTCTCGGGGCTGCCCGGCAGCGGCAAGTCGACGCTCATCCGCCGCACGGTCGCGGTGGTGGAGCACTCGGTCAGCCGGATCGACTCGCAGGACACCCGGGAGCGCTGGGAGCGCCGGCTGCCCCGCTGGATTCCGTACGTGATCTACCGTCCGCTGGTCCGGCTGGCGCACTACGCCGCGCTGCGCGGCGCGTTGGCCTCGGGGGCCAGCGTGGTGGTGCACGACTGCGGTACGCAGCGCTGGGTGCGCCGCTGGCTGGCCGCCGACGCGCGGCGGCGCGGTCGCGGGCTGCACCTGGTGCTGCTGGACGTGCCCGCGCGCACGGCGCTGGCGGGCCAGGCCGAGCGGGGCCGCGGCGTCTCCGGATACGCCTTCGCGCGGCACCGGCGGGCGGTGGGCAGGCTGCTGGCCGAGGCGGCGGCGGGCCGGATGCCGTCGGGGTGCGCCTCGGTGGTGGTGCTGGACCGCGAGGCGGCGGGCGCGCTGTGCGGGGTGGCCTTCGAGGGCGGCTGACCGGTGCAGGTGCAGGTGCAGGTGCGTGGGGCGGGGCGGCGGGTGGCCGGCCGGCCCGGCGGCGGGTGCACGCGGCCCGCCCCTCCACGCGGGAGCGGCGGGCCGTGTACGGGGACAGCCGTAGGCCGGGCGGGTCGCGCCGCGGGGCCGCGGGCCGGGCCGACGAGGGGCGTCGGCGGTCAGCCGGGAAGCGGTCAGCCGGGGATCTGCGCCGCGGTCTGGCTCTGGTTCTCCGAGACGTCGGGCAGCGCGGGCAGTCCGTCCAGCTCCGGTGCGGGCAGCTGGCCGCTGAGCACGACTGCGGTGAGCAGGTCGACGGTGGCCGACACCGTCGCCTTCAGCTCGGCCCGCACCTTCCGCACGTCCGCCGGACGCTCGTCGGCCGCGGCGTCCTGCCCGGCGGTGCGGAAGGCCGGGGCCGACACCCTGATCAACTCGTCGGCCTGTTCCTGCAACTCGCCCGCCGCGCGGGAGACCAGGTCGGCGGGGGTCGCGGCGGGTGCCACCACCGCACGGCCGCCGGTGCCGCCCGCGACGGCCGACTGCCGGACCTTGGCGACCGCCGCCCGGACCGCCTCGGCGTGCTGCTCGGCGGCTGCGGCGGGCAGTCTGCCCTCGGGGGTCCGCAGTACGGCGCCGATCAGCTCGGTGACCGGGGCGAGTACGCCGCCGGTGTGCGCCAGCAGGTCGTTCTGCGCGGCGATGTCGCCGGCGCCGGGCAGCGGCGCCGGGGACTGTACGGACGGGGAGACAGGCTGGGGGCCGACCGCGAACGCGGTGGTGGCCGCGCCGACTCCGCCGAGGGAGAGGGTGGCCGCGAGGGCCAGGGACGTCGTCTTGTTGACGCGCATGGGGACATATCTTTCTCTGCGGTGTAACGGGAACATTCCTCACCTTTCGAGATGAACCCACACACTGCAACCGGTCGATCGCATCCGGTGACCAATCGGGTTACCCGCTCCGTGAACCGAGGCGCCTGATCCGGCCAAGATCACCCGGCCGTCTCCCCGCAACCGGCGCCCTAAACTTGCCGCATGACCATCCCGCACCAGTACGGACCGGGCCACGGCGGCGGCTGGCCCGGCAACGAGCTGGAGGAGACCCTCGCCGCCTCCCTCGCCGTGTCGCACGCGAGCGCGCGGCTGCTGGAGGTACTCGCGCGCAGCAGCGTCTGGGTGCCGCTGCCCGAGGGCGGCGGACCGGGCAGCCCGCATCTCGACCTGCCGACCGTGGAGCTGGACGGGGCGCCGTACGTCCCCGTCTTCAGCTCCGAGCAGCAGTTCCTCCAGGTGGTCGGCTCCCACATGTCCTTCAGCGTGGCGCCGGTGGGCGAGCTGGCCCGCGGTCTGCCGCCGCAGTTGGGCATCGCGGTGAATCCCGAGGGGACCGTCGGGGTGCCGCTCCCGCCGGCCGCGGTGGCCGAGCTGTGCCGGGGCACCCCGGGCGCCCGGGTGCCCGGGATGGCCAGCGGCGCGCGGGTGCGGCTCTACGAACCGGACTGGCAGGACGACCCGGTGGACTTCCAGGCCGCGGCGGCCGGTGAGTTCGCGGCGGTACCGCAGGTGCGCACGGCGCGGCGCGCGCTGGCCAGCAGCGAGGGCGAGGCGCCCGCCCTCTTCGTGGGGATAGAGCTGGACCTGCTGGACCCGGGGGCGCGGCAGTCCGCGCACGACGCGCTGGGCCGCGCGCTCGGACGCGTGCCGGTGAAGTGGCCGGTGCAGTTGGTGCTGCTGGACGCCGCGCGCGATCCGGTGGTCGACTGGATGCGGCAGTGCGTGCGGCCCTTCTACTCGCGCGAGCAGACCGGCTGAGAGCGACCGGCCCCCGGCGTCACCGGCATCCGCCGGGCTCCGGGGAGCCCCCCTCTGGCGCGGCACTGGCCGCGCTCCGCCACCCCGGACTCGTAAGCTGGTTGGATGTCCGACGGGGGCACAGCCGCGTCCCGGGCGCGGACGACCGATTCGGCGGCGCGGGCGTGGCCGCCGAAGACCCAGTCACTGAGCGACGACTTGAAGGGGGCGGCCCACGTGAGCGCGGGTGAGAGCGTCGAACAGCTGCTGCGGCAGGTGTCGCCCGGCCGGTACGACGTCTACGAGGCACTGCTGCACCACCTCGCCGAGTCCCGGCTGTGGATGCTGCTCTGGAACGGCCAGGCGGGTTCCCCCGACGCGCAGTACGGGAACATGGAGGTCGCCGGCCACGGCTACGCCCCCTGTGTCACCTCCGCCCAGGAACTGGCCGCCTCCGGCTGGAACCGTGCGCACGAGGTGATCGGCGGGCGCGAAATCGCCGCCGCGCTCTTCCCCGACCGCTGGGGCATCTGGCTGAACCCGCACGCTCCCGGCGGCGGGGTCGGCATCCCCTGGCTCGATCTGCGCCGGATCGTCTCCGGCCTCGACCGGCTGCCCGCCGGGCCGCTGCGGATCACCGAGCCCTCGCTGGAGCTGCCGCAGTTCTACGCGCTGCTCTCCCAGAACGCCCACCGGACCCCGGCGGTGCGTTCGCTTCGCCGCGCCTGGGTGCAGCCCGCGCTCGGGTCGCCGTACCTGGCGATCGGGCTCGACCTCTACGACACCGGGCAGCCCGCCGTCGACTCCGTGCGGCTGATGATGCAGCAGTCGGTCGGCGCGGTGCCGGACGGACTGCCGGTGTCCAGCGTGGCCATGTCGGACGACCTCGATCCGGTGACGATGTGGCTCCGCCTCCGCGCGCGGCCCTTCTTCGACCGGGACGCGCACGCGGGTGCGATCCCGGGTGCCGCGCCGGGGTACGGGTACGGTTACCCGCGATCGTATTGAGCGGAAGGCATGTGGGCAGGGAAGACCGGATTTCCCGCCCACGTCAGCGTCAAGAGGCGGGGATCGCCGGGCTGGATTTGATCAAGGCGGACAGATGCGGACTTTCTTGGCGGCATTTCACCGCTCACCAAAGATCTCCGTCCGTATAACGGGAACCCTTTGAAGACATCACAGTTGCGCATCCATTCACCTGGAGGTCTGGCGAGTGATCGTGAGCGCGATGAAGACTCCCGACCCATGGGCCGTCGGCCTTTTGTACGAACCGCAGGGAACTAGCCGCTACAGCGGCGGGCGTGGGCCGGCCACCGCCGGCCGAGAGGGGTCCTCACCACGATGACGGCACCAATGCACGACACGGTTCCGGCCGATGCCGCGGACGCCGATGTCGCAGCCAGCGTCGCCAAGGACGCGGTGGAAGGCCGGTCGCTGGGCCGCATCGCCTGGACCCGCCTGAAACGCGACAAGCTGGCGGTCGCCGGTGGTGTGATCGTCCTCTTCCTGGTCCTGGTCGCGATCTTCGCGCCGGTGATCACCAGCATCGTCGGGCAGGACCCGAACGAGTACCACCAGGACAAGATCGACCCGCTCTTCGGCACCCCGACCGGCTCGCTCGGCGGCATCAGCTCCGAGCACCTGCTCGGTGTCGAGCCGGTGAACGGCCGCGACGTGTTCGCCCGGATCGTCTACGGCGCCCGGATCTCGCTGCTCGTCGGCTTCCTCTCGGCGATCGTCGCCGTGGTCCTGGGCACCGTCCTGGGCATTCTCGCGGGCTACTTCGGCGGCTGGCTCGACGCCCTGATCAGCCGGACCATGGACATGCTGCTGGCTTTCCCGCAGCTGCTCTTCATCATCTCGCTGATCGCCGTCATGCCCAACAAGCTGCTGGGCCTGGAGGGCACCGGAGTCCGGCTCCTGGTGATGATCCTGGTGATCGGCTTCTTCGGCTGGCCCTACATCGGTCGGATCGTGCGCGGCCAGACGCTCTCGCTGCGCGAGCGGGAGTACGTCGAGGCGGCCCGCAGTCTGGGCGCGGGCAAGCGCTACATCCTGTTCAAGGAACTGCTGCCCAACCTGATCGCTCCCATCACGGTCTACACGACCCTGATGATTCCCACCAACATCCTGACCGAGGCCGCTCTCAGCTTCCTCGGCGCCGGAGTCAAACCCCCGACGGCCTCCTGGGGACAGATGCTCAATACCGCCGTGCGGTATTACCAGGAGGATCCGATGTACATGGTGGTTCCGGGCGTAGCGATCTTCATCACCGTGCTTGCTTTCAACCTGTTCGGGGACGGCGTACGCGACGCACTCGACCCGAAGGGCACCCGTTGACCCCCCATTGCCCCACCCCCGGCCCGGCGCAAAGTCCGGTCCGTGACAACCCGGAGGATGCGACATCGTGAGATTCCTACGCACATCGAGGCGCCGGAGCGCCGCGGCGTCAGCCGTGGTGGTCGCGGCCCTGCTGACCACAGCGGCCTGTGGCGGTGGCGACAGCGACGACGGCGGCGGCGGTGACGGGGCGGGCTTCAACGCCGCCGTGGACAAGGTCGCCAACAAGTCGGACAAGAAGGGCGGCACGCTGAAGTTCATCGGCGTGCAGGACGCCGACTCGTGGGACACCACCCGCGGTTACTACGGCTTCGCCTGGAACTTCATGCGCTACTACTCGCGCCAGCTGGTGACGCCCGCGGCGGCGCCCGGCGAGGGCGGCCTCGAGCTGAAGCCCGACCTGGCCAAGGCCGTGGCGAAGGTCAGCGAGGACGGCAAGACCTACACGTACGAGCTCAAGGACGGCATCACCTGGCAGGATGGCAAGCCCATCACCGCCCAGGACATCAAGTACGGCATCGAGCGGCAGTGGGCGCAGGACGTGCTCCCCGGCGGCCCGGTCCACGTGAAGAACACCCTGGACCCCGAGGGCAAGTACAAGGGTCCCTACAAGGACACCTCCGAGGCGGGCCTGAAGGCCATCGAGACGCCGGACGAGAAGACGATCGTCTTCAAGCTGCCGAAGGCGAACAGCGACTTCGAAGAGATGCTGTCGATGACGTCGTCCTCGCCGGTGCGCAAGGACAAGGACACCAAGTCCAAGTACGGCCTGTCGCCCTTCTCCAGCGGCCCGTACCAGTTCAAGGACTACCAGCCGAACAAGAAGCTGACCCTGGTCCGCAACAAGAACTGGAAGCGCTCGACGGACACCGTCCGCGCCGCCCTGCCGGACAAGATCACGGTCACCCTGATCACCAACGGTGACGAGCTGGACAAGCGGCTCATCAGCGGCGACTACGACGTCGACCTGAACGCCACCGGCCTCAGCGCGGCCGGCCGCTCCTCCGCCCTGAAGGAGCACAAGGGCAACGTCGACAACCCGGAGACCGGCTTCATCCGCTACGCCGCGTTCCCGCAGTCGGTCGAGCCGTTCGACGACATCCACTGCCGCAAGGCCGCCATCTACGGTTCGGACCACAAGTCGATCCAGACGGCGCGCGGCGGCCCGATGGGCGGCGGCGACATCGGCACCAACATGCTGCCTCCCGTGGTGCCGGGCTCCGACACCTCCTACGACCCGTACGGCCTGGCCAAGAACGACGGCGCGGCCAACGTGAAGAAGGCGAAGGAGGAGCTGAAGAAGTGCGGTAAGCCGAACGGCTTCAAGACCACCATCGCCGTCCGCAACAACAAGGACGTCGAGGTCGACACCGCCGAGGCGATGCAGGCGTCGCTGAAGAAGGTCGGCATCGAGGCGCAGGTCGACGAGTACGACGGCGCGCAGATCGCCGGCATCGTCGGCAACCCCGAGGTCGTCAAGAAGAAGAACTACGGCATCATCGTGATGGGCTGGGGCCCGGACTTCAACTCGGTCCAGGGCTACGGCAAGCCGCTGTGGCACAGCTCCAACATCCTCGACCAGGGGAACAACAACTTCCCCGAGATCGACGACCCGGAGATCGACAAGAGCTTCGCGCAGTTCGAGGCGGAGCTGGACAAGGACAAGGCCGCGAGCATCGCCACCTCCATCAACAAGAAGGTCATGGAGGGCGCGTACTACATGCCCTTCACCTTCGAGAAGATGATCTCCTGGCGCTCGAGCCGGCTGACGAACGTCTACTCCACCTACGCGTACAGCGGGCAGTACGACTACGCCTCGCTGGGCGTGAAGTAACCGACCGCCGGCACACCCGCCAAGAGGCACGAAGGGCAGGTGAGGGCCGTGGCGGCGGCCCGGGTGACTCTGGACGATCTCCGGAGACACCCGGGCCGCCGCAGGGCCGAGCGCAGTGCTCACATACCTGATCAGGCGGCTGTTCGCCGCCGCAGTGATGCTGGTCGTCATCGTTCTGGTGGTCTTCAGCATCTTCTTCCTGATTCCCAAGTGGACGGGCGTGGACCCGGCCACCATGTATGTAGGGAAGGCTTCCGACAAAGCAGCACTGGAAGGCATCCGGGAGAAGCTCAGCCTGGACGACCCGATCCTCGTCCAGCTGTTCGAGTTCTTCAAAGGCATCTTCGTCGGCCGTGACTACACCGGCGGCGGGGACACGCTCCACTGCTCGGCCCCCTGCTTCGGCTACTCCTTCAAGACCGAGCAGGCCATCTGGCCCGTGCTGACCGACCGCTTCCCGGTCACCTTCGGGCTGGCCATCGGCGCGGCCGTGATCTGGCTGCTCATCGGCCTCACCGCCGGTGTGCTCTCCGCCCTGCGCCGCGGCACGCTGTGGGACCGCGCGTCCATGACCGTGGCCCTGGCCGGCGTCTCGCTGCCGATCTACTTCACCGGTCTGATCTCGCTGGCGGTCTTCTCCTACGGACTCGGCTGGGTGAGCAACGAGTACACACCGATGGAGGAGAGCATCCCCGACTGGTTCAGCGGGATGATCCTGCCCTGGGTGACGCTGGCGTTCCTCTTCGGCGCCATGTACGCCCGGCTCACCAGAGCCACCATGCTGGAAGTGATGGGGGAGGACTACATCCGTACGGCCCGGGCCAAGGGCGTACGCGAGGTGGTCGTCATCCGGAAGCACGCGATGCGCTCCACCATGACCCCGATCATCACCCTGCTGGGTGTGGACCTGGGCATGCTGATGGGCAACGCGATCCTGACGGAGACGACGTTCTCCCTGCCCGGCCTCGGTCAGGCGGTCCTCAAGGCGATCGGCGAGCGCGACCTGCCGCTGATCCTCGGCGTCACGCTGATCACGGCCACCGCCGTGGTCCTCGCGAACCTCGTCGTGGACATCCTGTACAGCGTGATCGACCCCCGAGTGAGGCTCGCATGACAGACCTCAGCAAGTCCGGCGCGGCCGCCAGCAAGTCCGGCGCGGCCGTCGGCGAGCCGAAGGCCGCGGGCTCGCCCGCACCCAGGGCGTTCCTCGAAGTCCGCGACCTGAAGATCCACTTCCCGACCGACGACGGCGTGGTCAAGTCGGTGGACGGGCTGTCCTTCCAGCTGGAGAAGGGCAAGACCCTCGGCATCGTCGGCGAGTCCGGTTCGGGCAAGTCGGTGACCTCGCTGGGCATCATGGGCCTGCACACGGTGGGCCAGTACGGCCGCCAGAAGGCCCAGATCTCCGGCGAGATCTGGCTGGAGGGCACCGAACTGCTCTCCGCCGACCCCCACACGGTGCGCAAGCTGCGCGGCCGTGAGATGGCGATGATCTTCCAGGACCCGCTGTCTGCCCTGCACCCGTACTTCACCATCGGCAAGCAGATCATCGAGGCGTACCGGATTCACCACGACGTCGACAAGAAGGTGGCCCGCAAGCGGGCCATCGAGATGCTCGACCGGGTGGGCATCCCACAGCCCGACCAGCGCGTGGACAGCTACCCGCACGAGTTCTCCGGCGGCATGCGGCAGCGCGCCATGATCGCCATGTCGCTGGTCAACAACCCCGAGCTGCTCATCGCGGACGAGCCGACCACCGCCCTGGACGTCACCGTGCAGGCGCAGATCCTCGACCTCATCCGCGATCTCCAGAAGGAGTTCGGCTCGGCGGTCATCGTGATCACCCACGACCTGGGCGTCGTCGCCGAACTGGCCGACGACATCCTGGTGATGTACGGCGGCCGGTGCGTCGAGCGCGGCGCCGCCGAGAAGGTCTTCTACGAACCGCAGCACCCCTACACCTGGGGTCTGCTCGGCTCGATGCCGCGCATCGACCGGGAGCGGACCGAGCGCCTCATCCCGGTCAAGGGTTCCCCGCCCAGCCTGATCAACATCCCCGACGGCTGCGCGTTCAACCCGCGCTGCCCGTACGCGGACGTACCCAAGGGCGGCATCACCCGCACCGAGCGCCCCGAACTGCGCGAGGTGGCCGACGGGCACTTCTCCGCCTGCCATCTGCCGCGCGAGGACCGGGAACGCATCTGGAACGAAGAGATTGCGCCGAAGCTGTGAGCGAGGACGAGCAGATGACCAAGCCCGAAGGGGCGGGCACGCCCGAGCCGAGCGCGCCGGCCGAGGAGCCCGCAGCCGCCCCCGGCGCCGCCGAGGCCCGGCACGCGGGTCAGGTGGAGGCCGGTGAGGTGCTGCTGCGGGTGAGCGGTCTCACCAAGCACTTCCCCATCACCAAGGGCGTGCTCAAGCGCCAGGTGGCGGCGGTGAAGGCGGTCGACGGCATCGACTTCGAGGTGCGCGCGGGGGAGACCCTGGGCGTGGTGGGCGAGTCCGGCTGCGGCAAGTCGACCATGGGCAGGCTCGTCACCCGGCTGCTGGAGCCCTCCGCGGGGAAGATCGAGTTCCAGGGGCGGGACATCACCCACCTGGGGACCTCGGGCATGCGGCCGCTGCGCCGCGACGTCCAGATGATCTTCCAGGACCCGTACTCCTCGCTGAACCCGCGGCACACCGTGGGCGCCATCGTCAGCGCGCCGTTCAAGCTCCAGGGCGTCCAGCCCGAGGGCGGCGTGAAGAAGGAGGTGCAGCGTCTGCTGTCGGTGGTCGGGCTCAACCCCGAGCACTACAACCGCTATCCGCACGAGTTCTCCGGCGGCCAGCGGCAGCGCATCGGCATCGCCCGCGCGCTGGCGCTCAACCCCAAGCTGGTCGTGGCGGACGAGCCGGTCTCCGCGCTGGACGTGTCCATCCAGGCCCAGGTGGTCAACCTGCTGGACGACCTCCAGGACGAACTGGGCCTGACTTACGTGATCATCGCCCACGACCTGTCGGTGATCCGGCACGTCTCGGACCGGATCGCGGTCATGTACCTGGGCAAGATCGTGGAGCTGACGGACCGGCAGTCGCTGTACAAGTCGTCGATGCACCCGTACACCCGCGCGCTGATGTCCGCGGTGCCGGTGCCCGACCCGCGCGGCAAGGCCAAGCGGAACAGCGGGCGCATCCTGCTCCAGGGCGACGTGCCCTCGCCGATCAAGCCCCCGTCCGGCTGCCGGTTCCACACCCGGTGCTGGAAGGCGACCCGGGTCTGCAAGACGCTGGAGCCGCCGATGCAGGAGCTGCGCACGGGGCACTTGGTGGCCTGCCACCACCCCGAGGACCACGAGGACCTGCACCCCGAGGACACCGAGCTGCTGACCGCCGCGGAGAAGGCGGCGGACAACCTGGAGTCCGAGAAGAAGGCCGTGGAGCAGCGCGACCGGGAGGCCGTGGGCAAGGACTGAGCCGGGTCCGTCCGCCTCGCGCGACTCCCCGTACGGCGCCCCCGGGCGTGCGGTGCGGGGAGTTCTCGCGTGGGCGCACTGCGCGGTGCCGTGCGGAGCGCCGGGTGCGCGGTCCCGCGCGTGCCGTGCGCGGACGGGCCGTCAGAACGGGAAGAGGCTGCGGCCGTGCTGCACCGAGACCCAGCGCTGCGTGGTGAACGCCTCGACCATCGCGTCGCCGTTCAGCCGCCCCATGCCGGAGTTCTGCTCGCCGCCGAAGGGCACTATCGGCTCGTCGTGGACGGTGCCGTCGTTGATGTGGAACATGCCGGTGTCCACGAGCCGGGCGATCGCCAGCCCGCGCTGCACGTCCGCGGTGTGCACCGCCCCGCCGAGCCCGTACGGCGTGTCGTTGGTGATGCGCACCGCGTCCTCCACCTCGTCGAAGGGCAGCAGGATCGCCACGGGGCCGAAGATGTCCTGGCGCAGCACCGCCGACTCGGCGGGTACGTCGATGAGCACCGTCGGCTCCACGAGGCAGCCGTCCGTACGCCCGTGCAGCAGCGCGGTGGCGCCCTCGCGCAGCGCCTGCTCCGCGGCGGCCGTGACGGCCTCGGCCTGGGAGGAGTTGATCAGCGGGCCGATGTGGGTGGCCGGGTCCTTGGGATCGCCGACCTTGAGCGCGCGGACGCGGGCGACGAATTTCTCGGTGAACTCCTCGGCCACGGCCCGCTGGACGAGGATGCGGTTCGCGGCCATGCACGCCTGGCCCTGGTTGACGAACCGGCTGAAGACGGTGGCGTCGACGGCGTAGTCGATGTCGGCGTCGTCCAGCACGATCAGCGCGCTGTTGCCGCCCAGCTCCATGATGGGCCGCTTGAAGTTCGCGGTCGCGACGGTGGCGACGTGGCGGCCCGTGCGGTCCGATCCGGTGAAGGAGATGACCTTGGGCACCGGGTGCTCCAGCAGCACGTCGCCGACCTCGGCGATGTCCGTGATGACGACGTTGAGCAGGCCGGGCGGCAGCCCCGCCTCCTCGAAGAGCCGGGCGAGCAGCGTCCCGCCGGTGACCGGGGTGTTCTGGTGCGGCTTGAGCACCACCGCGTTGCCCAGGGCGAGGGCGGCCGCCACCGATTTGACGGACAGGAGGAAGGGGAAGTTGAAGGGGCTGATGACGGCGACCACGCCGACCGGGTCGCGGTGGAGGTGGTTCTCCTTGCCGTCCGTCGGCGAGGCGAGTATCCGCCCGGTGGGGCGCAGCGCCAGGGAGATGGACTCGCGCAGGAACTCCTTGGCCAGCTCCAGCTCCAGCGCCGCCTTGATGTGGGTGCTGCCCGCCTCCGTGATGATGGCGTCGCGCAGCTCTCTCTCGCGGTCGTCGATCAGCCGTATGACGCGCTCGAGGACGGCACGACGCGCGTAGCCGCCGGCGGCGGCCCAGGCGGGCTGGGTGCTCTCGGCGGCGCGGAACGCCTGGTCCACCTCCTCCGCCGTGGCCACGGTGAGGGCGGCCAGCTTGTCCCCGCTGTACGGATCGAAGTCGATGATGTCCCAGGACCCGGAGCCGGGCCGCCATTCACCTGCGATGTACTGCTGGGTCAGCTCCGAGAAATACGACATCGCTTGCCTCTCCGTCGAGCGCACAGCCGAACACACTGCACAGGTCCTGTCGCGATGTCCCATGTTACGTATGGGGGAGGGGAGTTGGCCCCGTTTCAAGACGATGGCCGGACACCGGAGGCGGGTGGTGCCGGGGGGCGTGCCGAGGCCGGTGCCGCGGGTCGGCCCCGGCGGGCGGGCAGGCAGCGGCACAGGGCGTCCAGGGCGGCGGCGTAGGCGTGGTCGGGCGGGGCGGCGTAGCCGACGACCAGGCCGTCGGCGGCGGTGCCCGCGGGGCCGGTGTCGTCGGCGGCGCCCCCGGCACTGCTCCGGGTGGCGTCCGGGTGGCGGAAGGCGGCGAGCCCGTCCAGTGCGACGCCGTGCCGGGCGGCGGCCTCGACGGCGGCGCGCTCCGTACCGGGCGGCAGCCGGAGCACGGCGTGCAGCCCGGCGGCCACACCGGTGGGCACGATGTGCGGGGCGCGCTCGGCGAGCGTGGCCACCAGTTGGTCGCGGCGCCGCCGGTAGCGCTGCCGGGTACGGCGGACGTGCCGGTCGTAGTGGCCGGAGGCGAGGAACTCAGCGAGCGTGAGCTGGTCCAGCACCCCGGTCGACGCCTCGCGTTCGCCCTTGGCCGCCAGTACGGGGCCGACAAGCCGGCCGGGCAGGACCATCCAGCCCAGCCGCATGGCGGGGGAGAGGCTTTTGCTGACGGAGCCGAGGTAGACCACGTGCTCCGGGTCCAGCCCCTGTACGGCGCCGACGGGCTCGCGGTCGTAGCGGAACTCGCCGTCGTAGTCGTCCTCCAGGAGCAGTCCGCCGCCCGCACGGGCCCAGCTGACCGCGGCGGTACGGCGCGACGCGGCCAGCGGCCCGCCCGTGGGGAACTGGTGGGCCGGGGTGAGCAGCGCCGTCCGCAGGCCGCCGGCGGCCTGCGGCCCGCTCAGCTCGCCGACGCGCGCGCCGTCCGCGTCCACGCCCAGCGGCACCGTACGGACCCCGGCGGCGGCCAGCAGGGCGCGGTGGAAGCCGAGCCCGTACGCCTCCACGCCCAGCGGGCCGCGCAGTACGGGGCCGTGGACGCCGCCGCCGAACAGCAACCGCAGGGCGTGCCCGACGCCCGAGCAGACCACGATCCGCTCCGGCGCCGTACGCACGCCGCGCACGCGGGCCAGGTACTCGGCCAGCGCCCGGCGCAGTTCGGGGCGGCCCTGCGGATCGCCGGGGCCGAACACCTCGTGCGGCGCGGTCCGCATCGCACGGCGGGCGGCGGTGAGCCAGGCGGCGCGCGGGAAGGAGGCGCCGTCCGGCAGGCCCTGGCGCAGGTCGTGCGCGGCGCCGGGGGCGGTGTGCGGCGGGCCGTCGGGGCCCGGCCTGTCCGCCGCTCCCGCGGAGGACGGGCGCGCGGCGGGGGTGCGGGGTGCGCCGGGTGCGGAGACGGGAGGCGGCGCGGCGCGCCGGGCGACCCGGGTGCCGGAGCCCTGGTGTGCGGTCAGCCAGCCCTCGGCGACCAGCTCGGCGTACGCCCCGGCGACGGTGTTGCGGGCCAGTCCGAGATCGGCGGCGAGCGAGCGGTAGGGCGGCAGCAGGGCGCCGGGCGGCAGCCGTCCCTGCCGTACGGCGTCCCGCAGCGCGCGGATGAGGGCGGCGCGGCGGCCACCGGCGCCGGACAGCTCCAGATGCAGGTCGCTGCCGATCCGCTGCGCCAGATTGACCCATGACTCCGTCATGAAAATGCACCTTACGCAAGGTCTATCGCCCCTCCTAGCGTCGGGGTCAGGACGACTACCGCAGGAGCAGCCATGACCGACGAACCCGCCATGACCGAAGAGCCCGCCATCCGCGCCGCCTCCGCCGCTTCGCGGGGTGCCGACGCCCCGGCCGCCGCCCCGGTGCTGGTCCGCGCGGCGGACGCCGAGGTCCTCGCCGACGGCCCCACCAGCCTGATCACCCTGCTCGCCGACGCCGACGCCACCGGCGGCGCGCTGACCGCCAACCGGGCCACGTTCGCCGAGGGGTCCCCAGGAGCGCCCGCCCACTTCCACACCCGCGCCGGCGAACTCCTCTTCGTGCTCGACGGCGCGCTACGGGTGCTGGCCGGAAGAGAGGTGCACACCCTGGGCACCGGGGACTTCCTGTTCGTGCCCCCGCGCCTGCCGCACGCGTTCGCGCCCGCCCCCGGCCGTACGGCGGACGCGCTCGTCCTCTTCACGCCGGGGATGGAGCGCTTCGGCTACTACCGCCTGCTGGAGCGCGTGCACTGCGGCGAGGCCTCCTTCGCGGACGTCCGGGAGTCCGCCGAGCTGTTCGACAACCACTACGTGGAGAGCCCGGCCTGGCGCGCCGCCCTCGCCGCGGGCTGACCGCCCCGTACGGTGCGCACCGTCTGACTACCCGCCGGTAATAAAATCGGTGTAGCGTGCACCTCATGTCTGACGCGACCCTCAGTGAGTTCGACCGCGACACCGCCGTGCGCCGTCGGGAACCCGGCGTCTACGACGCCGACCTCTCCGGGGGCTGGGCGATCGGGCACGCGCTGAACGGCGGTTATCTGCTCGCCGTCCTCGGCCGCGCCCTCGGCGACGCCCTGCCGCATCCCGACCCGTTCAGCGTCAGCGCCCACTACCTCACCGCGACCGCGCCCGGCCCCGCCGTCATCCGCACGGCCACCGCGCGCGGCGGCCGCACCCTCTCCACCGGCTCCGCCTCGCTCCTCCAGGCGGACGCGGACGGCCGCGAGGTCGAGCGCGTCCGCGTGCTCGCGACGTACGGCGCCCTCGCCGCCTTGACGGACGATGTCCGCACCAGCGCCAAGCCGCCGCAGATCCCGCCGTACGAGCACTGCCTCGGTACCGAGCACGACCCGGGCGGTGCCCACACCCCGGCGATGGCAGCGCGCCTCGACATGCGGCTCGATCCGGCGACGATCGGCTGGGCGCTGGGCAAGCCCTCCGGGAGGGGTGAGGTGCGTGCCTGGTTCGGGCTGGCCGACGGGCGGGCGCCGGACCCGCTGTCCCTGCTCCTGGCCGTCGACTCGCTGCCGCCCACCGCCTTCGACCTGGGGCTGAGCGGCTGGGTGCCCACCGTCGAACTCACCGTCCACGTACGGGCGGTGCCCGCCCCGGGGCCGCTGCGGGTCGCGCTGACCACCCGCAACCTGGCGGGCGGCTTCCTGGAGGAGGACGCCGAGGTCTGGGACTCGGCGGACCGCCTGGTGGCGCAGTCGCGCCAGCTGGCCCGGCCGCTGCTCGACCGCTCCTGAACGGTGCGCTGAACGGCCCAGAGCGGCGGCGCCGTACGGGGCCGTCCAGCGCGTGGCTGCCGGGGACCAGTCCGGGCGGCGCCCCCTGCGGCGCCAGCAGTGCGACGCGCAGCGCCGCCGTCAGCACCCTCTCGAGCTTCACGAGGTCTACGACGTGCCCCCTGCGGGGCCGGGCGCCTCCGCGTCGCGGGGGCAGGGCAGTAGCAGTTCGTCGATGCTCCGGTCCAGTTCGCGTTTGAAGTGCGCGTTCGGCGCGTCCTCGTGGTCGCTCCGGCTGCGGGTGTCGCTCTCGGCGGGGTGCGGCATCTGCTCCTCCTGCTCTTTGCGTGCGCGGTGGCGCGTGGCGGCGCGCCACCGCCTTTGGAAAACTGTGCGAACGGTCGTGCTAACTTATCACTGTCGGCCGCCCCGTACGCCGCAGCTTCCGAGGAGAAACCACGATGTACACCGGCAGGACCCTCGTCCGCATCGCGCTCAACGGCACCTCGGTGCTCTCCCCCCGGCTGGCCGGCTACGCGGCCTTCCGCTTCTTCCGGCTGCCGTTCGCCCGCAGCGCACCGCGCCCCGCCGAGCGGCTGGTGACGGCCGAGGCGGCAAAGGAGCGGCTCCGGCTGGGCGACCGGGAGGTGGTGATCTACCGCTGGGGGAACGGGGAGAGGCCGGTACTGCTCGTGCACGGCTGGCGCTCACGTGGCTCCCGGTTCGCCGCGTTCGTGCCCGGTCTGCTCGCCGCGGGCTACAGCCCCCTCGCCTTCGACGCCCCCGGCCACGGCGACTCCACCGGCGACACCACCACGGTCCTGGACTACCGGGAGATCATCGGGCGGCTGCACGCGCGGTACGGGGACTTCGAGGCGATCGTGGCCCACTCGATGGGCGTCCTGGGCAGCTTCCTCGCGCTGCGCTCCGGCGTGCACGCCAAGCGCGTGGTCGCCATCAGCGCCGTCGCCGAGTTCCGCTTCCTGGCCGACGCGTTCTGCGCGATCCTGGGCCTGGGCCCCCGGGTCGGCACGGAGCTGCGGCGCCGGATCGAGACCCGGCTCTTCCCCGGTGAGACGGACATCTGGACGGAGTTCTCGGCGGGGTACCGGCCCGAGGACACCCAAGCACAGGTGCTGCTCATCCACGACGCCGACGACGACATGGCGCACATCGGCCAGTCCCACCTCATCCTCCGGGCCTACGGCGAGACCCGCGCCCGCATGCTCACCACCCGCGGGCACGGGCACCGGCGCATCCTGGGCGCGTCCGAAGTCGTCGACGCGGCGCTGGAGTTCCTGCGCGCCGATCCGGACCGGCACGGGAGGGTGCCGTCGCGGGAGCGCGGGGCCACGGCCCCGAGCTGACGTACGCGGCGCCCGGCGCCGTACGGGGCGGCGCCGGTCCGGCCCGCTCGGCCGTCTCAGCCGGCCGCGGGCGGGGCCAGCAGCTCCGGGTCCGTGGCGCAGCCGCGCAGCCGCGCCGTGACGGCCGTGCGGGCCCGGTCGTAGGAGCGGGAGTCTTCGTGCAGGACGGAGTCCGCGTTGGCCGTCTCCAGGAAGGCGAGGAGCTCGAAGGTCAGCTGGGACACGTCGGTCTCCGGCCGGATCTCGCCCACCCGCACCGCGTCGCCGACGGTCTGCTCGATGTAGGCGATCCAGTTCCCGCGGGCGGTGGCGATCGCGTCCCGCACCGGGCCCTGGCGGGCGCCGAACTCGGCCGAGACGGAGTAGAAGAAGCAGCCGCCGGGGAAGACGCGCTCCGCCGAGTAGCGCAGCCAGCTCTCCGCCAGCGTCAGCACCCGGCGGACGCCGGGCGGTTCGCTTTCGGCGGGCGGCACCACGTGGTCGATGTAGATCCGGGTCGCCGCCCGGATCGTCGCGAGCTGAAGCTCCTCCTTGGAACCGAAGAGCGCGAAGACACCGCTCTTGCTCAGCTCCAGCTCACCCGCCAGCCGCCCCAGCGACAGGCCCCCCAGCCCCTCCACCGAGGCGATGTCGACCGTCCTGCGCAGGATCAGCCGCCGTGTCTGGTTGCCGCGCTCGACGCGGCCGTCCGCCTTGCGTACCGGCCCGCCTCCGTGTGGCCTGCCGCCGGACGGCTCGGTGCCCGGACCGCCGCTCACCTCAGCCGCCGACGGCACGTCTCACGCTCCGGTGGGGGACGGGAGGGGCCGGGCCCGCTCCGTCGTCGCGATCGTCGCCGAGCCGACCACGCGGGTGCCGTCGTACAGCACGATCGCCTGCCCGGGCGCCACCCCCCGCACCGGCTCGCGGAACCGCACCCGCAGTTCGCCGCCGTCCGGCTCCGCGGTCACCTCGCTCTCCGAGCCGTGCGCGCGGAGCTGCGCCGTGTAGCGGCCGGGCGCGGCGGGCGCCGTACCGCACCAGCGCGGGCGGATGGCGGTGAGGGCGCTGACGTCCAGGGACTCCACGGGGCCGACGGTGACCGTGTTGTCCACCGGGGAGATGTCCAGTACGTAGCGCGGCTTGCCGTCCGGCGCAGGGTGCCCGATGCGCAGGCCCTTGCGCTGGCCGATGGTGAAGCCGTGCGCCCCCTCGTGCGTGCCCACACTGGCCCCCGACTCGTCCAGGATCTCACCCGGCTCCCGGCCGAGGCGGTCGGCGAGGAAGCCCTGGGTGTCGCCGTCCGCGATGAAGCAGATGTCGTGGCTGTCCGGCTTGCGGGCCACCGCCAGGCCGCGCCGCTCGGCCTCGGCGCGGATCTCGTCCTTGGTGGTGAGGGTGTCGCCGAGTGGGAACATCGCGTGCGCCAGCTGCCGCTGGTCGAGCACCCCGAGCACGTAGCTCTGGTCCTTGGCGGCGTCGCTCGCCCGGTGCAGCTCGCGGGCGCCGTCGGCCCCCCGTACGACCGTGGCGTAGTGGCCCGTGCACACCGCGTCGAAGCCCAGGGCCAGGGCCTTGTCCAGCAGCGCCGCGAACTTGATCTTCTCGTTGCAGCGCAGGCAGGGATTGGGCGTACGCCCCGCCTCGTACTCTGCGACGAAATCCTCCACGACGTCCTCGCGGAAGCGCTCGGCCAGGTCCCACACGTAGAAGGGGATGCCGATCACGTCGGCCGCGCGGCGGGCGTCGTGCGAGTCCTCCACCGTGCAGCAGCCGCGCGCGCCCGTACGGAAGGACTTCGGGTTGGCGGAGAGCGCGAGGTGCACCCCCGTCACGTCGTGCCCCGCGGCGACGGCGCGGGCGGCGGCGACGGCGGAGTCGACGCCGCCGGACATGGCGGCGAGGACGCGGAGGCGGGCGGTGGGCGCGGGCGGCGGCACGGCGGCGGAGGTGGCATCCATAACCCCTCCAGAGTACGGGGCCGCCGCGGGTTCCCCCGGGCGGCCGGGGGACGGGGAACCGGCGGGTGCGCCGTGCGCGTTGTCCCGTCGCCGGGCCGGAGATCATCGCGGCGCCTCCGGGCGCCCGGCGCCCGCAGCCGCGCACAGCCGACGGGAGACACGTGGGGGACGAGGAGCAGCCGGAGCGGGAGCCGGCGCCGGAGCGCCGCGTCGTCGGCAGACGGGCGCTGCTGATCGGCGGTGGCAGCGCCGCCGCGCTCGCCGGCGCCGGATACGCGGCGCGGGACGAGCTGTCGCGCTGGTGGTGGCGCCTCCCGGGGAACGACAAGCCGCGTACGCCCGGCGCGGTCGACTACCGCACCGCCCGGTGGGTCGCCGCCGACGGGGCGAACTGGCGGCGGGCCGACCGCCCGGCCGACTTCGCCGTGGACCGGATCGTCATCCATGTCGTGCAGGGCACCTACGCGGTCGCCCTCAAGGTCTTCCGGGACCCGGCGCACGGCGCGGCGGCCCACTACGTGGTGCGTACGCGCGACGGCCAGGTCGCGCAGACCGTACGCGAGTTGGACGTCGCCTACCACGCGGGCAACCGCGACTACAACCAGCGCAGCATCGGCATCGAGCACGAGGGCTTCGTGGACCGGCCGCAGGACTTCACCCGCGGCATGTACGCGGCCTCGGCCCGGCTCGCGGCGGACATCTGCGCGCGCTACGACTTCCCCGCCGACCGCGAGCACATCATCGGCCACCACGAGGTGCCCGGCGCGGACCACACCGACCCGGGGCCGCACTGGGACTGGGACGGCTACCTGCGCCTCGTCCGGCGCGAACTGGCCCGCCGGGAGGGCTCCTGACCCAGCCCGGTCCGGCCCCGTCAGCTCAACGGGTCAGCCCGTCACGCCGGCCCGTCACGTCAGCCCCGTCACGTCAGCCCCGCCGACCGCGCCCGCTCCACCGCCGGGCCGATGGCCTCCGCCAGCGCCCGCACCTCGGCTTGCGTGGAGGTGTGCCCGAGCGAGAAGCGCAGGGTGCCGCGCGCCAGGTCCCGGTCGGCGCCGGCGGCCAGCAGCACGTGGCTGGGCTGCGCCACCCCGGCCGTACACGCCGACCCGGTCGAGCACTCGATGCCCTGGGCGTCCAGCAGCAGCAGCAGCGAGTCGCCCTCGCAGCCGGGGAAGGAGAAGTGCGCGTTGCCGGGCAGCCGCCCCGCCGGGTCCGGGTCGCCGTTGAGGACCGCGTCGGGCACGGCCTCGCGTACCGACGCGACCAGGGCGTCCCGCAGTCCGCCGATGTCCTCGGCGAACCGGTCCCGCCCCTTCCCGGCCAGTTCGACGGCGGTCGCGAACGCGGCGATGGCGGGGACGTCCAGCGTGCCCGACCGCACGTCCCGCTCCTGGCCGCCGCCGTGCAGCAGCGCCACCGGCGTGTGCTCGCGCTCCAGCAGCAGCGCGCCCACGCCGTACGGTCCGCCGATCTTGTGGCTGGTCAGGGTGAGCGCGGCGAGGCCGGAGGCGGCGAAGTCGACCGGCACCTGCCCGACCGCCTGCACCGCGTCGGCGTGCATGGGGACACCGAACTCGGCAGCGACAGCGGCCAGTTCGGGCACCGGCAGCACCGTGCCGATCTCGTTGTTCGCCCACATCACGGTGACCAGCGCCACGCTTGCGGGGTCCCGCTCGAGCGCCGCGCGCAGCGCGTCAGGGTGCACCCGCCCGTAGGAGTCGACCGGGAGCCATTCGACGGCGGCGCCCTCGTGGTCGGCGAGCCAGTGCACCGCGTCGAGCACGGCGTGGTGCTCGACGGGGCTGGCCAGCACCCGGGTACGGGCGGGGTCGGCGGCCCGGCGGGACCAGTAGAGGCCCTTGACCGCCAGGTTGTCGGACTCGGTGCCGCCGCTGGTGAAGACCACCTCGCTGGGACGGGCGCCGAGGGCCGCCGCGAGGGACTCGCGCGCCTCCTCGACGGTGCGGCGCGCCCGCCGGCCCGCGCCGTGCAGCGAGGAGGCGTTGCCGGTGACCGCGAGGTGGGCGGTCATCGTGCGCACCGCCTCGGGAAGCATGGGCGTGGTGGCGGCGTGATCGAAGTAGGCGGAATCAGCCATGGTGCCTCCGATTCTACGAGCCGCCCGGGGGGCGCATGACGGGGCGCGTCGTCGCGCGCCCCGCAGGCCGGTGTGCGGCGCCCCTTGCTAGGGTCGCCCAGCCGGTCGACCGGCCCGGGGGAGAGGAAGTTTCCGGTGGGGGTGGAGCGGGTGGCGGCGGGGCGGGTGCGGGTGCTCGGTACGGGTGCGCGGGTCACGGGCGGGATCTTCTGTCTCTTCTTCACGCTGCACACCTGGGCATGGGTGGTCTACGACATCTCCGAGCAGGGGCTCGGCGTTGTCTGGGATCTGTGGACGGGCGTCGCGCCGGGGGCATCGCTGGAGAGCATGCCCGCCACCACGGCCGCTGATGTCGGCCTGGGACTGCTCCAGCTCACCGCGGCGTTCGCCGCCTTCACCGGCGCGTGTTCGGCGGGCGGGCTGCTGGCGGTGACCTGTGCGCTGACCTTCGCCTACCGGCTGCCGGTGGTCTGGTTCACCGCGCAGCACGAGGAGTCCTCCCCGTGGTACGCGGTCCAGGGCTTCTTCCACGACACCTCGACGGACGTGGCGCTCCTCACCTGCGGCTGGGTGGTGCTCTTCACGCTGCCGCTCGCGGCCGTGCTGCTGACGGGCACCCGGGTCTGGCCGCCGGTCCCGCCTCCGTACGCGCCCGCGACCGCCCCACCGTACGGGGCGCCCGCGCCGCCGCTGCCCGTCGAGCCGCCGCGCCGTCCCACGACGGCCGGAGCCGTCGCCATCACGCTGAGTCTGGGGCTCATGGCGGTCTTCGGCATCGGCTGGAACCTCTACACACTGGCGGAGGGCGGTGCCGGCTCCTGGCGCCGCTCCTTCCTGGGCGAGCACCGGGTCTACCAGCTGCTGGACCTCGCGCCCGCCTGGCGCTGGA
Source organism: Streptomyces sp. CNH287 (assembly GCF_000424825.1). NCBI lineage: Bacteria > Bacillati > Actinomycetota > Actinomycetes > Kitasatosporales > Streptomycetaceae > Streptomyces > Streptomyces sp. CNH287. The sequence continues at coordinate 208,232 of NZ_KE384253.1, read as the reverse complement.
CGGCGCTGGCAGTGGTCGGCACCGTCGGCGCGCTGCTGGCCGTGCGGCGAGGGGTCGCGGCGCGGGGCTTCGGGCTGGGTGCCGTGGTGGCGGTGCTGCCCGAGGCCGTCGCCGCGCTGTGGGGCTTCCTGGAGACCGGGCGGCTCTTGGACCTGGGCGGGAGCGCGCAGGTGGTGGGGTTCTTCAGCCGCCTCGAGGTGGCGCTGATGCTGGTCTGCGGACTCGCCGTGATCCTCCTCAGCTTCCGGCTGGGCGTCCCGGCCCTCCCGCCGGAGGCCGCGGTGGAGCGGTCCACGCCGCCGGCCCTGCACGTGACGCTGGACCCGTACGAACCGCGGCCGCGGCCGTATCAGCCACCGCACTTCCCGGCGCAGCAGCAGTATCCGCCGCCACCGCCGCCGGAGGGGCCGTCCCGCCGGTGAGGCACAGCGCCACCCGGTGAGGCTCAGCGCCACACGTCCGGGCCGCCGCCGCGCCACTCGATCAGCGCGGGGTCGTCCAGCTGGATGTGCTCGGGGTCCAGGCCCGCCCGGCGCAGGAACTCGCGCACGTCCGCCGCGCTCCGGGCGAGCCCGAGGACCTGAGCGTGCGCGGTCACGCGCCGTTCACCGGAGTGCGACGGCGGGTGGACGACTATCGGAGGGGTCATCTTTCCAGGGTGCGCCTGGTGGCACCGACGCGCACCCCGGGCCCCCGCACGGGGACCCGGGGCCGGTCTCCCGTCAGCTGACGTTCTCCGCCTGGAACATCCAGTGCTCCTTCTCGAGTTCGCCGATGAGCTGGATGAAGATGTCCTCGGTCACCGGGTCGACCTTGCCCACCGCCGCCATGCGTTCGCGGGCCTTGCCGATCGACGACGACAGGGCCGCGACCATGGTGCCGACGGCCACGGTGTCCTGGAGCCAGCCGTCCTTGACCTTGCCGATGGCACTGCCGGAGGCGACGGTCGAGGACCGCCCGTCGGGGCTGATGCCCAGGGCGGAGGCGCGCTCCGCGACGGTGTCCGAGAACTGCCGGGCGAGGGTGACGACTTCGTCCAGCTGGAGATGGATGGAACGGAAGCGCGGCCCCACGATGTTCCAGTGGATCTGCTTGGCCGCCAAGGAGAGGTCCACCAGGTCGATCAGCTCTCCCTGGAGTGCCTCACCGACGATCTTGAGATCCTGATCGGGGAGTGTGCTCTTCACCGCGTACGACACGATCGGACCACTTTCTCTCGGGTGCGTCTTTTCCGCGCTCCCACGGTAACGCCGGGTTCCCGGCGGCGCCTGCCGTGGAATCCGTGGCACTGCGTGCCGTACGGCCGTCCGACGATCTCCGCCTGTTCCTCATGAATTGAGAGGGAATGTCGCTCTGCGTGTGCAGAAAAATTCTGGAAGCCGAATGCGCTGGTCGAGAGCGCCTGAGGCGTCGAATGGCCGGTGGGGCCGCAGGGGCGGTGGCATAAATCCCGCCCGGGCTGGACAGTGATGCCCGTGGAGCCCCGCGCGTGGTTCCCCCCAATTCTCCGCAGCGTCGGGGTCGCCGCGCGTCGCGGAGGCCGCCGACTCGACAACCGGAGGTTTCGTCATTTCAGCGCGACCAGTGCAGGAATTCGGAGACAACCCGGTAGAAGTCCGGGAAACGGGCCACTACACCGAAGAATATGTGCCGAGCTTCGTGGAGAAGTGGGACTCGCTCATCGACTGGGAGAAGAGGAGCCAGAGCGAGGGAAACTTCTTCATCGACCTGCTGCGCAAGCGGGGCGTGCGGAGTGTGCTCGATGTCGCGACCGGCACCGGGTTCCACTCGGTGCAGCTGCTGGAAGCGGGATTCGAGACGGTGAGCGCCGACGGCAGCGCCGAGATGCTGGCGCAGGCGTTCGAGAACGGGGTCAAGTACGGGGACCACATCCTGCGCGTCGTCCAGGCCGACTGGCGCTGGCTGAATCGCGACGTGCACGGCGAGTACGACGCCATCGTGTGTCTCGGCAATTCCTTCACGCACCTCTTCTCGGAGCGTGACAGACGGAAGGCACTGGCCGAGTTCTACGCCATGCTGAAGCACGACGGAGTCCTCATCCTGGACCAGCGGAACTACGACGCGATCCTCGATCGCGGGTTCTCCAGCAAGCACACCTACTACTACTGCGGTGAGGATGTCGCAGTGGAACCGGAATACATGGACGAGGGGTTGTGCCGCATGCGGTACAATTTCCCCGACGATTCCGTGTACCACCTCAACATGTTTCCGCTGCGTAAAGACTACACGCGTCGGCTCATGTCCGAAGTCGGATTCCAGCGGGTCGAGACCTACGGCGACTTCCAGCACACCTACCGGGAAGAGCAGCCCGACTTCTTCGTCCATGTGGCGGAGAAGTCGTACGTCATGGACGAGGGCGAGGGCGGGCACTCGGCGGCGGTCTCCACGGCCCGCAGCTACTACAACTCCTCGGACGCCGACACCTTCTACAGCTCGGTGTGGGGCGGCGAGGACATCCACATCGGCCTGTACGAGCGGCCGGACGAGCCCATCGCCGACGCCAGCCGCCGCACCGTCGAGCGGATGGCCTCGAAGCTCGCGCTGACCGAGCGCTCCATCGTCCTGGACCTCGGCTCCGGCTACGGCGGCTCCGCCCGCCACCTGGCCGAGACGTACGGCTGCCGGGTGCTCGCGGTCAACCTCAGCGAGGTGGAGAACGAACGGCACCGCACGCTCAACGCCGCGCGCGGCCTCACCGGAGCCATCGAGGTCGTCGACGGCTCGTTCGAGGCCGTGCCCTACCCCGACGACAGCGTCGACGTCGTCTGGTCCCAGGACGCCTTCCTGCACAGCGGCGACCGGCACCGGGTGCTGGAGGAGGTGGCGCGGGTGCTGCGGCCGGGCGGTGAGCTGATATTCACCGACCCGATGGCCGCCGACGGCTGCCCCAGCGACGTGCTCCGGCCGATCCTCGACCGCATCCACCTCGACGACATGGGCTCACCCGACTTCTACCGCCGCCAGCTGGCCCGGCTCGGTTTCACCGACGCGGCCGACGGCGGCTTCGAGGAGCACCGCGAGCAGCTCGCCCGGCACTACGGGCGGGTGCTGGAGGAGACCGAGCGGCAGGAGGCCGAAGGGCTGGCCGACCGGGTCAGCGCCGACTACCTCACCCGCATGAAGAAGGGCCTGCGCGACTGGGTGCACGGCGGCCGGGAGCAGCACCTGACGTGGGGAATCTTCCACTTCGTGCGCTAGGTCTTTCGTTTGGGTCAGGCTGGGTCAGGGAGCGGGATCCGGTGTGTGCGGCTGCAAGGCGGAGGAGCGAGTCACTGCGGAGCGTCGGCGACCGACGACAACGCCGCAGACGCGCACCGGACCCCGCGAGCCCAGCATGACCCAAACGAGAGGCCCGGGGCCCGCCGCGCCTCGGCCGGCCCGCCCTCACCCGGCGTCCGGGGGTGGCGGCGGGCCCGGGACCCGGTGCGGCCCCGTGCCCGGTATCGGCGACGGCGCGGGGCCCCCCGCCAGCAGTGTGCCGAGCCCGCGCCGCGTGGCGGCGACCACCACCCGGTCACCCCGCCGCAGCACGTACCCCGGGTGCAGCCCCCACGCCAGCTCACCGGCGGGTTCCGCGTCGGGCGACGACAGCGAGGAGAGGTCCGCCCGCCGCTCGTCCGGCTGCGCCACGTCCAGCGCGAGCACCCGCCAGGTGCCCCGCCGGAAGGCCTCGGCCACCGTGCGCCCCTCCAGCAGCGGATTGCCGCGCACCTCGACGGCCGCGAAGACGAGCACCCGGCGGCCGACCGGGATGGCACCGAGCACCTGACGCCCCATCATCGCGCCCGCGAACGCGGGGGCCGCCAGCGCCGAGACGGACCGGCTGCGGGTCTGGGCCAGCGGGTAGGTGTCGCGGAGCGTGCGGTAGACGGTGGTGGCGAACTCGTCGTCGAACAGCCGCATGACGACCCGCAGCTCGGGCTTCACCTGGCGGGCGTACAGAGCCGCCTCCAGATTGGTGCCGTCGTCGCTGGTGAGGGCCAGCAGCGCCCGGCTCCGTTTGATCTTCGCCGCCTCCAGCACGCCGTTCTCGGTGACGTCCGCGATCAGCGTCGGAACCCGGCGGGAGCGGGCGAAGGCGATGCCCCGCGCCTCGTCGTCGCGTTCGATGCACACCACGGGGATGCCCAGCTCCAGCAGCCGGTCCAGCACCCGGGTGCCCACCTTGCCCAGGCCCAGCAGCACCACATGACCGGCCAGGCCGCGCGGCGGATCGGTCAGCGAGGCCGCCTTGCGGAACGCGCCGTAACTCTCCAGCACCACCGCGAGCAGCAGCGGAAGCATCATCAGCCCGGCCATCCCGGCCAGGAGTTGGAGGATCTGCTCGTCCCGCGGTTCCGCCACCTTGGGGTCGTTGATGGCGAAGAAGTCGAGCAGCACGATGTACGCCGCGTGCATCAAAGTCCCGCCGCTCATCCACCAGTTGGCCGCCCCCAGCGCGGCCACCACGGCGCCCATCGCGGCCAGCGAGTAGCGCAGCCGCCGCGAGAACAGCTCCTTGAGCGGCTGGAACGGCAGCAGCCTGGGCAGCCGCCGCCCGGCCGCGCCCGGGCGCTCGCGCCGGGTGATCGCCTCCAGCACCACGGCGCCGCGCCGTGCCGGAAGGCCGGCCAACTCGGCCTCACCGGGCAGCAGTACGGGCCCGCCCTCCTCCTCGGAGTCCTCGTCCGTATCGCCCTCGCCGGGCCCGCCCCGGCCCGCCGTCGCATCCGGCAGCAGCGCCAGCGTGCACAGCGGACGCCGACCGCCGGCCTGCCCGCTGATCGCGCCGAGGCTGCGCTCCTTGGCCCGCAGCAGCAGCCCGTCGGCGGCCACGATCTTGTCGCTGCCGACGACGGCGGCGGCCACCAGCGAGGGCGCGGCCGTGTCCGAGTCGGACAGGACGCTGGTGGAGGCGTCTATCTCCGACGGGTCCAGGTCGGGGTAGTTGACCTCGACCGCCCGGTCCAGCAGGTCCTCCAGGTAGCTGCCCAGCGTGCGGTTGAACATCCGGATCACCAGCCGCAGCCGCGGGTTGATCCGGCGGGCCCGCAGCGCGATGTGGATGTTGAGCTGGTCGTCGCCGGAGGTGAGCGCGAGCGCCGCGGCGTGCTCGACGCCCGCTGCGCGCAGCGCCGCGTCGTGGGGGACCTGCGCCTCCACGACCTGGACGCGCAGCTGAGGCGCACCCACCAGGGCGGCGATCTGCGGACCGTGGTCGCCGCCGCGCAACGACGGCAGCACCACGGTGACGTGCTGCCCGTACACCGAGGACAGCTCCTTGGTGAGCCGCTGCGCCAGCGCGTTGTCGCCGCAGATCACCATGTGGGGATGCCGGCCACGAGGAGCGCCTACCCTGCTGTTCATGGCCAACACGGACACCCCCCTGCGCATCTGTGTCTTCTGCTCCGCAGCCGAACTGGACGACGTGTACACGGCGGCTGCCCGCGAGTTCGCCGAGCTTATCGGCAAGCGCGGGCACGCCCTGGTCTGGGGCGGCTCCGACGTCGGCCTCATGAAGGTCATGGCGGACGGCGTGCAGGGCGCGGGCGGACGCCTGATCGGCGTCTCCGTGCAGTTCCTCCAGCACAAGGCCCGCCCGGACGCCGACGAGATGATCGTCGCGGCCAACCTCGCCGAGCGCAAGGCCCTGCTCCTGGAGCACGCGGACGCGGTCGTCGTCCTGGTCGGCGGCACCGGCACGCTGGACGAGGCGACCGACATCCTGGAGCTGAAGAAGCACGGCATGCACCGCAAGCCGGTCGTCGTGCTGAACACGGCGGGCTTCTACGACGGGCTGCGGCAGCAGATGCTGCGGATGGAGGAGGAACGCTTCCTGCCGCTGCCGCTGAGCGAGCTGGTCGTCTTCGCGGACGACGCCGCGGAGGCGATCACCGCCCTGGGCGCGTGAGCGGGCGGCCGGTGGCCAGGCGGGTGCCCGGGGTGCGGCACGATGGAGCCATGGCTGCACCGAGAACACACCTGATCACCGGCGCCGGTTCCGGCATCGGCGCCACCGTGGCGCGGCGCTTGCTGGAGCGCGGCGACCAGCTGTGGCTCCTGGCGCGCGACGCGGGCCGTGGCAAGGAGCTGCGCGAGGAGTTCCCCGGCGCCCGAACGGTCGTCGGTGATCTCGCCGAGCCCGAGCGGCTCTCCTGGGCGCTGAGCCACCAGGAGCTGCCCGGGCGGCTGGACTCCCTCCAGCACATCGCCGGCGTGGTGGACCTGGGAGCGGTCGGCGAACTCACCCCGAAGGTCTGGAACGCCACCCTGGCGGCGAACCTCGTCGCGCCCGCGGAGCTGACCCGGCTGCTGCTGCCGCAGCTGCGCTCCGCGCGCGGGCACGTCGTCTTCGTCAACTCCGGTGCCGGGCTGCGCGCCGGCGCGGAGTGGGGCGCGTACGCCGCCAGCAAGCACGGGCTCAAGGCGCTGGCGGACGCGCTGCGCGCCGAGGAGGGCGCGGGCGGCCTTCGCGTCACCTCCGTCTACCCCGGCCGTACGGCCACCCCGATGCAGGCGAAGGTGCACCAGCAGGAGGGTAAGGAGTACGATCCCGACCGCTGGATCACCCCCGAGTCGGTGGCGACGGCGCTGCTGACCGCGCTGGACCTGCCGCGCGGGGCCGAGGTGACGGACCTGACCGTCCGGCCGGGCGGCTGAGGGCCGGGCCCCCGCAGAGGCGCGCTGCCTCAGGGGCGTCCCGGGTGGATGTCGCACAGGTCCTCGGCGTCGAGCAGTCCGCCTTCCCGGTGGATGCGGTCGCCTTCCTCACTCAGGCACTGCTGGTAGTCGTCCTGCCGGGTGTCCTCCGCCTCTCCCCGCGAGTTCATCACCGCCACGGAGAGGGTGCAGACCGCCGCGACCACCGTGCACAGGAGTGCCGCGGCCTGGCGGGCGGGCGAGACGCTGTGCTCGTTCCGGTTCATGTCAGTTTCCCCCGATTCTGACCATGGACGTGGTACGGCCAGGGACGTGCGCTGCGCCCGGCACGGTTCCCGTACGGGGGCGCGTCCGTACGCCCGTAGGCTTGCCGGGTGACGGACAAGGACAGGTTCAGCTGGGGTACGGCCGCCGCGACGGGCATCGGGTCGATGCCGGGCACGGACGCGCGCGAGGCCGCGAAGACGATCACCGGGTCGCTTTCGGCCCTGCCGCATCTGGCGGAGCTGCCCGGCCGCGGGCCCGGCGCGGACATGGTCGGACGCACGGCCGGGATGCTGGCCGAGCTGTACGTCCAGCTGGAGCCCAGCGGCTGGCGGCTGAGTGACCGGCCCGGCCGGGACACCCGCCGCGCCCGCGCCTGGCTGGGCGAGGACCTGGACGCGCTGGAGGAGTTCACCCAGGGGTACCAGGGCGCGCTGAAGGTCTCCGCCGTCGGCCCGTGGACGCTGGCCGCCGCGCTCCAGCGGCGCGGCGGCGAGGCCATGCTCGGCGACGCGGGCGCCTGCCGGGACCTGACCGCGTCGCTGGCGGAGGGCCTGCGCGCGCACCTCGCGGAGCTGCGGCGCCGGGTGCCCGGGGCGGTGCCGGTGCTCCAGCTGGACGAGCCGTCGCTGACCGCCGTACTGCGCGGCACGGTGCGCACCGCCAGCGGCTACCGCACCTACGGCGCGGTGGACCGGGCCGTGGTGGAGGGGGCGTTCCGCGAGCTGCTCGCCGTCCACGACGGGCCGGTCGTGGTGCATTCGTGCGCCCCCGAGGTCCCGTTCGCACTGCTGCGGCGGGCCGGCGTCACAGGGATCTCGTTCGATTTCGGGCTGCTCACCGAGAGTGAGGACGAGTTGATCGGGGAAGCGGTCGAGGGCGGCCTCGCGCTGTTCGCCGGTGTCCTCCCCGGGACGGGCGGTGCATCCGGCGCGTTGTCAGACCCGGCCGGTAGCGTCATGGGTGTCAGGTCGTTGTGGCGCAGGCTGGGGCTGTCACCGGCGCTCCTCGCGGAGTCGGTGGTGATTGCCCCCGCGTGCGGGCTGGCGGGCGCCTCGCCCGCCTACGCCCGCGCCGCGCTCGCCCACTGCGTCCGGGCCGCGAGGTCCCTCGCTGACAACCCTGAGTACTGATGATCTCCGGTTCACCCCGGACCCCAGGGAGGACGAGACGGTGGCTGGCGAACAGCACACGGATGTGCCCGCGGAGAAGCGCGAGCAGCACGCTCAGCTCGCGGAGGAGATCGAGGAGCACCGCTTCCGGTACTACGTCAAGGACGCGCCGGTCGTCAGCGACGCCGAGTTCGACCGCCTGCTGCGGGCGCTGGAGGCGCTCGAGGAGGAGTACGCCGCGCTGCGTACTCCCGACTCGCCCACCCAGAAGGTGGCGGGGCAGTACGAGACGGAGTTCACCGAGGTCGCCCACCGCGACCGGATGCTCTCGCTGGACAACGCCTTCGACGACGCGGAGCTGGAGACCTGGGGCGACCGGATCGCCCGCGAGCTGGAGGGGGTGGAGGAGCACCACTTCCTGTGCGAGCTGAAGATCGACGGCCTCGCGGTCAACCTCACCTACGAGCACGGGCGCCTCACCCGCGCGGCGACGCGCGGGGACGGGCGTACGGGCGAGGACATCACGCCCAACGTCCGCACCATCGCGGACATCCCGGAGCGCCTGACGGGCGAGCGGATTCCGGCACTGGTCGAGGTGCGGGGCGAGGTCTTCTTCCCCATGGAACGCTTCGAGGAGCTGAACGCGCGGCTGGTGGAGGCCGAGGAGAAACCGTTTGCCAACCCGCGTAACGCGGCGGCCGGCTCGCTGCGCCAGAAGGACCCGCGGGTCACCGCGACGCGCCCGCTGCGCATGGTGGTGCACGGCATCGGCGCACGCGAGGGCCTGGACCTCGACCGGCTCTCGCACGCCTACGAACTGCTGGGCGAGTGGGGCCTGCCCACCTCCCCGTACGTCCGGGTGGTCGACGGGCTCGCCGGAGTGCGGGAGTTCATCGCCTACTACGGCGAGAACCGGCACTCCGTCGCCCACGAGATCGACGGCGTCGTCGTCAAGCTCGACGAGATCCCGCTCCAGGGCAGACTCGGCTCCACCTCCCGGGCGCCGCGCTGGGCAATCGCCTGGAAGTTCCCGCCCGAGGAGGTCAACACCAAGCTGACCGACATCCGCGTCGGCGTCGGCCGCACCGGGCGCGTCACGCCGTACGCGGTGGTGGAGCCCGTGACGGTCGCGGGCTCCGAGGTCGAGTTCGCCACCCTGCACAACCAGGAGGTGGTCAAGTCCAAGGGCGTCCTGATCGGGGACACGGTGGTGCTCCGGAAGGCGGGTGACGTCATCCCGGAGATCCTCGGTCCCGTCGCGGACCTGCGGGACGGCAGCGAGCGGGAGTTCGCGATGCCCGCCGAGTGCCCGGACTGCGGCACGGCGCTGCGCCCGATGAAGGAGGGCGACATCGACCTGCGCTGCCCCAACGCCCGGTTCTGCCCGGCGCAGTTGCGCGAGCGCGTCTACTACCTGGCCGGCCGCAAGTGCCTGGACATCGAGCACTTCGGGTACGTGGCGGCGGCGGCGCTCACGCAGCCCCTGGAGCCCGCCGAGCCGCCGCTCAAGGACGAGAGCGGCCTCTTCGAGCTGACGCTGGAGCAGCTGCTGCCCATCCGCTCCTACGTGCTGGACCAGGACAGCGGTCTGCCCAAGCGCGACCCGGAGACGGGGGAGAAGAAGATCGTCACCTTCTTCGCCAACAAGGAGGGCGAGCCCAAGAAGAACACCCTGGCCCTGCTGGAGCACATCCAGGCGGCCAAGCGGCGCCCGCTGGCCCGCATCCTCACCGGGCTGTCGATCCGTCACGTGGGTCCGGTCGCGGCGGAAGCACTGGCGCGGGAGTTCCGTTCGCTGGACCGCATCGCGGAGGCGGACGAGGCGGAGCTGGCCGCGGCCGACGGCGTGGGGCCGACGATCGCGGCGTCGCTCAAGGCGTGGTTCGCCGAGGACTGGCACCGCGAGATCGTCGAGCGCTGGCGGGCGGCCGGGGTCCGGATGGAGGACGAGCGGCCGGAGGGCGAGGCCGGTCCGCGCCCGCTGGAGGGCCTGACCGTCGTGGTGACCGGGACTCTCCAGTCGCACACGCGGGACGGGGCAAAGGAGGCACTGCAGAATTTGGGAGCGAAAGTGACCGGGTCAGTTTCGAAGAAGACCGGATTTGTCGTTGTGGGTGACAATCCTGGCTCGAAATATGACAAGGCCGTGCAACACAAGGTGCCAATTCTGGACGACGGCGGTTTCGCCGTGCTCCTGACGGAAGGTCCGGAGGCCGCACGCGAGGCGGCGCTCGCGCCACCCGAATAGCTCCGCGCCTCCCCGAACGGCCCTGGTCCGCCCGGTTCTGACGGGCCGGGACCCGTTCCGGGGGGCCACCGGCGGCCGGGAGACGGCCCCTCGGCGCGGCGCGGGGAGCGCGCGCGACACCCGTACGGCGCATAGCAGATGACCGGTGAAGGCCAGATCGCATTGAGGCAACCACGGCCGATCGCTGCCCAGCAGGCAATCCCCGGCCTACTGTTGAAGTGTGAGCCTGTCGTGGCGGCGTCAGGTGCGGACGTGGTGAGAGGGACGGGCATGCAGGAACCCCGCGGTGCTGACGCTGCATTCTCCCCGGGGACGCCGCAGTCGTCAGCGGCTTCCCCACGGGCCGGAACGGTGAACGGAGCCGTCTCCCGGGCCGCGCCGCAGCGGCAGCGGGGCACCGGCCGCCCACCCGACGGCGGCAGGTCCGAGGACCGGCCGCCGGCCGGCTGGGGCCGGGCCGGGCTCCAGCGGCTGGCGTCGTTCCGGGTGCCCGGCCTGCCCGCGGCGATCGCCGCCGCGGCCACCCTCGCCCTCGCCACCGTGGCCTACCGCGTCCTGGGCGAGCAGCGCGCGCTCTTCCCCGACGGCGCGGCCGGCTGGTCCTTCGCCATCCTGACCGGCGTCATCGTCGGCCACCTGGTGGCGCTGGGCCCGGACCGCTGGTGGAGCGGCACCGGTTCCGGCGCCGCGCTCACCCTGGCCATCCTGCTGCTCTACGGCTGGATGGCGGCCGTGCTCGTCTCGCTCGCCGTCGTCTTACTCGTGGGTGCCGCGCGGCGGCACCGCTGGCGGCAGGCGCTGCTCCACTGCGCCATCGACATCGCGGGCATCGGCGGCTCGGCCCTGACCCTGCTCGCCTTCGGCACCCGCGCCTCGGTCGAGAGCCCCTGGGACCCCGCCTCCTGGGGCCTCTCCGCGCTCCCCGAGATCGTGGTCGCCGCCTGCTCCTACCTGCTGCTCACCCGCGCCCTGCTCTGGTACGCCTTCCCGGGCCGCAGCGCCCCGCTGAGCACCGTCGCCCGCACCGCCCTGGTACGGCAGGCGCTGGTCGCCGTCGCGCTGCTGGGCATCTCCCCGCTGATCGTGGTGGTCGCGGTCGACACCCCGCTGCTGCTGCCGCTCTTCGCGGTGCCGCTGATCGCCCTCGACTCCACCTTGTGGATGGCGCGGGCCCGCGCCGAGGAGGCGTTGCGCGACCCGCTCACCGGGCTGCCCAACCGGCTCTGGCTGATGGAGCGGGCCTGGGCGGCGCTGGAGGAGGCGGACCGCGCCGGGGAGCGTTCCGCGCTGCTCCTGATCGATCTGGACCGCTTCCGGTCGGTGAACGACACGCTGGGCCATCTCGCGGGCGACCGCCTGCTGCTGCAGATAGCGGACCGGCTCCGGGACGTGCTGCCGCGCGGAGCCGAGGCGGCCCGGCTGGGCGGCGACGAGTTCGCGGTGCTGCTGCCGGTCACCGGCTCGACCACGAGCGCGCAGCGCGTCGCCCGGAGCCTGGTCGCCGCTCTCGGCTCCCCGCTGGACCTGGACGGCCTGACCCTGGTCCTGGAGGCGAGCGCGGGCGTCGCCGTCTTCCCCGACCACGCGGCCGAGGCGGAGGGCCTGCTCCAGCGGGCGGACGTCGCGATGTACGAGGCCAAGCGCGACCGCACGGGCGTGGAGGTCTACGAGGCGGCGCGGGACAGCAACACCCCCGACCGGCTCGGCCTGCTGGCCGATCTGCGCCGCGCGCTGGACGCGGGCGAGGTGGAGCTGCACTACCAGCCCAAGGTCGGCTTCGACGGCCGGGTCGCCGGCCTGGAGGCCCTGGTGCGCTGGGCGCACCCGGAGCGGGGCAAGGTGCCGCCCGACGAGTTCATCGCCATCGCCGAGACCTCCGGCCTGATGCCCCGGCTGACGGAGTACGTGCTGGAGACCGCCCTCGCCCAGGTCGCACGCTGGCGGGCCGAGGGACTGACCGTGCCGGTCGCCGTCAACGTCTCGCCCCGCGACGTGCACTCTCCCGGGTTCGCCGGATCGGTCGCCGCCCGACTTGCCCGGCACGGCGTGCCGCCGGGCGCGCTGCAACTGGAGATCACCGAGCACGTACTGCTGGAGGACCCGCAGCGGGCCGCGGACACCCTGGCGGGTCTGACCGGCCACGGCGTGAAGATGTCCCTCGACGACTTCGGCACCGGCTACTCCTCGCTCGTGCACCTGCGGCGGCTGCCGGTGAGCGAACTGAAGATCGACCGCTCCTTCGTCGCCCGCCTCGCGGTCGACGCGGAGGACGCGGAGATCGTCCGCTGCACCCTCGACCTCGCGCACTCGCTGGGGCTGCTGGTGGTGGCCGAGGGAGTGGAGGACGACGAGACCTGGGAGCGGCTGCGGGACCTGGGCTGCGACGCGGTGCAGGGCTGGCTGGTCGCGGCGGCGATGCCGCCCGCGGAGGCCACCGCCTGGCTCCGCTCCCGGGTCGCCGGCCGCTCCCCGGCGCCGCCCGCGGCGCAGCTGCCCGCCCCGCCGGCCGCTCCCCGGCCTGGACCGCCGGACGCGGTGCCGCCGGTCCCGGCCCCCACCGAGGAGGGCGCGGACCAGCCGGTCACCTAGTCTCTGTCGTCAAAATGACGGCGTCCGGCCGGACGCCGCACAGCAGGCGACATTTTGACGACAGAGACTAGACCCACCGGTCTGCACGGGCGGGGCAGGCCGCGGGGCCGCTCATCGGGGCCGGGCGCGGAGCCCGGCGGAGCGCCCCGGCGGAATCCGTTTCGCGGGCGGGGGCGGCGGCCCCATAGGATTGGGCCGGATTCCCGAAGGACTTCAGGGGAACCCGGAGGACCGCAGAGGCTCCGAGACCCCGAAGCCCCGAGGAAAGACCGCCCCTGAAGCACGAAGCCCGAAGAACCGCCCTTACTCACCCATTCACCCATGAGGATCGCATGCCTGGCATCACGCGCGAGGAGGTCGCCCACCTCGCACGGCTGGCGCGTCTGGAGCTGAAGGACGAAGAGCTGGATCACTTCGCCGGTCAGCTCGACGACATCATCGGCGCGGTCGCAGCCGTGTCCGATGTCGCCGACGAGGACGTACCGCCGACCTCCCATCCGCTGCCGCTGACCAACGTCATGCGCCCGGACGAGGTCCGACCGAGCCTGACCCCCCAGCAGGCGCTCTCCGGCGCCCCGGCCCAGGAGCAGCAGCGTTTCAAGGTGCCGCAGATCCTGGGGGAGGAGTGACCGCCATGAGTGAACCGATCGACCTGACCAGCCCGTCCGGCCTGACCAGACTGACCGCCGCCCGGATCGCGGCCGGGATCGCCGCCGGCGAGGTGACCGCGGTGGCGGTGACCGAGGCGCACCTGGCCCGGATCGAGGCCGTCGACGAGAAGGTGCACGCCTTCCTGCACGTGGACCGCGAGGGAGCCCTCGCCCAGGCCCGTGCGGTGGACGAGCAGCGGGCGCGCGGCGAGGAGCTGGGCCCGCTGGCCGGAGTGCCGCTCGCGCTGAAGGACATCTTCACCACCGAGGGCGTGCCGACCACGGTCGGCTCCAAGATCCTCGAGGGCTGGATTCCGCCGTACGACGCGACGGTGACCAAGCGGCTCAAGGAGGCGGGCGTCGTCGTGCTGGGCAAGACCAACATGGACGAGTTCGCCATGGGGTCCTCCACCGAGAACAGCGCGTACGGCCCGACGGGCAACCCCTGGGACCTCACCCGCATCCCCGGCGGCTCCGGCGGCGGCTCCTCCGCCGCGCTGGCCGCCTACGAGGCGCCGCTGGCCATCGGCACCGACACCGGCGGCTCCATCCGCCAGCCCGCCGCCATGACCGCCACGGTGGGCGTCAAGCCGACGTACGGCGGCGTCTCCCGGTACGGCATGGTCGCCTTCTCCTCCTCCCTCGACCAGGGCGGCCCCTGCGCCCGTACGGTGCTGGACGCGGCGCTGCTGCACTCCGTCATCGCCGGGCACGACCCGCTGGACTCCACCTCCATCGACCAGCCGGTGCCGGACGTGGTCGCCGCCGCGCGCCGGGGGGACGTGCGGGGCCTGCGGGTCGGTGTGGTCAGGGAGTTCCGCGGCGAGGGCTACCAGGCCGGGGTCATGCAGCGGTTCGACGAGTCGGTCGCCCTGCTCCGGGAGCTGGGCGCGGAGGTCGTCGAGGTCTCCTGTCCCTCCTTCACCAAGGCGCTGGCCGCGTACTACCTGATCGCCCCGAGCGAGTGCTCCTCCAACCTCGCCCGCTTCGACGCCATGCGCTACGGCCTGCGCGTCGGCGACGACGGCACCCGCGGCGCGGAGGAGGTCACCGCCCTCACCCGCGAGGCGGGCTTCGGTGACGAGGTGAAGCGGCGCGTCATGCTCGGCACCTACGCGCTCAGCTCCGGCTACTACGACGCGTACTACGGCTCCGCGCAGAAGGTGCGGACGCTCATCACGCGGGACTTCGAGAAGGCGTTCGAGGACGTGGACGTGCTGGTCTCGCCGACCACGCCCACCACGGCCTTCCCGATCGGGGAGCGGGCCGACGACCCGATGGCGATGTATCTCGCCGACCTGTGCACCATCCCGTCCAACCTGGCGGGCAACGCCGCCATGTCGCTGCCCTGCGGCCTGGCTCCGGAGGACGGGCTGCCGGTGGGGCTCCAGATCGTCGCCCCCGCCATGGCCGATGACCGGCTCTACCGTGTCGGTGCGGCTCTCGAGGCCGCCCTCCAGGCACGTTGGGGCCATCCGCTGCTCGAGGAGGCACCGTCACTATGAGTGGAAAGCTGCAAAAGGCCAAGGGTTTCAAGAAGTCCAAGACCGGCATGTACGTGTCCATCGCCACCTCGCTCTTCGGGGTCGTGGGCACCGTCAAGCGCGCGAAGCGCGCCCGGGAGGAGGGCGACACGCTCCAGCTGCTGGACGTGGCCGTCTCAGCCGCCGGGATCGTCACGGGCGTCGCCCTGCTCGTACGAGAGATCCGGCGCCTGGACACGGACGATGTCCTCGCGGACGACTGAGAGGCAAGATTTTCCGTGACCGTCACTGAACTGGCGTCGTACGAGAACGCGCTCGACGCCTACGACCCCGTCATGGGCCTCGAGGTCCACGTCGAACTGGGCACCAGGACCAAGATGTTCTGCGGCTGCGCGACCGGCCTGGGCGCCGACGCGAACAGCCAGACCTGCCCCACCTGCCTCGGCCTGCCCGGCTCGCTGCCCGTCGTCAACGCGACGGGCGTCGAGTCGGCCATCCGGATCGGCCTCGCGCTCAACTGCGAGATCGCCCAGTGGTGCCGCTTCGCGCGGAAGAACTACTTCTACCCGGACATGCCGAAGAACTTCCAGACCTCGCAGTACGACGAGCCGATCGCGTTCGAGGGCTATCTCGACGTGCAGCTTGAGGACGGCGAGGTCTTCCGGGTCGAGATCGAGCGGGCCCACATGGAGGAGGACACCGGCAAGTCCACCCACATCGGCGGTGCGACCGGCCGTATCCACGGTGCCTCGCACTCGCTGCTGGACTACAACCGGGCGGGCATCCCGCTGATCGAGATCGTCACCAAGCCCATCGAGGGCGCGGGCGCGCGGGCGCCCGAGGTCGCCAAGGCGTACGTCGCCGAGCTGCGCGAACTCATCCGCGCCCTCGGCGTCTCCGAGGCCCGGATGGAGATGGGCCAGCTGCGCTGCGACGTGAACCTCTCGCTGCGTCCGCACGGCACCGCCACCTTCGGCACCCGCTCGGAGACCAAGAACGTCAACTCGCTGCGCTCGGTCGAGCGCGCCGCCCGCTTCGAGATCCAGCGGCACGCCGCCGTGCTCGACGGCGGTGGCACGATCGTCCAGGAGACCCGCCACTTCCACGAGGAGGACGGTTCCACCACCTCGGGCCGGATCAAGGAGGAGGCGGAGGACTACCGCTATTTCCCCGAGCCCGACCTGGTGCCCGTCGCCCCTTCCCGCGAGTGGGTGGAGCAGCTCCGGGCCACGCTGCCCGAGCTGCCGCGCCTGCGCCGCAACCGGCTGCGCGAGGAGTGGGGCATCTCGGAGCACGAGATGCAGTCCGCGCTCAACGCGGGCGCGGTCGGCCTGATCGTCGCCACGATCGACGCGGGCGCCCCGGCCGACCAGGCCCGCAAGTGGTGGATGGGTGAGCTGGCCCGCCGGGCCAACGAGGACGGCGTCGAACTGGCCGACCTGCCCATCACGGCGGCGCAGGTCGCCCGGCTCGCCGAGCTGGTCAGCGAGGGTTCGCTGAACGACAAGCTGGCCCGGCAGACCATCGAGGGCGTCCTGGCCGGGGAGGGCACCCCGGACGAGGTGGTCGACAAGCGCGGCCTCAAGGTCGTCTCGGACGAGGGCGCGCTCGGCACAGCCGTCGACGAGGCCATCGAGGGCAACCCCGCCATCGCCGACAAGATCCGCGGCGGCAAGGTCGCCGCGGCGGGCGCCCTGGTCGGCGCGGTCATGAAGGCCACCCGCGGCCAGGCGGACGCGGGGCGCGTTCGGGAGTTGATTCTGGAGCGGCTCGCTCCCGGCGAATGACGGGGGAATGACCGGGAGCTGCTCCCCAGCCGCGTGAAGGGCGGTCCGCCGGACGGCGGACCGCCCTTCGGCGTGCGGGCCGTGCCGCGACGGCGACGGCCGCCCGGGGTATGAGGATGCGATCGTGTGAGGAAACGCACGAAATGCCCGAACGATCTCTGTTCACTGTCAGAGTGCGAAACGTTGCCACATACACAGGCATGTGCTCTTTGAGGGTGAGTAGTCCCTGAAAGACCTACAGATCGAGCAGGGAACTCCCATATGGCCCGACTCACCCGGTGGTGTCTGCGCCGCCGTCCCGTCGTCATGATCCTGTGGCTCGTCGCCCTCATCGGCGTGGGAGCCACCGTAGCCGTAGCGGGCACGGCGTACTCGAACGACTACGGCGTCTCCGGCACCGAGTCCGCGCGCGCCGGTGAGCTGATGGGCGAGGGTTTCCCGCGGCAGGCGGGCGAGAGCGACACCGTCGTGTGGCGGGCGGACGGCACGGACGCGGGGGTGCGCGGCGCCGAGGTCGAGGCGCGGATGAGCCAGGCGCTCACCGGCATCGCCGCGCTGCCGGGCGTCGCAGAGGTCACCGGCCCCTACGGACCGGACGCCGCCGCCGAGAGCGCGGGCGGTCCGGGAGCATCCGGTGGGGCGGACCGGGCGGACCGGGCGGACCGGGCGGACGGGGCGGGCCGTGCCGAGACGGGCGACCGGATCAGCGCCGACGGCCGCACCGCGTACGCCACCGTGCACTTCGAGGCACCCACCGAGGACCTGGAGCAGAGCCGGGTGGACGCCGTCGTGCACGAGGCGCGGGCCGCCGCCGACGACGTGCCGGGCCTGGACGTGGCGCTGGGCGGTCCGGGGATCGCCTCCACCGAAGGAGCCACCTCGCACCTGAGCGAGCTGATCGGGGTCGGCGCCGCGGCCGTCGTGCTGCTCCTCGCGTTCGGCTCGCTGGCCGCGATGCTGCTGCCGCTCATCACCGCGCTGGTCAGCGTGGGGACGGCCTATCTGGGGATAGGGCTGCTCGGCCACCTGATGACGCTGGCCGACTTCGCGCCCATGCTCGGCACCCTGATCGGACTGGGCGTCGGCATCGACTACGCGCTGTTCATCGTCACCCGGCACCGGCGCGGCCTGAAGCAGGGGCTCCCGGTGCCCGTCGCCGCCGAACAGGCCGTCGCCTCGGCGGGCCGGGCCGTGGTGTTCGCCGGGGTGACCGTGTGCATCGCCCTGCTGGGGATGCTGGTGCTGCGGCTCGACTTCCTCAACGGCGTCGCGGTCGCCGCCTCGCTGACCGTGGTGCTGGCGGTGCTGGCCTCGGTGACCCTGCTGCCTGCCCTGCTCGGCGTGATCGGCGACAAGGCGCTCAGCCGACGGGAGCGCGCGCGGCTGGCGGCGGACGGGCCGGTGGACCCGGAAGGCGGTACCGGCCCGGCCGCCCGCTGGGCCGCACTGGTGGAACGGCACCCCAAGCTGCTGGGCGCCGTCGCCACGGTCCTCATGGTGGTGCTGTCGCTGCCGGTGCTCGGCCTCCAACTGGGCACCGCCGACCAGGGCAACGGCCCTGGGTCGGCCACCACGCGGCAGGCGTACGACATGCTGGCCGAGGGCTTCGGGCCGGGCGCCAACGGGCCGCTGACCCTGGTGGCCGAGATCGACGGTGCGGCGGGCAAGCTCGCCTTCGACGAACTCCCAGACCACCTGCGGGCCACCGAGGGCGTGGCCGAGGTCACCGGCGCGACGCTCAACGGCAGCGGCGACACCGGGGTCATCAGCGTCGTCCCCGAGAGCGCGCCGCAGGCGGCCGAGACCTCACAGCTGGTGGAGCGGCTGCGCACCGAGGTGCTGCCGCGGCAGACCGACGGGAAGCCGCTAGAGGTCCACGTGGGCGGGCTCACCGCCGGCTACGACGACTTCGCCTCGGTCATCCTCGGCAAGCTGCCGCTCTTCCTGGGCGTGGTCGTCGCGCTCGGCTCCGCGCTGCTGCTGCTCGCCTTCCGCAGCATCGGCATCCCCGTCAAGGCCGCGCTGATGAACGTGATGGCGGTGGCGGCGTCCTTCGGCGTCGTGATCGCCGTCTTCCAGTGGGGCTGGGGCAGCGGCCTGCTCGGCCTGGGGGGCGCCGGGCCGATCGAGCCCTTCCTGCCGGTGATCATGATCTCGGTGCTCTTCGGGCTCTCGATGGACTACCAGGTCTTCCTGGTGAGCCGCATGTACGAGGAGTGGCAGCTGACCGGGGACAACTGCCGCGCCGTACGGGTCGGGCTCGCGGAGACCGGCCGGGTGATCAACTCGGCGGCGGCGATCATGATCGCGGTCTTCGGCGCGTTCGTCCTCAGCGGCGACCGGATCATCGCGATGTTCGGCATCGGGCTCGCCGCGGCCGTCGCCCTGGACGCCTTCGTGCTGCGGACCCTGCTGGTGCCCGCGCTGATGCACCTGCTCGGCGGCGCGAACTGGTGGCTCCCGGGGTGGCTGGAGCGGGTGCTGCCGCGCTTCAGCATCGAACCGGCGCGGGAGCCCGTGCCCGCTTCGCCGTCCGGGCTCGCCGACGGCGCCGCGGCCGGACCGGCGGCAGCCGCCGCGGGCATGCCGGCCCAGCGCGAGGGCGCGGAGGCGGCGTCCGGCTCCTGACCGCTCCCGCACCCCCGGCCGCGCGGCGTACGGGGCGCCCGCGATGATGCCCGCATGGCCCGATTCCGGCACCGCCTCATCGTGGTCCCCGTGCCGCGCCGCTGGTTCGAGGCGTACGTCCTGATGCTGCACGAACTCGCCGAGTCCGTACGGGCCGGGCCCGACGGAGTGCCGCGCCTGCCCGACGGCCGCGTCGTCCCGGGCCTGCGGATGGCGCACGGCGAGTCCGCGCGCCCCGGCACGCGCTACGAAGCGCAGCCGGAGGCGGACGGCTCACGAGTAGCGCTCCTGGTCGAGGAGTGGCAGCGCGCCTCGGCCACCGCCGTACGTCTGGATCTGCGTTCCGCCGACGGCGCGGCGCTCAGCGGGACCGTACGGCTGGTGAGCGCACGGCGCCCCGGCACACTCCGGATCGACGGGGACCTCACCGCTCCGGGCCGGGCATCGGCCCTGCGGCGCGCCACCGGGACGCTCCGGGTGGACCTCGCGGCCTGGTGGGCCGCGGCCGACCGGCGACGCGGCGTACGGGGCGGCCCGGCGCCCGTCACGTGCGCTGTCGACCACCGGCTGGCCCGTGCCGTCATCCGTGTCACGCCCCGGCGGACGGCTTCCGGCCGCATGGAGCTGACCTGCTCGCTCTCCGTACGGGGGCGCGCGTGGGCCCGGCCGCTGGCAGCGCCGGCGCTCCTGCTCGCGCGGCGGCGGGTGCGGCGCGAACTGGCGTCCGCGCTGGAGCAGCTGGCCGCCGGCTGGAACCGCGAGGTACCCGCCGTACTGCGCAAGGACGCCGCCCGGCTGCGGGCGGAGCTGACGCAAGCGCTGCTGCGGGCCCCGGAGGCGGCGGACGGTGCGGACGGGGCGGCCACCTGAGGCCGTGCGCCGCGGCGGCGAGGCCGCGTAAGTACCTCACCGCCCCCTGCGCCCCGTCCGCCGCGCCCCGGGCCCGGGCCTAAGGCATCCCGCCCGGCCGGCTAAGGCCCCGCCCGCCGCCGACACTGGGCAGACGCCCGATGTGGCGGACCCCTCCGGGAGAAGAGAGTGGAGCCATCAACGAGATGGACCCCACGAAGTTCCCGAGGAGCGCACACGATGTTCGAGTCCCAGTACCAGGCACAGCTGCTGAGGATCGAAGACCTCTACCGCGACGCCGCCGAGGAGCGCCGCGCCCGGTTCGCCGTCGCGGGCCGTCTGCCGCGCCGGACCGGCAAGGAGCACGAGGGGCGGGTGAGGCGGCACGTCATCCGGCGGACCAGGGTCGCGTAGGCGGCCGGCGATGCCGGTCAGCCCAGGACCTGCCGAGATGTCGGTGGCGAGTGTCATGCTGGACGGCGTGGAGAACAACACAGCCGTCAGCCCCGTCTTCGTAGGTCGCCGAGAGGAGTTCGCCGCGCTCACCGAGGCGCTCGCCCGCGCCGGGGCGGGCGAGCCGCAGGCGCTGCTCGTCGGTGGCGAGGCGGGCGTCGGCAAGACCCGCCTCCTGGAGGAGTTCCTCGCCCACGCGCGCGCAAGCGGCGCCGTCACCGCGCTCGGCGGCTGTCTGGAGCTGGGGGCGGACGGCCTGCCGTTCGCCCCCTTCGCCACGGCGCTGCGCTCCCTGCACCGCTCGCTCGGCAGCGCGGAGCTGACGGCGGCGGCGGGTGGCCGCGAGGCGGAACTCGCCCGGCTGCTGCCGGACCTGGCGACGCCGCAGTCGGCCGCCGCCCCCGCCTACCGCGAGACCTACGGCGACGAGGACGGCCGGGCCCGGTTCTTCGAGCTGACCGCGCAGCTGCTGGAGCGGCTGGCCGGTGAGCGCACCCTGGTCCTGGCGATCGAGGACCTGCACTGGGCCGACCGCTCCACGCGTGAGCTGCTCGGCTATCTCTACCGTTCGCTCCAGTCCTGCCGCCTCGTCCTGATCGCGACGTACCGCGCGGACGACATCCACCGGCGCCATCCGCTGCGCCCCTTCCTCGCCGAGCACGACCGGTTGCGTACCGTCCGCCGCGTCGAACTGCCCCGGCTCAGCCGGGGGGAGGTGCGGGAGCAGATCGCCGGTATCCAGGGCGTGGCCGAGCCCGAAACCGAGCTGGTCGAGACGGTCTTCGCGCGCACGGACGGCAATCCGTTCTTCGTCGAGGAGCTGACGGAGAGCTGCGGCACCTGCGGCATCAGCGACTCCCTGCGGGATCTGCTGCTGGTCCGGATCGAGGCGCTGCCCGAGCAGGCACAGCACGTGGTGCGGATCGCCGCCCAGGGCGGCTCCACGGTCGAGCACACCCTGCTGGCGGCGGTGTGCGACCTGCCCGAGGAGGAACTGCTCGAAGCCCTGCGCGCCGCTGTGGGAGCCAACGTCCTGCTGCCCGTCGAAGACCTCGGGAACGACGGGGGCTACCGCTTCCGGCACGCGCTGCTGCGCGAGGCCGTCGGCGACGACCTGCTGCCCGGCGAGGGCGCCCGGCTGAGCCGCCGATACGCGCAGGCGCTGGAGGCCGATCCCGGCCTGGTGCCCGCGGAGATGCGGGCGACGCGGCTGGCACACCACTGGGTCCGCGGCCGGGACGCCGCCAAGGCGCTGCCCGCCCTGCTCGCCGCGTCCGTCGAAGCCCGCGCCCAGCACGCGTACGCGGAGCAGCACGCGCTGCTGGAGCGCGCCATCGAGCTGTGGGACGACGTCCCGGAGGACATCCGCGCGCAGGTGCGGCCCATCGACGACGCCGAGGCCTATCCGGCGTGCGCGGCCGAGCCGCAGGCGCAGTCGCTGCGCTTCATGGACCTGCTCGCCGAGACGGTCGTCGCGGCCCGGCGAGGGGGCGAGATGGAGCGCGCGCTCGCCGTCGCCAAGCGCGCGCTGACGATGCTGGACGAGAGGCGGGACGCGCTGCGCGCCGCGTGGTTCTGGGTGCAGCGCTCCCTGGGGATGGACGCGCTGGGGCGCGGCGACGGCTGGGACGAGATAGCCCGGGCGCAGCAGCTGGTCCGCGGTCTCCCGCCGTCGGCCGTGCACGCGGAGGTGCTGACCGCCGTCGCCGGCTGGGGCATGCTGCACGCTCCGGGGGCGGACGCCCTGTCCACGGCGATGCGCGCGGCCGAGCTGGCCCGGGTCGTGGGCGCGCGGCAGACCGAGATCGCCGCCCGGATCACGCTGGGCGTGCTCATGGTGCACTCGGGGGATGTGGAAGGCGGTCTGGCCGAGATCCGTACGGCCCGCGATCGTGCCCAGGAACTGGGCGCCTCCGTCCAGGTGGGCCGCGCCGGAATCAATCTCGCCGCCGAACTGGACCTGGTCGGCCGCTCGGCCGAGGCCGTCGAGGAGGCCGTGCGGGGTGCGCGGGCGGCGCAGGAGCACGGCAGGCGGGACCAGCAGTCGTTCGCGATGGGGAACCAGGCGTCCGCGCTGCGGTCGATGGGGCGCTGGAAGGAGGCCGCCGAGGTGCTGGAGGGCGCCCGCCGCCTCGCGGTCTGGCCCACCACCCGCGGCTGGCAGGACCTGGTAGCCGGCCAGCTGGCGCTGGACCAGGGCGACTTCGCCGCGCTGGAGGCAGCGCACGCCAGGGGGCGGGAGCTGCTGGCCCAGCGGCGGCAGCCGCAGACGGAGATCCGGCTGCGGCACTTCGCCACCGTCCTCGCGGCGCGCAGAGGCGACTACGCCGAGGCGCGCGCGGAGCTGGCCGGCGTGCTGCGCCAGAAGATCGGCGACGGCATGCACCAGCACGTGTGGCCGCTGCTGTTCACGGCGGCCAGCAACGAATCCGATGCACGGGGCCTCCCCTCGGCGGAGCCGGGGCGGGCCGAGACCCTGGCCGACATCCGCCGGGTGGCCCGCACCCTGGCGCACCCCGCCCCCGTGTGGGAGGCGTACGCGCGGCTGGTCACCGCCGAACTGACCCGTGCGGAGGGCGCGTCCGACGCGGCGAAGTGGGCGGAGGCCGCCGCGGCCTTCGAGCCGCTGGAGCGGCCCTACCAACTGGCGCAGGCCCGGCACCGCTGGGCGGAGGCGCTGCTTTCCGGCACCGGGCCGGGGGCCGCGCCGGTGGCCGCCGTCGGCGCACCGGAGCCGGACCCCCGGGCCCGGGCCGCCGAACTGCTGGTCGCCGCGTACACGGTGGCCGCGGAGCTGGAGGCGCTGCCACTGCGGGAGGAGGTCGAGCGGCTCGCCGGGCGGGCGCGGATCGACCTGCGTGCCGCAGGCGAGGGCGGGCCGGGACGGGGGAGCACGGCGGCCGAGCCCGCCGGGCCGGCGGCGTCGTTCGGCCTCACCGCCCGGGAGCGCGGCGTCCTGGAGCTGGTGGCGGCCGGGCGTACGAACCGCCAGATAGCCGAGCAGTTGTTCATCTCACCGAAGACCGCCAGCGTGCACGTGTCGAACATCCTGACCAAGCTGGGTGTGGCGGGCCGCGGCGAGGCGGCGGCGATGGCGCACCGCCTGCGGCTGGTGACGGGCGCGGTGGCCGGCGGCTGACCGCGGGAGCGGGCGGGAGCGGAGGCGCCCGCCCGTCAGACGGAGGTGTCCGCCCCGTCCTCCTCCGCCGACTCCTCGACGCGCGGCCTGGGCGGGAGCACCGCCTCCTCCGGAGCGAGGACCACTATCCGGCCCGACTGCAGATCCACGGGCCCGCAGCCCGGCCCGTGGTCGCCCTCGACCACGCGGGTGTGCTCCAGCCGCTGCCGCTCGTCCTCGGCGTGCTGGGCTCCGGGGGTAAACAGTTCCTCGGCCATTCCGAGCATGATGCCCCTCCCCTTCCCGCCTTGCGGGACAGGTGCGGAGCGGCCGCCGCACGACACGGGCGTACGGAGGGCAGCTCCGGCGGCGAGCCCGCGCGGCCGGTCCGCTTCGGTCAGCTCACCTTCAGCTTCAGGATACGGTCATCGCCCTTCTCCGGTGTGCCCCGTGAGTCCGTCTCGCTGGTGAGCACCCACAGTCCGTCGCCGCCGTCCGAGGCCACCGCGCGCAGCCGCCCGTACTTGCCCTTGAGGAACGACTCGGGCTCGGCCACCGGCTCGGCGCCCGCCAGCGGGACCCGCCACAGCCGCTCGCCGCGCAGCGAGGCGAGCCAGACCGAGCCCTTGGCGACGGCGATGCCGCTCGGTGAGGCGTCCTTCGTCCGCCACTCCTCGACCGGGTCGGTGTAGCTCCCCTCGTCCTCGGTGCGGCCCTCCGCCTCGGGCCAGCCGTAGTTCTTGCCCGGCTCGATGAGGTTCAGTTCGTCCCAGGTGTCCTGGCCGAACTCGGAGGCCCACAGCCGCTCGTCCTTGTCCCAGGCCAGGCCCTGCACGTTGCGGTGGCCGTAGCTGTAGAAGACCGAGTCCGACTCGGGGTTGCCGCGGCCGGGCGGGTCTCCGTCGGGGGTCATGCGCAGGATCTTGCCGCCCAGCGACTCCTTGTCCTGCGACTGCGCGCGGTCCCCGGCCTCGCCCGTGCCCGCGTAGAGCATCTTGTCCGGGCCGAAGGCGATGCGCCCGCCGTTGTGGATCTGGCCCTTGGGGATGCCCTTGAGGAGGGTGTCGGGGGCGCCGAGCTGGTTCCCCGGTTCCTTCTTCTCGTCGTAGAGCATGCGCACGATGCGGTTGTCCGAGGCCGTGGTCAGGTAGGCGTAGACCATCCCGGCGTCTCCAGGCGGCACCGCGATCCCCAACAGCCCGCCCTCGCCGCCGGGAGCGACTCCGGGTACGGCGCCCAGCTCCGTCTTCTTGCCGGTCCGCTCGTCGACCCGGAGGACCGTGCCGCTGTCGCGAGAGGAGACGAGCAGATCGCCGTCGGGCAGGGCAGCCAGCCCCCAGGGGGTCTTGAGCCCCGTGGCCACCGTCCGCTCCACCTTCACCGACCCCTTCGCGGGCGGGGCGCTCGCGCTGCCGGAGGGGCTCGCGGAAGGCTTCTTCGGCGAGGACGGGCCGCTCTTGCCCGGGGAGCCGCCGCGGTCCTCGCCGGACGAACCCCCGTCGGACGAACAGCCGGCCGTGAAGAGGGCGCCGGCGGCGAGCACGGCCACGGCCGCCCTGGCCCGCCCTCCGGACAGCGGATGCCTACGCACGTTCAGCGCCTCCCGAAATACGCGGATCACCGGCGGACCACCCGCCGGGTGATCGTCCTGCCCAGGACATCACATCCGCCACGGTACGCGGCGGGGCGGGCACCCGGGGTCAGACGTGCGAGCCGGCAGACGGCGGCACCTCGACGACGAAGAAGAGGAAGCAGGGTTTGGCCGACAGGTCGCGGAAGCCGTCGGGGAACAGCTCGCGGGCGGCCGGGTCGGGGCGCGGTTCGCTGAGGGCGGAGAGCCGGAAGCCGGCCGCGGCGAAGGCGCCGGTCATCGCGTGCAACGACTTGCGCCAGAACCTCATCGGGACGGTCTGCCCGTTCAACATCCAGTCGAAGCTGTAGCTGGTGGTCGCGAAGTAGTCCGGCCGGGGCTCGTGGATCGTGTAGGCCACGAAGGGGTGGTCCACCGACGCGATCAGCCGGCCGCCGGGCCTGAGCACCCGCCGCAACTCCGCCAGCGCCGGCCCCCAGTCCTCCAGGTAGTGCAGTACCAGCGACGCGACCACGTCGTCGAACTCCCCGTCGCCGAACGGCAGCGGGCCGCCGAGGTCGGCTTGGTGCAGGGCCGCGTCGTCGCCGAGCCGCCGCCTGGCCAGCGCCAGCATGCCGGCGCTGGCGTCGATGCCGGTGACGAGGGCACCGCGGTCGCGGAGCGCAGCGGACAGGGGACCCGAGCCGCAGCCGGCGTCCAGAATCCGGCGGCCGGACACCTCACCGGCGAGATTCAGCATCGCGGGCCGCTCGTAGTACGCGTTCACGAGGCTGTCCTCGTTCTCCGCCGAGTACGCCCTGGCGATTCTGTCGTAGTCGTTCACCTGGTCCTGGTCCTGGTCCTGGTCCGCGGACTGGGCGGGGCTCCGGGGTACGTCTGTGTCGCGTTGCATCGTCACAGGGTAGTGGTCACATGATCGTGCCGGGCGCCTCTCTCCCCGGCCGGGCACGGACCGGGCGGGGACGGACAGAACCTGATGCCGCGTCGGGCGAGGCCGTCCCGTGGCGAGGCGTCCTGGTGCGGTGCGTCCGCCGCCCTCGGCGCTGCGGCCGGGGAGGCCCCTCGCCATGGGCTGCCCGGGCTTTCGGCCGACGCGGCGCTAAGGGCTGTCCCAGGATTCCTGTGCCCGGGGCAGGGCCGAGATCTCCGCGAGGTCCTCGGCGCTGAGCACCAGATCCGTCGCCGCCGCGTTCTGCGCCGCCCAGCGTGCCTTCTTCGCTCCCGGCACCGGCACCACGTGCCGCCCCTGCGCCAGCAGCCAGGCCAGCGCGACCTGTGCCGGGGTAGCGTCCCCGTGCCGCCCGGCTATCCGGCGCAGCCCGGCCACGATCGGCTGGTTGGCGGCCATCATCTCGGCCGTGAAGCGGGGGTGCCGGGCCCGGACGTCCTCCTGCTCGAAGCCGCTGCCCGGCGTCAGGGTGCCGGTCAGGTAGCCGTTCCCCAGCGGCATCGCCGCCAGGAGACCCACGCCGCGCGCCTCGCACCAGGGCAGCAGCCCCTCCAGCGCCTCGCGGGACCACACGGACAGCTCGGCCTGCACACTGCTCACCGGGAAGACCTGCTGGACTCTGGCCAGTCGGCGCAGCGTCGGCCCGTACAGCGCCGAGCCGCCGGAGGTGCCGCCGCCTCCGCTCCCGCCTCGGCCGCCCCGGCTGCCGGTACGGCGGTCGGCGGCGCGGCGGTCGGCGCGCGCGCCCATGGCGCACAGCCCGAGCGCCCGCACCTTCCCGGCGGCGACCAGCTCGCCCATCGCTCCCCAGGTCTCCTCGATCGGCACCTCGGGATCGGGGCGGTGCAGTTGGTAGAGGTCGATCACCTCGGTCTGGAGCCGCCGCAGCGAGGCGTCGCACGCGCGTTTCACGTAGCCCGGCCGCCCGTTGGCCACGAGGTGCTGCTCGCCCGCGACGAGGCCGCCCTTCGTGGCGACGAAGGCGTCGCCGCGGCGCTCCCTGAGCACCCGGCCGATCAGCAGTTCGTTGGTGAACGGCCCGTACATGTCGGCGGTGTCGAGCAGCGTGCAGCCGCGGTCCAGTGCCGCGTGCACCGTGCGCAGGGAGCCCTCGCCGTCCTGCTCGGAGGCGGCGTACGCCCAGCTCATCGGCATGCAGCCGAGGCCGATCGCGCCCACCTCGAGAGCCGCCGCACCGACAGTCCTGCGCTCCACGTGGATGAACCCCCTCCTGACGGCCCCAACCTAGCGGGTGCCTCCGACACCCTTCGCATAGCCTCTGGCCATGGCTTCCGTCTCCCCGCGTCCGCACGTCTCCGTACCGTCCGCCGACGAGGTCTGGCTCCCTTTCCCGCCCGGCGGGATCGAGGATCTGCCCGGATCGCTGACCTACCGCCACTGGGACGGCGGCGCGGACTTCCCCGCGGACCCGGCGCGCTGCGCCTTCTACGTCACGCCGTACATGAAGGGGCCCACAGTCGCCGTACGCCCGCTGCGGCACATGACGGGTCTGCGAGTGGTGCAGACTCTCACGGCGGGCGTCGACCACGTCACCCCGGCCCTCCCCGATCTGCCCACCGGGACTCAGCTGTGCAACGCACGCGGTGTCCACGACACCAGCACGGCCGAACTGGCACTCGCCCTCATCCTCGCCTCCCTGCGCGGCATCCCCGAGTTCGTACGGGCGCAGCCGTCGGGCAGTTGGCGCCCGAGCGTGCGCCCGGCGCTCGCGGACCGCGTGGTGCTGATCGTCGGCTACGGCGGGATCGGTGCCGCCGTCGAGGAACGGCTCGTCCCGTTCGAGGTGACGGAGGTGCTGCGGGTGGCACGTTCGGCGCGTACGACGGCGCGCGGGCCGGTGCACGCCCTCACCCAGCTGCCCGAACTGCTGCCGCGCGCCGACGTCGTGATCCTGTGCACCCCGTTCACCGAGGAGACCCGCGGCCTGGCCGGAGCCGACTTCCTGGCCCGGATGCCGGACGGCGCGCTGCTGGTCAACGTCGGACGCGGGGGAGTGGTGGACACCGGGGCCCTGCTGGCCGAGTTGTCGGCGGGCCGGCTGCGGGCGGCGCTCGACGTCACCGACCCCGAACCGCTGCCCGCCGGCCACCCGCTCTGGCAGGCTCCGGGCGTGCTGATCAGCCCGCACGTCGGCGGACCTACCACGGCTTTCCCGCCAAGGGCGGAGCGCCTCCTGCGCGCGCAGTTGCACCGCTGGGCGGCCGGTGAACCCCTCGAGCACGTCGTCGCCGTCGCGGACTGAGCCGCGCGGATTCGTACATCGCTCTTGGTCGTCACAGTCTGTATCGGAACTATGTCCCTGTGTGACCGTCCTGGTGTATCGTCCCGACGGGGGGCGAAACCAGGACACGAGGGGGGCTGAGGGCGAATGCGCGGCCAACGGACACACCGCAGAACGCGTCATGCGTGGTGCGGCCTGCACGGCACATCCGGACACCGGCCCGGTCCGTCCCGGGAGGCGCCATGAGTGCCCAGGGGGCGGTCCCCCGCAACAGCTGCTGGGCCTCGCAGCCGCCGTCCGCGCCCGCCGCCCCGGTGGCCCCGCCCCGGTCGCGGTGCACGCCGCCGCGTGCGGGCGGGGCGCCGGGCCGGCCCTGGTACGGCGCGGCGTCCGGCAGTGTGGTCCCGCAGCTCGTACTGGCCGCCTTCTGCGGCGCGTACGCCACAGGCGCGGCCTTCAACTGGGGCTCCGAGACGCTCTCGCTGGTCATGGGCGACTTCGGGCTCAGTGCGGCGGCGCTGCTCGCCGCCGCCTCCTGCCTGTGGTACGCCCATGTCCACCCGGGCGACCGCTTACGGCCCGCCTGGTTCCTCTTCGGTCTCTCCTCCGCCATGGCGGGGCTCGGCAACGCCGTCTGGGGCTGGTACGAACTGGTGCTGGGCCAGCCGGTCCCGCGCACCTCGATCGCCGACTGGTGCTTCCTGCTGTTCGCTCCGCCCGCCATCATCAGCCTGTTGGTGTTCGCCAAGCGTCCGCTGACCCGTTCCGGCTGGATCTGCCTCGGGCTGGACGCCTGGCTCATCGGCGGATCGCTGCTGACCCTCTCCTGGTCGCTGGCGCTCGTCCACATCGCCGCCTGGCGGGACGCGACGGTGGCCCGCGCGGCGCTGAGCCTCGCCTATCCGCTGCTGGACATCGTGCTGGTCACCATGGTCCTCGCGCTGCACTTCCGCCGCTCGACGGCCGGGCGCCCCGCGGTCAACACCGCGATCGGCGCACTGGCTCTGACGGTGCTGTGCGACGCGATGTTCGCCTTCCCCTCGATCCGCGAGAGCTACCACTCCGGGCAGCTCCTCGACGCAGGCTGGTTCGCCGGGTCGCTGCTGCTCGCCTACGCGCCCTGGGCCGGCCGCTCCACGCCCTGGCGCCGCTCCGCCGACCGCGTGCGGGTGCGTCAGGAGGCGCCCTTCGGTCCGGCCGAGCCCGCGTCGGAGCACGGGCACCCCGCGAGCGCCCCCTCGGCGCCTCCGACCGCCCCGGCGCCCGCAGCTTCGGCCGCCGCGCCGCCGCGGGCCGCCGCCCGGGGGAAGGCCCGCGAGCCCCGGCCCACGCCGGCGGGGCGCCCCGTGGCGGGCTCGCTCGCGGCGCTCACCCCCTACCTCGCCGCCGCCGTCTGCACGCTGGGCATCATCTACAACTCGATACACGGCCGGGAGATCGACCGCGTCGTCCTGTTCACCGGCTGCACCGTCGTGCTCGCCCTCGTCGTACGCCAGGGCATCATGCTCGTCGACAACATCTCGCTCACGCACGAGCTGGCCCAGAAGGAGAACCACTTCCGCTCCCTTGTCCAGGGCTCCAGCGACGTCATCATGATCGCCGCGGCCAGCGGGGCGCTGCGCTACGTCTCACCCGCCGCCTCCGGCGTCTACGGGCGGGACGGCGACTGCCTCGTCGGCACCGAACTGGCCTCACTCATCCACCCGGAGGATCTCGCCCGCGTCCTGCACGAGGTGCGCCGGTTCCTGGCCACCCCGGCCACCACCGAGCCCTCCACCCGCATCGAGTGCCGCATCCGGCACGGCGCGGGCCACTGGCTGAACGTCGAGTCCACGGTGAACCGCTATCACGGCGGCCTCATCTTCAACAGCCGCGACGTGACGGAACGCGTGCGCCTCCAGGCCCAGTTGCAGCACAACGCCTCGCACGACCCGATGACCGACCTGCCCAACCGGGCCCTGTTCACCGAGCGGGTCCGCCAGGCCCTCAGCGGCCGGCGGGGCGGCGACAGCGAGTCCGCGGTCCTCTTCATCGACCTGGACGGCTTCAAGGCGGTCAACGACACGGTGGGGCACCAGGCGGGTGACGAACTCCTCATCCAGGCCGCCCGGCGCCTCCAGGACTCCGTCCGGGCGGGGGACACCGCGGCGAGGCTGGGGGGAGACGAGTTCGCCGCCCTCATCCTGGGCGACGGACACGCCCGCTCCCCGGGAGCCCGCGACGCCCGCGTCCGCGAGATCGCGGACCGGCTCCGCCTCACCCTCTCCGAGCCCTACCGGGTGGAGGGCACCGTGGTGCGCGTCGCCGCCTCCATCGGCATCGCCTTCGCCGAGCCGGGCATCTCCCCGGCCGGGCTCATGCGCAACGCCGACCTCGCCATGTACCGCGCGAAGCAGGCGGGCAAGGCGCAGGTGAAGCTCTACGCGCCGCAGATGCAGGGGGACGTGGCCCGCCGGACCGAGCAGGCGACCAAGCTGCGCAGCGCGCTGCACCGCGGTGAGTTCACCCTGCTGCACCAGCCGGTGATCGAGCTGGCCAGCGGCGTGGTCACCGCTGTGACGGCACAGGCCAGATGGCGTTCCGCCCAGGGCATACTCTTCACCCCCGCGGAGTTTCTCCGCCCCGACGGCGCGCACGGCACCGAGCCGCAGGGCGACCGCGCGTCCGAGATGAGCGCCTGGCTGCTGGAGGAGGCGGTGGCGCAGGCCGCGGCCCGGCACCGGGCCGGGTTCGACGCGCCGGTGACCGTACGCCTGTCGGCCGGCCGGCTGACCCACCGCGCCCTCGGGCTCGGGACGGTCGAGACGCTGCTGGAGCGGCACGGACTGCCGCCCGGCGGCCTGATCCTGGAGCTCTCCGACAGCGACCCGCGCATACCCCTGGACGAGCTGGAGCAGCGCCTCACCGGGCTGCGCGGTCTCGGCGTGGGCATCGCGCTGGACGGCTTCGGCAGCGGGTACGCGGCCATGGCCGCACTCCGGCGGCTTCCCCTGGACCTGCTGCGACTCGACCGCGGCCTGGTCGACGGCATCGCCGAGTCCGTGCGGCTGCGCAAGATCACCGCAGGGCTGCTCCGCATCGCGGGTGACCTGGGCCTGTCCTCGGTCGCGGACGGCGTCGACCTGCCCGAGCAGGTCTCCGTCCTGCGCGCGATGGGCTGTACGCACGGCCAGGGTGCCGCGTTCTCCGAAGCGCTGGACGAGCACCGCCTGCGCCGCGCGCTGGCCGGCGGCGGGTTCCCGGTGCCCGGGCGCGGTGCGGAGCCGGTGGAGCACGGCGGGAGCGGCGGCGCAGGCGGGAGCGGGAGCAACGGCCGCTCCGTGGTGGTCGCGGGCTCGCTGTCCGCGCGGCGTGCGGGGAATCCGGCGTCCGACCAGGTCGGACCACCCGCGATGCGCCCAAATAGTGAGACGTCCGTCCCACCCGCTTGACACCTACAGGCCGCTCGGAGGAAGGTCAATGTCATGCGCACCCGAATTCTCGTACTTGGACAGCGCGTCCGCTGACCCGGGGCTGCTCTCACCCCCCGATCACCAGCGACGCGCTCCCCTCGCTTGCCTCGCGGCACGGGGGGTTTTTTGTTGCACCGATGCCCCGGCGCCACCCGGGATTCGGGCCACGAACGACACCAACCGTACAAAACGAGCGTCAACCTTCACTCTCCGAGAAGAGACAGCCGATGACCGAGCAGGCCACCGGGGCCCCCAAACCTCAGCCGCGGGCCCGTACCGGCGGATCACAGCAACAGGCCGCACCGGGCCGAGTCGAGCACATGACGGGCGCCCAGTCCCTCATCCGTTCGCTCGAGGAGATCGGCGCCGACACCGTATTCGGCATCCCCGGCGGAGCGATCCTTCCCGCGTACGACCCGATGATGGACTCCGCCAAGGTGCGCCACGTCCTGGTGCGCCACGAGCAGGGCGCGGGCCACGCGGCCACGGGATACGCACAGGCGACCGGCAAGGTCGGTGTGTGCATGGCCACTTCGGGTCCCGGTGCCACCAACCTCGTCACCCCCATCGCCGACGCGCACATGGACTCCGTCCCGCTCGTCGCGATCACCGGCCAGGTGGCCTCCCGCTCCATCGGCACCGACGCCTTCCAGGAAGCCGACATCTGCGGCATCTCGATGCCGATCACCAAGCACAACTTCCTGGTCACCGAGGCCGCCGACATCCCCCGGACCATCGCGGAGGCGTTCCACATCGCCTCCACCGGCCGCCCCGGCCCGGTCGTCGTCGACATCGCCAAGGACGCCCTCCAAAACCGCGCGCCCTTCTCCTGGCCGCCGCAGCAGGACCTGCCCGGATACCGGCCGGTGACCAAGCCGCACGCCAAGCAGATCCGCGAGGCGGCCAAGCTGATCGGCGAGGCCGCCCGGCCGGTGCTCTACGTCGGCGGCGGTGTGCTCAAGGCGCGCGCCACCGCCGAGCTGAAGGTGCTGGCCGAGCTGACCGGCGCTCCCGTGGTGACGACGCTGATGGGCATCGGCGGCTTCCCGGACAGCCACCCGCAGCATCTGGGCATGCCCGGCATGCACGGCACCGTCGCCGCCGTCACGGCGCTCCAGAAGTCCGACCTGATCGTCGCCCTGGGCGCCCGCTTCGACGACCGGGTGACCGGGAAGCTCGACTCCTTCGCCCCGTACGCGCAGATCGTGCACGCCGACATCGACCCGGCCGAGATCGGCAAGAACCGCGCGGCCGACGTGCCCATCGTCGGTGACGCGCGCGAGGTCATCGCCGACCTGATCGTCGCGGTCCAGTCGGAGTACGAGGCGGGCCGCAGGGGCGACTACACCGACTGGTGGAAGCAGCTGAACCGCTGGCGCGAGACCTACCCGCTGGGCTACGACCTGCCCGACGACGGCTCGCTCTCCCCGCAGCAGGTCATCGAGCGGATCGGCAAGCTCGCCCCGGAGGGCACCGTCTTCGCCGCAGGCGTGGGCCAGCACCAGATGTGGGCCGCGCACTTCATCGAGTACGACGAGCCCGCCACCTGGCTCAACTCCGGCGGCCTGGGCACCATGGGATACGCGGTGCCCGCCGCGATGGGCGCCAAGGTCGGTGCCCCGGACCGCACGGTCTGGGCGATCGACGGCGACGGCTGCTTCCAGATGACCAATCAGGAGCTGGTGACCGCCGCGCTCAACAACATCCCGATCAAGGTCGGGATCATCAACAACGGCGCGCTCGGCATGGTCCGCCAGTGGCAGACCCTCTTCTACAACCAGCGCTACTCCAACACCGTGCTCAGCTCGGGCGGCGGGACGGGCCCGGACGCCGACGGCGAGCCGCCGCTCAAGGGCACCCGTGTCCCGGACTTCGTCAAGCTGGCCGAGGCGATGGGCTGCGTGGGCATCCGCTGCGAAGATCCGGCCCAGCTGGACGCGGTGATCGAGAAGGCCAACTCCATCAACGACCGCCCGGTCGTGGTCGACTTCATCGTCCACGAGGACGCGATGGTCTGGCCGATGGTCGCGGCGGGCACCTCCAACGACGAAGTCATGGCGGCGCGCGGCGTCCGGCCCGACTTCGGCGACAGCGACGACTGAGGAATCGGAGATCCACGACAGATGTCCAAGCACACGCTCTCCGTCCTGGTGGAGAACACACCGGGAATCCTCGCCCGGGTCGCCGCGCTCTTCTCCCGGCGCAGCTTCAACATCGACTCCCTCGCGGTCGGTGTCACCGAACACCCCGACATCTCCCGCATCACCATCGTGGTCAATGTCGAGGACCTTCCGCTGGAGCAGGTCACCAAGCAGCTCAACAAGCTGGTCAACGTCCTGAAGATCGTCGAGCTGGAGCCCGGATCGGCCGTCCAGCGCGAACTCGTTCTGGTGAAAGTGCGGGCCGACAACGCGACCCGCTCCCAGATCGTCGAGATCGTCCAGCTCTTCCGCGCCAAGACGGTCGACGTGGCGCCGGAGGCCGTCACCATCGAGGCCACCGGGAGCAGTGACAAGCTCGAGGCGATGCTGAAGATGCTGGAGCCGTACGGCATCAAGGAGCTGGTGCAGTCAGGCACCATCGCCATCGGGCGCGGCGCGCGCTCCATCACCGACCGTTCCCTGCGGGCGCTCGAACGCAGTGCCTGACCGCACCGCGCCGAAGCCCCCTACGCACCGCACCGACTCACGCACAACGAATCAAGGAGTTCAGAGAAGTGGCCGAGCTGTTCTATGACGAAAACGCCGACCTGTCGATCATCCAGGGCCGCAAGGTCGCGGTGCTCGGCTACGGCAGCCAGGGCCACGCCCACGCGCTGTCCCTGCGCGACTCGGGTGTCGACGTCCGGGTGGGCCTGCACGAGGGCTCCAAGTCCCGTACGAAGGCCGAGGAGCAGGGCCTGAAGGTCACCACCACGGCCGAGGCGGTCAAGGAAGCCGACGTGGTCATGGTCCTGGTCCCGGACCCGATCCAGGGCAAGGTGTACGAGGAGTCGATCGCCCCGAACCTCAAGGACGGCGACGCGCTCTTCTTCGGCCACGGCCTCAACATCCGCTACGGCTTCATCAAGCCCCCGGCCGGTGTCGACGTCTGCATGGTCGCCCCGAAGGGTCCGGGCCATCTGGTCCGCCGCCAGTACGAGGAGGGGCGCGGCGTGCCCTGTATCGCCGCCGTCGAGCAGGACGCCACCGGCAAGGCGTTCGAGCTGGCGCTCTCCTACGCCAAGGCCATCGGCGGCACGCGGGCCGGTGTCATCAAGACCACCTTCACCGAGGAGACCGAGACCGACCTCTTCGGCGAGCAGGCGGTCCTCTGCGGCGGCACCTCGGCCCTGGTCAAGGCTGCTTTCGAGACCCTGGTCGAGGCGGGCTACCAGCCGGAGATCGCCTACTTCGAGTGCCTGCACGAGCTGAAGCTGATCGTCGACCTCATGTACGAGGGTGGCCTGGAGAAGATGCGCTGGTCCGTCTCGGAGACGGCGGAGTGGGGCGACTACGTCACCGGTCCCCGCATCGTGAACGACCAGACCAAGGCCGAGATGAAGAAGGTCCTCGGCGAGATCCAGGACGGCACCTTCGCGCACAACTGGATGAAGGAGTACGACGCCGGCCTGCCGAACTACAAGACGTACAAGAAGGCCGACGAGGACCACCTGCTGGAGACCACCGGCAAGAAGCTCCGCAAGCTCATGAGCTGGGTCGACAACGACGCCTGACAGCTCTGTCGGCCGGTGGCGGACCGCGGCAGCGGTCCGCCACCGCCCGCCCCGGGACGTACGGCGCCACGGTCGGGTGATCAATGCCCGGAAGGGGCGGTACGACCCGCGCCCGGTGGATACACTGCCCAGCACAAGCGCGTCACAGGCTCACAGCGTCGTGCGTCTCCACGCGGCTGCCAACCCACCGCCTTCGGCCGTCGGGACGCGGCCGTCCGCACAGGACAAGTGAGGACTGAGACCCAGTGAGCAAGCCCGTAGTACTCATCGCCGAAGAGCTGTCGCCCGCCACGGTCGACGCGCTCGGACCGGACTTCGACATCCGCCACTGCAACGGCGCCGACCGGGCGGAGCTGCTTTCGGCCATCGCCGACGTCGACGCCATCCTGGTGCGCAGCGCCACCAAGGTGGACGGCGAGGCCATCGCGGCGGCCCGCAGGCTCAAGGTCGTGGCGCGCGCCGGGGTCGGCCTCGACAACGTCGACGTGCCGGCGGCCACCAAGGCCGGTGTCATGGTGGTCAACGCCCCGACCTCCAACATCGTCACGGCCGCCGAGCTGGCCTGCGGCCTGCTCGTCGCCACGGCGCGCAACATCCCGCAGGCCAACACCGCGCTGAAGAACGGCGAGTGGAAGCGCAGCAAGTACACGGGTGTCGAGCTGGCGGAGAAGACGCTCGGCGTCGTCGGCCTGGGCCGCATCGGCGTGCTGGTCGCGCAGCGGATGTCCGCCTTCGGCATGAAGATCGTGGCCTACGACCCCTACGTGCAGCCCGCGCGGGCGGCGCAGATGGGCGTCAAGCTGCTCAGCCTGGACGAGCTGCTCGAGGTCTCCGACTTCGTCACCGTCCACCTGCCCAAGACCCCCGAGACGCTCGGTCTGATCGGGGACGAGGCGCTGCACAAGGTGAAGCCCAGCGTCCGCATCGTGAACGCCGCGCGCGGCGGCATCGTGGACGAGGCGGCGCTGGCGTCGGCGCTCAAGGAGGGCCGGGTCGCGGGCGCGGGCCTGGACGTCTACTCCTCGGAGCCGTGCACGGACTCGCCGCTGTTCGAGTTCGACCAGGTCGTGTGCACTCCGCACCTGGGCGCCTCCACCGGTGAGGCGCAGGAGAAGGCGGGCGTCTCGGTCGCGCGTTCGGTCCGCCTCGCGCTGGCGGGCGAACTGGTGCCGGACGCGGTGAACGTCCAGGGCGGCGTGATCGCCGAGGACGTGCGCCCGGGGCTGCCGCTCGCGGAGAAGCTGGGCCGGATCTTCACCGCACTGGCCAGCGGGGTCGCCGTCCGCCTCGATGTCGAGGTGTACGGCGAGATCACCCAGCACGACGTCAAGGTGCTGGAGCTGTCCGCCCTCAAGGGCGTCTTCGAGGACGTCGTGGACGAGACGGTGTCGTACGTCAACGCGCCGCTGTTCGCGCAGGAGCGCGGCGTGGAGGTCCGGCTGACCACGTCCAGCGAGTCGGCCGAGCACCGCAACGTGGTGATCGTGCGCGGCACCCTGGGGGACGGCGAGGAGGTGTCGGTCTCCGGCACACTCAGCGGCCCCCGGCACCAGCAGAAGATCGTCGCGGTGGGGGAGCACGACATCGACCTCGCGCTCGCCGACCACATGGCCTTCCTGCGGTACGGCGACCGGCCCGGTGTCGTCGGCGCCGTCGGCCGCATCCTGGGTGAGGCGGGCATCAACATCGCCGGCATGCAGGTCTCGCGGGCCACTGCCGGCGGCGAAGCGCTGGTGGCGCTGACGGTGGACGACACCATCCCCGCCGCCGTGCTCACGGAGATCGCCGACGAGATCGGCGCCACCTCGGCGCGCAGCGTCAACCTCCAGGACTGACACCGGGGACCCCGGGCCGGGCCTTCGCGCCGGGCGGGCCCGGACCAGCGCACTGTCGCTGGTCCGGGCCCTTTCTGCTTTTTCCGGCGGGCGGTTCTCCGCTTCCGCGGTGGCAATTCCGTGCGGGTCGGCACGCATTTCCCGCGTGTCCGTTCGACTACCGGGAGGCATCTGCAACGGGTCTGGCGACTTGTCTATCACTTCGACCTACGCGGATGAAAAGTCTCCACTTGGCCCCTACCGTGGTTCTAGGCGGAGGAAATTCATCCACCTAGGGCTTCGATGTCGGCCACCTCTGGAGGTGTGAGATGCGCGCGGACGCACAGCACAACCGTGAGCAGATCCTGCGGGCCGCCCGGCAGATCTTCGTCCATGAGGGGCCGGACGCCCCGCTCGACGAGATCGCGCGCCGGGCGGGTGTGGGTGTCGCCACCCTCTACCGCCGGTTCCCCAGCCGCGAGGATCTCGTGCAGGCCGTGGCGGTCAGCACCCTCCAGGGGCTCTACCAGGCGATCAGCAGCTCGGTGGAGCGGGAACGCGATCCGTTCGAGGCCTTGCGCCGCTCGATGCACGCGGCGCTGGACCTCAAGATCGGCGCCGTGATGCCCTCGCTGTACGGCCGGATCGAGCTGAACAGGCTGCTCGGCGAGGCTCCCGACGCCGTCGATCCGCTCCAGGAGCTGATCATCAGGGCGCAGGAGGCGGCACTTCTGCGGGCCGACGTGGTGCCGGGCGACGTCATCTTCATGATCATCCGGCTGACGCGCCCGATGCCCGGCGGGCGGTTCCCCGAGGACGACGCGCTCGCACACCGGCAGTTGGAGATCTACCTGGACGGCCTGCGCCCGTCGGCCGCCTGGCCGCGCGAGCAGCGCCTGCCCGGACCGGCCATCGGCGTCAGCTGGTTCCGGCGCATCCGCGAGCGCATGGTGGGCGGCTCGCCGGTCGCCACGGGGGCCGCGCGCCGCGAGCGGTAGGCCGGCGCCCGCCGCGCCCCGTCACCGGCGACCTCGGCACCCCTCGTACCCCACCCCTCCGTTCTCCCGCCTCCCGCCCGTCACCCGCCACACCCCTGACGTCCCGGCGCCCCGGCCCCGGAACCTCCCATGGCCCGACGGGCTCCCGAACCTGAGCATTACGAGAAAGGCAGTGTCATGTCCACAACCGAAGCGGCGCGGCCGCCGGAGGCCAATCCCCGGCGCTGGTTCGCCCTCGTCTTCATCGGCCTCGCGCAGCTGATGATCGTTCTCGACGTCACCATCGTGAACATCGCACTGCCCTCCGCGCAGGCGGAGATGAACATCAGCGACGGTGACCGCCAGTGGGTCATCACCGCCTACACGCTCGCGTTCGGCAGCCTGCTGCTGCTCGGCGGCAGGATCGCCGACTACACGGGCCGCAAGCGCGTCTTCATGATCGGCCTGTTCGGCTTCGCCGCGGCGTCCGCGCTCGGCGGTGCGGCGGCGAACTTCGGCATGCTGCTCGCCGCCCGCGGTCTCCAGGGCGTCTTCGCCGCGCTGCTCGCGCCCGCCGCCCTGTCGCTGCTGTCGGTGAGCTTCACCGAGCCGGGCGAGCGCGCCAAGGCGTTCGGCGTCTTCGGCGCCGTCGCGGGCGGCGGCGGCGCCGTCGGCCTGGTGGTGGGCGGCGCGCTGACCGAGTACCTCGACTGGCGCTGGTGCCTCTACGTCAACATCCCGATCGCCATCGTCGCCGCGTTCGGATGGTACGTGCTGCCCACCGACGTCCGCGGTACCCGGCGCGCCCACTTCGACCTGCCCGGCGTCTTCCTGGCCGTGACCGGTCTGGTGTCCGTGGTCTTCGGATGCAGCGAGGCCGAGTCCGAGGGCTGGGACTCGCCGCTCGTCGTCGGCGTGCTGACGCTGGGGGCCGTGCTGATCGGTCTCTTCGTCTTCGTACAGGCCCGGGTCCCGCAGCCGCTGCTGCCGCTGCGGGTGGTGATGCACCGCGCCCGCGGCAGCGCGTACCTCGCCGTGGCGCTCTCGATGATCGGCATGTTCGGGATGTTCCTGTTCCTCACCTACTACATGCAGGTGGTCAAGGAGTACTCGGCGGTCCTGACCGGTGTCGCCTTCCTGCCGCTGACCGGCGGCGTGCTGATCTCCGCGGGCGGTCTCGGCCCGCGCCTGCTGCCCCGGGTGGCACCGCGCCTGGTCATGGTGCCCGGCCTGCTGCTGGTCGCCTGCGGCACCGGCTGGCTCACCCAACTGGAGGCCGACACCTCGTACGCGGCCGGGGTGCTGCCCGCCGAGATCCTCGTCGGCCTGGGCATGGGCCTGGTGATGGCCCCGGCGATGAACTACGCGACGTACGGGGTCGGCCCGGAGGAGGCGGGTATCGCCTCGGCCACGGTCAACACCTCCCAGCAGATCGGCGGTTCCATCGGCACGGCCCTCCTGAACACCGTCGCCACCAGCGCGACGGCCGACTACATCGCCGACCGCAAGCCGACTCCCGAGGTGCTCAAGGACGGGCTGGTCGACGGCTTCGCGAAGGGGTACGCGGTGGCGACCGCCGTACTCCTGCTCGCGGCCGTGCTGATCTCCCTGCTGATGAACACCCCCCGGCCCCGGCGGGACTCCCAGGCACCGGTGAGCGACATGCCCGCCGCACACCTGGGGTGAAGCGTCGCGCGCTCCCCCCGGCGCGCGGCACCGCACGGCTCATCGGAACGCGGCGTTCCCGGTGAGCCGTGCGGCTTTGAGTGCCATGTGCAGCAGCAGGCGGTCGCCGCCCGCCCGCAGGTCGAGGCCCGTCAGCGCCTCGACGCGGGAGAGCCGGTAGTAGAGCGTCTGCCGGTGGATGCCCAGCTCCGCCGCCGTACGCCCGGCCTGGCCCGCGTGGTCGAGGAACACCTCGGCGGTGCCCGCCAGTTCGCGCTGCGCGGGGGCGAGCAGGGGCCGTACGGCCGGATCGGGCTCCAGGGGCGCGGGCAGCGCGGTCAGCAGCCGGTAGGGACCGAGCGCCGCCCACTCGGCGACCGGCCCGTGGCGCGGGTCCGCGCGGGCGACGCGGGCTGCGGCCACCGCCTCCCGCCAGGCCGCGACCAGCCCGGTGAGCGCGACGCCCGGGGTGCTGAGCCCGGCCGTGCCCAGCGTCCCGGACGGCGTCGTCCGCAGCAGGCGCTCCGCCACCGTGCGGGCCGGGGCCGGCTCGTCCGGGGCCCGCAGGCGCACCAGGACGGCCAGCGGGCCCCCCGCACCGCCCCGCCCGGCGGTATCGGCCGCCGGGCCGGGCGCGCCGTCGGCGGTCGCGGGCAGCACGCAGCTCGCCGCCACGCTGGGCAGCCCGGCGGCGCCGGGCGCCCGCCCCGTTGCGGCGTCCGCCGGGGCGCCGTCCGCGCGGTGGGGCGCTCCGCCCCGGGCGGCGGGCGCGGCGCCCGGCCCGCCGCGCCGCTCGGCGCCCTCTGCCGCGCCGTGGGGCTGGTCCGGCCGCGGCAGCACCGCCACCAGCGCCAGCGGTTCCCGCGCCGTCGGCCCCAGCGCGGTGCGCAGCTCGGCGGTGACCTCGTCCCGGCCGCCGGAGCCGCCGAGCAGGTCCCGGAGCAGCTCGCCCGTACGCGCTCCCGCCCGCGCCTCGTCGGCCAGCAGTCCCCCGATGCGGTCCGCCGTCCTGGCGGCCCGGGCCAGGCGCG
The DNA here is from genome assembly GCF_000424825.1 of Streptomyces sp. CNH287. Taxonomy (NCBI): domain Bacteria; kingdom Bacillati; phylum Actinomycetota; class Actinomycetes; order Kitasatosporales; family Streptomycetaceae; genus Streptomyces; species Streptomyces sp. CNH287. Next base: position 166,954 of record NZ_KE384253.1, on the reverse strand, counting down.
GGTCGGCCAGGTCGAGCGCGCCGTCGTCCAGCAGCCAGACGTAGCCGTAGACCACGCCGTTGTGGCGCACCGGCAGGCACAGCCGCCCCGTCACCACGCCCACCGCCGGATCGAGCGGGGTGCCGCCCGGTCCGCCCGGGTCCGGGGCGGGGATGCGTACCGGCCCGGTGGCGCGGGTGATGCCGAAGCTCTCGAACCACTCCCGTACGGCCGCGGACGAGCGGCGGTGGAGGATCGAGCGGGTGCGCACCGGGTCGAGGGCCGGGTCGGGGCCGTCTTCGGGGCCCTCGTGCGCGCCGAAGGCGATCAGCCCGAAGTCCCGGTTCTCCAGCGTCGCCGGGGTGCCCAGGAGCGTGGAGACCTCGTCGATCAGCTCCTGGTAGTCCTCGCGCATCCGGTGCCCGCCCTTCCCCGTGCCCTGTGCCTGCTCCGCCCCACCATTCTCATACAGATGTCTGAGATCGGGGACACAGATGCGTGACAGCTGTCGATGGCCGTTCGGCGGGCGGGGTCCTTAGGTTGCACTCAGGAGCCCGGCCGGCCTGCCCGCCCGTCCGGCGTCGCCGCTCCGCCGTCAGCTCATTCCCCCGGAGGTGCCCCGTGCTCGGTCCCGTGCTCCTGGCTGCCGCACGCAGCGACAGCATCCGCCGCCTCGTCTCGGCCGCACCGGTCACCCGCCCCGTGGTCGACCGGTTCATCGCCGGGGAGCGGCTCGACCAGTCGGTGCGCAGCGTCCACGCCCTGACGGAGCGCGGCCTGGACGTCACCCTGGACCACCTGGGCGAGGACATCACCGACCGGGCGGAGGCCCTGCGCAACCGGGACGCCTACCTCGCGCTGTGCGCCGCCCTGGAAGGCGGCGGCCTGGGCACCCGCGTCGAGATGTCCGTGAAGCTGTCCGCCTTCGGGCAGGCGCTGCCGGGCGGCCACGACATCGCCTACGAGAACGTCCTGCCGGTGGTGGAGAGCGCGGCGGCCTCCGGCACCACTGTCACCCTGGACATGGAGGACCACACCACGGTCGACTCCACCCTCGCCATCCTCGCCGATCTGCGCCGACGCTTCCCGCAGACCGGGGCGGTCGTGCAGTCCTACCTCTTCCGCACCGAGGACGACTGCCGCGCCCTGTCGGGGGAAGGCTCCCGGGTGCGACTGGTCAAGGGCGCCTACCGGGAGCCCGCCGAGGTCGCCTTCCAGGACAAGCGCGAGGTCGACCGGGCGTACGTCCGCTGCCTGAAGATCCTGATGGCGGGCGACGGCTACCCCATGATCGGCTCCCACGACCCCCGGATGGTGGCCATCGGGCAGGAGCTGGCCCGCCGGCACGGCCGCAAGCAGGACGAGTACGAGTTCCAGATGCTCTTCGGCATCCGCGAGGCGGAGCAGGCCCGGCTGGTGGCGGAGGGCCACCGGATGCGCGTGTACGTCCCGTACGGCACAGACTGGTACGGCTACTTCATGCGGCGTCTCGCGGAGCGCCCGGCCAACCTCGCGTTCTTCCTGCGCGCGCTGGCCGGCCGCCGCTGACGCCCGGCCGCGGCGGGCGGCGCAGCGGTACGCCACCGCGTGACGGCGGCGCCCCCCTTTGAACCTCCTCACCGAACACCCTCGAAACGCGAAGGAGACACGGCAGCCATGGACGCTGTGACCCACGTCCCCGCCCCGTACAACGAGCCGGTGCACACCTACGCGCCCGGCAGCGCGGAGCGTGCCCGCCTCGAGCGAAAGCTCAAGGAGCTGGCCGAGAACCCGGTCGACCTGCCGATGACCATCGGCGGCCGGAAGCGGATGGGCGGCGGCGCACGTTTCGACGTCGTGCAGCCGCACAACCACAAGGCCGTGCTCGGCACCTACGCCAACGCCACCCGCGACGACGCGCAGGAGGCGGTCGACGCCGCGCTGGCCGCCGCCCCGGCCTGGCGCGCCCTGTCCTTCGACGACCGGGCCGCGATCATCCTCAAGGCCGCCGAACTGCTGTCCGGGCCGTGGCGCGAGACGATCGCCGCCTCCACGATGCTGGGCCAGTCCAAGACGATCCAGCAGGCGGAGATCGACGCCCCCTGCGAGCTGATCGACTTCTGGCGGTTCAACGTGCACTTCGCGCGGGAACTGCTGGCCGAGCAGCCCCCCATGCAGCCCAAGGGCGTCTGGAACCGGCTGGACCACCGGCCGCTGGAGGGCTTCGTCTACGCGATCACGCCCTTCAACTTCACCGCCATCGCGGGCAACCTGCCCACCGCGCCCGCCCTGATGGGCAACGTGGTCGTCTGGAAGCCGTCACCCACCCAGACGCACTCCGCCATCCTCCTGATGGAGCTGCTGGAGGAGGCCGGGCTGCCCAAGGGTGTGATCAACCTGGTCACCGGCGACGGCCTGGAGGTCTCCGAGGTCGCGCTGCCGCACCCGGAGCTGGCGGGCGTGCACTTCACCGGCTCGACCGCCACCTTCCAGCACCTGTGGCGGACGGTCGGCGAGAACATCTCGGGCTACCGCTCCTATCCCCGCATCGTCGGTGAGACGGGCGGCAAGGACTTCATCGTCGCGCACCCCACCGCCGACCCCGCGGTGCTGAAGACGGCGATCACCCGCGGCGCCTTCGAGTACCAGGGGCAGAAGTGCTCCGCCGCCTCCCGCGCGTACATCCCGCGCTCGCTGTGGGAGGGGGGCCTGCGCGAGGAGCTGGCCGCCGAGGTGGACGGCCTGACCATGGGCGACGTCAGCGACCTGTCGAACTTCGTCGGCGCCGTCATCGACGACCGGGCCTTCGCCAAGAACAAGGCCGCCATCGACCGCGCGCGGTCCACCCCCAGCTGCGAGATCGTCGCGGGTGGCACGTACGACGACTCGGTCGGCTACTTCGTGCGGCCGACGGTGATCGCCTGTACCGACCCGGAGGACGAGGTCTTCAAGACCGAGTACTTCGGCCCGGTCATCGCTGTGCACGTCTACGAGGACGGCGACTTCGACGCCATGCTCGACCAGATGGAGTCGGCCTCCGCCTACGCCCTCACCGGTGCGGTACTGGCCAAGGACCGCGCGGTGCTGGCCGCCGCGTCGGAGAAGCTGCGCTTCGCGGCGGGCAACTTCTACCTGAACGACCGGCCGACCGGGTCGATCGTGGGCCAGCAGCCGTTCGGCGGCGCCCGTGCCTCGGGGACGAACGACAAGGCGGGCTCGAAGTTCAACCTGCTGCGCTGGATGTCGCCCCGTGCCATCAAGGAGACCCAGGTCGCGCCGACCGACTACCGCTATCCGCACATGGGGTGACGCACCCCGCCACTCTCGCACCCGCTGGAGCCCGGCGCCCCGCCCGGGGGCGCCGGGCTCCAGCGCGTGCGGGGCCGTGCCGCACCGTTCCCGGGCGTTCCCGGGCGTTCCCGGGCGCGACGATTCACCCGTTCGGATGAGTCCGGCCGGGCTCGCCGTCTCAGATAGTAGGAAGCCCAAGTAAAAACGAGACATCGCCTCCGCCAGCTCTTACCGTGGAGGAAGCCGAACGTCGCGCTCCATCGAGCGAACGCGGAGCAGGCGCGCTGACACACGCGGGTGACCCCCGCCGCAGCGCACGCCCCCGCACCCTTCCGGCGCGCTGAATCCGCCTTTGTGAAGCCATGCGCAGAAGGAGTTGCCGACCATGGACGAGACCACTCGCCGCCGTGCCGCCCGCCACACCTCGATCCGCAACGGCCGGGACGGCCGGGACGCCGACCGCAGGAACGCCGCCGCCGCCCTCCAGCGCGCCCTGGACCGCCGGGACAACGGAGGCGCGACCGGGCACTGAGTGCCCGGGGGTGCTCCCCGGCCGCCCGCTCCCCGCCCGCCAGGCTCCGGCGGTCACGTACGGCGCACGGTGAAGTGGTCGACGCGCCGTCCCGACTCCGCCAGCGCCGAGACCTCCAGTTCGGGCCTGCGGCCGGGCCGCGACTCCACCGCGAGGAACGAGAAGCCGGTGTAGCGGACCCTGGACCACTCGACGCTGTCCGGCTCGCGGTCGCCGTCCTTCGTCCAGTGGAACGTGCGGACGTGGTCGCGCTCCCTCTCGTGGCCCTCGTAGCTGTCCGGCACGGGGAAGTCGTAGAGCTTCCGCCCCGCGCCGCCCGCCGTGACGTAGACGGTGCCCTCGCGCGCGGGGTCGACGGTGCCGCCGACGGGCAGTGCGCGCGTCGGCTCGTGGCGCCGGAGCGGGTCGGTGCGCTCGTAGACATGGTTGTGCCCGTTGACGACCAGGTCGACCCGGTGCTCCTCGAAGAGCGGCACCCACTCCTGCCGTACGCCGCCGTCCGAGGCGTGGGTGCTCGTGGAGTAGGCGCAGTGGTGGAAGAAGACCACGACGAAATCGATGCCGGGTGTGCCGCGCAGCCGGCCGAGCCGGGCGTCGAGCCAGCGGGTCTGCGCACCGCCGGTGTAGCCCCGGTTCGCGGGGATCTCGTACGAGACGTCGTTCGCGTCCAGTGCGACCACCCCGACGTTGCCGTAGACGAACGAGTAGACCCCGGGCGCGTTCTCGGCGTCGGGGCCGTTGTCCGGCAGGGACCAGCGCGCGGCCTGGCCCCCGTAGCCGCTCGGCGAGTACCACGCCTCCATGTCGTGGTTGCCGGTCGTCACCATCCAGGGCACCCGGGCCGCCACCGGCTCCGTCTGCGCGAGGAACTGGTCCCACACCCGCGCGTCGTAGGTGTCTCCCTTCTCGCCCTGGCCGCTCTCGTCGGCGTAGCAGATGTCGCCCGCGTGCAGGTGGAAGGAGGGGTTCTGGCCCAGCAGCTGCTGTCCGCCCGCCAGCGCGGCGTAGCTGACGCCCTGGTCGCCGAAGGCGGTGAAGACGAACGGCTCGCTCCCGCGAGCCGGGGCGGTGCTGAAGGAGCCCAGGGTCGAGAGGCGTTCGGCCGCGGTGGGGTCGAAACCGTCGTGGCCGACCCCGTAGTAGTAGGTCGTGCCCGGCCGCAGGTGGTCCAGGGCGGCGTGCAGGTAGAACTGCTCGACCTCGGGGAGGTCCGGCGTGAGCGCGGGCGTACGCAGCGCGCGCACCTCCGCCTCGAACTTCCGGCTCAGCTCCCACGGTTCGGTGCCCACCCGCAGATACGGCTTGCGTACCGCGAAGGGGACCTGCCAGGACACCCGCATCTGGGTCCGCGGATCGGCCCCGAAAGCCAGGTGCCGTCCGAAGGGCGCCACCAGCGAGCCGAGCACCCGTACCGACGAGGGCGCCGGGGTGTGCCCGCGCCCGCCGTCGCGCGCCCCTTCCGCGGTGCAGGCCGCGAGCCCGCCGCCGCCGAGCGCCGCGGCCGCGGTGAGGCCTCCGCCGCGCAGTACGCCGCGCCGGGAGAGGCGGGAGCGCAGGTACTCGTGCTGCTCGGCCATGCTCATCCGCCCGGCGAGGTGCTCCGGAATCCCCATCCGTGGTGTCTCCATGGGGGTGAAGTTCCCAGCGGGGGCCAACTTCTGGAAGACTCCGGGCGGTCGGCACGGTGAAGCACACCCGTCCGGCAGGTCGTTCGTCCGGGATGTGGACCGGTGGTGTCAGCTCCTGGGACGGGAGGTAGGGTCCGCAGCATGTCGCGCAGCCTGAATCTCGCAGTGATCCCCGGTGACGGAATCGGCCAGGAGGTCGTGGCCGAGGGACTCAAGGTCCTGACCGCCGTCCTCCCGCAGGACGTGAAGCTGGAGACCGAGAGCTACGACCTCGGCGCGCGGCGCTGGCACGCGACCGGAGAGACCCTCCCGGACGCCGAGCTGGAGCGGCTCAAGAGGCATGACGCGATCCTGCTGGGCGCCATCGGCGACCCGTCCGTCCCCTCCGGGGTCCTCGAGCGCGGGCTGCTGCTCAAGCTGCGCTTCGCCTTCGACCACTACGTGAACCTGCGCCCCTCCAAGCTGTTCCCGCAGACGGCGACGCCGCTGGCGGGCCGCCCCGAAATCGACTTCGTCGTCGTCCGCGAGGGCACCGAGGGCCCCTACGTCGGCAACGGCGGCAGCCTCCGCACCGGCACCCCGGCCGAGGTCGCCACCGAGGTCAGCCTCAACACCGCCTACGGCGTGGAGCGCGTCGTCCGCGACGCGTACGCCCGGGCCGCGGCCCGGCCGCGGAAGAAGCTGACGCTCGTGCACAAGAACAACGTGCTCGTGTACGCGGGGCACCTGTGGAAGAATCTCTTCGACAAGGTGGGCCAGGAGTACCCCGAGGTCACCACCGACTACCTGCACGTCGACGCCGCGACGATCTTCTTCGTCACCGACCCCGCGCGCTTCGACGTGATCGTCACCGACAACCTCTTCGGCGACATCCTTACCGACCTGGCCGCCGCGGTCTCCGGCGGCATCGGTCTCGCCGCATCCGGGAACATCAATCCGGCGGGCGACTTCCCCTCGATGTTCGAGCCGGTCCACGGCTCCGCGCCGGACATCGCGGGCACCGGCAAGGCCGACCCCACCGCGACGATCCTCTCCGTCGCCCTGCTGCTGCGCCACCTCGGCCACGAGACCGAGGCCGTACGCGTCGAGGACGCCGTATCCGCCGACCTGGCGGAGCGCTCCGGCGCCCGTACGACCACCCAGACCGGCGACGCGATCGCCGTACGAGTAGCAGGCTGAGCCCGCCCGCCGCGGCGCCGCGTCCCGGAGAACCCGTCCGGACGCGGGCCGCGCGCCCGGCCGGGCCTCGCCACCCCGGCCGCTGGGCAACCGAGCGGTTGGGTGTCACCATCTATTGCAGGGCCGCCACCCGCGTCTGTCTTCCGGTCACCAGCGAGCGATAATCGAACTCGGGACCGGCCGGAGTGCGACGAGAAGCTCGGACGTCCTAGTACACCGGGCGGCGGGACGCGGTCCGTCAAGACACTCAGTGAAGGACGCGCTCATGACGACGCCCCGAATCGATTTCGACCTCAAGCCCTCGGCGCAGCCGCTGTCCGACGCGGAGCGCGAGGCGCTGCTGCTCAGCCCCGGCTTCGGCCGGCACTTCACGGACCACATGGTCACCATCAGGTGGACCGAGGGCCGCGGCTGGCACGACGCCCAGCTCCAGCCGTACGCGCCGCTCCAGGTGGACCCGGCGAACATGACGCTGCACTACGCGCAGACGATCTTCGAGGGCCTCAAGGCGTACCGCCAGCCGGACGGCTCGGTGGCGACGTTCCGCCCCGACGCCAACGCCCGCCGCTTCCAGAACTCCGCCCGCCGGCTGGGCATGCCGCAGCTTCCGGTGGAGACGTTCATCGAGGCGTGCGACGTCCTGGTGCGGCAGGACCGCGGCTGGGTGCCGAGCGAGCCCGAGCAGTCCCTCTACCTGCGGCCGTTCATGTTCGCCACCGAGGTCGGGCTCGGCGTGAGGCCCTCCGCGGAGTACCTCTTCATGGTGATCGCCTCACCGGCGGGCGCGTACTTCCCGCGCGGGGTCAAGCCGGTCTCGGTCTGGCTCTCCCAGGAGTACGTCCGTGCGGCCCCGGGCGGCATGGGCGAGGCCAAGACCGGCGGCAACTACGCCGCCTCGCTGGTCGCCCAGGCCGAGGCGGCCGAGCAGGGCTGCGACCAGGTGGTCTGGCTGGACGCGCTGGAGCGCCGCTGGATCGAGGAGATGGGTGGGATGAACCTGTGCTTCGTGCGCGGGTCGGGCCCCGAGGCGACCATCCTCACCCCGGAGCTGACCGGCACGCTGCTGCCGGGCATCACCCGTGACTCGCTGCTGACGATGGCCCGGGATCTGGGGTACGGCACGGAGGAGACCCGCATCTCCACCGACGACTGGCGCGAGGGCAACGCCGACGGCACCCTGACCGAGGTGTTCGCCTGCGGTACGGCCGCGGTGATCACGCCGGTCGGACAGGTGAAGTCCGCCGCCGCGCAGTGGACCGTCGGCGACGGGCAGCCCGGTGCCATCACCACGCAGCTGCGTGAGCGACTGCTGGCGCTCCAGACCGGCCAGGCTCCCGATCCGCACGGCTGGATGCACACGCTGGCCTGAAGCTCCGCCGCCTTCGCACGGCGCTGCCCCCGCACCGCACGCGGCGGTGCGGGGGAGCCGCCGAGCGCCGGCGCTTCCGCATCGTGAGACCGTTCCGCACAGGATGGCCGGATCGTGTCAGAATCCGACCGTGCTCCCGTTCGCCATGATTATTGGTGACAGCGCGCCGGTCCTCAGTGACCACTGACCGCACCCATCCACAGCGGCAGTGGACATCGTGTCCCAGACCCGCGCGCAGACCTCTCGCACCCGCGAGGGGTTTTTTCGTTTTCCGGCCCACCGAGCCGGACGACGGGAGCGCACGGGATGATGGGGATAAGTGGAGCCGGGAATTCCGTATCCCTCGCTCACCCCGACAGGAGCTTGACCACTATGACGAAGGACGTCCCCAGCGACGACTTCCATGTCTTCGACACCACGCTGCGCGACGGCGCCCAGCGCGAGGGCATCAACCTGAGCGTCGCCGACAAGCTGGCCATCGCCCGCCACCTGGACGAGTTCGGCGTCGGCTTCATCGAGGGCGGCTGGCCCGGCGCCAACCCGCGTGACACGGAGTTCTTCCAGCGGGCACGGAGCGAGATCCCCTTCCGGCACGCCCAGCTCGTCGCCTTCGGCGCCACGTGCCGGGCGGGAGTGCGCGCCGCGGACGACCCGCAGGTGGCCGCCCTCGCCGACTCCGGCGCGCCCGTGGTCACCCTGGTCGCCAAGTCCCACGACCGGCACGTCGAGCTGGCCCTGCGCACCACCCTGGAGGAGAACCTCCGGATGATCCGGGACACCGTCTCCCACCTGCGGGGGCTGGGCCGCCGCGTGTTCCTCGACTGCGAGCACTTCTTCGACGGATACCGGGCCAACCCCGGCTACGCGAGCGACGTCGTCCGCACCGCGCACGAGGCGGGAGCAGAGGTCGTGGTGCTCTGCGACACCAACGGCGGCATGCTCCCCGCCCAGATCCAGGAGGTGGTGGCGGCCGTGCTGGCGGAGACCGGCGCCCGGCTCGGCATCCACGCGCAGGACGACACCGGCTGCGCGGTCGCCAACACCCTGGCCGCCGTGGACGCCGGGGCCAGCCACGTCCAGTGCACCGCCAACGGCTACGGGGAGCGCGTCGGCAACGCCAACCTCTTCCCCGTCGTCGCCGCGCTCCAGCTCAAGCTGGGCCGCGTGGTGCTCCCCGAGGGCGCGCTCGCCGAGATGACCAGGATCTCGCACGCGATCGCCGAGGTCGTCAATCTGACCCCCGCCACCCACCAGCCCTACGTCGGCACCTCCGCCTTCGCCCACAAGGGCGGCCTGCACGCCTCCGCGATCAAGGTGGACCCGGACCTCTACCAGCACATCTCCCCGGAGCTGGTCGGCAACTCCATGCGGATGCTCGTCTCGGACATGGCCGGCCGCGCCTCCGTCGAGCTCAAGGGCCGGGAGCTGGGGTACGACCTGACGGGCGACCGCGAACTGGTCGGCCGCATCGTCGCGCGCGTGAAGGCACAGGAACTGCGCGGCTACTCGTACGAGGCGGCGGACGCCTCCTTCGAACTCCTGCTGCGGGAGGAGGTGTACGGCCGGGTGCCGGGCTTCTTCCGGCTGGAGTCCTGGCGGGCCATCGTCGAGGACCGTCCTGATGGCACCCACGCGAACGAGGCGACCGTACGGCTGTGGGCCAAGGGGGAGCGGGTCGTCACCACGGGCGAGGGCAACGGGCCGGTACACGCGTTGGACCGGGCGCTGCGCGTCGCGCTGGAGCGGATCTTCCCGCAGCTGGCCAGGCTGGAACTGGTGGACTACAAGGTCCGCATCCTGGAGGGCAGGCACGGCACCGAATCCACCACGCGGGTGCTGATCTCCACCAGTGACGGCAGCAGCGAGTGGTCCACCGTCGGTGTCGCGGACAACGTCATCGCCGCCTCCTGGCAGGCCCTCGACGACGCCTACACCTACGGACTGCTGCGGGCCGGGGTGACCCCGGACGCCGAGGCCGGGCAGGGCTGACCCCGCCGGGCAGCGTATGACGGGGGCACCGCGGGGTCGCGCGAGCGCGGCTCCGCGCTCCCTCGCGAGCCCTGTGGGATCTCAACAGCCCACCTTCGTCCGGCTGGGAGACTTCCACGCTTGGCACCTGTCCAGGGGTGCGGTTCTGTCCAGCGCAGCCATGAATCGGGCGCGGAGACTGTACGAATCTGACGACGGCGTGGCGGGCGTGGGTTTCGTAGGGTCTATACATGACCGATCAGTCTCAGGACTCCCGTGGCCGCGTGGCCGAACTGCACGCTCTCCGGGAGCAGGCCCGCCGCGGGCCGAGCGAGAAGGCCACGGAGGCGCAGCACGCCAAGGGGAAGCTGTCGGTCCGGGAACGGATCGACCTGCTGCTCGACGAGGGGTCCTTCCGCGAGGTGGAGGGGCTGCGCCGGCACCGCGCGACGGGGTTCGGGCTGGAGGAGAAGCGGCCCTACACCGACGGTGTGGTGACCGGCTGGGGCCTGGTGCACGGCCGGACGGTGTTCGTGTACGCGCACGACTTCCGCATCTTCGGCGGCGCGCTGGGTGAGGCGCACGCCGCGAAGATCCACAAGATCATGGACATGGCCATCGCGGCGGGCGCCCCGCTGGTGTCGCTGAACGACGGCGCGGGAGCCCGTATCCAGGAGGGTGTCTCCGCCCTCGCCGGATACGGCGGGATCTTCCAGCGCAACACCCGGGCCTCCGGGGTCATCCCGCAGATCTCCGTGATGCTGGGTCCGTGCGCGGGCGGCGCGGCCTACTCGCCGGCGCTGACGGACTTCGTGTTCATGGTGCGCGAGACCTCGCAGATGTTCATCACGGGCCCGGACGTGGTGCAGGCGGTGACCGGCGCCGAGGTCACGCAGAACGGCCTGGGCGGCGCCGACGTGCACGCGGGCACCTCCGGGGTGGCGCACTTCGTCTACGACGACGAGCGCGGCGCGCTGGAGGAGGTCCGCTACCTGCTGTCGGTGCTGCCGGCCAACAACCGGGAGAACCCGCCCTCGGTGGAGTCCACCGATCCGGCCGGCCGCAGCTGCGACGCGCTGCTGGACCTGGTGCCCGCCGACGGCAACCAGCCCTACGACATGCGGGCGGTGATCGAGGAGCTGGTGGACGACGGGGAGATCCTGGAGATCCACGAGCGCTGGGCCACCAACGTCCTGTGCGTACTGGCCCGGCTGGACGGCGAGGTGGTGGGCATCGTCGCCAACCAGCCGCAGTCGCTGGCGGGCGTGCTCGACATCGAGGCGTCCGAGAAGGCGGCCCGGTTCGTGCAGATGTGCGACGCCTTCAACATCCCGCTGGTGACCCTGCTGGACGTGCCGGGATTCCTGCCCGGTGTCGACCAGGAGCACGGCGGCATCATCCGGCACGGCGCCAAGCTGCTCTACGCGTACTGCAACGCCACCGTGCCGCGGGTCTCGGTGGTGCTCCGGAAGGCGTACGGCGGCGCGTACATCGTGATGGACTCGCAGTCCATCGGCGCGGACGTCACCTACGCCTGGCCGACGAACGAGATCGCGGTGATGGGCGCGGAGGGCGCGGCCAACGTGGTCTTCCGCAGGCAGATCGCCGCCGCCGACGATCCGGAGGCGATGCGCAGCCGGATGGTCAAGGAGTACAAGGCCGAGCTGATGCACCCCTACTACGCGGCGGAGCGGGGCCTGGTCGACGACGTCATCGACCCCGCCGAGACCCGGCAGGTGCTCATCGAGACGCTGGCCATGCTCCGCACCAAGCACGCCGACCTGCCCGCCCGCAAGCACGGCAACCCCCCTCAGTGACGGAGAGAACGATGACGACGACCACGACAGCGGCCCCCGCGGGCGCACCGGCCAACCTGGTGCGGCTCGAGCGCGGCCTGGCGGAGCCGGAGGAGCTGGCCGCGCTCACCGCCGTGCTGCTCGCACGCGCGGCGGCGCACAGCCGGCCGGCCCCGGCGGCCGGGCGCAGCCGGGCGGCCTGGCGGCGGCTGGAGCGCCAGCACGGCTTTCCCACGGCGCACAGCTGGCAGCGCTGACCGCGCCCGTACGCCAGAAGACCCCGGGACACCTTCTCGCAAGGTGTCCCGGGGTCTTCTGGCGGTAGGGTCGGGCGGGGACGCTCAGACGCTGCCGGGGATGTCCATGAGCACGGTACGGCGCGGGTTCGCGGTCCGCTCCGGGAGCTGGGTCTCGTGACCGGTCTCGAGGGCCTCGGCGGTGAGTTCGTCGGTGTCCTTGAGGTGGGCGAGGGTGGTGCGCCGCGGGTTGGCTATGTTGTTCGTGATCATCGTGGTCTTCACGTGAGATGTCCCCAGCGAGTCGCTTGTCGTTTCCGTACAGCCTGTAAATGCTGAGGGTAGGTGCGCTATTCCCTCCGCCGACGTGATCTAGGCAACTCCCGGCATGTGAGTTTTCTCACTTAGGTGGGAGCAAAAGAGACAAAACTCCCGATCAATTCCATACTCGGGAACGGACAACAAGGGGCAGAAGTGAAGATTATGTGTTCACTCGCTGCCAGTGGGAGACGGTGATCGCGCGAGGTGTTCGCCCGGAAGGCCCGTTTTGTGGTGTGGGTTTTCTACCGTCGGTGATCCGATATCTGCGTAGCGTCACGTGTGTCACAGGCTTATCCACAGCCCTTGTTGGAGATCCAGCACTGTGCTGGAATTCCACGGACCGCCGCGGGAACAATCAGCCGGCGCGCAGGGGGCGCAGACCAAGCGCCGCGCGGCGGCACTGAGGGGACGCGCCGGTCACTCACGACGCCCAGGGGGCCCTGGAACCCCCATGACTCGATACCGTGCCGCCGCCGCAAGCGGCGGGACGCCTGGTCCAGAGGTTGCGACGCTAGTGCAGGGACGTTTCAAGAGGGATGGCAGCGCTGAGGGAGACCCGGAGCTGCGCGGTTCGGCCAACCGCGGCTCCTCTCCCCAGCGCGCCCACGGGAGCGGGCCGGCCGTAGCCGCCCAGGACTCCGACAGCGGCGCGAGCGGCAAGAGAGCGGGCGGCAAGAAGTCGGGCGGCAAGAAGGACGGCAAGGGCGCTGCGAAGTCCGCCAAGGACAGCGCACCCACCGGCCCCGGCTCCCGCCTCGCGCTGCGCAACTGGCGGATCAGCACGCGCCTGGTGTCCCTGCTGGCCCTGCCCGTGGTGGCGGCCACCACGCTGGGCGGGCTGCGTATCCAGGACGCTCTGGACAACACCGAGCAGCTCGACAAGATGAAGCTCCTCACCGAGATGACGGAGCACGCCACCGAGCTGGCCGCCGCCCTCCAGGAGGAGCGCGACAAGTCGGCCGGTCCGCTCATCAGCCAGGGCAACGACAAGGACGACGCGGTCGTCGCCGCCCGTGAGGACACCGACCGGGCACGTCAGGCGTTCCACGAGAACACCAGCGACATCAACTCGGACGACGAGGTCCTCTCCGGCGTCCAGACCACCGTGGTCGACATCACTCGCCAGCTGAACGGCATCAAGCAGATCCGGGAGGCCGCGTACGACAACGAGGAGTACACCTCCCAGACGGTCGACCGGTACAGCAGGCTCATCGAGTCCCTTCTCTCGCTCTCGCTCGACATGGCGCAGGCCACCAGCAACAGCGAGATGATCCAGAGCACCCGCGCGCTGGCCGCGTTCTCCTCGGCGAAGGAGTTCGCCTCCGTCCAGCGGGCGATCATCAGCGCCGGCCTGGCCCGCAAGGACGGGCCCGAGCTGTCGCAGACGGACCGCCTCTACGCCAGCACCGCGATGACCAGTGAGGACGCCAAGCTCACGACGTTCGGCCAGATCAAGAACAAGGGCGCCGCCGAACTCCTCAAGCCCCTCGAGGGCGGCATCGTCAACATCACCGCGGCCGACACCTACCGCGACCGCGTGCTGAAGTCGGCGAACGGCATCAAGCGCGAGCAGCGCTCGTACATGGACTGGTACGACCAGGACAGCAGCAAGATCGACGAGATGGGCAAGATCGAGGCGACGCTGCTCTCCGAGATGGAGCAGCAGGCCCGCAAGCTCCGCTCCGAGGCGCAGCGGGACGCCATCGTCAACGGTGTCGTCATCTTCCTCGTCCTGGGCATCTCCCTGGTGGGCGCCTTCGTCGTGGCCCGCTCGATGGTCCGCTCGCTGCGGCGGCTCCAGGACACCGCCCAGGACGTCGCGCGCCGGCGTCTGCCCGAGCTGGTCAAGCAGATGTCCGAGGCGGAGCCGCAGGACGTGGACACCTCGGTCGAGTCCGTCGGTGTGCACAGCCGGGACGAGATCGGCCGCGTGGCCGCGGCGTTCGACGACGTCCACAGCGAGGCCGTCCGGCTCGCGGGCGAGCAGGCGCTCCTGCGGGGCAACGTCAACGCGATGTTCACCAACCTCTCGCGCCGCAGCCAGGGCCTCATCCAGCGCCAGCTGTCCCTCATCTCCGAGCTGGAGTCGCGCGAGGCTGACCCGGACCAGCTCTCGTCCCTCTTCAAGCTCGACCACCTCGCCACCCGCATGCGCAGGAACGGCGAGAACCTGCTGGTGCTCGCGGGCGAGGAGCCCGGCCGCCGCTGGACCAGGCCCGTCCCGCTGGTCGACGTGCTCCGCGCTGCGGCCTCCGAGGTGGAGCAGTACGAGCGCATCGAGCTGAGCTCCGTCCCGCCCACCGAGGTCGCGGGCCGCGTGGTCAACGACCTCGTGCACCTGCTCGCCGAACTGCTGGAGAACGCCACCTCGTTCTCCTCCCCGCAGACCAAGGTCAAGGTCACCGGTCACGCGCTGCCCGACGGCCGGGTGCTGGTCGAGATCCACGACACGGGCATCGGCCTGTCCCCGGAGGACCTCTCCGCGATCAACGAGCGGCTGGCCAACCCGCCGACGGTGGACGTCTCCGTCTCCCGCCGCATGGGCCTCTTCGTGGTCGGCCGCCTGTCGCTGCGGCACGGCATCCGCATCCAGCTCCGCCCGTCCGACTCCGGCGGCACGACCGCGCTGGTCATGCTTCCCGTCGACGTCGCCCAGGGCGCCGCGCAGAGCAATGGGCCCGGTGCCAAGGGCAAGCCCGGCCCCGTCCCGCCCAACGGCGCACCGAACCTTCCCGGCGGCGCACCCAAGGGCGGCCTCGCCGCGGCGCTCCAGCGGGAGCCCAGGGCCGGTGCCACCAGCCGGCTCGGCGCGGTCCCGCCGCGCGGGCAGGTCGCGGGCGGCTCCCAGCGTCCCGCGCTCCCCGGCAGCGGCAGCGGGGAGACCGGCCGTAACCGCGGTGCGGGCCTGCCCACCCGTCCGCTCGGCGGCAGCTCCGCCGGAGCGGACCCGGGCGGCACAGCCACCGACTTCTTCGGCACCAGGAGCGGCCCCCCGGCCGCCGCCCCGCCGCAGGCGCCCCCGCCGAACGGCGCGGGTCAGCCCCCGGCGCCGCCGCTGCCCACCCGCAGCGGCTCCGCGGGCGAGCTGCCCCCGCGCCCGCGGAGCGGCGGTCCCGGCGACACGGGTGAGTTCCCGCAGCCCGGGTTCCCCGCGCAGCAGACGCCCGCGCAGTCCAGCGGGCCGGGTGACACGGCCGCGTTCGACCGCCCGGACTTCGACGGGCCGCCCCCGCCGGGCGTGCCTGGTACGCAGGACCGCGCGACCGATCAGGGCAGGCCCAGCTGGGCCAGCGCCGAGGAGACCCCGCGCGGCCACGACGACGCCGAGACGAGCGGCGAGTACCCGAGCCCCGGTTACCCGGCGGGCAGCCCGCAGGACACCGGCGAGTACGCACGCCCCGGATATCCGGAGCGGTCTTCGCAGGACACGGGCGAGTACCCGCACCCCGGTTACCCGGCGGGTCCGCAGGACACCGGGGAGTACGCACAGCCCGGGTACCCGGAGCGCTCCCAGGACACGGGGGAGTACCCGCAGCCCGCACAGCCCTCCTCGCCCGGCCAGAGCCCGCAGCACACGGGCGAGTTCGCGCTGCCTGCGGCGCCGCAGGCCCCTGGTCGGCAGCAGGACCCGGAGTTCGGCATCCCGGCCGGGCCGCCGGCCGCAGCCGACACACCCACCCCGATTTTCGAGTCGATGGAATCGAACTGGTTCCGTGGCTCCGGCGCGTCGCAGCCGCGTCCCGCATCGGCGGAGGCGGCACCCGAAGGCGACGTCCAGCAGCCGCAGGCGCGTACCCCGCGCCCCGGTCCCGCCTCTGCCATACCCGCGATGCCCCAGCGCGAGCCGGCCCGCGGCACTCTGGAGAACGGCGGCGGCGCCGGCACCGGGAACCCCCGCGACGCGGGAGCCAACTGGGGATCGCCTCCGAACGACGAGCGCTGGCGGCAGGCGGAGCAGCTTCGCCAGCCCGCGGCCGGTGGAGTCACCACCTCGGGACTGCCCCGCAGGGTGCCCAGGGCCAACCTGGTCGCGGGCACCGCGCAGCAGCAGTCGTCCGCGCAGTCCGGTCCCCAGGTCTCGCGTGCGCCCGACGACGTGCGCGGGCGGCTGACCAACCTCCGTCGTGGCATCCGGCAGGGCCGACAGGCCACGGATGGGCACGGCATCGGCCCCACTTACCAGCAGGAGCGTTAGTTGAGTCCGATGAGCCAGGCGGCGCAGAATCTGAACTGGTTGATCACCAACTTCGTGGACAACACCCCCGGTGTCTCCCACACGGTGGTGGTCTCCGCCGACGGCCTCCTACTGGCCATGTCCGAAGGGTTCCCGCGTGACCGTGCCGATCAGCTGGCGGCGGTGGCGTCGGGGTTGACCTCGCTGACGGCGGGGGCGTCCCGGATTTTCGAGGGCGGTGCGGTGAATCAGACGGTGGTGGAGATGGAGCGCGGTTTCCTCTTCATCATGTCGATCTCGGACGGTTCCTCACTGGCCGTCCTCGCCCACCCGGAGGCCGACATCGGCCTCATCGGGTACGAGATGGCCCTTCTTGTCGACCGCGCCGGGACGGTACTCACCCCAGATGTGCGCGCCGAACTGCAAGGCAGCATCCTCAACTGATCCGAAGCTCCCCACACCCGAGCACCACAGTCCGTCTCGTCGACCTCATGCCTCGCCCGGAGGAGCCATGACCCCGCCGCCCGCCTCGCCCGGCCCGTACGGTGTCCCGCACCATCAAGCACCGTACGGGGGTGAAGGCGACCAGCCGCTGGTGCGCCCGTATGCCATGACGGGCGGCCGGACCCGGCCGCGCTACCAGCTGGCCATCGAGGCTCTGGTGAGCACGACGGCCGATCCGGCGCATCTCCAGGGTCTGCTGCCCGAGCACCAGCGGATATGCCACCTCTGCCGTGAGGTGAAGTCGGTGGCGGAGGTGTCCGCGTTGCTGGCCATCCCGCTGGGCGTGGCCCGGATTCTCGTCGCCGACCTGGCCGAGGCCGGAATGGTGGCCATTCACCAGCCGGGCGGCACCGCTGAGCCAGGCGGCGCCCCCGCTGTGACCTTGCTGGAAAGGGTGCTCAGTGGACTTCGCAAGCTCTAGCCCACAGACAGGGCAGACAGGTCAGATGGGTCAGATGGGATACGGAGCGCCTGAGCCGCGAGCGGCTACCTCGGCCAAGATTGTGGTGGCTGGTGGGTTCGGTGTGGGGAAGACGACCTTCGTGGGTGCGGTCTCGGAGATCAATCCGCTGCGTACGGAGGCGGTGATGACGTCGGCGTCTGCGGGGATCGATGATCTGACGCATACGGCGGACAAGACGACGACGACTGTGGCGATGGATTTTGGTCGGATCACGTTGGATCAGGATCTGATTCTGTATTTGTTCGGTACGCCGGGTCAGGATCGTTTCTGGTTCATGTGGGATGACTTGGTGCGTGGTGCGATCGGTGCGGTGGTGCTGGTGGACACGCGTCGGTTGGCGGACTGTTTTCCGGCGGTGGATTATTTCGAGAATTCGGGTCTGCCGTTCGTGATCGCGTTGAACGGGTTTGACGGGCATCAGCCGTATACGCCGGAGGAGGTGCGGGAGGCGTTGCAGATCGGTCCGGACGCGCCGATCATCACGACCGATGCCCGGCACCGCGCCGACGCAAAGAGCGCGCTGATCACTCTCGTCGAGCACGCGCTGATGGCCCGCCTGAGATGACGTGACCGCGCCCCGCCTTCCTTGCCGGGGCGCGCTGTCCGACCTCACGCTTCTGCCCGCCCCCTCCTCCCGCCGTTGCCGCGGCCCCCGGCGCCGCCGCCCGCCCCGTACGGGGCGCGGGCCGAGCCCGGAGGCGGCCGTGTGCCGCGGCGCGCGCCCGTCGCGAGGGGGTCGGGCTCGCGGCCCCGTCCGGCGGCCGGAGACCGCCCCGTACGGGGCCCGCGGCCCCCGCCTCGCCTGGGCGCGAGGCGCTCCGCCTCCGGCCGTTGCGAGGACGTGAGCCCTTCTTCGCGCGGCGTACGGCGCCGGTCACGCCGCGTTTCCGCGCGGCGTGAGGACGAGCGGCCCCCGGCCGCGCGTGCCGGGTGACATACGCTGGGGTGCCGTCTCTCCGGAAACCGAAAAGCGTGAAGGACACCCGTGCGTATCGCCAGATTCTCTCTCGACGGGAACGTCGCCTTCGGTGTGGTCGAGGGCCAGGAACTCGACATCATCAAGGGCCATCCCTTCGCCGGATTCGAACGGTCGGGCACGCGCATCCCGCTGGACAAGGTCCGGCTGCTGCCGCCCGTGCTCCCCAACAAGGTCGTCGCGATCGGCCGGAACTACGCCGAGCACGCCCGGGAGCTGGGCAACGAGGTCCCCGACGCCCCGGTCGCCTTCTTCAAGCCGTCCACCTCCGTGGCCGGTCCCGGTGACCCGATCGTGTACCCCTCGTTCTCCTCCGAACTGCACTACGAGGCGGAGCTGGCCGTCGTCATCGGCCGGATGTGCAAGGACGTACCGCGCGAGCGGGTGCCGGACGTGGTCCTCGGCTACACCTGCGCCAACGACGTCACCGCCCGCGACGTCCAGCGGGCCGAGGCGCAGTGGGCGCGGGCCAAGGGCTTCGACACCTCCTGCCCGCTGGGTCCGTGGGTGGAGACCGAGGTGGACCCGGCCGACCTGGCCGTGCAGTGCACGGTCAACGGTGAACAGCGGCAGCTGGGGCGCACCAGCGAGATGCTGCGCTCCGTGGCGGACCTGGTCGTCCACATCACCGAGGCCATGACGCTGCTTCCCGGAGACGTCATCCTCACCGGCACCCCGGCGGGGGTCGGCCCGCTCAACGTCGGCGACGAGGTCGCCGTCACCATCGAAGGAATCGGCACTCTCACCAACAAGGTGATCAAGCGTGACTAACGCGACGAACGTCCGCGTACGTTTCTGTCCCTCCCCGACCGGCAACCCCCACGTGGGACTGGTCCGCACCGCCCTGTTCAACTGGGCGTTCGCCCGGCACCACGGCGGCACCCTGGTCTTCCGCGTCGAGGACACCGACGCGGCGCGCGACTCGGAGGAGTCCTACGAGCAGCTGCTGGACTCGTTGCGCTGGCTCGGCCTGGGCTGGGACGAGGGGCCGGCCCCGTTCGACCCCGCCGCGGCTCCCGGGGCGGTCGGCCCGCACGCCCCCTACCGGCAGTCCCAGCGGATGGAGATCTACCAGGAGATCGCGGCCAAGCTCCAGGCCGCCGGCCACGCCTACCGCTGCTTCTGCACCGCCGAGGAGCTGGAGACGCGCCGGGACGCCGCACGCAAGGCGGGGCGGCCGTCCGGCTACGACGGGACCTGCCGGGAGTTGACCGGGGAGCAGATCGCGGCGTACGAGGCCGAGGGACGGACTTCCATCGTCCGCTTCCGGATGCCCGACGAGCCGATCACCTTCACCGACCTGGTGCGCGGTGAGCTGAGCTTCGCCCCGGAGAACGTCACCGACTACGGCATCGTCCGCGCCAACGGAGCCCCGCTCTACACGCTGGTCAACCCGGTGGACGACGCGCTCATGGAGATCAGCCACGTGCTGCGCGGCGAGGACCTGCTCTCCTCCACCCCGCGCCAGATCGCGCTCTACCGCGCGCTCGCGCAGATCGGCGTCGGCAACGGCTCGATCCCGGCCTTCGGCCATCTGCCGTACGTGATGGGGGAGGGGAACAAGAAGCTCTCCAAGCGGGACCCGGAGTCCTCGCTCAACCTCTACCGCGAGCGCGGGTTCCTGCCCGCCGGGCTGCTCAACTACCTTTCCCTGCTGGGCTGGTCGCTCTCCGAGGACCGCGACATCTTCTCGCTCGACGAGCTGGTCGCCGCCTTCGAGATCGGCGACGTGAACGCGAACCCGGCGCGCTTCGACCTCAAGAAGTGCGAGGCGATCAACGCCACGCACCTGCGCGAGCTGTCCGTCGCGGACTTCACCGCCGCCTGCGCGCCGTGGCTGCGTGCGCCGTACGCGCCGTGGCGGCCGGAGGCGTTCGACCAGGCCGCGTTCGAGGAGCTGGCGCCGCTCGCGCAGACGCGGCTCACCGTGCTGTCCGACATCACGCAGAACGTCGACTTCCTCTTCCTGGAGGAGCCCGCCGAGGACGAGAAGTCCTGGCAGAAGGCGATGAAGCCGGGTGCGGCCGACGTGCTGCGCAGCATCCACTCCCGGCTCGCGGAACTGGACGGCGCGCACTGGCGTGCGGAGCCGCTCAAGGACGCGGTGCTGGCCGCGGGCGAGGCGCACGGTCTGAAGCTGGGCAAGGCGCAGGCACCGCTCCGCGTCGCGGTCACCGGCCGCACCGTGGGGCTCCCGCTCTTCGAGTCGCTGGAGATCCTGGGGCGCGCGCGGACCCTGCTGCGCGTGGACGCGGCCCTGGCGAAGCTGGCCGCCCAGCCCGAGGGCTGAGGAGGACCGGCTCGCGGCCGGGCCGTACCCCCGTGCGGGCGGGTACGGCCCGGCGGGGCCGCCACGCGGTGTCCTGGGAACAACCCGTTTTGGAGCGGGCAGCACGATCAGGTAATGTTCTTCCTGTCGCCGAACGGACCGGGCCGCAGGGCCGGGTCATACGGGAGGCGGCCACCCAGACGAGATCCCCGATGGGGATTGTGTTTTGGTGGGCTATGGTGTAATTGGCAGCACGACTGATTCTGGTTCAGTTAGTCTAGGTTCGAGTCCTGGTAGCCCAGCGCGATCTGCTTTTCGAGTAGATCGATGTTCAAAGAGATCGATGCCCCCGTTGTGTAGCGGCCTAGCACGCCGCCCTCTCAAGGCGGTAGCGCCGGTTCGAATCCGGTCGGGGGTACTGATTCTGCGGAATCACGCTAGGGCCCCCGTTGTGTAGCGGCCTAGCACGCCGCCCTCTCAAGGCGGTAGCGCCGGTTCGAATCCGGTCGGGGGTACACGATCAGCTGGATTGCAGCACCAGAAGCAGCACAGAGAGCCCTCCGCCGCGGCGGAGGGCTTTTTCGTGTGCGCGCTCCGTCGCCTCGCCCCGGGTGCGCCCCGTACGGCGGTCCGGCGCGCCGCTGTACGGGGCCAAGCCCCGTGTGGGCGGCGGCGGTTGCGCGCGCCTCGGGGCCGCGCCCGAGGCCGGGCGGCAAAGCGCCCCGGCCCTCGGTGGCGGCCCGGCGGTCCGGCCGCACCTCCCGGTGCCCCGCCGGTCACGCTCAGAGACCGCCGCCACGCCGCAGCGACTCGCTCAGCCGCGCCGCCGCGTCGACGATCGCCTGCGCGTGCATCCGCCCCGGATGCCGGGTCAGCCGCTCGATCGGCCCGGAGACGGAGACCGCCGCCACCACACGGTTCGACGGCCCGCGCACCGGCGCGGAGACGGAGGCGACCCCCGGCTCCCGCTCGCCGATCGACTGGGCCCAGCCCCGGCGCCGTACGCCGGAGAGCGCGGTGGCCGTGAAGCGGGCGCCCTGGAGGCCGCGGTGCAGCCGCTCCGGCTCCTCCCAGGCCATCAGGATCTGGGCGGCCGAGCCTGCCTTCATGGGCAGGGTGGAGCCCACCGGCACGGTGTCCCGGAGCCCGGAGAGCCGCTCCGCGGCGGCCACGCAGATCCGCATCTCGCCCTGGCGGCGGTAGAGCTGGGCGCTCTCGCCGGTGATGTCGCGCAGGTGGGTCAGTACCGGTCCGGCCGAGGCGAGCAGCCTGTCCTCGCCCGCCGCCGCGGCCAGTTCGGCCAGTCGCGGGCCGAGGATGAACCGGCCCTGCATGTCCCGGGCCACCATCCGGTGGTGCTCGAGGGCCACCGCGAGGCGGTGCGCCGTCGGGCGGGCGAGCCCCGTCGCCCCGACCAGGCCGGCGAGCGTGGCCGGGCCGGACTCCAGGGCACCGAGGACCAGAGCCGCTTTGTCCAGTACGCCCACTCCGCTCGTGGCGCCGCTAGTGTTGTCCATGCGTCGATACTTGCGTCTCAGAGTGTGAAACGCAAGTTCAAATTTCCGCCGCACCCGCCAGTCTGTGGAGACGGCCACCATCCGGCGCGTGGGGAACGGGTGCGGGCGAAGGTTTCGAGCATGGGCCGGCGATGCGGCCGGCCGGAGGGAATCCGATGGGACGGACACTGGCGGAGAAGGTCTGGGACGACCATGTCGTCCGGCGGGCGGAAGGCGAGCCCGACCTGCTCTTCATCGATCTGCACCTGCTGCACGAGGTGACCAGTCCGCAGGCTTTCGACGGCCTCCGCAAGAGTGGGCGCCGCGTGCGGCGTACGGACCTCACGCTCGCGACCGAGGACCACAACACCCCCACCCTGGACATCGACAAGCCCATCGCGGACCCGGTCTCGCGTGTCCAGCTGGAGACGCTGCGTAAGAACTGCGCGGACTTCGGGGTACGGCTGCACCCGCTCGGTGACGTCGAGCAGGGCGTGGTGCACGTGGTGGGGCCGCAGCTGGGGCTGACCCAGCCGGGCACGACGGTCGTCTGCGGCGACAGCCACACCTCCACGCACGGCGCGTTCGGCGCGCTGGCGTTCGGCATCGGCACCAGCCAGGTCGAGCACGTACTGGCCACCCAGACCCTGCCGCTGGCCCCGTTCCGGACCATGGCGATCACGGTCAACGGCGAGCTGCCCGAGGACGTCAGCGCCAAGGACCTGATCCTGGCGGTGATCACCAAGATCGGCACCGGCGGCGGTCAGGGCTATGTGCTGGAGTACCGCGGCGAGGCCATCGAGAAGCTGTCGATGGAAGCCCGGATGACCATCTGCAACATGTCCATCGAGGCGGGCGCCCGAGCCGGGATGATCGCCCCGGACGCGACCACCTTCGCCTATCTCCAGGGCCGGGACCACGCCCCGCACGGCGCGGACTGGGACGCGGCGATGGAGTACTGGGCCACGCTGCGCACCGACGAGGACGCGGTCTTCGACCACGAGGTGGTCATCGACGCCGCCGAGCTGGCGCCGTTCGTCACCTGGGGCACCAATCCGGGGCAGGGGGCGCCGCTGTCCGCGAGCGTGCCCGACCCCGCCGGCTTCGAGGACGAGGCCGAGCGCCTCGCCGCCTCCAGGGCGCTGGAGTACATGGGGTTGACCGCGGGTACGCCGCTGCGCGAGGTCGCCGTCGACACCGTGTTCGTCGGCTCCTGCACCAATGGCAGGATCGAGGACCTGCGCAACGCCGCGTCGGTGCTGGCGGGCCGTCAGGTGGCCGACGGCGTCCGGATGCTGGTCGTGCCCGGTTCGGTGCGGGTGGCGCTCCAGGCGGTCGAGGAGGGGCTGGACAAGGTGTTCACCGCTGCCGGAGCCGAATGGCGGCACGCGGGCTGCTCGATGTGTCTGGGCATGAACCCCGACCAGCTGGCCCCCGGCGAGCGCGCGGCCTCCACCTCCAACCGCAACTTCGAGGGCAGGCAGGGCAAGGGCGGCCGGACGCATCTGGTCTCCCCGCACGTCGCCGCCGCCACCGCGGTCCTGGGCCATCTGGCCTCACCCGCCGACCTGTCCGACGACCGCACCCGCACCCCCGCCGGAGTCTGAGAACCATGGAAGCCTTCACCACCCACACCGGCCGGGTCGTACCGCTGCGCCGCAGCAACGTCGACACCGACCAGATCATCCCCGCGCACTGGCTGAAGAAGGTCACCCGCGACGGCTTCGAGGACGGCCTGTTCGAGGCGTGGCGCAAGGACCCGGAGTTCGTCCTCAACCAGCCCCGTCACCAGGGCGCGACCGTACTGGTCGCCGGTTCCGACTTCGGTACCGGCTCCTCCCGCGAGCACGCGGTCTGGGCACTCCAGAACTACGGCTTCAAGGCCGTCATCTCCTCGCGCTTCGCCGACATTTTCCGGGGCAACTCGCTCAAGAACGGCCTGCTCACCGTCGTACTCCCGCAGCCGACGGTGGAGCGCCTGTGGGCGTTGGCCGACGCCGACCCCGCCGCGGAGGTGACCGTCGACCTCGTGGGGCGCAAGGTCCTGGCCCCCGGTGTCGACGCGGACTTCGCTCTGGACGAGAACGCCCGCTGGCGGCTCCTGGAGGGTCTCGACGACATCAGCCTCACTCTCCAGAACGAAGCGGACGTCGCGGCGTACGAGGCGCGCAGGCCCGCCTTCAAGCCGCGCACCCAGGCGGTCTGACGAGGAAGGACTCCCGCCGCGCCGCGACTGCGCCCCCCGCCTCCGGGCGGGGGGCGCACTGTTGCGTTGAGTGCCCACGAAGTGACAACTCGCCCCAGATGGCACAATCGGCGCATGGAACGCGACGGTCAACTCGAGCTGTACGACCGCGTCGCCGCCCGCCTGAAGGAGGCGCACGCGCGCGTGCGCACGCTGCAAGTCCCCGAGAGCGTACGGGTGGCACTGACGCGGAAGCTGCTCGTGATCACGGCCGCTACCAAACACGACCTGGCGGACGCCGAGCGGCGTCTGGACCAGCTGATGGCCGACCTCGACGCCGGGCGGTTACCTCCCGTGCCGGGCGACCGCCGTGCCGACGGATCTCGTTGACAGCCGATTTCGTTGCGGCACAAGGGTGATTAGCCCGTTTCGTGTTTGATTTGCGGTATATATCTGCCTACCGTGCGAAAAAGCTCGGACACATTCGTTCCCGTGCAATGCCTCCGAAGGGGAAGACGTGAACAAGGCGCAGCTCGTTGAAGCAATTGCCGACCAGCTCGGCGGACGTCAGCAGGCCGCTGACGCGGTCGATGTCGTACTGGACGCGATTGTCCGCGCGGTGTGCGCGGGTGACCGGGTCTCGGTCACAGGTTTCGGTTCCTTCGAGAAGGTCGACCGGCCCGCCCGCTACGCACGTAACCCGCAGACCGGTGAGCGGGTGCGGGTCAAGAAGACCTCGGTGCCGCGCTTCCGGGCCGGCCAGGGGTTCAAGGACCTGGTCAGCGGGGCGAAGAAGCTCCCGAAGAACGACGTCGCGGTGAAGAAGGCGCCGAAGGGCAGCCTCTCGGGTGGCTCTTCGACGAAGAAGGCCGCCACCAAGAAGGCCGCGGCGAAGACGGCGGCCAAGAAGGCCACCGCGAAGAAGGCCACCGCCAAGCAGGCGGCGGTCAAGAAGACCGCCGCGAAGAAGACGGCCACCGTCAAGAAGACGGCCGCCAAGAAGGCCACCGCGAAGAAGACGGCGGCCAAGAAGACCACGGCCAAGAAGGCCACCGCGAAGAAGAGCGCGGCCAAGAAGGCCACCGCGAAGAAGGCCCCGGCCAAGAAGAGCGCGGCCAAGAAGGCCCCGGCCCGCAAGTCGTCGGCGCGCAAGACCACGGCCAAGAAGGCCGCTGCCCGCAAGAAGTGAGGCGGAGGCACGTACCAGCGCCGGGCCGGGCTCCCTCGGGGGAGCCCGGCCCGCGGGCGTTGCGGGAGCTTTGCGCGGTGATTCCGCGCGGATTCCGGACGGGGTCTGCGGGGGTTTTGCGGGTGCTCCGGGCGCGCGGGCTCGAGGAAGTCGCGGGAATCACAGGGTCTGGAGTGTGAGGAAGGTGACCCGGCGCTCGCCGCCCTCTCCCGTCACCTCCACCCGGACCCGCTGCCCGGGCCGCAGCAGCCGCAGGCCGCCCGCGTCGAACGCGGCGGCGTCGAAGGGCACCGGCGTCCCGTCGTCCAGCAGCACACTGCCGGAACGGGTCTCGGGGTCGTAGGTGTACGAGGTCGCCTGCATGGCCAGCAGCGTACGCGCCGTCGCCTTCGCCGAGTACACACCCACCCCCAGGGCGAGCGCCGCCCGCAGGTCGTCCGCCGTGTCCACGTCCTGCCGTGCCCCGGGGACGTCCGGCAGCGCCAGTTCCACCGCCCCGGAGGCCCGGTGCCGGGCGCGGGACGGGCCGCCGAACTCCGGCCGCAGTTCCCTGCCCGGCAGCGCGGCCAGCAGCGTGGTGCCCACCCCGGCGGTGTCCGGGAGGAACGCCCGCGGGAAGCGCGCCGCGGCGGCGAGCACCCGGGTCAGCTCCGCGGGGCGCAGCGCGGGCAGATCCGCGTTCAGCGCGGCGACGGCGGAGCCCGGGGCGCGGGCGCGCACCCGCGCCGTACCGTGCGCGAGCGCCGCGTTCAGGCCGCCGGCCGGGGTGTCCGGCACGATGCGCGCCCCGAGCGCCGCGAGCGCCTCGGCGGCCAGCGGATCGTCAGTGACAACTGCCACATCGCGTACGGCCGCGCAGCCCACCGCCGCGCTCACCGTGTCCTGGGCGAAGGCCAGGGCGAGGCCGGGACGGAGCGCCTCACCAGCCGTGGCGCCGAGGCGGCTCTTCGCCCTGGAGAGCGGTTTGAGGGGAATGACCACGCTCCACACGCCCGCTGCCCCCGGCTTCTGGTGACGTTGCATCGCACTCATTCTCGCCTGCTCCCGGCGCACGTCGGCGGCCTCGGGGTTACGGTGTGCACGACAGCCGGTGTCCGATGGCGTGGACACCCGGTTGTGCGCGACAGAGAACCAAGAGGAGATGGTGTCCCGGTGTCCCGCCGCAGAATCGGCTTCTGGTACCGCCTCGCCGCGGTGGTGGCGAAACCACCGCTGGTGGTCCTCTTCAAGCGGGACTGGCGTGGAATGGAACACATTCCGACTGACGGCGGGTTTATCACCGTCGTCAATCACAACTCCTATCTCGACCCTCTCTCGTACGCCCACTTCCAGTACAACACCGGCCGCGTCCCGCGATTCCTGGCGAAGGTCGCCCTCTTCAAGGCCGGTGCCGTCGGGGCCTTCATGCGCGGCGCGGGGCAGATCCCGGTCTACCGCGAATCGGCGGACGCCGTCGGCGCCTTCCGGGCCGCCGTGGAGGCGATCAACGACGGCGAATGCGTGGCCTTCTACCCGGAGGGCACCCTCACCCGTGACCCCGAGATGTGGCCGATGCAGGGCAAGACCGGCGCCGCGCGGGTGGCTCTGGTCACCAAGGCTCCGGTGATCCCCGTCGCCCAGTGGGGCGCCAACCTCGCGGTCCCCCCGTACGCCGGGCTCAAGCAGCTCCGCTTCTTCCCGCGCAAGACCCTCACGGTGCGGGCCGGCCCGCCCGTGGACCTCTCGGAGTTCTACGGGCGCGACCCCACGGCCGAGGTACTGCGCGCGGTCACCGAGACCATCATGGACGCCCTCACCGAGCAGCTGGCCGAGATCCGCGGCGAGCCGGTGCCCGCGGAGCGGTACGTCGGTCGCGGGCGGAGTGACGGGCGGCCCGGCGCGGGACGGCCCCCGAGCGGTCCGTCCGCAGCGGTAGGGACCGGTGTGGTGGACACAGGCCAGCAGCCGGCCGGGAAGGCCGAAGAGGGAGAGACAGCGTGACGCGAGCCGCCGTGTACGGCACCGGTTCCTGGGGTACGGCGTTCGCCGTGGTGCTCGCCGACGCGGGGTGCGAGGTCACTCTGTGGGGGCGGCGCCCGGAACTGGTTGACGCCGTCAACGCCACCCGCACCAACCCGGACTACCTGCCGGGAGTCGAACTCCCCCCGTCCGTCACGGCCACCGCCGACCCCGCCCGCGCTGCACGCGGCGCGGACTTCACGGTGCTCGCCGTGCCCTCCCAGTCGCTGCGCGGCAACCTGGAGCGCTGGGCCCCGCTGCTGCGCCCCGACACCGTGCTCGTCTCCCTGATGAAGGGGGTGGAACTGGGCACGGCCGAGCGGATGAGCGAGGTCATCGCCGAGGTCACCGGGGCGGGCCCGGAACGCATCGCCGTGCTCAGCGGCCCCAACCTGGCCAAGGAGATCGCCGCGCGGCAGCCCGCCGCCTCCGTGGTCGCCTGCCGGGACGCCGCGGTGGCACGGCGGCTCCAGACCGCCTGCCACACCCCCTACTTCCGCCCGTACACGAACACCGACGTCGTCGGCTGCGAACTGGGCGGCGCCGTCAAGAACGTCATCGCGCTGGCCGTCGGCATCGCGGAGGGGATGGGGCTGGGCGACAACGCCAAGGCCTCGCTGATCACCCGCGGCCTGGCCGAGACCACTCGGCTCGGCCTGGCGATGGGCGCCGACGCGCACACCTTCGCCGGCCTCGCGGGCATGGGCGACCTGGTCGCCACGTGCTCCTCGCCGCTGTCCCGCAACCACACCTTCGGCACCAACCTCGGCCGGGGCATGACGCTGGAGGAGACCATCGCGGTCACCCGGCAGACGGCCGAGGGCGTCAAGTCCTGCCAGTCGGTGCTCGATCTGGCGCGGCGCCACGCGGTGGAGATGCCGATCACGGAGACGGTGGTGAGCATCGTCCACCAGGGCACGCCGCCGCTGGTCGCGCTCAAGGAGCTGATGTCGCGCAGCGCCAAGGCCGAGGGGGAGTGACCGGTGCCGCCGGAGTCCTCGCCACCGACGCCCTCGCCGCCGGAGGCACGGCGCCGAGGGCTCACGCCCCGACCGGGGCGAGACGGTAAAGTCAGGGCGATATGAGCAGCCACAGCCCCAACCCCAAGCCCCGGGTCGCCGTCGTGTTCGGTGGCCGCAGTTCCGAACACGGGATCTCCGTGGTCACGGCCGGCGCGGTCCTGCGCGCCATCGACCGGGAGAAGTACGAGGTGCTGCCGGTCGGCATCACCTCGGACGGCAGCTGGGCACTGACCGCCGACGACCCCGAGCGCATGGCCATCGCCGACCGGCAGCTGCCCAGCGTGGCGGGCATCGCCGACCCCGGCACGGGCGGCGTGCTGCTGCCGGTCGACCCCGGCAACCGCGAGGTCACCGTCACCGAGCCCGGGCAGGTGCCGAAGGCGCTGGGCGAGGTGGACGTCGTCTTCCCCGTGCTGCACGGCCCGTACGGCGAGGACGGCACACTCCAGGGGCTGCTGGAGCTGTCCGGGGTGCCGTACGTGGGGGCCGGGGTGCTGGCCTCGGCCGTCGGCATGGACAAGGAGTACATGAAGCGGATCTTCGAGTCCTTCGGGCTGCCGGTCGGCCCGTACCTCACGGTCCGCCCGCGCGAGTGGGAGAGCGACCCGTCCGCCGCGCGGAAGAAGATCGTGGACTTCGCCGGTGAGCACGGCTGGCCGCTCTTCGTGAAGCCGTCCCGCGCCGGATCGTCGATGGGCATCACCAAGGTCGACGGCCTCGGCGATCTGGACGACGCGGTGGAGGAGGCCCGCCGCCACGATCCCAAGATCATCGTGGAGTCGCTGCTGAGCGGCCGTGAGATCGAGTGCGGGGTGCTGGAGTTCGAGGACGGGCCGCGCGCCAGCCTGCCGGCCGAGATCCCCCCGGTCGCCTCACACGGCTTCTACGACTTCGAGGCCAAGTACATCGACTCCGCCACCGGGATCGTGCCCGCGCCGCTCACCGAGGAGCAGACCGCACGAGTGCGGGAGCTGGCGGTGAGCGCGTTCGAGGCGGTCTCCTGCGAGGGGCTCGTCCGTGCGGACTTCTTCCTCTGCGACGACGGCGAGTTCGTCATCAACGAGATCAACACGATGCCCGGTTTCACACCCATCTCGATGTACCCGCGGATGTGGCAGGAGACCGGGGTCGGCTACGCCGAGCTGGTCGACCGGCTGATCCAGGCGGCGCTGCGCCGCCGTACGGGGCTGCGCTGAGGCGGAGCGGCGGGCGCGGCGGCGTGCCGGAACCGCGCGCCGCACGGGGCTGCGCGCGGACCGGATGCGGACCGGATGCGGTGGCGGATCACGGCATGGCTGCTACGGCTCCGCCACGGGCACGGACTTGCCCACCGCGCTGGTGAGGTCCGTCAGCGTGCCCACCTCGGGCGCGTAGTCGTCGGGCACACTCACCTCCACGAACGCGACGAGGTCCGTCGTGGTGAAGCGGTAGCCGCCGTCCCGCTGCTCGATCAGCCAGGAGACGCCGTTCACTTCCACCGCGTCGGAGGTGGGGTTGTAATGTTCACTCCCGGGTGTGAGCCTCTCGGGCCGCGGCACGCCGCAGCGCAGCTCGATGGCGGGATCACCCCAGGCGGCGGTGTACTTCGAGGCGGGGTCGAGTGTGGTCCGGTCCTCTCCGTCGACGCGTCCCGGCAACTCCCCGTGCAACGCCCGGCAGGCCCCGGCGGCCTTTCCGGATGGAGTGGGGACCGCCGGGCCGGCGCCGTCGTCCGAGGACGAACAGCCCGCGAGCGCGACCGCAACGGCGAGAGCGAGCGGCGGAAGTGACAACCGGCGAGGGGGGCGGTCAGGTGCGGATCTCACCGGGCGAGCATACGGGGGAGCTACAGATGGACCACTGGGCAGGTCAGGGTGCGAGTGATGCCGTCCACCTGCTGGACCTTGGCCACCACCAGCCGACCGAGGTCGTCGACGGTGTCGGCCTGGGCGCGCACGATCACGTCGTACGGTCCTGTCACGTCTTCGGCTTGGATCACACCGGGCACCTTGGCGATGACTTCGGCGACGGTCGACGCTTTGCCGACCTCGGTCTGGATCAAGATGTATGCCTGTACCACGGAACCTCCAGGGCGGGTACGAGGATCATGGGGAGAAACGGGACGCTACGGTACCGCGTCCCCGCCCGCGCCGGGGAGACCTGCGGGGGCGCCGGGAACGGCGGGTTGACGTCATCGGAACGTGAAGGGGCAGTCGCATGCTGAGTACTCCCGGGGGTCGCCCCCACACTCCCAGTACCGTGGCGGAGCTGGGGGAGTTCGGCCTCATCAGGGAGTTGACCTCCCGGCTCACCACCACTGCGGCCGTACGCATCGGTCCCGGCGACGACGCCGCGGTGGTCACCGCGCCGGATCGCAAAGTCGTCGTCAGCACCGACATTCTCCTCGAAGGACGGCACTTCCGCCGTGACTGGTCCACCGCCTACGACGTCGGCCGCAAGGCCGCGGCGCAGAACATGGCCGACATCGCGGCGATGGGCGCCGTGCCCACCGCGCTGCTGGTCGGCCTCGTCGTCCCCGCCGAACTCCCGGTGAACTGGCCGACGGAACTGATGGACGGCATCCGTGACGAGGCGCAAGTCGCCGCCGCGGCCGTGGTCGGCGGCGACGTCACGCGCGGCGAGACGATCACCGTGGCCATCACCGCGCTCGGCGACATGCGCAACCAGGAACCAGTCACTCGCGCCGGCGCGCGCCCGGGTGACGTGGTGGCCGTCACCGGCTGGCTGGGCTGGTCTGCCGCCGGTCACACGGTGCTCTCGCGCGGCTTCCGGTCGCCGCGGGCCTTCGTGGAGGCGCACCGCCGGCCCGAACCGCCGTACCACGCCGGTCCGGCGGCGGCGGCGCTCGGCGCGACCGCGATGACCGATGTCAGCGACGGCCTGGTGGCCGACCTCGGCCACATCGCGGAGTGCAGCAAGGTCCGCATCGACGTGCGCTCCGCGGAACTGGACGTGCCCGCGCAGATGTTCGACATCGGCCAGGCGGTCGGGGTCGACCCGCTCCAGTGGGTGCTCACCGGCGGTGAGGACCACGCGATTGTGGCCACCTTCCCGCCGGACCAGAAGCTGCCGGCGCGCTGGCGCACCATCGGTGAGGTGCTCGCCCCGTCGGCGCTGCCGCAGGTGACGGTGGACGGAGCCCCCTGGGACAAGGCCGGGGGCTGGGACCACTTCGGGGACTCGGCGCAGGCCTGAGCACCGCTCTCCTTCGCACCGTACGGGGCGGAGGTCCGCCGGGGGAAGCTCCGCGCGGCACCGCTAGATTCGTACGCATGAGCACACCTGCACGAGTACTGACCATCGCCGGCTCCGACTCCGGCGGCGGCGCGGGAATCCAGGCCGACCTCAAGACGATGCTGGCGCTGGGCACCCATGGGATGAGCGTGCTCACGGCTGTCACGGCGCAGAACTCCCTGGGCGTGCAGGGCGCCTGGGACCTGCCCGCGGAGGCCGTGGAGGCGCAGTTTCGCAGCGTCGTGGACGACATCGGGGTGCAGGCGGTCAAGACCGGGATGCTCTCCTCCGCGCCCCTGGTCGAAACGGTCGTCGGACTGCTGGCCGGGATCTCGGCTCCGGTGGTGGTCGATCCGGTCGGGGTCTCCAAGCACGGCGACGCGCTGCTCGCCGCCGACGCGCTGGACCAGGTACGGACCGGCCTGCTGCCCGTCGCGACCGTGGCCACGCCCAACCTCGACGAGGTCGCCCAGCTCACGGGCGTCCGCGTGGAGGCGGAGACGGACCTGCGGACGGCCGCGGAGGCCGTGCTCGCCCACGGTCCCCGATGGGCACTGGTCAAGGGCGGTCACCTGCGCGGGGACGCGGTCGACCTGCTCACCGACGGCACTCAGGAACACTGGCTGCGCGCGGCGCGGGCGGACAACCGCCACACGCACGGCACGGGCTGCACCCTGGCCTCCGCCATAGCCGCGGGGCTCGCAAGAGGGCGGACGGTGCCGGAGGCGGTGGTGGCGGCGAAGGAGTACGTCACCGGGGCGATCGCGGCGGGGTTCGCCCTGGGGGCGGGCATCGGCCCCGTCGACCACGGGTGGCGGTTCAGGGGACCGGCGACGGGTGACGGGCCCGCCTGACGCCGCCCCGTACGGCGCGGCGTCAGGGGCGCGGCGACGCGGAAAAGCCGGTCCACCCGAGGGCGGACCGGCTTCGCAGCAGCCAGCGAGGTGGCCGCGCTGACGTCAGCGCGAGACCTTGCCGGCCTTGATGCACGAGGTGCAGGCGTTGAGCCGCTTCGGCGTCCCGCCGACCACGGCACGCACGCGCTGGATGTTGGGGTTCCAGCGACGCGGCGTACGGCGGTGCGAGTGGGAAATGCTGTTGCCGAAGCCCGGCCCCTTGCCGCAGACGTCGCAGTTGGCAGCCACGGGACACTCCAAAGACTTCAGATGCGCTTACGGTGAATCCCGGCGTCGCAGGATCAGGGATGACCGGCCGCGCCAGGGAGAATTCCTGCCCGATTCACATCAGGCAACCGGAGCAGCATACAACGGCTGCCGTGGAACGGCGAAACCCGCCCCGGCCTGCGGCCCCCGCCCGCTCGCGTGGTCACCCGCCGCGCCGTACGGCGCTACGTTGAAGGCATCCCGCCGCGCTGGTACCCACCGGGGCCGGTCCCGCGTACGCTGCATCCAGGAGGCCCGCACGTGCCGCGACAGCTCGACCACACGGCGGTACACACATGGTGCGCGCTCGCGCTCGCCGCACTCGAGCGGGACCGCGCGGAGATCGACGCGATCAACGTCTACCCCGTCGCCGACGGCGACACCGGCAGCAACCTGTGCCTGACGCTCGAGGCCGCGTACCGCGCGCTGCGCGAAGCCCCCGGCGACACGGTGCCCGAGGCGCTGCGTGCCATGGCACGGGGCGCGCTGCTCGGTGCCTGCGGCAACTCGGGCACCATCCTGGCCCAGCTCCTGCGCGGCGTCGCCGAGGTGTACGCCGCGCCGCCTTGCGGCGAACCGGGGGGGAGCGACCCGGCCGCCGCCGACGCCGTGCTGCTGGCCCGTGCCCTGCGGCGTGCGGCGGACTCCGCCTACGGCGCGGTGGCCCGCCCCGTCGAGGGCACGATGCTCACCGTCGCGTCCGCGGCGGCGGCCCAGGGCGCCGCCGCGGCGGACGCGACCCCGACGGTGGCCGAGGTGGCCCGCGCCGCGCACCGGGGCGCCCGTACGGCGCTCGCCGCGACGACCGGCCAGCTCGACGTGCTCGCCCGCGCGGGCGTCGTGGACGCGGGGGGCAGCGGCCTCGTCGCCGTTCTCGGCGCGCTGACGGAGGCCCTGGGCGCCGCGGCCGCCCCGGACGCCGCAGACGGCAGCGCCGCCCCGGACGCCGCCGGGGCCGGCCCCGCGCCGCGCAGTACGGAGCCGGCGGCCTCGGCCACCGTGGCGGCCCCGGAGTCGGCCCCGGCGCCGGCGTTCGAGGTGATGTACCTCCTGGAGGCGGAGGACGCGGCCGTCGCCGCGCTCCGTACGGTGCTGGACCGCCTCGGCGACTCGCTCGTCCTCGTCGGCGGCGACGGGCTGTGGAACGTCCACGTCCACGTCGACGACGCCGGGGCGGCGATCGAGGCGGGCATCGAACGGGGCCGCCCGTACCGCGTGCGCATCGCCTCGCTCGCCGGCGCCGCACCCCCGCCCCTCGACGGCGCGACCGCCGCCGCCCCCTGCCCCGCCGCCCCCGAAGGCTGGGCGGCCCCTTCCGCGCGCTCCCGGACGCGTCGCCGCGCGGTGGTCGCCGCGGTGCACGGGGACGGGCTCGCCGCGCTCTGCGAAGCGGCGGGCGCGACGGTCGTCCCGGCGGCCGACGCCGCCGACGAGACCGTCCTCGCCCGCGCCGTCCGCCGCACCGGCGCGCGCGAGGTCGTCCTGCTGCCCAACGACCCCGACCTCCAGGA
Source organism: Streptomyces sp. CNH287 (assembly GCF_000424825.1). Lineage (NCBI taxonomy): Bacteria > Bacillati > Actinomycetota > Actinomycetes > Kitasatosporales > Streptomycetaceae > Streptomyces > Streptomyces sp. CNH287. Next base: position 132,492 of record NZ_KE384253.1, on the reverse strand, counting down.
CGCCGCGGTGCGCGCCGCCGAACGGGCCCGTGCCGACGGCATACGCACCGCGCTGATCCCCACCCGCGCCGCCGTACAGGGCCTGGCCGCGCTCGCGGTACACGAACCGGAGCACCGCTTCGACCAGGACGTGGTGGCCATGACCTCCGCCGCCGGTGCCACCCGCTACGGCGAAGTGACCGTCGCCGAGCGGGAGTCGTGGACCATGGCGGGCATCTGCCAGGCGGGCGACGTGCTCGGGCTCGTGGAGGGCGACGTGGCGGTCATCGGGTCGGATGTCGGCCAGGTGGCCGCCGACGTGCTGGAGCGGATGCTCGCCGCGGGCGGCGAACTGGTCACCCTCGTGCTCGGCGCCGACGCCCCGGAGGGCCTGGCGCAGCAGCTGCAAGAGCGCGTACGCCGCGGGCACCTGGCCGTCGACACGGTGGTGCACGAGGGCAGGCAGCGGTCGGAGGCCCTGCTGATCGGCGTCGAGTAGCCCCTGCTCCGGCGGGCGCGCCCGCCAAAGCGGGCCCGTGCTGTCACTGCCATGGTGTGCAATAGGCGGCGTGCCCTCGCTCGACGAACCCCTCAAGAAGGCCCTCGGCGGCAACACCGCGAAGGTGCTGGCCGATCAGCTCGGCCTGCACACGGTGGGCGACCTGCTGCACCACTACCCGCGCCGCTACGCCGAGCGTGGCGAGCTGACCAGGCTCGCCGACCTGCCCCTGGACGAGCACGTCACCGTCGTGGCGCGGATCGCCGACGCCCGCGTGCACACCTTCAACCGGGGCAAGGGCCAGCGGCTCGAGATCACCCTCACCGACGGAAGCGGCCGTCTCCAGCTCGTCTTCTTCGGGCGCGGCGTCCACGCCAACAAGCAGAAGCTGCTCCCCGGCCGCCGCGGCATGTTCGCGGGGAAGGTCGGGGTCTTCAATCGCCGACTCCAGCTCTCCCACCCGGACTACAAGCTGCTCGACGACGAGACGGACCAGGGCACGGTGGAGAGGTTCGCCACCGAGCTGCTGCCGCTCTACCCGGCCTGCAAGCAGCTGGAGTCGTGGAACATCGAGCAGGCCGTCGACACCGTGCTCACCTCCATGGAGGCCACCGGCTGGGCCGCGCTGACCGACCCGCTGCCGCCGTCGCTGCGTGCGCAGCGCGGCCTCATCACGCTTCCGGAGGCGTTCCGCAAGGTGCACCGGCCGCGTTCCAAGGCGGAGATCGCCGAGGCACGGGACAGGCTGAAGTGGGACGAGGCGTTCGTCCTCCAGGTGGCCCTGGCACGCCGTCGCCTCGCCGACGCCGCGCTGCCCGCCGTCCCGCGCCGCCCCGTGCCCGGAGGTGTGCTGGACGCCTTCGACGCGTCGCTGCCCTTCACCCTCACCGAGGGCCAGCAGCGGGTCGGCGCGGAGATCTTCGCCGACCTCGCGACCGCCCACCCCATGCACCGGCTGCTCCAGGGGGAGGTCGGCTCGGGCAAGACGATGGTCGCCCTGCGCGCCATGCTCACGGTCGTGGACTCGGGCGGCCAGACGGCGCTGCTCGCCCCCACCGAGGTGCTGGCCCAGCAGCACCACCGGTCCATCACCGAGATGATGGGGGCACTCGCCGAGGGCGGCATGCTCGGCGGCGCCGAACGGGGCACCAAGGTGGTCCTCCTCACGGGCTCCATGGGGGCGCCCGCCCGCCGCCGCGCGCTGCTGGACCTGGTGACCGGCGAGGCCGGGATCGTCATCGGCACGCACGCCCTGATCGAGGACAAGGTGCAGTTCCACGATCTGGGGCTGGTCGTCGTGGACGAGCAGCACCGGTTCGGGGTCGAGCAGCGCGACGCGCTGCGCTCCAAGGGCAGTCGGCCCCCGCACCTGCTGGTGATGACGGCCACCCCGATCCCGCGCACCGTGGCGATGACGGTCTTCGGCGACCTGGAGACCTCCGTGCTGGACCAGTTGCCCGCGGGCCGGTCGCCCATCGCCAGCCACGTGGTGCCCGCGGCGGACAAGCCGCACTTCCTGGCCCGCACCTGGGAGCGGGTGCGGGAGGAGGCGGAGGCGGGCCACCAGGCGTACGTCGTGTGCCCCCGCATCGGGGACGAGCAGGACGCCGCGCGCGGGCGGACGGGCGCCGGGGGGCATGGCAAGAAGGAAGCGGGCGGAGCCGACGAGGCGGACGGGACCGGCGGCGCGGAGGGGGCCGACGGGGCGGAGAGGCGTCCGCCGCTGGCCGTCCTCGACCTGCTCGGCACGCTGTCCGCGGGTCCGCTGTCGGGGCTGCGTGTCGAGGCCCTGCACGGCCGGATGCAGCCGGAGGCGAAGGACGAGGTGATGCGCCGCTTCGCCGCCGGTGAGGTGGACGTCCTCATTGCCACCACCGTCATCGAGGTCGGCGTCAACGTCCCCAACGCCACCGTCATGGTGATCATGGACGCCGACCGCTTCGGCGTCTCGCAGCTGCACCAGCTGCGCGGCCGGGTCGGGCGGGGCGCCGCGGCCGGGCTCTGCCTGCTGGTGACCGAGATGCCGGAGGCGGCGCCCGCCCGCGCCAGGCTCACCGCTGTCGCGGGCACGCTGGACGGCTTCGAGCTGTCCCGGATCGACCTCGAGCAGCGCCGCGAGGGCGACGTCCTGGGCCGGGCGCAGTCCGGGGTCCGCTCGTCACTGCGCATGCTGGCCGTCATCGACGACGAGGAGGTGATCGCCGCGGCCCGCGAGGAGGCCACGGCCGTCGTCACCGCCGACCCGGAGCTGACCGCGCTGCCGGAGCTGCGTACGGCGCTGGACGCGCTGCTCGACGAAGAGCGCGAGGACTACCTGGACAAGGGCTGACCGGTACCGACGCCATATCGTGGCAGGAGCCGGCCGCCGCGCACCGGTGACACCTGCGGCGGCCCCGCCGCCAGTCGCAGCTCCCCGACGAAGGGCCCGAATCCCATGACCCGCGTGATCGCCGGTACGGCCGGCGGACGACGGCTGGCCGTGCCTCCGGGCACCGGCACCCGGCCCACATCCGACCGGGCCCGCGAGGGCCTGTTCTCCAGTTGGGAGGCACAGCTGGGCGGCGCGGGCGGCTGGCAGGGCCTGCGGGTGCTGGACCTGTACGGCGGTTCGGGCGCCGTCGGGCTCGAGGCGCTCTCGCGCGGCGCCGCGCACGTCCTGCTGGTCGAGTCGGACCCTCGTGCGGTGGCGACGATCCGGGCCAACGTACGGGCACTGGGGCTCCCCGGCGCCGAGGTGCGCGCCGGACGGGCCGAGCAGGCCGTCGCCGGAGCGGCCCCGGCGGCACCGTACGGCCTGGTCTTCCTCGACCCGCCGTACGCCGTCGGCGATGACGATCTCCGCGAGATACTGCTCACACTCCGCTCGGAAAGGTGGCTGACGGGCGACGCACTCGCCACCGTGGAGCGCAGCACCAGAGGCGGCGAATTCCGCTGGCCCCCCGGCTTCGAGGGCCTGCGGTCCCGTCGTTACGGCGAGGGCACTCTTTGGTACGGTCGCGCCGCCGTACGGGAAGTTACTCCCGAGTCATGCTGAGGAGAACCACCGGGGGTGACCCCCACACCCCGCATCGTCCGGAGAGCGAGGAGACGCCCATGCGTCGCGCGGTCTGTCCGGGGTCCTTCGACCCCATCACCAATGGCCATCTCGACATCATCGGACGGGCCTCCAAGCTCTACGACGTCGTGCACGTAGCCGTCATGATCAACAAGTCGAAGCAGGGCCTCTTCACGGTCGACGAGCGCATGAGCCTCATCCGCGAGGTCACCTCCGCCTACGAGAACGTGCAGGTGGAGGCGTTCCATGGGCTCCTGGTCGACTTCTGCAAGCAGCGCGACATCCCTGCGATCGTCAAGGGGCTCCGGGCCGTCAGCGACTTCGACTACGAGCTGCAGATGGCCCAGATGAACATGGGACTCTCCGGCGTCGAGACCCTCTTCGTGCCCACCAACCCCACCTACTCCTTCCTCTCGTCCAGCCTGGTCAAGGAGGTCGCGGCCTGGGGCGGCGACGTCTCGCACCTGGTGCCCGCGCCGGTGCTGCGGGTGCTGGGCGACCGGCTCGCCAAGCCCTGAGCTTCCCGATCCGGTGCCGGGCCCCGCTCCGCTGGCCGTACAGTCGTTTCCGTGGACGTACAGCAGAGACTCGACGAGATCGTGGCGACCGTCGACGGGGCCCGCTCGATGCCCATGTCGGCCTCCTGCGTGGTGAACCGGGCCGAGCTGCTCACGATGCTCCAGGAAGTGCGCGACGCCCTGCCCGGGTCGCTGGCCCAGGCGCAGGAGCTGCTCGGCGGCCGGGAGCAGGTGGTCGCCGAGGCGCAGCGTGAGGCCCGCCGGATCATCGAGACGGCGCAGGCGGAGCGGGGCTCGCTCGTCTCCGGCACGGAGGTCGCCCGGTACAGCCAGGACGAGGCGGAACGCATCCTCTCGGAGGCGCGCCGGGAAGCGGCGGAGATCCGTGCCGAGGCCGACGACTACGTCGACAGCAAGCTGGCCAACTTCGAGGTCGTTCTGAGCAAGACCATCGGATCGGTGGACCGCGGCCGGGAGAAGCTGCTCGGCAGCGGCCCGGGAGCCGACCAGTACGGCGAGCAGTACGCCCAGGAGGCGCCGGAGCGCACCGCCGATCCGGCCGAGCTGCGCCAGCGCGCGGACGCCTACGTGGACGCCCGGCTCGGCTCGGTCTCCGCGGTCCTCGGCAAGACGCTCGAGGCCGTGGGACGTGGCCGCCAGAAGCTGCTGGGCCACCGCGCCGCCGACGACCTCGGTGCGCACATGGACGCCCAGGACGGCGCGGCCGGCCGGCACCTCTCGCACACGAGCGACGCGGACTACCTGGCGGGCCTGGCCGATATCCCGGCCCCGCGGCAGGAAGTCCCACGTCAGGAGCCCGCGCAGCCCCAGCTGCCCCCGCAGCCCCCGGCCGCCGCCCCGCACATCCCGCCGCAGCCCGCCGCCGACCCCTACTACACACAGCAGGCCCAGCAGGCTCAGCAGGACGGCCAGCTCGCCCAGCCGGTGCAGCAGGGCGGCTACTACGACCAGCAGGGCACGTACTACGACCAGCAGCAGGCCGCGGCGTACTACGCGCAGCAGCCCGGGCACGGCTACGGCGAGCAGCCTCAGCAGGGCTACGACCCGCAGTACTACCAGCAGGCGCCAGAGCAGCAGCCCGCCCAGGTCCAGCACCAGGCCCAGGCGCCGCACCAGCCGGCCGCCGCGCTGGACGAGACCAGCCTCTTCGACACCAGCATGATCGACCTGAACCAGGTCCGGCAGTACGAACAGCGATACGACCAGGGCCGCTGATCCGTCGTCCGGGCCGCCCCGGCGCACCGGATTGGGTCAGGAGCGGGCCGTCCAGTATCCTGTCTCTTCGGTCGCGCGTACACCCGCGCTGCTGGCTGCCCGGACTCGTCGTCCCGGCGGCCGGACCGTCCGTAGAAAGCAGGAAGCCCTGAACGCCTCCCTCGACCACCGTGCCCCGCTTGTGTTCGACACACGCGAGCTGGGGCGGCGGCCAGGTGCGATGAAGCGGCTCTCCCGCACGGTGAAGGCCCCGAAGGATCTCGGTATCGAGTTCGTCGGAGTGCCGGAGGGCGCGGCCGTCGAGCTGGACCTCCGCCTGGAGTCGGTCATGGAAGGTGTGCTTGTCACAGGCACCGTCGATGCGCCGCTGCGGGGGGAGTGCGTAAGGTGTCTGGAGCCGCTCGAGCAGCGATGCGAGGCGGAGTTCCAGGAGCTGTTCTCCTACCCCGACGCCGACGACCGGAACCGCCCCGCGGTGGAGGCCGGCGACGACGCGGAGGAGGAGGACACACTCTTCCTCGAGGACGATCTCTTCGACCTCGAGCCCGTGCTGCGGGACGCGGTGGTGCTGTCACTGCCGCCGCAGCCGGTGTGCCGGGAGGACTGCCCCGGTCTGTGCCCCGAGTGCGGGGCACGGCTGGCGGACGATCCGGATCACCGGCACGACGATGCCGTCGACATCCGTTGGGCGGCACTGGAGGGACTCGCCGGGACCATCCGGGACGGCGAGAAGGACGACCAGAGCGGCGCCGCACCGGACGCCGACGAGAAGCAGGAGAAGTAGCCGTGGCTGTTCCGAAGCGGAAGATGTCGCGCAGCAACACGCGCCACCGCCGGTCGCAGTGGAAGGCTGCGGTCCCCAACCTGGTGAAGTGCGAGCGCTGCCAGGAGCCGAAGCTCCAGCACATCGCGTGCCCGAGCTGCGGCACCTACAACAAGCGTCAGGTCCTCGAGGTCTGATCGGCGGGTGACACGCTCCATGGCAGACGCCATCACGCCCGGCAGCCCCCCGCGTCGCAGCGGGGGCACGCCGGCACCGGCGGATCTGATGGACGCGGCGTCGTCGCACACGCTGCTGGAAGGGCGGCTCGGGTATCGGCTCGAGTCCGCCCTTCTCGTGCGTGCGCTGACGCATCGCTCGTTCGCGTACGAGAACGGCGGGCTGCCCACGAACGAGCGCCTCGAGTTCCTGGGGGACTCCGTGCTCGGCCTGGTCGTCACGGACACGCTCTACCGGATTCACCCCGACCTTCCCGAGGGCCAGCTCGCCAAACTGCGCGCGGCCGTCGTCAACTCCCGGGCACTCGCCGAGGTGGCCCGCGGGCTCGACCTCGGCGCGTTCATCCGGCTGGGCCGCGGTGAGGAGGGCACCGGAGGCCGGGACAAGGCCTCGATCCTGGCGGACACTCTGGAGGCCGTCATTGGCGCCGTCTACCTCGACCAGGGTCTGGACGCCGCATCCGAGATGGTGCACCGGCTCTTCGACCCGCTCATCGAGAAGTCCTCCAGCCTCGGTGCGGGGCTCGACTGGAAGACGAGCCTCCAGGAGCTGACGGCGGCGGAGGCGCTCGGGGTCCCCGAGTACGTCGTCACCGAGACCGGGCCCGACCACGAGAAGGTCTTCACGGCTGCCGCCCGCGTCGGTGGTGTCGCGTACGGCACCGGCACCGGCCGCAGCAAGAAGGAAGCCGAACAGCAGGCGGCGGAGGCCGCGTACCGTGGGATTCACACGGCGTCCGAGGCGCGTGCCTCCGAGGCCCGCGCGTCCGGGGGCGACACGTCCGGAGGCGATGCCGACGGCAGCGCTGCGGACGACACGGTGGACGCCTGACCCCAGGCCCCTTCGCACCACCCGCCCCGTCGCCCACCCGACCGCCGGAGGAGAGTCATGCCCGAGCTTCCCGAGGTCGAGGTGGTGCGGCGCGGCCTGGAGCGCTGGGCCGACGGCCGCACGATCGCGAGCGTGGAAGTGCTGCACCCGCGCGCCGTACGCCGCCACGTCGCGGGTCCGCAGGACTTCTCGGCACGGTTGGCCGGGCAGGTCTTCGGCCCGGCGAAGCGGCGTGGCAAGTATCTGTGGCTGCCGCTCGCGGACACCGGTTTCGCGGTGCTCGCGCATCTGGGCATGAGTGGCCAGCTCCTCGTCCAGCCCGGGTCGGCGCCGGACGAGAAGCACCTGCGCGTCCGCGTCCGCTTCACCGAAGCCGCCGGGCCCGGCCCGGACGGCGCTGCGGAGTCCGCCCCGGACGGCGCGGCCGAGCTGCGCTTCGTCGATCAGCGCACCTTCGGCGGACTCTCCCTGCACCCGGTCGGTCCGGACACGGACGGCGCGCTGCCGGACGTGATCGCGCACATCGCCAGGGACCCGCTGGACCCGGCGTTCGAGGACGCCGCCTTCCACACCGCGCTGCGCGCGCGGCGTACCACGCTCAAGCGGGCGCTGCTGGACCAGTCGCTGATCAGCGGCGTCGGCAACATCTACGCCGACGAGGCGCTCTGGCGCGCCCGACTCCACTACGACCGCCCCACCGCCACGATGACCCGCACCCGCAGCGCCGAGCTGCTCAGCCACATCCGCGACGTGATGACGGCGGCGCTGGCCGCCGGCGGCACCAGCTTCGACAGCCTGTACGTCAACGTCAACGGCGAGTCCGGCTACTTCGAGCGCTCGCTCGACGCCTACGGCCGCGAGGACGAACCCTGCCGCCGCTGCGGTACGGCGATGCGCCGCCGTCCGTGGATGAATCGCTCCAGCTACTTCTGCCCGCGCTGCCAGCGCCCGGTCCGGCCGCGGGCCGTGGCGGCGGTGCGCCCCGCGACGTCGGGCCGCTGACTCAGCCCCGGCCCGTACGCGCCTGCTGGTCGATGCGTTGCAGCTTGCGCAGGGCGAGGTAGAGCAGCCAGCTGCCCCAGACGGCGCCGGGAACCGCGGGTACGGTCCACGCCGGGGCGCCGTTGCCGTAGGTGAGCAGGAAGGGCAGTGGCGCCACGCTCACCATCAGGACCCCCAGGAGACGTTCTGCGAAGACGGTGCGCCCGAGGCGCGGGGCGGAGACGGCCAAGGCCCGCCACAAGAACCGGAGCAGGATCGGATAGCCGAGGGCGACGGTGACCGTGAGTGCCCACTCATCCCCGTCCCCCGCCACGTCGTTCGACGGCTGTTCGATGAATTGCCTGATGGCGGCCCCGGTCCCGGTCGAATCGACGATGACCGCGGCCCCGTACGAGAGGAACCAAGCGCCCGTGCCGGCGGCGGCGAGGATCAGCAGGTCACGGAGGACCCGGATGAGGTAGATAACCGAACCGGCGAACATCTGCATCCTGGTGCGCTGCCCGCGCAGACGGCCAAGGCGAGCACTCAGCCGCCGTCCTGCGCGGCGTAACGGTGAGACGGTGGCGGGCCGCCCATTGGTGCTCCCGTTGTTCGCGGCGGGATCGTCGGGTTCGGCGGGCGGTGCCTGCGCCGTGAAGACTCGTGTGGCGCGCAAGCGGTGGACGGTGTCCGTCGCGTGCTGTTCCATGCGCCTGAACGCGAGCATGGCCACTTGCCGGGCCGTCGTGCTCGCGGGGGTGGTGGAACGACCGCCACCGTCCGGGTGCGAGCCCCGCAGCGACCCCGCCGCGTAGGCGTGCAATCTGGCGGCGCACTCGGCCGCGGGCGGCCGCTGGTCGTGTTCGTGACTGGTCATGCTCGCCAGCAGCCTGCGCAGCCGCCAGGGGATACGGCCGCGCGCGTCGGCACCGAGCTGGCGGGCGGCAGTGCACTGCCCGCTGAACTTCTCGATCAGCAGCAGGCCGAGCGCGTACACGTCGGAGGCGGGCGTCGCCGGGTGGCGCGCGAGCTGCTCCGGAGCCATGTAGGCGGGTGTGCCGAAGAAGGCCCCCGTGGTGGTTGCCCTGCGGGTGACGGAGTCGTCGCGGGCAATGCCGAAGTCCATGAGGACGGTGCGTCCGTCGGCGCAGATCATGATGTTCGCGGGCTTGACGTCCCGGTGCACGATCTGTGCCTCGTGGACGTGCGCGAGCGCTTCGGCGATTTTGGCCCCGTTCCGCGCGACGTAGCCGGCTTCGGCCGCTTCCCAGGTCGTGCCGGTGAGGCGCTCCATGACGAGGTACGGCAACGGGACGCCGCCGTGGTCGACTCTTCCCGCGTCGTGGATGGTCACAATGGCGGGGTGTCGCATGGTCGCCAGGGTCCGGGCCTCGCGCGCGTACCGGTCGGCGGCCAGCGGGTCCTCGCTGACGATGGTGAGGAACTTGATGGCGACCTCGCGGCGGAGGCTGCCGTCCACGGCCTCCCACACCTCGCCGAAGCCGCCCCGGCCGATGAGTTCACCGACCGTGTACCGTCCCCCGATGACCATGCCCTCGTGCATGTGCGCCTCCGTGACTCGACCGCCGTCAGACGACCCCTCAGCAGATCAAACACCCATTATGAGAAGGGCCGTACGGCGCCGCCATGGATTCACGGGAGCCGCCGGCGTCTCGAGCGGGCGCGGCGGTCGGGGCGTCCCAGAGGGCAGAACAAACAGCTTCCGCGGGCTTTCTCAGAAGCCGAAGTTCTGCGTCCACCACGGCCCGCCCGGCGCGAAGTGCGCCCCTACGCCCATAGTGCGGTAGTCGCAGTTGAGAATGTTCGCGCGGTGGCCGGGGCTGTTCATCCAGGAGTCCATCACCGACTGGGCGTTCGCCTGACCGCGGGCTATGTTCTCGCCGCCCAGGCCGTCGATGCCCGCGGCCTCGGCCCGGTCCCACGGGCTCTTGCCGTCCGGCGTGTCGTGCGAGAAGAAGCCGCGTGCCGCCATGTCGGCGCTGAACTCCGCGGCGAAGCCCGCCAGGGTCGGATCGGCGGTCACCGGCTTGCAGCCGGCACGGGCGCGTTCCTGGTTGACCAGCGTGAGCACCTCGGCCTCGGCGGCGGTCTCCGCGCCCTGGCTGCCGGAGCCGGTCTCCGGCGGCGGCTTCCCGATGTCCTCGGCCGGGGGAGGGGAGTCGCCCTCCTTCGGCTCGTCCTCCTTCTCCGCGCGGTCGGGGGCGGGCTTGTCACGCTTCGGTGTGGGCGACGGCGCGGGCTTCTCCGCCGCCTCGGTCCCGGCGGGGGACGCCGAAGGTGCCGTCCGGTCCGCCTCGGCGCGCTCCGCGGGCTCGGCGCGGTCCTCCTGCGCGGGAGGAGAGGAAGGTCCACCCTGGGTGGCGAGGTCGGAGGGGCCGTCCGCCCGGACCCGGCTGCCCGGCTCCTGTGAGTCGGCCACGGTGTAGCCGCCCGGCCCGGGTATCACTCCGGAGGTCACCGCCACGGCGCCCATCGCGACGGCCGCCGAGGCGCCCAGCAGCCCCGTGCGTACCGGCGCGGCGCGGCGCCCGCGGTGTGCGGCGCGGCGCCGGGCACCTCCATCCGGCGCACCGTGCGCCCCGTACGGGGCGGGAGTGTCGTGGACGACGGGTTCGGGAGCGTCCGGGGTGGCGCGTCGATGGCGGCCCATCTCTGCCTCCTCACATGCTCGGCTTCGCAGGCATTCACCCGTTCGGGTGACCTCGTTTGACGGGGGAGACTACGGCATGGGTCGGTCGGCCGCCGTGCCGCTCAGGGAATTGCCCCGATAGCGTGCGCTCATGCCTGGGAGCGCGAGCACGAGTACGGACGGGGAGCGGGTCAGGATGACCGCTTGGGTACGGGGCCGGGTCCAGGGGGTGGGCTTCCGGTGGTTCACCCGGGCCGAGGCGCTGCGCATCGGCGGCCTGTCCGGCTTCGCGGCCAATCTCGGCGACGGCAGGGTGCAGGTGGTGGCCGAGGGCGGGCAGGCGGGCTGCGAGGCGCTGCTGACGTGGCTGCGTACGGGCGACACGCCCGGGCGGGTCGACGGTGTCACCGAGATCTGGAGCGCACCGCGCGGCGGCTACGACGGCTTCGCGATCCGCTGATCGGCGAGCGGCCGGGAACTGGTTGCCAATTCTGGCCTGCCGTGCAAGGCTGCCGACACAAGTGATCTACGTGCCCCCGCGGGCGGTCGAATCCGGCGAGTGAGTGCCGTGAGTCAGGACCGTCCGGCCGTCGGGGTGTGATCGTGTTGACCGTCAATCCTTTTGGTGAGACTCTGGGAAAACCCCGCGCACCCCAAAGGTCTGCCCCTGGAGCAATCCCCGGAGCAGGTACCGCGGGTGCGATTCCCTGACGACCCACACCGCTACGGTCGGTCACTCATTGTGGAGGACCATCCATCATGGCAAAGGCGCTTCTCGGTTACGTCGGCGGCTCCGACCCCCGAGTCCTCGCCGAGATGCGACGGCTTCAGCAGCGCGTTCAGGACCTCGAATCCGAGCTCATTCGGATTCAGGCGGAGAACGACGCGCTGGCGGCTGCCGCACGACACGGCGACTCGCTGCTCGAAAGCATCGACGTACCCACGGCGGAGCCTGCGCTGACCTGACCCCAGCCCCACCGGGCCGGTCGGGCAGTTGCTGCGACGCCACCGCTCAGGTACTTCAAGGGACGCTCCGGCGTCCCTTCGTCGTTTCCGCTGCCGTGCCGCCCCGGTAACCGCCTGTTCGCGTCCCGCTTACCGTCTGATGTGCCCTGCACCTTCCGCGCCCAAACCCCAAGCCGCCCGGCGCGCGGCGTCCGGCGCCGGGCGACGGGGCGGGCACGAGAGGTAGAGTCCGACGCCGTGCACCTCAAGAGCCTGACCCTGCGGGGGTTCAAGTCCTTCGCCTCCGCCACGACGCTGCGCTTCGAGCCCGGCATCACCTGCGTGGTCGGCCCGAACGGCTCCGGGAAGTCCAACGTCGTGGACGCGCTCTCCTGGGTCATGGGTGAGCAGGGCGCCAAGTCGCTGCGCGGCGGGAAGATGGAGGACGTCATCTTCGCCGGTACCACCGGCCGCCCGCCCCTGGGCCGCGCTGAGGTCTCGCTCACCATCGACAACGCCGACGGCGCCCTGCCCATCGAGTACTCCGAGGTGACCCTCACGCGGATCATGTTCCGCAACGGCGGCAGCGAGTACCAGATCAACGGGGACACCTGCCGGCTGCTGGACATCCAGGAACTGCTCTCCGACTCCGGCATCGGCCGCGAGATGCACGTGATCGTCGGCCAGGGCCAGCTCGACTCCGTCCTCCACGCGGACCCGATGGGCCGCCGGGCCTTCATCGAAGAGGCCGCCGGGGTGCTCAAGCACCGCAAGCGCAAGGAGAAGGCGCTGCGGAAGCTCGACGCGATGCAGGCCAACCTCGCGCGGGTACAGGATCTGACCGACGAACTGCGTCGGCAGCTCAAGCCGCTCGGCCGCCAGGCCGCCGTCGCCCGCCGGGCACAGGTCATCCAGGCGGATCTGCGCGACGCCCGGCTGCGGCTGGTCGCCGACGATCTGGTGACACTGCGTCAGGCGCTGCGCGCCGAAGTCGCCGACGAGGCGGCGCTCAAGGAGCGCCGGGAGGCAGCCGAGACCCGGCTGAAGGCGGCCCTCCAGCGGGAGGCCGAGCTGGAGCAGGAGGTGCGCACGCTCACGCCTCGGCTCCAGCGCGCCCAGCAGATCTGGTACGAGCTGTCCCAGCTCGCCGAGCGTGTGCGCGGCACCGTGAGCCTGGCGGACGCCCGGGTCAAGAGCGCGAGCGCGCAGCCGGAGGAGGAACGGCGCGGCCGTGATCCGGAGGACATGGAGCGGGAGGCAGCGCGCGTACGCGAGCAGGAGGCGGAGCTGGAGGCCGCGTTGGAGGCGGCGTCCCGCGCGCTGGAGGACACGGTGTCGCACCGTGCCGAGCTGGAGCGCCGGTTGCAGGAGGAGGAACGGCGGCTCAAGGACGCGGCCCGTGCCCTGGCGGACCGCAGGGAGGGCCTGGCCAGGCTGCACGGGCAGGTGAACGCCGCCCGGAGCCGCGCCGCGTCGGCGCAGTCCGAGATCGACCGCCTGGCGGCCACGCGCGAGGACGCGGCGGACCGGGCCGACACTGCTCAGCGGGAGTACGAAGCCCTTCAGGCGGAGGTCGAGGGGCTCGACGCGGGCGACGAGGAACTCACCGTGCGGCACGAGGCCGCCAAAGAGGCCGCTGCGGAGGCCGAGAGCGCCCTCACACAGGCCCGCGACGCACTGAACGCGGCGGAGCGCGAGCGCGCCGCCACCTCCGCGCGGCACGACGCGCTGGCGCTGGGGCTGCGCCGCAAGGACGGCACGGGCGCCCTGCTGGATGCCAGGGAGCGGCTGAGCGGCCTGCTGGGGCCCGCGGCCGAACTGCTCACCGTCACGCCGGGCTTCGAGGTCCCGGTGGCCGCCGCGCTCGGCGCGGCGGCGGACGCGGTGGCCGTTGAGGGCACCGCTGCCGCGGCGGACGCGCTGCGCCTCCTGCGCAAGAACGACGCCGGGCGCGCCGCCCTGCTGCTGGCCGCGGCCGGGCCCGCCGTACGGGGGGAGGAGGTCGTCGCGGGGGAGGCGCCGGAGCCGCACCCCGGGAGGCTGGAGGAGCCTGCTGAAACGCCGGAGGCGGCGGAGCCGGGTGCGGCGGCCCTCCCGCCGATGACCCGCGCCGTCCGCCTCGTACGGGGCCCCGGACCGCTGCTGCCCGCGCTGCGTGCACTGCTGCGCGACGTGGTGGTGGTCGCCACCCTGGAAGAGGCGGAGCAGGTGGTGGGCAGCCGCCCGGACCTGGTCGCCGTCACCGGTGAGGGCGACGTGCTGGGCTCCCACTTCGCCCAGGGCGGTTCGGCGGGTGCGCCCAGCCTGCTGGAGGCCCAGGCCGCCGTCGACGAGGCGGCAGCCGAGCTGGCGGAGCTGGCGGTCCGCTGCGAGGAGCTGGCCGGGCGGCAGGAGAGTGCCAAGGAGCGGCGCCGTGAGTGTTCGCGGCTGCTGGACGAACTCAGCGGCAGGCGCAGTACGGCGGACCGTGAGCGGTCGCAGGTCGCCGGGCAGCTGGGGCGGCTCGGGGGACAGGCGCGGGCTGCGGCCGGGGAGGCGGAACGGTCCGCGGCAGCGGTGACCAGAGCGGAGGAGGCGCTGGTACGGGCGCGGGAGGAGGCCGAGGAGCTGGCCGAGCGGCTCGCGGTGTCCGAGGAGGCGCAGGAGGACGAGGCCGAGCCGGACACCTCCGAGCGCGACCGGCTCGCCGCCGACGGGGCCAATGCCCGGCAGACGGAGATGGAGGCGCGGCTCCAGGTCCGTACGCACGAGGAGCGTGTCAAGGGCCTGGCGGGGCGTGCCGACTCGCTCGACCGCGGCGCGCGGGCCGAGCGGGAGGCCCGCACCCGGGCGGAGCGCCGGCGTGCCCGGCTGCGGCACGAGGCGGAGGTCGCCGCGGCGGTGGCGAGCGGCACGCGCCAGTTGCTCGCCCACGTGGAGGAGTCGCTCCGGCGGGCACAGCACGAGCGGGAGACGGCCGAGGCGGCGAAGGGGGAGCGCGAGCAGGCGCTCGTCGCGGAGCGGAACGAGTGCCGTGAGCTGAAGGACGAACTGGACAAGCTCACCGACTCGGTGCACCGGGGCGAGGTGCTGGGAGCGGAGAAGCGGCTGCGGATCGAGCAGTTGGAGACCCGGGCTCTGGAGGAGCTGGGTGTGGAGCCGGCCGGCCTGGTGAGCGAGTACGGCCCCGAGCAGCCGGTCCCGCCCTCGCCTCCCGCCGAGGACGAGGAACTCCCCGAGGACCCGGAGCATCCGCGCAACCAGCCGGTGCCCTTCGTCCGCGCCGAGCAGGAGAAGCGGCTGCGGGCGGCGGAGCGCGCGTACCAGAAGCTGGGGAAGATCAACCCGCTGGCGCTGGAGGAGTTCGCCGCGCTGGAGGAGCGTCACCAGTTCCTGAGTGAGCAGCTGGAGGACCTCAAGAAGACCCGCGCGGATCTGCTGCAGGTGGTGAAGGAGGTCGACGAGCGGGTCGAGCAGGTGTTCACCGAGGCGTACCACGACACCGCCCGCGAGTTCGAGGGCGTGTTCTCCCGGCTCTTCCCCGGCGGCGAGGGGCGGCTGGTGCTCACCGCGCCCGACGACATGCTGGCCACCGGGGTCGACGTGGAGGCCCGGCCGCCGGGCAAGAAGGTCAAGCGGCTCTCCCTGCTCTCCGGCGGCGAACGTTCGCTGACCGCGGTGGCGCTGCTGGTGTCGATCTTCAAGGCGCGCCCGAGTCCGTTCTACGTGATGGACGAGGTCGAGGCGGCGCTCGACGACACCAACCTGCAACGGCTGATCGGCATCATGAAGGAGCTGAAGGACAGCTCCCAGCTGATCGTGATCACCCACCAGAAGCGCACCATGGAAGTGGGTGACGCCCTCTACGGCGTCTCCATGCAGGGTGACGGCGTATCGAAGGTGATCAGCCAGCGGCTCGGCTGACCTCCAGCGCACGCAGGCACGCGAAGTGTCGACCACTTTCACATTTTGAACACGTGGAGACATGCGGGGATGCAGCGCACTGCTGGGCGGCGCCCGCACCGTACTGTGGGGAAGGGCGAGCATTCGCCGAGATTCACCCAGACCCCTTGACTTAGACACTTGAAGGAATAGTGTCAGCAGGGTCGCTTTTATCGTCAAAAGCGTGGGAGGAGACGGGCACCATCCCCGCCGCCGGCTCCTTCGCATGGGTGCCGCCCCCGCTCGGTCCGAGCCGGGGTGGCAGCCGTGTGCCCGGGCCCGTGCCCCGTAAGCGTCCGGGGGCAGCTGGGCCCGGCGCCGCGGGCACGCGGGGGAGCGCACCCGTCCGCGTGGCGAGCCCCTGATGGAATACTTTGGGTCGCGTCGGCTCCTCCCCGCAAAGGAGCGGCTGCGCACCGGCCGCCCGACGGCCTCGTGACGGCCGAGCCCCGACCGTGCCCGGAGGCAGGCCGCCGCACCCCTCACGTACCGGCTCAGCTGGTGGGTTTGTTCTGAAAGGCGCCGATGGACATCGTCATCCTTGCACTGATCATCGCTGTGGCCGCGCTCGCCGCGATCACCGGCCTCGTGGTCACCGGCCGCAGGAAGAAGAAGGCGGAGTCCCGTGAGTCCGCCGCTCCCACGACCGCGCCGCCGGCCGAACCGCGCGTAGGCGAGGACGCGGAGACCTCACTGGAGGAGCCGCGCCGGACGATCGAAGAGGTCGGCCTGCCGGACACCGACGTCCGGGAGGCCCCGGCGGACGCGGCGGCCGCAGCCCCCGCCGCGCCCGAGATCGAGATCCCCGAACCGTCCGCCGGCCGGCTCGTGCGCCTGCGGGCGAGGCTCTCCCGCTCCCAGAACTCCCTCGGCAAGGGGCTGCTGACCCTGCTCTCGCGGGAGCGGCTGGACGAGGACACCTGGGAGGAGGTCGAGGAGACCCTGCTCACCGCGGACGTCGGCGTCGCGCCCACGCAGGAGCTGGTCGAGGCGCTGCGCGAGCGCGTGAAGGTGCTCGGCACCCGCTCGCCGGAGGACCTGCGCGGCCTGCTGCGGGACGAACTGGTCAAGCTGGTCGGCGCGGACCTGGACCGCACGGTCCACACGGAGACCCGGGGAACCGTGGACCGGCCGGGCGTCGTGCTCGTGGTCGGAGTCAACGGCACCGGCAAGACCACCACCACCGGCAAGCTGGGCCGGGTGCTGGTGGCCGACGGCAAGTCCGTGGTCCTCGGCGCCGCCGACACCTTCCGCGCCGCCGCCGCCGACCAGCTCCAGACCTGGGGCGAGCGCGTGGGGGCCCGTACGGTGCGCGGACCGGAGGGCGGCGACCCGGCCTCGGTCGCCTTCGACGCCGTCAAGGAGGGCACGGACGCGGGCGCGGACGTCGTTCTGATCGACACCGCCGGACGGCTGCACACCAAGACCGGGCTCATGGACGAGCTGGGCAAGGTCAAGCGCGTCGTCGAGAAGCACGGCCCCGTGGACGAGGTGCTGCTGGTGCTGGACGCCACGACCGGTCAGAACGGACTGGTGCAGGCCCGGGTCTTCGCCGAGGTCGTGGACATCACCGGGATCGTGCTCACCAAGCTCGACGGCACGGCCAAGGGCGGCATCGTCGTCGCGGTCCAGCGGGAGCTGGGCGTGCCGGTCAAGCTGGTCGGTCTGGGCGAGGGGGCGGACGATCTGGCCCCGTTCGAGCCCGGGGCTTTCGTGGACGCCCTCATCGGCACGGAGTGACGAAGCGGGCGGACGGCCGGGCGGTGTGTGCGGCCCGGTCCTCGTCCGTGCCCCGGTCGCACCACCCCGTACGGTGTGGCCGGTGCGACTGCGCGCCGTCAGCCCGTCGAGCGGTGGCAGGCGTAGGCGAGCGTCCCCAGCAGCAGCCGGGCCTCCGGCGGACGCGCGGCGCGCTCCGGCGTCGGAGGGCGCAGCCAGCGCACCGCGCCCAGGCCGCCGAGGTCGGAGGGCGGCGCTGTGATGTGCTCGCCCGTCCCCAGGCCGCGCAGGTCGATGCCGGAGTCGTCCCACCCCATGCGGTAGAGCAGCTGCGGGAGTTCGGCGGCGGCGCCCGGCGCCACCAGGAACCAGGCGCGCCCGTGCGGTGCGAGGGCGACGGGGCCCAGCGGAAGCCCCATGCGCTCGAGTCGCGCGAGGGCCTGGCGACCGGCCGCCTCGGAGACCTCGAGCACGTCGAAGGCCCGCCCGGCGGGCAGCAGCAGCGCCGCGCCCGGCACCTGCTCCCAGGTCTCGGCGGCCTCTGCCAGCGTGGCCCCGGCCGCAACCTCCAAGGACGCGTCCAGTGGATGGGCGCCCGGTGCGAGGCAGGCGTCGGCGCCGCAGGAGCAGCGCGTACGGCCGCCGTTGCGCGCGGCGCGCGCGCCGGGGACGACGGGCCAGCCCCACAGCCCGGCGTACTCCGCGACGACGGTGCACTCCGAGGCGCGGCTGCGGCGCCGCGATCCGGGGCGCAGCTCCCGGATATCCCGCATGTCGCGGATACCGCTTCCGATGGCGCCGATCGTGAAGCCCATGCTCCCTCCAACGGGTCCTGGGTGCTGATGGTTACGACCGCGCTGCGGACGGCGCGGGGAGCCGGACCGGCCGCCCGTCCGCCGGGCGCGGGGCTACGGCCCTTACGGGCTGCAGCCCCGTGGGCTCGGCCCCGTCAAGTGAATCGCGCCGGGCCGTCGAAAGGTTCATTCGAAGGGGTGGCGAATGGTGGCGATTCCGTCATCACCCTCGCGCGACGGGTGATCAGAGGGTTACTTTCGGTACACACAACGACGAGATGCTCAGCGCACACCTATGCCGGAGGCATGGCGTGCGGCGGGCCGGATGGGGGCGTTACCCGTGGGCGGCAGCGTGGGCGGCGCGGCGGACAAGTGCCCGAACGAGCTACTGGGTTCGTGGTTCGCGCGCAGCGGCTGGTCGAAAGGCGAGCTGGCCCGCCAAGTCAACCGCAGGGCACGCCAGCTCGGCGCTCACCACATCAGTACGGACACCTCGCGGGTGCGGCGCTGGCTGGACGGCGAGCAGCCCCGTGAGCCCATTCCGCGCATCCTCTCCGAACTCTTCTCCGAGCGGTTCGGCTGCGTCGTCGCGGTGGAGGACCTCGGGCTGCGCCCGGTGCGCCGGCCACCCGCCGCCTCCGGGATCGATCTGCCGTGGGCGGCCCCGCAGACCGTCTCGATGATCAACGAGTTCTCGCGCAGCGACCTGATGCTCGGCCGTAGCGGCTTTCTCGGCAACTCCCTGTCGATGGCCGCGGGTCCTTCACTGATCGAGCCCATGCAGCGGTGGCTGGTGCCGGCGCCCGCCTCCTCGCCCCCCGCCGCCCCCACCGGCACGTCCGCGGCCACCGCACCCGGTGCCGCCGCGGGCGCCGGAGCCCCAGGCCCCCTCCCCGGCCCGGGGTCATCCGGTGTGCGACCCCTGCCACCGCCCCCGCCCGGCCGGGGCAGCGGTACGGACACCGGCAGCGCGGGCGGGGCGGCCACGGGCGGGGCGGCTGCCGGCGGGCGCCGCGCCACCGGGCTCTCCCTCCCGGAGGTGGAGCTGCTGGAGCAGACCACCGTGATGTTCCGCCGCTGGGACGCCCAGTGCGGTGGCGGTCTGCGGCGGAAGGCCGTCGTCGGCCAGCTGCACGAGGTGACGGACCTGCTGCAGGAAACCCACCCGGAGGCCGTCAGCCGCCGCCTCTTCCGGGTGACCGCCGAGCTGGCCGAGCTGGCCGGCTGGATGTCTTACGACGTGGGCATGCAGCCGACGGCGCAGAAGTACTTCGTCCTGGCGCTGCACGCGGCCAAGGAGGCGGGCGACCGGTCCCTGGGGTCGTACGTCCTGTCCGACATGAGCAGGCAGATGATCCATCTCGGGCGGCCCGAGGACGCGCTGGAGCTGACGCACCTGGCGCAGTACGGTAGCCGCGAGGCGGCCACGGCGCGTACGCAGGCGATGCTGCACGCCATGGAGGCCCGTGCCTACGCCAACATGGGCCAGCCCGGCAAGTGCAAGCGCGCCGTGCGGATGGCGGAGGCCACCTTCGAGGACATCGACGAGGCCGACGGCGACCCGGACTGGATCCGCTTCTTCTCCGAGGCCGAACTGCACGCGCAGAACGCCCATTCCTATTGCGACCTCGCCTACTCCTCCGGCCGCAGCCCGACGTACGCCTCGATGGCCGAGCCGGAGATGGAGCGGGCGCTGGAGCTGTTCCGGCAGGAGGCCGAGGGGACGAACGGCGGGGGGCACCAGCGCT
Source organism: Streptomyces sp. CNH287 (assembly GCF_000424825.1). NCBI lineage: Bacteria > Bacillati > Actinomycetota > Actinomycetes > Kitasatosporales > Streptomycetaceae > Streptomyces > Streptomyces sp. CNH287. The sequence continues at coordinate 112,616 of NZ_KE384253.1, read as the reverse complement.
CGTACGCCCTCAACCTGATCGGCATGGCGAGCGTGCATCTGCTGCAGAGGGAGCCGGAGCGCTGTGCCTTCCGCGCGGCGGAGGCGATCGACGTCGCGGGGCGGCTCCGTTCGGAACGCGTGCACAACCGGCTGCGCAAGACGGCAGCGACGGCGGCGCGGGACTTCGGGCAGGTGCCGGAGATCGTGCGGCTGACGGAGCGGATCGCGGTGGAACTGCCCGAAGGGGAGGGAGCGGTGGCCTGCTGAGCACCGTACGCCGCGCGCCCGCACGGGAGAGGCCCGTATGCGGGCGGGCGCGATCGAGGGCCACCGGCCGCGACGGCCGCCCCGGACAGCCCGACTCGGCTCCCCCGCCAGGTCACATCCGGGTGGGTGTCGCGGCCGGTTCTCGCGCCCTGGGCCGGCTCCTCTGCCGGTCTCCCCGCCCGGCGCACGGGGCGCCCGGCGCCGCGCGGCCAGCTCACGTTCATCAGGGTGTAACAACCGGTGGCTCTTCGTCATGGTCGTGAAACACCGCGCGGCCCGGCTCGAAACGGGGCCTCGGGATTCTGGGGCGCGTTCCAGCCGCCAGACCCTGCGCCGCAAGGTCGCCAGCCCCGAGGAGACACCCACAGTGAACGGCGCGGACACCGCCTTCGTACTGATCAGCGCAGCGCTGGTCATGGTGATGACGCCCGGACTCGCCTTCTTCTACGGCGGTATGGTCCGGGTGAAGAGCGCACTCAACATGCTGATGATGTCCTTCGTCTCGATGGGCGTCGTCAGCGTGCTCTGGGTGCTCTACGGATACTCACTCGCCTTCGGTACCGACAACGGCGGTGTCATCGGCAACCTCGACCACATCGGCCTCAAAGGCATCGACACCACCACGCTGACCGGCGGGGACGAGGGCATCCCGGTGTTCGCCTTCGCCCTCTTCCAGTTGATGTTCGCGGTGCTGACGCCCGCGCTGATGAGCGGCGCGCTCGCGGACCGGGTCAAGTTCAGCGCCTGGGGTCTGTTCATCGCGCTGTGGGCGACCCTGGTCTACTTCCCCGTCGCCCACTGGGTGTGGGCCGAGGGCGGCTGGCTCTACGAGCTGGAGGTCATCGACTTCGCTGGCGGCACCGCGGTCCACATCAACGCCGGTGTCGGCGCGCTCGCCGCGGTCCTGGTCGTCGGCAGGAGGATCGGTTTCCGTGAGGAGCCGATGCGCCCGCACAGCCTGCCGCTGGTGATGCTCGGCGCCGCGCTCCTGTGGTTCGGCTGGTTCGGCTTCAACGCCGGTTCCGCGCTCGCCGCCGACGGCACCGCCGCCACGATGGCACTCAACACCCAGGTCGCCACCGGCGCCGCCATGCTGGGCTGGCTGGCGTACGAGCGGATGCGGCACGGCGCGTTCACCACCCTCGGTGCCGCCTCCGGCGCGGTGGGCGGATTGGTGGCCATCACCCCCGCCGGTGCACATGTCAACGCGATGGGCGCGATCCTGATCGGACTGCTGGCCGGTGCCGCCTGTTCGTGGGCGGTCAGCTTCAAGTACAGGCTGGGGTACGACGACTCGCTCGACGTGGTCGGCGTGCACCTGGTCGGCGGTGTCATCGGCACGCTGCTCGTGGGTCTCCTGGCAGTCGACGGGGCGGGCGGCGCCACGCAGTTCGGCAAGCAGGCGATCGGCGCGTTCGCCGTGATGGCGTACTCCTTCGCCGCCTCCTGGACTCTTGCCAAGCTGATCCAGTCGACGATCGGGTTCCGCGCGGCGGAGGACGACGAGGTCGCCGGACTCGACCAGGCGTTCCACGCGGAGACGGCGTACGACGCGAGCGCCGTCGGCTCCTCCGCCGCCGTACGGGGCACGGCCGGCCGCGGCCCCGTCACCCGCGGCCCCGTGACTTTGCGCGGTACGGCGGGCAGCGGCACCAACGCGCCCGCGGACGGCAGCACCGAGGCGATCGAGAAGGTGGACGCGTGAAGCTCATCACGGCGGTCATCAAGCCGCACCGGCTGGACGAGGTCAAGGACGCCCTCCAGGCGTTCGGAGTGCGGGGGCTCACGGTCACGGAGGCCAGCGGCTACGGCCGCCAGCGCGGTCACACCGAGGTCTACCGGGGCGCGGAATACACCGTCGACCTGGTGCCCAAGGTGCGGATCGAGGTACTGGTGGACGACGCGGAAGCGGAGCACCTGATCGAGGTCGTCGTCAAGGCGTCCCGCACCGGCAAGATCGGCGACGGCAAGGTGTGGTGCGTGCCGGTGGAGACGGCCGTCCGCGTACGAACCGGTGAACGCGGTCCGGACGCGCTCTGACATGCCGCCCCGGGATTACGCGGAAGCCCGGCGTCGCCTCCTTCGCCCCTCCGTGCGGCCGGGCTTCGCGCGCCGTGCGGAGCTGGCCCGGCTGACCGACCACTGGCTGTCCGGGCTCGCGGGCCGGCTGCCGCCCGGCGTCGCCCTCGCGGCCACCGGCGGCTACGGACGGGGGGAACTGTCACCCCGCAGCGACCTGGACCTCCTGCTGCTCCACGACGGCCGCAGTGCGCCCGCGGAGATCGCCGCGCTCGCCGACCGGATCTGGTACCCGGTGTGGAACCTGGGGATCGAGCTGGACCACGCCGTACGCACCCCGGCCCAGGCACGCGACACCGCGGCCGAGGACCTCAAGGCGCAACTGGGGCTGCTCGACCTCCGCCACCTCACCGGTGAGGCGGCCCTGACCTCCGCAGTGCGCACCGACGCGCTCGCCCGCTGGCGCGCCCAGGCCCCGCGGCGGCTGCCGCAGCTCCACGAACTGACCCGCCTGCGGGCGGAGCGCCACGGCGAACTGCGGTTCCTGCTGGAGCCCGACCTCAAGGAGGCGCACGGCGGACTCCGGGACGCCACCGCACTGCGCGCCGTCGCCGCCTCCTGGCTGGCCGATGCGCCGCGCGAGGGGCTGGAGGATGCTCGCCGCACGCTGCTCGACGTGCGTGACGCGCTCCAGCTGGCCACCGGACGGGCTACCGACCGCCTCGCACTCCAGGATCAGGACGAGGTGGCGGCCGATCTGGCGCTGCCGGATGCGGACGCGCTGCTGAGGCGGGTGTACGAGGCGGCGCGCACGCTGTCGTACGCCAGTGAGGTCACCTGGCGCGAGGTGGGCCGCGTCGTACGGGGCTGCTCCGGACGGCGACGGCCGCGTGTGATGCCGCCGAGGCGCACCGCACCGCCGGGGAGCACCGCCGCGACAGCGCGGCAGGAGCGGACACCACTGGCCGAGGGCGTGGTGGAGCATGCCGGTGAGGCCGCCCTCGCCCGCACCGCACGCCCCGAGCGCGACCCGGTGCTGCCGCTGCGTGCGGCGGCGGCCGCGGCGCGGGCGGGGCTGCCGCTCACCACGGCCACCTTGCGCAGGCTGGCGCGTACGGTGCCGCCGCTGCCGACACCGTGGCCGGACGAGGCCCGCGGGGAATTCGTCACCCTGCTCGGCGCGGGCCGGGCGACGGTGCGGGTGTGGGAAGCCCTTGACGAGGCGGGCCTGATCACACGGCTGCTGCCGGAGTGGGAGCACGTCCGGTGCCGGCCGCAGCGCAACCCCGTGCACCTGTGGACGGTCGACCGCCACCTGGTCGAGACGGCGGTGCGGGCCGCCGGTCTCGCCCGGCGCGTGCGGCGGCCCGATCTGCTGCTTGTCGGCGCGCTGCTGCACGACATCGGCAAGGGGCGACCGGGCGACCACGCCGAGACAGGTGCGGACATCGCCCGCGGCCTGGCCCTCCGCATCGGCTTCGGCCAGGCCGACGCGGACGTGCTGGACACCCTCGTACGACACCACCTGCTGCTCGTGGAGACCGCCACGCGCCGGGACCTGGACGACCCGGCCACCGTCCGCGCCGTCACGGACGCGGTCGGCGGATTCGGCACGCTCGGACTTCTGCACGCCCTGACCGAGGCGGACGCCCTCGCCACCGGCCCCGCCGCCTGGTCCCGGTGGCGCGCCGGGCTCGTGGCCGACCTCGTCGCACGGGCCGGTGCGGCGCTCGGCGGCGACGCGCCACCGAGCGGGGGAGCGGGCGCCGTGCGCGCTGCCCGCGCCTCGACAACGGACGCCGTCTACCCGCCCGGCCCGGCCGCGCACACGCCGGAGGCCGAGCGGCTGGCCCTGGAAGCCTGGTGCACCGGCGGCCCCGCCCTGGAACTCCGCAGCCGTCCGGAGTCGCCGCGGCCTGAAGGCGACGAGGCGTCCGGCACGGCAGCGGGGGAGGTCGCCGAAGAGGCGGTCCAGGTGCTGGAGGAGCGCGACGACGCGCACCGTACGGGGCGGCCCGGCGCGGTGGGCGGGTCGGCATGTTCCGCCGGGGAGCCGGCCGGGGCGCACCTGCTGGTCGCGCTGCCGGAACGGCCCGGCGTACTGCCCGCGGTCGCGGGGGTGCTGGCGCTGCACCGGCTGACGGCGCGGACGGCCGAACTCCGCCGCCTGCCGCTTCCCGCCCCAGCGACCCGCCCGGCAGCGGCAGCGGCGGCGGAAGCGGAAGTCACATCCGCGCCTGCTGGGCACGACGCCGACGGCGCCGCCCCGGGTGCCCCCGTACTGCTGCTCAGCTGGCACGTCGCCGCGGAGTACGGCGCGCTCCCGCAGGCCCACCGGCTGCGCGCGGACCTCGTACGGGCGCTGAAGGGCACGCTGGACATCGCCGCCCGGCTCGCCGAACGCGAGGCGGTGTACCGGGCGCACGAGCGCCGGAACACCCCCGCCCCGCCACCGCGGGTGACCGTCGCAGGCACCGGCTCGCGGCGCGCCACCGTGCTGGAGGTACGTGCCCAGGACGCCCCCGGGCTGCTGTTCCGGGTGGGCAGCGCACTGGAGCGGGCGGGCGTGGCGGTGCGCAGCGCACACGTCAGCACGCTGGGCGGGAACGCCGTGGACGCCTTCTACGTCACGCGCCCCGACGGTGCGCCGCTGCCGCCCGCGGACGCCGCCGCGCTGGCACGGGAGCTGGAGCGGGCACTGGGCCCCTGACCGCACCTGACCGTTCGGCCGCCGGGCGGATACCCTGGGACCTGTTGTGAAGGTCTGCCGGCCCGCGACGTCGCGGTGAAACCAGCCGCTGCCGCGGCGGGCGCGCGTCTTCCGCCCGGCAACCGCCGGGAGGTTCCGCTGCGTTGTCGGACCGTCCGCGCAGCCCAGGCCAGGCACGCAGCCCGGCCGAGGCGACGAGGACGATCCGCTGCCCCGCGAGGGCGCCTACCGGGCATCGCGGGCCTCGCCCTGCCAAGGCGGTCCCACCGGGGCGCCGCAGCACGGGGGAGGTTCGCGTTACTTTCGCAGCAAGCCCCCTCGGGGGTGGACCGTCCGTACGACATCCGACGCGAAGGATCCGCGACCGCCGTGTTCGACACTCTCTCCGATCGCCTCGCAGCGACCTTCAAGAACCTCCGGGGCAAGGGCCGCCTCTCCGAGGCGGACATCGACGCCACGGCACGCGAGATCCGCATCGCCCTGCTGGAGGCGGATGTCGCGCTGCCCGTCGTCCGGGCCTTCATCAGCCAGGTCAAGGAACGCGCCACGGGCGCCGAGGTCTCGCAGGCGCTGAACCCGGCCCAGCAGGTCATCAAGATCGTCAACGAGGAGCTGGTCGGCATCCTCGGCGGCGAGACCCGGCGCCTCCGGTTCGCCAAGAACCCGCCGACCGTGATCATGCTGGCCGGCCTCCAGGGTGCGGGCAAGACGACCCTCGCCGGCAAGCTCGGCCGCTGGCTCCACCAGCAGGGGCACACGCCGCTGCTGGTCGCCTGTGACCTTCAGCGGCCGAACGCCGTCAACCAGCTCTCCGTCGTCGCCGAGCGTGCCGGAGTCGCGATCTACGCGCCCGAGCCCGGCAACGGCGTGGGCGACCCGGTCAAGGTGGCCACCGACTCCCTCGCCCACGCGCGGGAGAAGCAGTACGACGTGGTGGTCGTCGACACCGCCGGCCGGCTGGGCATCGACCAGGAGCTGATGCGGCAGGCCGCCGACATCCGGGACGCGGTGCGCCCCGACGAGATCCTCTTCGTCGTCGACGCGATGATCGGCCAGGACGCGGTCACCACCGCCGAGGCGTTCCGCGACGGCGTCGGCTTCGACGGTGTCGTCCTCTCCAAGCTCGACGGCGACGCGCGCGGCGGGGCCGCGCTGTCCGTGGCCCAGGTCACCGGCAAGCAGATCATGTTCGCCTCCAACGGCGAGAAGTTGGACGACTTCGACGCGTTCCACCCGGACCGCATGGCGTCCCGCATCCTGGGCATGGGCGACATGCTCACGCTGATCGAGAAGGCCGAGCAGACCTTCAGCCAGCAAGAGGCCGAGAAGATGGCGGCCAAGCTGGCGAAGGGGCCCAAGGAGTTCACGCTCGACGACTTCCTGGCGCAGATGGAACAGGTCCGCAAGATGGGCTCCATCTCCAAACTGCTCGGCATGATGCCGGGCATGGGCCAGATGAAGGAGCAGATCAACAACCTGGACGAGCGCGACGTGGACCGCACGGCGGCGATCATCAAGTCGATGACGCCCGGCGAGCGCGCCGAGCCGACGATGATCAACGGTTCGCGGCGGGCCCGTATCGCCAAGGGCTCCGGCGTCGACGTCAGCGCGGTCAAGAACCTGGTGGAGCGTTTCTTCGAGGCCCGCAAGATGATGTCCAAGATGGCCCAGGGCGGCGGGATGCCGGGAATGCCCGGAGTACCGGGCATGGGCGGCGGAGCGGGGCGCAAGAAGGGCAAGCAGCAGAAGAAGGCCAAGGGCAAGCGCCAGTCGGGCAATCCGATGAAGCGCAGGCAGGAGGAGCAGGCCGCGGCGGAGCGGCGTGCCTCGGGCCAGTCCGGCGCGTTCGGGCTGCCGCAGGACGGTCAGGCCGTCGAGGACTTCGAGCTGCCCAAGGAGTTCAAGGACCTGCTGCCGCCGAAGTGAGAGTGGGGCAGGGGGATGATGTGACGCATGCGTGTACACATCCGGCACCCGCGGTCCGAGGACGAGCGGGTCTACAGCGAGGCTGTCGTGCGTTCGGCCGACCACCTCAGTCCCTGGAACCCGGTGGAACCGGACGGCCTGCCCGACCTGCTCCGCCGGCAGGGCGCGGTGCTGCGCACTTTTATGATCTTCAACCAGGAGGACGGCGGGCTGGTCGGGCGGGTGAACGTCGCGAACATCGTGCGTGCCCGCCTGCGCAACGCCACGCTGGGGTACGACAGCTACGTGCCCTATCAAGGGACCGGCCGGATGACGGAGGGCCTGCGGCTGGTCGTCGACCGCTGCTTCGCGGACGGGCCGGACGGGCTCGGGCTGCACCGGCTCGAGATCAACGTTCAGCCGGAGAACCAGCGTTCGATCGCGATGGCCAAGCGGCTCGGCTTCCGGCACGAGGGCTTCTCGCCCCGGCTGCTCTACCTCAACAACGCCTGGCGTGATCACGAACGGTTCGCGCTGACGGCCGAGGAGTGGCCCGGAGCCGGTGCGGCCACCGGCGGGTAGCGGGCGCCGGGCGACCAGCCTGCCCGCACCCTCCGCCGCCGTGTTCCGCTGCCCCGTACCGGGGGAGTGGGGCGGGCGGGTGCGCCGGGTGCGGGCGGGCGCTGTTTACCGATGGTGAGTCGGGCTACACGGACGGGTGACAGAAATCCGTCACCGACCAGCCGGAGGTGCGCGTGCCATGGGCACAGCCATCGTCATCATCCTGATCGCGGTCGTGGTCGCCGCTGTCGCCGGGCTCGTCTACGCCCTGCGGGGGCGGGGCGGCGGTCGTGGGCTCCGCCAGCGGTTCGGCCCCGAGTACGACCGCGTCCTCGCCCGGCACGGCGGGGACACCCAGGCGACCGACCGGGAACTCCGGGAGCGGGTGCGCAGGCATGGTGCGCTCGTGCCCAGGCCCCTGGCGCCCGAGACCGCCGAGGGATACGCGGTCCGCTGGGGCGCCGCCCAGGAGCGGTTCGTGGAGTCGCCGCCACGAGCGGTGGAGGAGGCGGCCGGGCTGCTTGCCCGGCTGGCCGCGGACCGCGGCTTCCCCGCTGCCGAGGATCACGACCAGCAATGCGAGGCACTGTCCGTCCATCACGCCGAGCACGTGCAGGGGTTCCGGCTCGTGCACGCGGCGGCGCTGGGGCAGGCGACGACCGAACAGATGCGGGAGGCGTTCGTGCAGGCCCGCGCCCTCTTCGACGTGCTGCTGGAGGAGCGGCCCGCGCCGTACGGCGGGAAGAGCGGCATGGCGAGCGGCCTCCGGGGCAAGTCGGCCTCAGGACCGCAGCGGGCCGGGACGGGCGAGGCGACATGAGCGCCGAAGCCGGAGCCGGGGGAGCCGGGCGGGACGCGTCGCCCGCGGGTGAGCCGCGTGCGGAGGGAGTCGGCGGAGCCGCCGGAGGAGCCGGGGGAGGCGCGCCGACGGGGGCGGCCACGCCCCCGTCCCCCTGCCCTCCGGTGCCCGTGACGCCCCCCGCACCGGCCGCCCCGCCTGCGCCCGTTCCCGCTCCCGTCGCGACGCCCGTACCAGGGGACGGCCCCGTTGCCGGTGCCCCGTCCCCCGCAGCGGAGCGCCCCGGCTCACGGCTCCTCGCGGACGGTGAGCGGACGCGGCTTGCGGAAGGGCTGCACAGTGCGCTCGTCGGCTTCGTGGACGGTCCGCGGGGTTCGGTCGAGGAGGCCGAACGGATGCTTGCCGAGGCGAGCCGCCTGGTCAGCGAAGGGCTCGCACGGCAGGGCCGGCTGCTGGCCGAGCCCTGGAAGGGTGCGGGCGTCCAGGAGGACACGGAGGCACTGCGGATCGCGCTCCAGCACTACCGGGAGGCGACGGAACGGCTGCTGGAGCTGTAGCGGGACCGCGCGGCCGGACGTCCGTGACACCGGGCCGACGATCCCGGGCTTCTTCTCGCGGGTTCCCGTCCCAGGCTTCATGGCTACCCGGGGCCGAACCGCGCCGGGTGCCGCCGTAGCATGCGTGACAGCCGAGCCGCACCGTACGGCGCCGCACGGGGCCTGGTCCGCCGCCCCCGGCAGAGCCCGACGGTCGGGGCCGGGGTCCGCAGCCCGGAGCGGGTACCGCCGGAGTTCCCCGTCCGGCGGTACTCCCTCCACGCCTCCGGCGTTACGTCCAGGGATGGGACGGGTGCGCGAGTTCTCCACAGATCTGCGTACCCGCCCTCGTCCGGGCCCATCGGAGTGAACTGACTGGTACGTGCAAATTATTTGGGATGCCCCGGAATCGGAACACCGGGGCACTTCCGCTCGTTGTACGCGACGTGAGCACGACACCACCAGTTCTTGCCGCCGAGCTGGCAGCCGCCTGGGCCGATATTCAACGGCACCACCCCGAGCTGCCTGATCTGGCCGCACCTGAATCGCTGATCGGAGAGTCGTCGTCCGCCTGCGGCGCCGAGCTCTCCTTCGAAAGGCTGCTGCACGAGGCGGTCCACGGAATCGCCGCCGCGCGCGGAATCCGCGACACCTCCCGGGCGGGCCGCTATCACAACCGACGCTTTCTGGCGGTCGCGGAGGAGCTGGGTCTCGATCATTCCGAGGAGCCGCATCCCAGCAGCGGCTTCTCCCTCGTCGTCCTCTCGCCCGCCACCCGCAGGCGCTACCGCCCGACCATCGAGCGCCTCCAGCGCGCGCTGCGGGCGCACACCGCCGCCACGGCGACCGACACCGGGCGAAGCTTCCGCGGTCCCGCCGCCCGGCACGGTTCGTCCGGCGGCGGGGTGCGGGTGAAGGCCGTGTGCGACTGCGGGCGTAACGTCCGGGTGGTCCCCTCGGTGTTGGCCCAGGCGCCGATCATGTGCGGGGCGTGCGGAAAGCAGTTCCGTATCCCTGACACCCCGGATGCGCCGGGCGCTGCCGAGCCGCTGGCGGTGGCGGGCTGACGGGAGCCCTTCCCATCCGAGTTCGGCGGCCTGGTCGAGGTGTGGCATCATGGACGGCTGTACTCGACAGTCGCACAGGACCCCTCTCTCCTCCGGCTGACGCGTCCATCGGGCACCTCGGGTACCACAACCCCACGTGGCCACCCGCTGTGCCTCACCACGTCAAGACCAGGAGACACCACACCCGTGGCAGTCAAGATCAAGCTGAAGCGACTGGGCAAGATCCGTTCGCCTCACTACCGCATCGTCGTCGCCAACTCCCGTACCCGCCGTGACGGCCGGGCCATCGAGGAGATCGGCCTGTACCACCCGGTGCAGAACCCGTCCCGCATCGAGGTCGACTCCGAGCGTGTCCAGTACTGGCTGGGTGTCGGCGCGCAGCCGACCGAGCCGGTCCAGGCCATTCTCAAGGTCACCGGCGACTGGCAGAAGTTCAAGGGTCTGCCCGCGCCGCCGCCGATGAAGGTCGCCGAGCCCAAGACCGACAAGAAGGCTCTCTTCGAGGCCGCGGCCAAGGACTCGTCCGGCGACCCGAAGGGTGAGGCCATCACCCCGAAGGCGAAGAAGGCAGACAAGGCCGCGGCGGAGCAGTCCGCCACCGAGCCGACCGGGGCCTGAGGATGCTCGAGGAGGCCCTCGAGCACCTCGTGAAGGGCATCGTCGACCACCCCGACGAGGTGCAGGTCGCCTCGCGCAACCTTCGCCGGGGCCAGGTGATCGAGGTCCGTGTGCACCCCGACGACCTCGGCAAGGTGATCGGCCGCAACGGCCGCACCGCGCGCTCGCTGCGCACCGTCGTAGGAGCGCTCGGCGGCCGTGGTATCCGTGTCGACTTCGTCGACGTGGACCAGGTCCGCTGAACAGCAGCATGCAGCACCGGCAGCGGCCGGGGGTGGCTTCGGCCTCCCCCGGCCGCTGCCTGTCGTACGAAGGGGACCGAGCACAGTGCAGCTGGTAGTCGGGCGAGTGGGCCGCGCCCACGGCATCAAGGGCGAGGTCACGGTCGAGGTGCGCACGGACGAGCCGGAGCTGCGCCTGGGGCCCGGCGCGGTGCTGGCCACCGAGCCGGCCGCCACCGGCCCGCTGACCGTCGAGACCGGACGGGTGCACAGCGGCAGGCTGGTGCTGCGCTTCGCGGGCGTCCGCGACCGCACCGCGGCGGAGGAGCTGCGCAACACCCTGCTGATCGCCGAGATCGATCCGGAGGAGCGGCCCGAGGACCCGGAGGAGTTCTACGACCACCAACTGGCCGATCTCGACGTGGTCACCCGGGACGGCCGCCGGCTCGGGCGGATCGAGGAGATCTCGCATCTGCCGGGGCAGGACCTGCTGATCGTGCGGACGCCGGACGGGGGCGAGCTGCTGATTCCGTTCGTCCAGGAGATCGTCCCCGAGATCGACCTGGCGGCACAGCGGGTGGTCGTCGATCCGCCGCCGGGCCTCATCGAGGACGCGGGCGGAGGCGACGCGCGGTGAGGCTCGACGTCGTCACGATCTTCCCCGAGTACCTGGAGCCGTTGAACGTCTCCCTCGTCGGCAAGGCGCGCGCCCGCGGCCAGCTGGACGTTCGGGTGCACGACCTGCGGGACTGGACGCACGACCGGCACCACACGGTCGACGACACCCCGTACGGGGGCGGACCCGGCATGGTGATGAAGCCCGAACCCTGGGGTGAGGCGCTCGACTCGGTCATCGCCTCCGGCCACGGCGATCCTGTCGTCGTCGTTCCCACGCCCAGCGGAGTCCCCTTCACCCAGGAGCTGGCCCTCCGGCTCGCGGAGAAGCCCTGGCTGGTGTTCACCCCGGCGCGCTACGAGGGGATCGACCGCAGAGTCGTCGACGAGTACGCCGAGCAGCTGGAGGTGCTGGAGGTCTCCATCGGGGACTACGTCCTCGCCGGGGGCGAGGCGCCGGTGCTGGTGATGGTGGAGGCTGTCGCGCGACTGCTGCCGGGAGTGCTGGGCAACGCCGAGTCGCACCGCGACGACTCCTTCGCACCGGGGGCGATGGCCGGCCTGCTCGAGGGGCCCGTCTACACCAAGCCGCCCGAGTGGCGCGGGCGCGCCGTACCCGAGGTGCTCCTCAGCGGGCACCACGGCAAGGTGGCGCGCTGGCGGCGGGACGAGGCGCTCGCCCGTACGAGCAGCCATCGCCCCGAGCTGATCCGGAGCGCCGACCCCGCGCTGTTCGACAAGCGGGACCGCGCGGCGCTGGCGGGGCTGGGCTGGGAGCCCGGGCCGGCCGGTTCCGGGAGTCCGGCCCCGGACGCCCGTCACCCCGCGGCGTCCGCCGCCACCCCTCCGCGCGCCCCCGAAAGCTCGGCCCCGGGCGGCCCGGGTGACCACGGCGAACCCTGCCGATTTGGGCGTACGGGCGAAGCCGTGGAAGAATAGGCCGCTGCCATCACCTCCGGTGCGCGACCCTGCCACAGGGGGACGAACGCCGCCCGGACGGCGGCATCCACCAGCATCACGATGATTCCGCTCCTGACCTGTGGCATGGGCGAGGAAAGCAGACGGTATGTCCCACCTTCTCGACAACGTCGACTCCGCTTCGCTGCGCAGCGACATCCCGACCTTCCGCCCGGGTGACACGGTCAACGTCCACGTGCGCGTGGTCGAGGGCAACCGCTCGCGTGTCCAGCAGTTCAAGGGCGTCGTCATCCGCCGTCAGGGCTCTGGCGTCCGGGAGACCTTCACGGTCCGCAAGGTCAGCTTCAGCGTCGGCGTGGAGCGCACCTTCCCGGTGCACACCCCGGTCGTGGAGAAGATCGAGGTCGTCACCCGCGGCGACGTCCGCCGCGCCAAGCTCTACTACCTGCGTGATCTGCGCGGCAAGGCCGCCAAGATCAAGGAGAAGCGCGAGAACTGATCTCCCTTCGGGCGGCCCCGGGTTGTCCGGATAGGCTCTCGGCCTGATGGACACCGAACCCCCGAAGCCGGGACAGCCGGAGCAGGAATCGGAGCGCGACCGCTCCGCCGACCCCGAACAGGGGCGTCGGCGCTGGTCGCGCTCCGTTCGTGTGTCCATGGCGGGCGCGTTCGTGCTGACGGTGGTCTTGCTGGTCAGTACCTTCGTGGTGCAGCCTTTTCTGATTCCGAGTTCATCGATGGACCCCACCCTGCGAGTCGGCGACCGGGTCATGGTCAACAAACTGGCCTACCGTTTCGGCAACCATCCGGCGCGGGGGGACGTTGTCGTCTTTGACGGCAGGGGGTCGTTCGTGGAGGAGGAATCACGCGGCAATCCGGTGACCGGCCTGCTCCGGGCGGCCGGAGCGGCGGTCGGCCTGATGGAGCCGGCCGACACCGATTTCGTGAAGCGCGTGATCGGGATCGGCGGTGACCGGGTGACCTGCTGCGACGAACGGGGGAGGCTCGAGGTGAACGGCGCGCCGGTGGAGGAGGCATACCTGCACGCGGGAGACGCTCCGTCGGCGGTGCCGTTCGACATCGAGGTGCCGCGGGGTCGGCTCTGGGTGATGGGCGATCATCGTTCCGGCTCCGTCGACTCCCGCGACTACCTCGGCAAGCCCGGTGGTGGCACCGTCCCCGTGGACCAGGTGATCGGCCGGGTGGACTGGGTCGGCTGGCCGCCCAACCGCTGGGACTCCCTCGGCGCGCACCGGCTCCCGGGCGCCGTGAGGGCACACGGCGATGCGTGACCGCGGCCGTCGGCCGTACGGGCACCACCGGCGCCCCCAGAGAGACCCCGCGAGCCCCGTCGACGACGCTTCCGCAACCTCCGGCTCCGGCCCTGCGGGCGCCGATGCCGCGAGCCCGCCGCTGCGCGGACCCGGCGAGGGCCGGGCCGCCCGGCGGCGGGCCGCGAAACGGATCAAGCGCCGCAGACGGCTGTCGATGACCAAGGAGATTCCGATCCTGATCGGGGTCGCACTCCTGATAGCGCTGGTCCTCAAGACGTTCCTGGTGCAGGCTTTCGTCATCCCGTCAGGCTCGATGGAGCAGACGATCAAGATCGGCGACCGGGTGCTGGTCGACAAGCTCACCCCGTGGTTCGGTGTCAAGCCGGAGCGCGGGGACGTGGTCGTCTTCAAGGACCCGGGCGGCTGGCTGGGGGAGGAACAGGAGAAGAAGGAGGAGGAGGCTCCCGTCGGCATCAAGCAGGCCAAGAGCTTCCTGACCTTCATCGGCCTGCTGCCCTCCGACGACGAACAGGACTTGATCAAGCGGGTGGTCGCGGTCGGCGGCGACACCGTCGCGTGCTGCGGGAAGAGCGGCCGGGTCTCGGTCAACGGCACACCGCTGCACGAGCCCTACCTCTACCCGGACAACGCGCCGTCGAAGATGGAGTTCAAGGTGAAGGTGCCCGACGGCCGGGTGTTCGTGATGGGAGACCACCGCTCCAACTCCGCCGACTCCCGCTACCACCTGGACGACGAGGGCAGCGGTACTGTTCCGGAGGATCTGATCGTCGGCCGTGCCGTGGTCATCGCGTGGCCCTTCAACCACTGGCAGCGCCTGGAGGAACCCGGCACCTACGCTTCGGTCCCCGACGCGCGCGGCGGTGCGACAGCCGCGGGCCCCCTCGGGGACAATCGATTGGTTCAACTCCCGAGCCCTGCGGAACTCCCGCTCGTTATGGGAGTGGTGGGTCTGTCCCGGCTGTGGGACAGACGACAGCGCAGTGTGAGGAGTGGATGTGGGGGACGTGGCGGTCGGCGCGCAGTCCGGTTCGGGCGATCCGGAACGAGAAGGCTCCGAGGTACGGCCCGACGGGAGTGACGAAGGCCCGACCACCGAGACGGGGCGCACGGACGGCAGCCCCGACGAGGCTGCCGACGCCCCCCCGGGCCATGGCCGGAGCAAGCCCAAGAAGCCGCGCTCCTTCTGGAAGGAGCTTCCCCTTCTCGTCGGTGTCGCGCTGATCCTGGCACTGCTGATCAAGACCTTCCTGTTGCAGGCGTTCTCCATTCCGTCGAACTCCATGCAGAACACGCTCCAGGTCGGTGACCGTGTCCTGGTCGACAAGCTGACGCCCTGGTTCGGCTCCGAGCCGGAGCGCGGCGAGGTCGTGGTCTTCCATGACCCCGGCGGCTGGCTGCCCGACACCGAGACCGACCAGAACGTCGTGCAGAAGGTGTTCAGCTTCGTCGGCCTGATGCCGTCCGCCGATGAGAAGGACCTGATCAAGAGGGTCATCGGGGTCGGCGGCGACACCGTGGAGTGCAAGCGGGGCGGCAAGGTCATGGTCAACGGGAAGGCGCTGGACGAGCCGTATCTCTACCCGGGGAACACACCCTGTGACGACAAGCCCTTCGGCCCGGTCAAGGTGAAGGACGGGTACATGTGGGTGATGGGCGACCACCGCCAGGACTCGCTGGACTCCCGCTATCACCAGGGCAAGGACGGCGGTGCCGTACCGGTCGACGAGGCGGTCGGCCGCGCGGTCGTCGTCGCCTGGCCCCTCGACCGCTGGGCGACGCTGCCGGTGCCGGACATCTTCGAGGACAAGGGCCTCGCGGCGAAGGCAGCCGGAGCGGCTCCGGCGGTCTTCGGGCTGGCGGGGGCCTTGCCCCTGGTGCTGTGGCGGCGCAGGCGGCGTCAGGAATCCGGCGGGCATGACGACGGAGGGGTGCGTACCGGACAGGCCTCAGCCACCGGCTGACGCGCCGCGTACGCCCCGGTAGGGTGCGCCCAGACCGCAGCGGCGCGGGCCGCGCGGGCGAGTATCCGGGAGCACACGGTATGGGCACAGCGGGACGTACGGCCACCGGCGAGACCGGACGGCGCGGGCAGGTGCTGTCCGGAATCGCCGTGGCGCTGGGCTGTGTCCTCTTCCTGGGCGGCTTCGTCTGGGGCGCGATCGTCTACCAGCCCTACACCGTGCCCACCGACTCCATGGCGCCCACGGTCAAGGCCGGTGACCGGGTGCTGGCGGAGCGTATAGACGGTGGCGACGTACGCCGCGGTGACGTCGTGGTCTTCCGCGACTCGGTGTGGGGCGACCTGCCGATGCTGAAACGGGTCGTGGGCGTGGGCGGCGACAAGGTCGCCTGCTGTGACGCGGAGGGGCGGCTCACGATCGACGGCCAAGCCGTCGACGAGCCGTACCTGCCCGGCGGAGGCCCGGCCTCGGAGACCGGCTTCGAGGAGACGGTTCCCCGGGGCAAGCTCTTCCTGCTCGGTGACCAGCGACAAGATTCGCAGGATTCCCGGATGCGCCTGAAGAGTGATGACTGGGCCGTCGACCGATCGGCCGTGGACGCGCGGGTGGACGCGGCGGCGTGGCCCATGGCGAGCCTCGGCGTTATCAGTCGCCCCGACGCCTTCGCCGCGCTGCCCGGCGGCGTCTCCGAGCCGGGGCCCGTGCGCCCGCTCGTCCTCGCGATCCTCGTCGGAGCGGTACTCATCCTCGGCGGCGCGGCCCACGGGCCGATCTCCCGCCGCCGGGCGCGGGCCGCACGCGGCCGTCCGGCCTGACGCACAATAGGGGGACGCACGGCTGAAGGGGAACATGCCATGAGCGCCGAGGACCTCGAGAAGTACGAAACCGAGATGGAGCTGAAGCTCTACCGGGAGTATCGCGACGTCGTCGGCCTGTTCAAGTACGTGATCGAGACCGAGCGGCGCTTCTACCTCACCAACGACTACGAGATGCAGGTGCACTCGGTACAGGGCGAGGTCTTCTTCGAGGTCTCCATGGCTGACGCCTGGGTCTGGGACATGTACCGGCCGGCTCGCTTCGTGAAGCAGGTCCGGGTGCTCACCTTCAAGGACGTGAACATCGAGGAGCTGAACAAGAGCGAACTCGATCTGCCCGAGGACTCGGGCTTCAAGGGCTGACCCGGTCCTGGTCCGCTCCGTCCTTCTGCGTCCGGGACTCCCGCTCCGGCCCGCTCCTCCCGTCCCGATCCCCACCTTCGGTCCTGTGGCGGCTGCCTGGCGCGAGAGCCGCTGATCCCGCCCGTGAGGGTGACGAAGTTATCCCCAGACGGCGGGTTGTCCACCGAAGAACAGCAAGATCACCAAAATGCCTCCGGTGCCGTCACAGTCGGTCACGGAGGTGGTTCCCGTGAACGCCCGAGGAGCACTCGGCCGCTACGGCGAGGATTTGGCCGCGCGAAGGCTGCGCGAAAGCGGCATGACCATTCTGGCTCGCAACTGGCGCTGCAGCGATGGCGAGGTCGACATCGTCGCCCGAGATCTGGACGCCCTCGTCATCTGCGAGGTGAAGACCCGCAGCCTGGGCTCCTACGAGCATCCGATGGCGGCGGTCACCCCGGCCAAGGCGGCCCGGCTGCGTCGCCTGGCGTCCCGCTGGCTGGGCGAGTGCTGGGTGGCCCGCTACGGCCGGCCGCCCGCCGGCGGAGTCCGCATCGACCTGGTGGGAGTGCTGGTCCCCGGGCGCGGTGCGCCGCTGGTCCAGCACGCGAAGGGGGTGGCCTGATGGGATTCGCCCGTACCTGCTCGGTCGCGCTGGTGGGCGTGGAGGGCGTCGTGGTAGAGGTCCAGGCCGACCTGGAACCCGGCGTCGCGACGTTCACCCTGGTCGGACTGCCGGACAAGAGCCTCGTGGAGAGCCGCGACCGCGTGCGGGCCGCAGTGGTCAACGCGGGTGAGCAGTGGCCGCAGAAGAAGCTCACGGTCGGGCTCAGCCCGGCTTCCGTGCCCAAGAGCGGCAGCGGGTTCGACCTCGCCGTCGCCTGCGCGGTCCTCGCCGCCGCCGAGCGGATCGACCCGCGCGCCATCGCCGACCTCATGATGATCGGTGAGCTGGGGCTCGACGGCCGGGTCCGTCCCGTGCGCGGAGTGCTGCCCGCGGTCCTGGCCGCGGCGGACGCCGGGTACCGGCACGTCGTCGTCGCGGAGCAGGCAGCCGCCGAGGCGGCGCTGGTCCCGGACGTCTCGGTCCTCGGTGTCCGCAGCCTCCGCCAGCTGATCGCCGTGCTCACCGACGGGCCGGTGCCCGAGGAGGACGCCGTGGAGCAGGACCCCGCCGGCCCGCCCACCGCCCGCGAGGGGCGGCCCTCCCCGGCGGCGGGGCTCCCTACGCCGGGAGCCGACCTGTGGGGCGGGATGTCCGGAGACCAGCAAGGACTGGACATGGCGGAGGTGGCTGGGCAGGGCGGGGCCCGCCGCGCGCTGGAGATCGCGGCGGCGGGTCGCCACCACATCTTCTTCAAGGGCCCGCCAGGCGCCGGCAAGACGATGCTCGCGGAGCGGCTTCCCGGCCTGCTGCCCGCACTCACGGCCAAGGAGTCGCTCGAGGTGACGGCCGTGCACTCGGTGGCCGGATCACTGCCGCAGGGGCAGCCGCTGGTGACCCGGCCGCCGTACTGCGCGCCGCACCACTCGGCGACGATGGCGGCCCTCGTCGGCGGGGGCAGCGGCCTGCCGCGCCCCGGAGCGGTCTCGGTGGCCCACCAAGGGGTGCTTTTTCTGGACGAGGCCGCGGAGTGCAGCGCCAAGGTCATGGACGCCATGCGCCAGCCGCTCGAGTCCGGGTACGTCGTGGTGGCCCGTGCCCAGGGGATGATGCGCATGCCCGCCCGCTTCCTCCTCGTGCTCGCCGCGAACCCGTGCCCGTGCGGGCGGCACGGGATGCGGGGTGCCGACTGCGATTGCCGTCCCTCCTCAGTGCGGCGCTACCGCGCGAGGCTGTCGGGCCCGCTGATGGACCGGATCGACCTCCGCGTGACGGTGCAGCCGCTGGCCCGCTCCGAACTGGCCGCTCTCGGCGGGCGTGCCGAGTCCACCGCAACGGTGGCCGAAAGGGTGCTGGCGGCCCGCGAGCGAGCAGCCGCCCGGCTGGCGGACACGCCGTGGACAACGAACAGCGAAGTCCCCGGTCACGCCCTGCGCGCTCGCTGGCCGCTGGCGTCGGGCGCCCTGGACAGAGCGGAGGAGGACATGGACCGCGGCCTGCTCACCGCGCGCGGCCTGGACCGCGTGCTGCGTGTCGCCTGGACGGTGGCGGACATCGCCGGGCACGGCCGTCCCACCGCCGAGGACGTCGCGTGCGCGCTGGAACTGCGCACGGGGATCGGCCGGGGTGTCCCCAGCACGCGGCGCGGCGGCGCGGGGGGACGTCGTGAACGCCCCGCTACGGACGCAGGCCGTCACGCGGGGAGCAGCTTCGCAGGCGGCGGCCCCGCGGAGGGGGCGCGGTGAGCGCCGACGCCGAGCGAGCCGCCCGGATCACGCTCACCCGCGTCGCGGAGCCTGGTGACGAGCTGATGGGGCGGTGGCTGGAGCGGTACGGAGCGCAGGAGGTGGTGCGCGCGCTGACGGCGGGTGGTGCCCGGCTGGACGGGGCGACCGAACACCGCTGGGAGGGACTGCGGCTGCGGGCCCGCGACGCCCGGCCGCGAACCGACCTGGAGGAGGTGTCCCGGCGGGGTGGGCGCTTCCTGTGCCCCGGGGACCCAGAGTGGCCCGGGCAGTTGGACGACCTGGGATTCGCCCGGCCGATCGGACTCTGGATCAGGGGCGCGCCCTCGCTCCGTTTCTGGGCGCTGCGCTCCGTAGCGGTGGTGGGCGCCCGGGCGTGCACCGACTACGGCGTGCACGTCGCCTCCGGGCTGGGCGCCGGTCTGGCCGAGCGGGGCTGGACGGTGGTCTCCGGAGCCGCCTACGGCGTCGACGGTGCCGCGCACCGTGGTGCGCTGGCGGCCGGCGGGGCGACCATCGGGGTGCTGGCCTGCGGCGTCGACGTCGGCTACCCGGCCGGGCACCGCGAGCTGATCGAGCGGGTGGCCGCGCAGGGCCTGCTGCTGGCCGAGCTGCCACCGCGTGACCATCCGACCCGCAGCCGCTTCGTACTGCGCAACCGCGTCATCGCCGCCCTGACACGCGGCACGGTCGTGGTGGAGGCGGAACTGCGTAGCGGCTCCCTCTCCACGGCACGGCGGGCCAGGGAACTGGGCAGGATCGTCATGGGCGTTCCGGGCGCGGTGACTTCGGGCATGTCGGCGGGAGTGCATCAACTCCTGCGCATGGAAGGTGAACTGGTCACGGACACGGACGAAGTGATCGAGCTGGTCGGCGGGATGGGGGAGCTCGCCCCGGAGCGGCAGGGGCCCGTACTGCCGCGGGACGTGCTGCCCGTGGAGACGGCGCGGGTGCTGGAGGCGTTGCCCGCCCGGAGCGGGGTCGAGGTGGAACGCCTCGCGGGCATGGCGGGGGTGCCGCCACAGCGGACGCTCGTGAGGCTTCACGAGCTGCGGTCCCTCGGCTTCGTCGAACGCAGGGGCGAGTACTGGTGGTTGAAGCCGGGTGTCGGTGGCGGTGACAGGCACTCCATCGGGTGACGGTGCGGTCCTTGACCTGCGGCTCCCGGGTGAAAGGGTGAGCCGATGCGCCGAACCTTCGCGCCCCTGCCCCGCCCGTCAGCCACGGGTACGACGTTCGGGGCGTAACCCAGGGGTGCGTGCAGCGGAACGTATCTGCGCATGCTTGACCGAGGGGTCATCGCACATCGCGACATGCCAGTCACGCTACGCTCACGACATCTCTTCGACTCTCCACTAGAACGGCTCAAGGCGACGAATGCCCCAGCACAACTCCGGGCCCGACCGTACGGCCACTGCCGCGGCGCCCGTCGCGGTCGATGATGCCGCGGCCGGGGCTGCTCCCAGCTCTCTCGAGGAGCTGTGGCGGTCGTACAAGGGCAGTGGTGACGGCAGGCTGCGGGAGCAACTCATCCTGCACTACTCGCCGCTGGTGAAGTACGTCGCCGGGAGGGTGAGCGTGGGGCTGCCGTCCAACGTCGAGCAGGCGGACTTCGTCTCGTCCGGGGTCTTCGGGCTCATCGATGCCATCGAGAAGTTCGATCCGGAGAGGTCCATCAAGTTCGAGACCTACGCCATCACCCGCATCCGTGGCGCGATGATCGACGAACTCCGGGCCATGGACTGGATTCCTCGCTCGGTCCGGCAGAAGGCACGCGCGGTGGAGCGTGCGTACGCCACGCTGGAGGCCTCGCTGCGGCGCACTCCGTCCGAGACCGAGGTCGCCGCCGAGATGGAGGTCACGCTCGAGGAACTCCACGGCGTCTTCAGTCAGTTGTCGCTGGCGAACGTCGTGGCGCTGGAGGAACTGCTGCACGGCAGCGGCGACAGCGGTGAGCGGCTGAGCCTGATGGACACGCTGGAGGACACGGCGGCCGACAACCCCGTGGAGATCGCTGAGGACCGCGAACTCCGCAGGCTCCTGGCCCGTGCGATCAACACGCTGCCCGAGCGGGAGAAGACGGTGGTCACCCTCTACTACTACGAGGGCCTCACTCTGGCCGAGATCGGCCAGGTACTGGGGGTGACCGAGAGCCGGGTCAGCCAGATCCACACGAAGTCCGTACTCCAACTCCGGGCCAAACTTGCCGAGGTAGGTCGCTGAACCGGTACAGCCGTCCGTAGAGTGGCCAGGTGCCCAGGATCCGAGCAGCCTCCGTGGCCGAACACCGGACCATGCAGCGCGACGCCCTGCTGGACGCCGCGCGCTCCTTGCTGTCCGAGGGCGGCACCGAAGCGCTGACCTTTCCGGCCCTCGCACGGCGCACGGGCCTCGCCCGGTCCTCCGTCTACGAGTACTTCCGCTCCCGCGCGGCTGTCGTCGAGGAGCTGTGCGCAGTCGATTTCCCCGTCTGGGCCGCCGAAGTCGAAACGGCTATGGCCGAGGCGGACACCCCCGAGGCGCGGATCGAGGCGTACATCCGCTGCCAGCTGGCGCTCGTCGGGGACCGGCGGCACCGGGCAGTGGTCGCCATCTCGGCGGGAGAGCTGGACGCCTCAGCGCGAGAGCGCATCCGAGCCGCGCACGGCGGTCTGATCTCGATGGTGGTCGAGGCGCTGGGAGCCCTTGGGCACGACCAGCCCCGGCTCGCCGCGCTGCTCCTCCAGGGCGTCGTCGACTCGGCGGTCCGGCGTATCGAACTCGGCGCGGCCGAGGACCCTGACCGCATCACGGAGGCCGCGGTGTCCATGGCACTGCACGGAGTGCGTGGCTGATTCCGCCTCCGGGCGAGGCTTGGCCCGCGGCCCCTCCACAGCCGGTGATGCGCCCAGACCGTGACCAGCGCCAGGCCGAACGCGAGACCGGCGGGGACCGCCGATGCCACCCTCCCCGTGGGCCGAGGCCTGCCCGCTCCAATGCCCCTCCGTGCCGCTGCCCGCCCGTCCACGCGCGCCGCCGATGTCTCCCGCTGCTCGGGCAGCGGGAAACCGAGGTAGGGCAGCAGCCGGGACGGCCCGCGGTGCAGCATCCACGACGGGAGCAGGGACAGCGGATCGAGGTAGGTGTCGCCCTGCAGCAGCCCCCAGTGCAGGCAGGCCCGCCCGCAGTGGAAGGGCCCGGACTGCACCGCACCCACCACCTGCCCGGCGCGTACCCGGTCGCCCTTCGCGACCGCGGCGCGTACCGGCTCGAAGGTCGTGCGCAGCGGCGGACCGCCCCGGGCGGGGCGGCGGTCCGTCAGTTCGACGGAGACGACGCCGCGGCCGGCCACGGTGCCCGCGAAGGTCACGCGGCCCTCCGCCACGGCGTGGACCGGGCTGCCCGGCCCGGCTGCGAGATCCACCCCTCGGTGCCCCGCGCCCCAGGGGGTCGCCGGTGGTGCCCAGCCGCGGAGTACGAGAGGTCGAGCCCCGCTCCGCCCGCCCGTCACGGGCCAGCTGCGCTCACGCCCCGACGGACGGGTGCGGTCCGCCGCATCGGTCTTGCCTGCGGCGGGTGCGGCTGCCCCTGCCCGGGGTACGGGTGATACCGCGGGTGCGACTGCGAACGCAGGGGACGCCCCGGCGCCCTCCGTCCGGAGCGTGACGCTGCTCGAACCCGCGGCGACCGCATCCGGGGGCGTTTCCGGCGAGCCCTCGGGCCGCGACGCCGCGGCCACGAGCAGCGCCGTCGTCACCATGGCCGCCGCCAGCCCTGCGCATACGTACCGTCGTGTGTTCATGGGCTCACGGTGACGGGTGCGGCGTCCCGCGGGGGATCATGATGAGATCCGGTGGACTACTGATCGGTTGTGGATATCTCCGTCACCCTGACGTGTCGTACCTGCCGGACGGGTGCCGCGTGAGAGGTCCCGGCACGGCGCGCCGTCCGCCGCCGGGCGCCGTCGCGCGCGGCCCGGCGGGTCCCGTACACTTCTGGTGGCGATCCGGGTCACCGGATCGACTTCGCACGCCCCGCCACCCTCGCCCGGTGGCCGCGTACCTCGGTCCCCGGACGCTTTCTCAGGAGAGCTTCCCGGGCACAGCGCGTCAGGGGCGTCAGGCATGCGGCGTCCGCGCGGGCGTCGCGAAACAACCGAGTACCTCAAGGAGAACGGCCATGGCCGTCGTCACGATGCGGGAGCTGCTGGAAAGCGGCGTCCACTTCGGGCACCAGACCCGTCGCTGGAACCCGAAGATGAAGCGCTTCATCTTCACCGAGCGCAATGGCATCTACATCATCGACCTGCTCCAGTCGCTGTCGTACATCGACCGCGCCTACGAGTTCGTCAAGGAGACCGTCGCTCACGGCGGCTCCATCATGTTCGTGGGCACCAAGAAGCAGGCCCAGGAAGCCATTGCCGAGCAAGCCACCCGCGTGGGGATGCCGTACGTCAACCAGCGTTGGCTCGGCGGCATGCTCACCAACTTCTCGACGGTGTACAAGCGCCTGCAGCGCTTGAAAGAGCTGGAGCAGATCGACTTCGAGGATGTGGCCGCCTCCGGCCTCACCAAGAAGGAGCTGCTCGTCCTCTCCCGCGAGAAGGCCAAGCTGGAGAAGACCCTCGGCGGTATCCGCGAGATGCAGAAGGTGCCCAGCGCCGTCTGGATCGTGGACACCAAGAAGGAGCACATCGCCGTCGGCGAGGCGCGCAAGCTCAACATCCCGGTCGTCGCGATCCTCGACACCAATTGCGACCCGGACGAGGTCGACTACAAGATCCCGGGCAACGACGACGCGATCCGTTCCGTCACCCTGCTCACCCGAGTGATCGCCGACGCCGTCGCGGAGGGCCTCATCGCCCGTTCCGCCGGCTCCTCGGAGGGCAAGGGCGAGAAGGCCGCCGGTGAGCCGCTGGCCGAGTGGGAGCGGGAGCTGCTCGAGGGCGAGAAGGCCGAAGGCCCCAAGGCCGACGAGGCCGCGGCGGAGGAGAAGCCCGCCGAGGCGGCCCCCGAGGCCGTCGCGGCTGAGCCGGAGGCTGCGGCACCCGCGGCGGAGGAGAAGCCGGCCGAGGCCGCTGCCGAGCCCCAGGCCGCAGAGAAGCCCGCCGAAGACGCGTGATACGCGCCGGGCGGCGGTGAGAGGCTCCTCCCACCGCCGCCCGGCGTATCCGGTCCGGCTCGTCCGAGCAGGCACGCGGGCACACTGTGACGTCCCGTCACCTGTGC
Organism: Streptomyces sp. CNH287; assembly: GCF_000424825.1. Classification (NCBI taxonomy): domain Bacteria; kingdom Bacillati; phylum Actinomycetota; class Actinomycetes; order Kitasatosporales; family Streptomycetaceae; genus Streptomyces; species Streptomyces sp. CNH287. The sequence goes on along the minus strand of NZ_KE384253.1, from coordinate 88,430 downwards.
CCGGGCCCGCTCGTCCGGCCGCTCCAGCGACCCTCATACGGATCAGCCCCGCCCGGTGCTCAGCATGGTGCGGGGCCCAGTGCACAGAAGGAAAGAAGGATGGCGAACTACACCGCCGCTGACGTCAAGAAGCTGCGCGAGCTCACCGGCGCCGGCATGATGGACTGCAAGAAGGCGCTGGACGAGGCCGAGGGCAACGTCGACAAGGCCGTCGAGATCCTCCGGGTCAAGGGCCAGAAGGGCGTCGCCAAGCGCGAGTCGCGCACCGCCTCGAACGGCGCGGTCGTCGCCCTCATCGCCGACGGAAACGCCTCGGGCGTGCTCGTCGAGCTCAAGTGCGAGACCGACTTCGTCGCCAAGGGCGACAAGTTCGTCGCCGTCGCCGACGCGATCGCCGCGCATGTCGCCGCGTCCGGTCCGGCCGACACCGCGGCTCTGCTCGCGTCCGAGATCGAGGGCGGCAAGACCGTCCAGGCGTATGTCGACGAGGCCAACGCGACCCTCGGCGAGAAGATCGTCCTGGACCGCTTCGCGCAGTTCTCCGGCGGGTACGTGGCTGCCTACCTCCACCGGACGAGCCCTGATCTGCCCCCGCAGGTCGGCGTGCTGGTCGAGTTGGACGCTCCGTCCGCGGACGACGCCGCCAAGGCCTCCATTGCGAAGGACGTCGCGCAGCACATCGCCGCGTTCGCGCCGACATTCCTCTCCCGCGAGGATGTTCCCGCCGAGACGGTGGAGAACGAGCGCCGCATCGCGGAGGAGACCGCGCGTGAGGAGGGCAAGCCCGAGCAGGCCCTGCCGAAGATCGTGGAAGGCCGGGTCAACGGCTTCTTCAAGGAGAACGTCGTCCTGGACCAGCCGTTCGCCAAGGACAACAAGAAGTCCGTGCAGAAGGTGCTGGACGAGGCCGGAGTCAAGCTGAAGCGCTTCGCCCGTTTCCGCGTCGGCGCCTGACCGTACGCGACGCCGCCCCACCTCATCCGCGGACCGGACGGGGACCCGCTAGGGTCGGGCACACGGCAGTTCTGACGAGGAGGCCATTGCCACGAGGAGCCGAGAGGGTCCAGAGGCAATGGCCTCCTTCGTATGCACGAGGAGATCTCCATGAGCAATGACACCGACAAAGTCGGCAGCCGGCGTCGCTTTCTGCTGAAACTCTCAGGCGAGGCATTCGCCGGAGGCGGGGGATTGGGGGTCGACCCCGATGTGGTGCACAAGGTGGCGCGGGAGATCGCCTCCGTCGTGCGTGAGGGGGCCGAGATCGCCGTCGTGATCGGTGGCGGCAACTTCTTCCGCGGGGCGGAGCTCCAGCTGCGCGGCATGGACAGGGCGCGTTCCGACTACATGGGGATGCTCGGCACGGTCATGAACTGCCTCGCCCTCCAGGACTTCCTGGAGAAGGAGGGCATCGACTCCCGGGTCCAGACCGCCATCACCATGGGGCAGGTCGCGGAGCCGTACATCCCGCTGCGGGCCGTGCGACACCTGGAGAAGGGCCGCGTCGTCATCTTCGGTGCGGGCATGGGCATGCCCTACTTCTCCACTGACACGACGGCCGCACAGCGTGCTCTGGAGATCGACGCTGAGGCGCTGCTGATGGGCAAGAACGGCGTGGACGGCGTGTACGACGCCGACCCGGCGAAGAACCCGTCCGCCGTGAAGTTCGACGCGCTGGAATACGGCGAGGTCATTACGAGGGACCTGAAGGTCGCCGACGCCACCGCGGTCACCCTCTGCCGGGACAACAAGCTGCCGATTTTGGTCTTCGAACTGCTGGCCGAGGGCAACATCGGTCGGGCGGTCAAGGGTGAGAAGATCGGCACGCTGGTGAGCAGCCAGGGCACCCGCGACTGAGCTGCTCGCCGGCCGACCGAATTCGCCTGCGGCAGCGTGCCGTTGGAAAGCGCCGTACGGGGATGGACAACAGCCTGCCGGTCGGACACCGTGCAGGAATCAGGGCACTGCGGACGTCCGGGGGGTGTTCCCGGAAGAATGCAGTTTCAGGCTCATTCATCGAAAAACCAGGAGCACATGGTGATCGAAGAGACCCTCCTCGAGACCGAGGAGAAGATGGAGAAGGCGGTCGTCGTCGCCAAGGAGGACTTCGCCGCGATCCGCACCGGCCGTGCGCACCCGGCGATGTTCAACAAGATCGTGGCGGAGTACTACGGTGCGATGACGCCGATCAACCAGCTGGCGTCCTTCTCCGTGCCCGAACCGCGCATGGCCGTGGTGACGCCGTTCGACAAGACCGCGCTGCGCAACATCGAACAGGCGATCCGGGACTCTGATCTCGGCGTCAACCCGTCGAACGACGGGCATCTCATCCGGGTGGTCCTGCCCGAGCTGACCGAGGAGCGCCGCAGGGAGTTCATCAAGGTCGCCAAGACCAAGGGCGAGGACGCCAAGATCTCGATCCGCAGCGTACGCCGCAAGGCCAAGGAGACCATCGACAAGGCCATCAAGGACGGCGAGGTCGGTGAGGACGAGGGCCGCCGTGCGGAGAAGGAACTCGACGACACCACCGCGAAGTACGTCGGGCAGGTTGACGAGCTGCTCAAGCACAAGGAAGCCGAGCTGCTCGAGGTCTGAGGCTGTTACCCGTGACTGACTCATCCCAAGGGGCCCCGCCGCCGCGCGTGGGCCACTGGAACCCGCGCCGTCCGGGGCCCCCCGGCCCGGGGGGGCCCGCCCAGCTAAGCGACGGGTCGGCTTCCGCGCGCCTAGGCGTCGACCCGGCGGCCACGTCGCAGACTCGGCCCATGCCCATCGTGCCTGACCCGGGAGCACCCGAGCCCGGCGATCCTCGTTTCCGTCCCCGCGCCCGTCCCGGCCCGGACCCCGGCGCCGACCCCGGTGGCCGCGGCCGGGGTGAACAGGCGCCGGGTGAGCACGGCAGCCGTGACGACGCGGGCGGCGCCCTGCCGCGCGGTTCCGGTGAGCCGCCGCAGGCGCCAGCTCCGGGCAACCGTGCGGGCGCGCGTGCGGAGGGAAAGAAGCGTGCCGGGCGTGACCTGCCCGCCGCGATAGGGGTCGGTCTCGGGCTCGGCGCCGTCATCATCGCCTCGCTCTTCGTCTACAAGCCGGCATTCGTCGGTGTGATCGTCGTGGCCGTCGTCGTCGGTCTCTGGGAGCTGACCTCCCGGCTCGCCGAACGCAAGGACATCCGGGTTCCGCTCGTGCCGCTCGCCCTGGGCGGCGCCGCGATGGTGGTCGCGGGCTACGTACGGGGGGCGGAGGGCGCCTGGGTGGCGATGGCCCTGACGGCGCTCGCGGTGCTGGTCTGGCGGATGACGGACGCGGCAGAGCAGTACCTGCGGGATGTCACCGCGGCCGTCTTCGCGGCGTTCTACGTACCGTTCCTGGCCACGTTCGTGGCGCTGATGTTGGCTGCCGACGACGGCGCCTGGAGGGTTCTCACCTTCCTGCTGCTGACCGTCGTCAGTGACACCGGTGCGTACGCGGTCGGGTGGCGCTTCGGCTCACGCAAGCTCGCACCGAGGATCAGTCCCGGCAAGACACGGGAGGGGCTCTTCGGCGCCGTCGCGTTCGCGATGGCGGCCGGAGCGCTGTGCATGCACTTCTTGATCGACGACGGCACCTGGTGGCAGGGGCTCGTTCTCGGCCTGGCCGTGGCAGTCAGCGCCACCCTCGGCGATCTCGGGGAATCCATGATGAAGCGGGACCTGGGCATCAAGGACATGGGCACCCTGCTGCCGGGTCACGGGGGAATCATGGACCGGCTCGACTCCATACTGCCGACGGCGCCGGTGGTGTGGCTTCTGCTGGTGGTCTTCGTCGGGTCCGGCTGACCCGGCCGGCCGCGGTCTGGGGCCGATGCGGCCCCGTACGGTGCGGCCGCGGCGCGTGCGTGCGCCGTCGGCGCGGCGTACGGCGCGGAGCCGTACCGGGGCGGGGTCAGTGCGGTACGGGGCTCCGCCGCGGGTCTGCGACACTTGAGGAATCATGCCTGTACCCGGAGAACTCACTTTCGTCGCGCCGCGCGGGGCCACCCGGCCGCCGCGGCACCTGGCCGACCTCGACCCCGGTGAACGCCGCGAGGCGGTCGCCGCGCTCGGCGAGAAGTCGTTCCGTGCCAAGCAGCTCTCGCAGCACTACTTCGCCCGCTACGCGCACGACCCGGCGGAGTGGACGGACATTCCGGCGGCTGCCCGCGAGAAGCTCGCGGCGGAACTGCTGCCGTCGCTGATGAGTGTCGTACGGCACATCAGCTGCGACGAGGACACCACGCGGAAGACTCTCTGGAAGCTGCATGACGGGACGCTCGTCGAATCGGTGCTCATGCGCTACCCCGACCGGGTCACCATGTGCATCAGCTCACAGGCCGGATGCGGCATGAACTGCCCGTTCTGCGCCACCGGCCAGGCAGGGCTGGACCGCAACCTCTCGACCGCCGAGATCGTCCACCAGATCGTCGACGGGATGCGGGCGCTGCGGGACGGCGAGGTGCCGGGCGGCCCGGCGCGGCTGTCCAACATCGTGTTCATGGGCATGGGGGAGCCCCTGGCCAACTACAAGCGGGTGGTCGGGGCGATCCGGCGGCTCACCGATCCCGAACCGGACGGGCTGGGCATCTCGCAGCGCGGCATCACGGTCTCCACGGTCGGTCTGGTACCGGCGATGCGGCGCTTCGCCGACGAGGGCTTCACCTGCCGGCTGGCCGTCTCCCTGCACGCACCGGACGACGAGCTGCGAGACACCCTCGTCCCGGTGAACACCCGGTGGAAGGTGCGCGAGGTCCTGGACGCGGCCTGGGAGTACGCCGAGCGCTCGGGGCGGCGCGTGTCCATCGAGTACGCGCTGATCAGGGACATCAACGACCAGGCATGGCGGGCCGACCTGCTCGGCCGACTCCTCAAGGGCAAGCGCGTCCACGTCAACCTGATCCCGCTGAACCCCACCCCCGGCTCCAAGTGGACGGCCTCCCGCCCGGAGGACGAGCGCGAGTTCGTACGGGCACTGGAGGCGCACCGCGTGCCGGTGACCGTGCGCGACACTCGCGGCCAGGAGATCGACGGTGCCTGCGGCCAGCTGGCCGCTACCGAGCGCTGACCCGGGGAAGGCCGGCCGGGCGGACTGGTACTGTTCGAAAGAACGTTTATGTAGAACCGACAGGGGAGCGCGAGCAGCGCTGAGAGTGCGGCAGTATCGGCCGCAGACCCTCGAACCTCGCCCAGGTCATGCTGGGTAGGAAGTTCGGACCTCCTCTCGTGCTGCCCGCGTGCCCGCGTACTTCCGTACCCGAAGGCAGTCCGATGAAGCAGTCCGCTATCGCCCTACTCACCGTTGCCCTGGGTCTTCCGTTGTTGGCCGCCTGCGGAGGCTCCGACGGAGACCAGGGGGGTGACGGGGCGAAGAGCGTCACGCTGGTCACGCACGACTCGTTCCAGGTCTCCAAGAAGGTGCTGCGGGAGTTCACCGCGAAGACCGGCTACAAGGTGCGAATACTGCGCGGTGGTGATGCGGGAGCCGCCGTCAACCAAGCGGTGCTGAACAAGGACAATCCGCAGGGAGACGTCTTCTTCGGCGTGGACAACACCTTCCTCTCCCGCCCCTTGGACGAGGGAGTGTTCGCCCCGTACGAGGCCAAGGGCTTGAACAAGGTGCCGAAGAAGCTCCAGCTGGATGCGGGGAAGCACCGTGTGACGCCGGTGGACACCGGGGACATCTGCGTCAACTACGACCGGAAGTACTTCGCCGACCGGAAGCTCGAGCCGCCGCGCACCCTCGCCGATCTGGCCCACCCCGACTACAAGAACCTCCTGGTCACCGAGAACGCGGGCACCTCGTCGCCGGGCCTGGGCTTCCTGCTCGCCACGGTGCGGGAGTACGGGGCCGACGGATGGCAGGACTACTGGAAGAAGCTCCGGAAGAACGGAGTGGAGGTGGTCGACGGCTGGGAGCAGGCGTACACCGAGCGCTTCAGCGGTTCCGGCGCGGGCAAGGGCAAGGGCGACCGTCCGCTCGTCGTGTCGTACGCCTCCAGCCCGCCGGCCGAGGTGGTGGGCAAGGACCCGCAGCCGAAGCAGGCTCCGACGGGGGTGGCCGAGGGCACCTGCTTCCGGCAGATCGAGTTCGCCGGGCTGCTCGAGGGCGCTTCCAACGTGCAGGGGGGCAAGGCACTGCTGGACTTCCTGTTGAGCAGGTCGTTCCAGGAGGACCTGCCGCTGAGCATGTTCGTCAACCCCGCCAGCACCGAGGCCGAGCTGCCGGAGCTGTTCACGACCTACGGCGTGACCATCGACGATCCGGCCACTATGGAGCCGGCCCGGATCGGGAAGAACCGCGACGAGTGGGTGAAGGCGTGGACCTCACTCATGCTGAAGTGACCGTGTGAGCGGCATACCGTGCTGAACGAGGCGACCAAGCCCCGTACGGGGCCACCGGCGCCGCCGCTCCCGCGCGGCGGTTCGATGCGGCACCGGGCAGCGGTGGTGCGGCTCGGCCTGATGGCCGTGCCGGTGGTCTTCTTCGCGCTCTTCTTCGCCTACCCCGTCGTCGCCATCGTCGGCAGGGGCCTGCGAGCGGACGGCCACTGGCAACCGCACCGTGTCGCGGACGTGCTCACCGACTCCGCCACGCTCCACGTCCTGTGGTTCACCCTCTGGCAGGCCGCCGCCTCGACGGGGCTCACGCTGCTGATCGCCCTGCCGGGCGCCTATGTGTTCGCCCGCTTCGACTTTCCGGGCAAGCAACTGCTGCGCGCGCTGGTGACGGTGCCCTTCGTCCTGCCGACAGTAGTGGTCGGTTCGGCCTTCCTCGGACTGCTGGGCCGCGGCGGGGTACTCGACGAGCTGTGGGGCGTACGGCTGGACACCTCTGTCTGGGCCATCCTCCTGGCACACGTCTTCTTCAACTACGCGGTGGTCATACGCACCGTCGGAGGGCTGTGGTCCCAGCTCGATCCGCGGCAGGAGGAGGCCGCCAGACTGCTGGGAGCGAGCCGCTTCGGTGCTTGGCGGCGGGTGACCCTGCCTGCCTTGGGCCCCGCACTGGCCGCAGCGGCACTGATGGTCTTCCTGTTCACCTTCACCTCCTTCGGAGTCATCCAGATCCTGGGCGGACCGCGTCACGCGACGCTTGAGGTGGAGATCTACCGGCAGACGGCCGGTCTGCTCCAGCTGCCGACCGCGGCGGTGCTGACACTGGTGCAGCTCGCGGCCGTCACTGTGCTGCTTGCCCTGCACGCGTGGACGGTGCGGAAGCGGGAGAGTGCGCTTCGGCTCGTCGACCCCGAACACACCTCGCACCGGCCTCGGGGCGTGGGGCAGTGGGCGCTGCTGTGCGGTGTCCTGACCGTCATCGCACTGCTGATACTTGCGCCCCTCGGCGTCCTGGTCGAACGTTCGCTCCGCACCTCGGCGGGCGGTTACGGGCTGACGTTCTACCGTGCCCTGGGGACCGTCGACGAGACCGGCACCTTCCTGGTCGCGCCCGTCGAGGCGATCGGCAACTCCCTCGCCTACGCGGCTGTGGCCACCCTGATCGCCCTGCTGGTCGGGGGCCTCGCTGCTGCCGCGCTCACCCGCCGGGCAGGCAAACTGGTGCGGGGGTTCGACGCGTTGCTGATGCTCCCGCTCGGCACCTCGGCCGTCACAGTCGGTTTCGGATTCCTGATCGCCCTGGACGAACCGCCACTTGATCTGCGCGCATCCTGGATTCTCGTGCCGCTGGCCCAGGCCCTGGTCGGTGTCCCCTTCGTGGTGCGGACGATGCTTCCGGTCCTGCGGGCGGTCGATGTCCGGCTCCGCGAAGCGGCTGCCGTGCTCGGCGCCTCACCGTGGCGCGCCTGGCGCGAGGTCGATCTGCCCCTCGTACGGCGCGCACTCCTGATCGCGGCGGGCTTCGCCTTCGCCGTCTCGCTGGGGGAGTTCGGCGCCACCATCTTCATCGCCCGCCCTGACAGCCCCACGCTGCCCGTCGCCGTCGGACGCTTCCTGGGGCGCGCCGGAGAACTCAACTACGGGCAGGCCATGGCCCTGAGCACGGTGCTGATGCTCGTCTGCGCCTGCTCCCTGCTCGTACTCGAACGTCTGCGGACCGATCGCTCAGGAGAGTTCTGATGCTTCGACTCGAAGGAGCGAGTGTCCGTTTCGGCGCGCGCACCGCCCTGGACACGGTTGACCTGGAGGTCGCCGACCACGAGACGGTCTGTGTGCTGGGGCCGAGCGGAAGCGGCAAGTCCACTCTGCTGCGGGTGGTGGCCGGCCTTCAGCCGCTCGACGCGGGGAGGGTGCTGCTGTCGGGGCAGGATCAGAGCGGCGTTCCGGCGCACAAGCGCCAACTCGGCCTCATGTTCCAGGATCACCAGCTCTTTCCGCAGCGCGATGTCGGCGGCAACGTCGCCTTCGGCCTCCGCATGCGCCGTACGGGGCGCGCGGAGGTGGAACGGCGCGTGGCCGAACTGCTGGAACTGGTCGGACTGCCAGGTGCCCGTGGCCGCGCCGTCGCATCCCTGTCCGGAGGAGAGCAGCAGCGTGTGGCACTCGCCCGCGCCCTGGCGCCGCAGCCGCGCCTGCTGATGCTCGATGAGCCGCTCGGCCAGCTCGACCGCAGCCTGCGGGAGCGCCTTCTCGTGGAACTGCGGCAGCTCTTCCGCCGGCTGGGCACCACGGTCCTCGCGGTGACGCACGACCAGACGGAGGCGTTCGCCCTGGCGGACCGACTGGTCGTCATGCGGGACGGACGCATCGCGCAGACCGGTTCCCCCCTCGAGGTGTGGCAGCGTCCCGCCTCCGAATTCGTGGCCCGCTTCCTCGGTTTCGAGAACGTCGTCGAGGCGACGGTGCGTGGTGACACGGCGGAGACGCCCTGGGGCACCGTCCCGGTCCCGGCCGGCACTCCAGGCGGAGACTGCCGCCTCCTGGTCCGCCCGACCGGCCTGGCGGTGTCGGGGCCGCGGGAAGGCTTGCCGTGCACGGTCGTCGGCCGAACGTTCCGCGGCGGGGCGACCTCAGCCGTCTCGCTGCTGCTTCAGCCCGCGACCGGGCCCCGTCTGGAGGCCACCTCCACGCTTCAGGCGGCTCCTGAGATGGACGAGAAGGTCGGGGTCAGCTTCACCGGGGGCGACGTCGTGGTGCTGCCCGGTACGTAGCACCCGCCGCCCGCCCGCTGCCGAGGCAGGAGGCTCGGCACGTCCGGAGCTTGTCCGTGTCCGGCGTCTGTCCCGTGTCCGGTCGCCGCGCCGATGATGTTGCTGACCCTCTTCCGGCTCCGGACGATGCGCACCGGGAACCTCTCCGCCCTGCTGGTGTTCGGTGCCTTCGGCGCGCTGTTCTACTTCGCCAATGCCCCTCGTCGTGGCGGCCCGAGCGGTGGTCGCCTCGGCGCTGACCGCCAGGCAGTCCGCGCGATCCGTCCTCGTCACCGGGCTGGTGGTCTCCGTGACGGGGCTGCTGCTCCTCGGCCGTGTAGAGCGCGGCCCGGTACGGGCCGAACGGCACAACCGGGGCGCGACCGGGAAGACCGGAGCACCGCCTGCCTGCGCCCGCGTGGCGGAGTCGGCGGGCACCCGGCACCCGGCACCCGAGGAAGACGGTGCCCTCGGTGTCGGCGTCCGCCAGGGGCATCCGTGCGGGTGGTGAGGTCGAGGAATTGTATCCGGAGTTGGCAGAGGGACCGCGTCTTCGCGAGGACTCGGTCGAAGGCGTCGAGTGTCCCGATCTCCCCGTGCGGGGCGGCGGTTCGGGAATCTCCAGGGGCAGCATGCCGTGAGAGCGGGGCGCGGCGTGTCCGGGGCCGGACGAGCGGCCCGGATCACTCTGCGGCTTGGCTCAGGGGCAGTGCGGCGAGCGTGCCCACGAGACAGGTCAGCGGCAGCAGTACGGCCACCAGCACCGCACCCCGCAGCGCCGCCGCTCTGCGCAGCAGTGACCTGGGCGCACCCAGCTGAAGAAGGACCCTGTTCGTGGGGGCGCGCGAGGCTCGGGACGCGGTGACCGCCGTCACCGCGCTCGCGGTCGCGCAGGACACGATCAGCAGCGTCCCCAGCACGGTCAGCGGCCCGAACACCCGCGCTCCGTCGGCGGATGCCGCGCCGTACAGGTCGAACGCCGCGAGCGCACCCGCGGCGACGGCGCAGAGCACGCCGAGGGGGCGGCCGAGGCGCTCGGCTTCTTCCTGGAGAACTCTCCCGGACAGGAGTCGCAGGGCGCCGGGCCGTCCCGCGCTGATCAGCCGCCCGGACAGGCGGGTGAGTCCGGGCCCGGCCAGGACCAGGCCCAGCGCCGTCAGCAGCCAGCCGCCGAGCACCCCGGGCGGGCTGCCCTCCAGGGTGCCGGGCAGTGGAAGCAGTTCGGGCTTCGCCGCGCCCTCCTGTGTTGCGCGGCCCGCAAGCGTGCTGATCGCGATGCCGAGCGCGGCGATCGCCGCGCCCCAGGGCAGGCTTGCCTGCATCGGGGGTCGTCCCGCGTGAGGCGGTGACCAGGCGCCACACACGTCGCGCCGTACGCCGCTCTCCGTCAGCTCCGAACGCGGCCGGACGGTGAGCGCGCTCGCCGATGCCACGGCGAACGGGGCCACGCACAGCAGGAGCATCATCGCCCCCGCGGGGAGCGGCCGGTGCGCGGAGAGCGCGTCGGCCGCCGCGCCGTGGAACGGCACCGAACCCGGGCCGCCGCGCAGATGCAGGAACGCCAGCAGCGCCACAGCGCTGCCCAGCGCGGACGCGACGCCGGTCGAGAACGCCGCAAGCACCGGCAGCCGCCCCGGACCCATCCCCGCCGCGTCCAGCGCGGACAACGATCTGGGCCCTGCCTCGGTGCGCACCCCGACGACAGCCAGCTGCACCGTCGCCGCCAGCGGTGTCAGGCACCACAGGAGCCGCACGAGGGCGTCGCCGGAGTGACGCGGATGAGCGGCGGCATAGCTGAGGGTGCTCAGCAGGAGGAAGCCGATGCCGGCGGTCGCGCAGGTGAGCAGCAGCCTCCTGGCCAGAGCGGGCGGAGGTGCGCCGCGTACTAGGCGGAGAGCGAGCACTCGGCGCTGCCCTCCGGCTCGGGCGCGGGAGCTGCCTGGGGGCGCCGCCCGTCGACGAGCGCGACACATCGGTCCACCAGCATGGCCCCGGCGGAGTCGTGGAGGCGGGCGGCCGGGTCACCGCCGCCCGCGGCGGTCGCGACGGCAGCGGGGTCATGGGAGGCGAGTACGACCGTGATGCCGTGCGACCGCGCCGCCGCGGTCAGCGCGCGTAGCGCCCGCAACCGTTCGACCTGGTGGAGGGGCGCGGTCGGTTCGTCCGCGAAGAGGACGGCGGGGGAGTGTGCCAGCGCTCGGGAGATGGCCACCCGTTGACGCTGCGACTGGAGCAGGCCTGCCGGGCGCACGCGGGCGCAGCCGCCGATGTCCAGCCGCTCAAGCCACTCGTGGGCCGCCGTACGCGCCGCACGGTGCCCCGTACCGCGCAGGAGCAGGGGCAGCGCGACGTTCTCCCAGGCGGTGAGTTCGGGGACCAGCTCAGGCCCGCTGCCGATCCAGCCGAAGTGCTCCCGACGGAGCCGCTCGCGCCCCGACCGCCCCAGCGTGTGCACCGGCACGTTGCCGAACCAGACCTCGCCCGTGGCGGGGAGGAGCCGTCCGGACAGGCAGGCCAGCAGGGTGGTCTTGCCGCTGCCGCGGGGGCCGGCGATGCTGACGATCTCCCTCTCCCGCACTCCGAGACCGACTCCCTGCAAGGCCGGGGAGCCGTCGTACGCGTAGTGCAGTCCGCGTGCCCAGAGCACGTCGTCCTCCGGCGGGGCAGCCATGCACAGCACCTCCACTCACCTCGGCTCCGCTCGTCCTACCCCCGGCCGGGTGAACGACCGTCGGGCGTATTGGTCACTGGCACCGTAGGGACAGCCGCGGTGCCGGTGCGCGGAGGCTCGGCGCGAGGGCGGCCCACTTCCCTCCGTATGGACTCATTCCCGCACGCCTCATCCCGGACCCTGCGATGCGCGCCCCTTCGGGATGGCCGCCGCGGTGGTTAGGCTGGCGGCTCCAAGGATGTGTCTCAACTGATGGACAGCTGACAGGAGGGTGCGAAGTGACCGCCGAGCTGCGTCGACTGCGCAACTACATCGACGGGGAGTTCCGGGATGCCGCGGACGGGCGTACGACTGAGGTGATCGACCCGGCGACCGGCGAGGCGTACGCGACCGCCCCGCTGTCCGCCGCCGCCGACGTGGATGCCGCGATGTCCGCCGCCCAGGCCGCCTTTCCGGCCTGGCGTGACGCCACTCCCGCCACCAGGCAGCGCGCCCTCCTCAAGATCGCGGACGCGCTTGAGGAGCGACAGGACGAGCTGCTGGCCGCCGAATGCGAGAACACCGGCAAGCCGCTGGAGCTGACCCGGCAGGAGGAGCTGCCGATGATGCTGGACCAGATCCGCTTCTTCGCCGGGGCCGCCAGGATGCTGGAGGGGAAGTCCGCGGGCGAGTACATGGACGGGCTCACCTCGTTCGTCCGTCGCGAGCCGGTCGGCGTGTGCGCGCAGGTCGCGCCCTGGAACTATCCGATGATGATGGCTGTCTGGAAGTACGCCCCGGCGCTCGCCGCGGGCAACACGGTCGTTCTCAAGCCCTCCGACACGACCCCCGCCTCGACCGTCCTGATGGCGGAGATCATCGGCGGCGTGCTCGCCGCGGCGGATCTGCCCCAGGGCATCTTCAACATCGTCTGCGGTGACCGGGACACCGGCCGGCTCATGGTCGAGCACCCGGTGCCCGCGATGGCTTCCATTACCGGCTCCGTGCGGGCGGGAATGGAGGTGGCCGGCAGCGCGGCCAAGGACGTGAAGCGGGTCCATCTGGAGCTGGGCGGCAAGGCGCCTTGCGTCGTCTTCGGCGACGCCGACATCCCGACTGCGGTCGAGGGCATCCGGGACGGCGGCTTCTTCAACGCCGGACAGGACTGTACGGCCGCCACCCGTGTACTGGTGCACGAGTCCGTGCACGACGAGTTCGTCACGGCGCTCGCCAAGGCCGCGGCCGAGGTGAAGACGGGCGACCTGGGTGACGAGGACTGCTTCTACGGCCCTCTGAACAACGCCACGCATCTCGCCAAGGTCAGCGGCTTCATCGATCGGCTTCCCGCTCACGCCAAGGTGGAGGCAGGTGGTGAACGCGTGGGGGACAAGGGCTACTTCTTCGCCCCGACCGTCGTCTCGGGCCTGAGGCAGGACGACGAGATCGTGCAGAACGAGGTGTTCGGCCCGGTCATCACCGTCCAGTCCTTCGCCACGGAGGAGGAGGCGGTGGCCTGGTCGAACGATGTGGAGTACGCGCTGGCCTCGTCCGTCTGGACGACGGACCACGGGCGGGCGATGCGGATGTCGAGGGTGCTGGACTTCGGCTGTGTCTGGATCAACACGCACATCCCGCTCGTCGCCGAGATGCCGCACGGCGGCTTCAAGAAGTCAGGCTACGGGAAGGACCTCTCCGCCTACAGCCTTGAGGACTACACGCGCGTGAAGCATGTGATGACGGCGCTGTAGACGCCGCCGTACGGGGCACGGTTTCCCGGTCTCTCCGCCGATGGGGCGGGCGGCCTGGGCCGCGCCCCGTACGGCGCGGACGCAAGCGCGGGCTGAGGGCCAGGGCCGCCCCCGGGGTGGGCATCTGTCCCGGCTTGCAGCGGAGTTGTGACGCCTGGTCCTTGACGGGTGGAGTGCGGTGAATGGTTGGCTAGGGGGTGTCCGCACAGTACCGGCGGAGCGGCACGAAGACGGCGCCCTCACCGCCGCTCCTGCCTCCCGTGACACACTCCACCTCCGTGCTTCAGTGAATGTGCTACCGCACATGCCCGGAAAGGCGATCATCCCGTGATCATTTTTGGCACCTCCTCGAAGACGCTTCAGCTGGCGATGCTGAACCTGCTCTGCGGCTTCTGTGGCAATCCGTCGGCCCACGCCTTGCGTAAGCGGGTCACGAAGTTCTCCCTCTTCTTCATTCCGCTCTTCCCCATAGCACCTGCGAAGCACTCCATGCAGTGCACCTTCTGCGGCGCCGAGAGCGAAGTGAGCAAGGAGAACGTCGAGCACCTTCTCGCCCAGGGTGGCCAGCCGCAGCCGCAGGGGTACGGCGCGCCCCAGCAGCAGGCGCCCGCCCAGCCCCAGAACACGGGCAACCCGTTCGCGGGCCAGCCCCAGCAGGGTGGTCAGCCGGGCCAGAACCCCTACCAGTCCTGAACGCGAGCGGGTCGACCGGGCCGTTCGGTCCGGACCGGTCGGACCAGCGGTCAGCACCGCAGGGGGCGGATCACGTCCCCCGCACGGTGCGGCCGAGGAGGCCGGACAGCGTGTCGATGCGGTTGGTGGTCAGGGACTGGACACCCATCGCGATCAGCCGCCGCATGGCCCACCGCGTGTCCGGGGTCCAGGCCGAGACGCGGTAGCCCGCCGCCTTCGCGCCCCCCACCCGCTGCTCGCTGAGTACTCCGAAGCGGTAGTTGAGCCATCGGGGCTCCACGTCCGCCAGCAAGGAGGCTCTGATCGGCGCGCTGCGGCTCCAGGTGAGGGCGATCTCCGCGTGCGGATCGGCGGCCCGTACGGTGCGCATCGCCACTGGTCCGCCGCAGTAGTAGACGCGGTCGGCCGCCCCGGCCTCCCGTGCGGCGTGCACCGTCGCGGGGCCGGCGGTGGGGTCCGGGAGATCGATCAGGGTGCGTACCTGCCGCGTCGCCGCCAGAGCTTCGGCCAGGGTCGGCACGCCGCCGTCGGTGAGTTCGCGGAGGCGGGCAGCAGTGATGCCTGTGACGGCCGCGTCGTGGCCCCACAGCCGGTGGAGAGTGCGGTCGTGCACCACGACCGGCACGCCGTCGCGGGTGAGTCGGACGTCCAGTTCGACGGCATCCGCTCCGGCCGCCAGCGCGCAGCGGAAGGACTCCAGGGTGTTCTCCCGGGCGGCGTACGGTGCGCCTCGGTGCGCGACGGCGGTTACCGCTGCTGCTGCCATGCCGACAGGTATACGTCGATCTCCGCCGTGAGCCGGTTTTTGCCAGGGGTGTCGAGGAAGGACGCCTGGACCGCGTTCTTCGCCAGTGCGGCCACTCCCGGTGGGCCCAGCCCCAGCAGCCGTGCGGCGATGCCGTATTCGGTGTTGAGATCTGTTCCGAACATCGGGGGGTCATCGCTGTTGACGGTCACAAGCACTCCGGCGCCGACCATCGTGCCGATCGGATGCTCGTCCAGCGTCTCGACCGCGCGCGTGGCGACGTTGGACGTCGGACAGACCTCCAGCGGGACGCCCTGCTCCGCCAGGTACGCGAGCAGCTTCGGGTCCTGGGCCGCACTCGTACCATGCCCGATGCGCTCCGCCCGCAGGAAGGTGAGCGCTTCCCACACCGTCTCCGGCCCGGTGGTCTCCCCCGCGTGCGGCACGCTGTGCAGGCCGGCGGCGATCGCCCGGTCGAAGAAGGGCTTGAACTGCGCGCGGGGCACTCCGATCTCCGGGCCGCCCAGACCGAACGAGACCAGGCCGTCCGCGCCGAGCCGGGTGTCCGTCGCGATGCGCGCCGTCTCCTCCGCCGCCGCCAGGCCCGCTTCGCCCGGGATGTCGAACGACCAGCGGAGCACGACACCCAATTCCTTCTCCGCGCCGCGCCGCGCATCCTCGATGGCCTCGACGAACGCGGCGTCGGGAATGCCGCGGCGGGTCGAACTGAAGGGCGTGACGGTCAGTTCCGCGTAGCGGATGTTCTGACGGGCCATGTCGCGGGCGACCTCGTACGTCAGCAGCCTCACGTCATCGGCATCCCTGATGAGGTCGACGACCGAGAGGTAGACGTCGATGAAGTGCGCGAAGTCCCGGAAGGTGAAGAACTCTGCGAGTGCCTCCGGATCCTTGGGCACCGGGGTGTCAGGGTGCCGTGCGGCGAGGGAGGCGACGATCCGAGGGGAGGCGGAACCGACATGGTGTACATGCAGCTCGGCCTTCGGGAGCCCGGCGATGAAGGTGGTCAGATCAGACAACTAGGGCCTCCGGTACGAGGGGTTGGAGTCATCGTAATCGGGCGTCGGCGCCCGCCGCGGGTGCCCGCAGATCGCCACGTGGCCGACGGGGCGGCACGGCCAGCGGTGCGCCCTGTCGGGGCCTGGCGCCACGGCCACCGCCCGGCCGTCCGCCGGTCACCCTCGGCTTCGGCTACCGGCCAAGGGGGCAGGGGCACAGTCCGCGGCCCGCCGTCGGGCGCCCCGTCCTGCGCCTCTTCGGCTGTGACGTGGGACACGAGAAGCCGAGTGGTGAAGTGATGTAAGGATTCTTCTCGACAGCCCTCTCTGTGGTGACAGCGCATCATCAGAGAGGCGGACCATGAACAGCACACCGGAGGCCGGCGGCCCCGTCGAGTGGCTGGCTTCCGTGGCCGCCGACCCGGTGGTCTGCCGACGTGACTGGGAGCGGAGTCCGCTCGGTGTGACCCTGCTGCCCGCCGGTCTGCGGTGGGATGTACTGATCGTGACGGGTGCCCTGGGCCCTCTCACGCTGAACGTGCTGACTGCCTGCCTGGAGCGGCCGGGCCCGGTCCTCGCGGACTTTGGGGTCTCCCGGCTGGGATTCTTCGTCCCGCCCGGCACGGTCACCCACTGGCTGGGGGCAGGAGTGCGAGGCGCGGGTCCCGGAACCTGGATCGTCGCGCCGTACCCCGGGCGTACGACGGGGGGTGTGCGCTGGCTGATCCCGCCGGACGGCTCCGGAACACTCACTGATCCCGGGGTCCTGGAGTCGGCGATGCACGAGGCCGCGGCGCGAATCGCCGGTGTCGGCTGAGGCGTTTGCCCAGAGCCGCCAGCCCACAGAGCACCAGCACTGCCAGCGCCCAGCTCGCTGCGACGTCCGTGGCCCAGTGGTACCCCCGCAGCACGAGTCCCGCGCCGACCCCGAGGTTCAGGAGCGCCGCCGCGGCGTACGGGGCCCGGCGCCGACCGTCGTACAGCAGCGCGAGCGCGCCGTACGCCAGCGCGGCCGTCGCCGCGTGGCCCGAGGGGTAGTAGCCCGCGTAGTCACCCAGCGGCGCGCCATCCGGACCCGAGCGGCCCACGAGGTACTTCAGGGGCAGCACCAGGAGCGGAACGGCCACGGCCGCGAGAGCGGCGAGAGCCAGCGGTGCCGGAGAACTCCGGCGGTACGCGAACACCGCGGCGCCACTCGCCAGCACCGTCAGCGCGATCAGAGCGCCGCCGAGGTCGGCGAAGAGCTGCGCCGCCGCGGCCACGAGGCCGCCCGACGGTGCCCCGTCCGGGGCGGAGTCACGCAGCGCCCGGTCCGCAGTGAGCAACGGTCCATCGACGGCGACCTGCCACGTGAGCAGCAGGAAGACGACAAGGGAGGAGACGGCGCAGACGAGGAGCGGCCGCCCCGGGACCGGGGGGAGGGTCCCGAGACGGCCGCTTGGACCGGACCGCCGCACGCCCCGGGGGGTGTGGGACGAGCGGCCATCCGGTCTGTGAGGTGCGTGCGCGAGGGCACGGCCGGGCCGACCCTGGGGAAGAGGCGACTCGGCGTTCATCTGCTGGAACGGTACGACAGGCGGCGTGTGCCGGACAGCGGGATCACGGTCCCAGCATGCGGCTCACACACACTCTTCACCCCGCACGTTCCGGAGGGGGACCCGCTGGTACCGGATGTGCTCAGAGCCCGGCCAGCGCACCCTCGATGATGTCCAGGCCCTCGTGCAGCAGCTCCTCGCCGATCACCAGCGGAGGCAGGAACCGCATCACGTTGCCGTAGGTCCCGGTGGTCAGGACCAGCAGGCCGTCCTGGTGGCAGGCCTTGGCGAGCGCGGCGGTCGCCTCCGGGTTCGGCTCCTTGCTCCCCGGCTTCACCAGCTCGATCGCCAGCATGGCCCCGCGACCACGTACCTCGCCGATGACCCCGTACTGCTCCGCGAGCTTGTGCAGTCGAGGCTTCATGACCTCCTCGATCCGCCGCGCACGCGCGGGCAGGTCCAGCTCGCGCATGGTCTCGATCGACCCGAGGGCCGCGGCACAGGCGACCGGATTGCCGCCGTAGGTGCCGCCGAGGCCGCCGGAGTGGGCCGCGTCCATGATCTCCGCACGGCCCGTGACGGCCGCCAGCGGCAGTCCTCCGGCGATGCCCTTGGCCGTGGTGATCAGGTCCGGAACGATACCCTCGTCCTCACAGGCGAACCACTGGCCCGTCCGGCAGAACCCGGACTGGATCTCGTCGGCGACGAAGACGATTCCGTTCGCCTTGGCGAATTCGGCGATCCGCGGCAGGAAGCCCTTCGCGGGCTCGATGAATCCGCCCTCGCCCAGCAGCGGCTCGATCAGGATGGCGGCCACGTTCTCCGCCCCCACCTGCTTGTTGATCTGGTCGATGGCCTGGGTCGCTGCCTCCTCGGCGCAGTTCTCCGGCCCCGTCAGCCACCGGTAGGGGTAGGCGACCGGGACCCGGTAGACCTCGGGCGCGAACGGCCCGAACCCCTGCTTGTACGGCATGTTCTTCGAGGTGAGGGCCATGGTGAGATTCGTACGGCCGTGATAGCCGTGGTCGAAGACCACCACGGCCTGACGCTTGGTGTGCACCCGGGCGATCTTCACCGCGTTCTCGACCGCTTCGGCGCCGGAGTTGAAGAGCGCGGACTTCTTGGCGTGATCGCCGGGGGTCAGCTCCGCCAGCTGCTCGCAGACCTCCACGTACGGCTCGTACGGCGTCACCATGACGCAGGTGTGGGTGAACGCGGCCAGCTGGGCGCTCGCGCGCCGTACGACGGCCTCCGCGCTGTTGCCCACCGAGGTCACGGCGATGCCTGAGCCGAAGTCGATGAAGGAGTTGCCGTCGACGTCCTCGAGGACGCCACCGCCCGCGCGCCGCGCGAAGACCGGCATCACGGTGCCGACACCGCTGGCCACAGCCGCTTCTTTACGAGCCATCAGCGCCTGCGACTTCGGCCCGGGGATCGTGGTGACAATGCGGCGCTCCTGCGGGAGGTCCGGTCCTCCGGACGCATCGGTCATCGTGCTCATAGCGCTCTCCTCGGGAGGAAGTGGTGTGCCTCGTTCTCCGCAGGCTAGGGGCAGGTGCTGGGGGGAGACATGCACCGTCGCGGAGAAGTGGCCGTGTCGTGTTGGCCGCGGCGGACATAGGCGTTCACGAGCCAGGCCGGAGGCCGCGAGGAAACGTCCCCTGACCGCGCGCCGAACGGGGCCGCCCACGCCGGTACGAGACCCGCACCAGCGCACCCCGGCCCTCTCCGGCGCGGTTCGGGAATCGAGTAACTCGCGCACTGTGCCGCTAGATTGGGTAAGCAGACGGTGACACTCGTGGGCTGAGCAGAGGTAGAGGCACTTGACGGACATGGACTCCGCCCGTCGTGGACAGGAGCCGGGCGGCACCTACGGATACGGCGTGCCGCGGCCCGGTGCGCCCCGGAACGGGGCTCTCCCTCCGGCAGCCTCGCGGCCGGCAGGCCCCCCGCCTCCCGCGGCCCCGCCGTCGCCTCCGCGAGTTCCGTCGCGGGCCGCCGGGCAGCCTCCGATGCCCGAGCAGGCTCCGAACGCCGGCCCGCCGCTGAGCGACTGGTTGCGGATGCCCCGTCCGGAGGCGGAACCGGGCATTTGGCGCTGCGGATACGAGCGGCGCCCGCCGCAGGACCCCGAGCGCACCCCGGCCCGTCAGCTGATCAGTGGCGCCGTGGTCTCGTTCCTGATCGGCTGGCTCCTGTGGTCCCTGCTGTGGAACGGATACCTGGGCCCCTACTGGCTGTGGCCGCTCGACGTCCTGACCCCTGAAAGCGGGCGGTCCGGGGATCTCTGGGGTCTGGTCTCCTACGCCTACTGCGGCCTCGTCCTCGCGGGGATCGCGGTCGTCTTCGGCCGGATCGGCCACTGGCAGGAGGTCTGGCGCCGTGCCCGCGCGCGGCTGGCCCGCCGCCGCCCTCCCGTCGCGGCTCCACGACAGCCGGCGACCCCCGAGAGTGACCCCGCCGAGTGGCCCGAAGTACGCGCCGGCGGTGCCCCGGACGTGGCGGAGCGGCTTGCCGCCGAGGTCCGGAGCGGCCGGATGGGCGACGTCGACCACGCCCGCATCGCCCGTGCGTGGCATTCCGTACGGGCCAGTGCGGGGCGGCTGCCCGCGTTCACCGAGGCCGTTCTGCGGGACGGCGCCGCCGCCTGTGCCCACCCTTCCGGCGACCGCGACCTCCCCGTCCGCGCCGCCCGGCACGACCTCTCGCTGCGGCAGGTCCGCATCGGCACCGCCGCCGACACCACGCGCAACCCCGACGACTACCGGGGTGCCGGCTTGGCCCTCGACCCGGCCCTGCTCGGGACTTCGGTCCTGGCGGTCGGACCACCCGGTTCGGGAAAGTCCAGCAGGCTGGTGCGGCCTGTGGTGGAGTCCTTGTGCCTGCAGGCGCTGGCGGGACAGGCGGCGGTCGTCGCGGTGACCGCGGCCGGTGCCCGGCTCGCCCCGGACGACGCCTTCGATGTCGTCGTGCGCCTGGGCCGCCCCGAGTCCGCCTACGGGCTGGACCTGTACGGCGGCTCCGCCGACCCTGATGAGGCGGCCGGGATGCTGGCGGAGGCCCTGGTGGGCGATCTGGCCGCGACGCTGCCGGGAGGGGACAGCCGCCGCGCGGCGACGGCGCTGGCTCAGCTCATAGGCCCCTTCCAGGCCGTCTACGGGCGTTTCCCGGACGTGCCGGAGCTGCGGGAGCTGCTGGACGCCTCACCAGCCGCTCTCGGCGGCCTGCGGGCCGCGTTGGAGGAGGCCGGGCTGCATACCCAGGTCCGGGAGTTGGACGCGCATGAACGGCAGTCCGGCCGCTCGGGCGACACCGGCCCGCTGCTCGCGGACCGTATCGCACTGCTGGACCGCCCGGCGTTCGCCGACTTCTTCGTTCCCTCCGGCACGAAAACCGCTCCCGGCGCGCACCGCCCGTTCTCCCTGCGCACGCTGGAACACCCGCTGCGCGTCCGGATCGATCTGCCGGAACGTGGCCACGCGGAGGCTTCCCGTATCTTCACGCGATTGGTGCTCGCCCAGTTCACCGAATGCGTGGCGGCACGTGGCGACCAGTCGTTGTTCGCTTGCCTGGTCCTGGACGACGCCGCGCAGACGGTCACCCCGCAAGCTCTTCGCGGAATCCAGCGGCTGCGCTCGGCGCACGCCGGCGTGCTGCTCACGCTCCGCGCGCTGGATGAAGTGCCCTCCGCGCTGCGGGGCCCGCTGCTCGGCGCCGTCGGCTGCCGGATGGTGTGCGCCGGGGTGACTCCGTGGGACGCCGAGCACTTCGCCGAGGTATGGGGGACGGAGTGGGTGCAGACCCGCGATGTCACCAACCGCGAACTGGTCTCGGACGAGCCCCTCACCCGCGTGATGCACGCGGTGCGACGCCTCGCGACGGGCAGGTACGTCTCTGCGGAGTCCGTGACCGTGCGGACCGTGCAGCGTGAGCGCTGGTCCGCCTCCGACCTGGCGAACGAGCTGCCGCCCGGACACGCGGTGCTCTCCATGATGACGGTGCGCGGCGAGCGCACGCCGCCCGTGCTGGCCAGGCTGGGGGAGTGAGGAGGGGCGCGAGGAGAATGCCTGTAAGGGGATGGGCGCCTGTACGGTGAGGGCGTTATGCCACCGACTCTCGCCAGCCTCGTCCAGCACTCCGCGCTCCGGCTCTCCGTGCTCGCGGGACAGGACCGGCTCGATACCCCCGTGCGCTGGGCTCACGCCAGCGAGCTGGCCGATCCCACGCCGTACCTGGACGGCGGGGAGCTGATCATGATCACCGCGCTGAAGCTGGACGCGGAGGACCTCGAGACCATGCGCGGATACGTCCGGCTGCTCGCAGGCAAGGGGGTGGTGGGGCTGGCCTTCGCCGCCGGGGTGAACTACGAGAAGGCGCCGGAAGCCCTGGTCAGGGCGGCTCAGGAGGCTGACCTCCCGTTGCT
This sequence comes from Streptomyces sp. CNH287, assembly GCF_000424825.1. NCBI lineage: Bacteria > Bacillati > Actinomycetota > Actinomycetes > Kitasatosporales > Streptomycetaceae > Streptomyces > Streptomyces sp. CNH287. The sequence continues at coordinate 66,526 of NZ_KE384253.1, read as the reverse complement.
CGAGGTGCCGCGGCGTACCCCCTTCATCGCGATCAGCAAGGTGGTGTCGGCGTCCATCGCCGCCGGCCAGTACCGCGCGGTCACGGCGGGCTTCGACGCGCAGCGCGACATGACCGCCGCGGCACTCTCGGAGGAGGGCCCGGCGGCCCTGCTGGCCCGGCTGGCCGGGCACGTGAACGGCTGGGCCGCGCTGTACGACGCCGCCGGCACCATGGTCGCCACCGCGCCGGCCTGGGCGGTTCGCAGGGCCGCCCGGTTCATCGGAGACGCGGAGCGCCTGCGCGACCGCCCGGCGCCCGCGAGCGCCGTGGTCAGTGAGTCGGAAGCGGGTGACGACCGGGTCGAGCTCCAGTCGGTGGGGACGGGGCGCCGGGCGAAGGCCGTGCTCGCCGTGGGTACGGCTGCCCGGCTGGGCACGGCGGAGCGCTATGCGGTGCACTCGGCCGTGGCACTGCTGACCCTGACCACCGAGCGCTCGCGTGCCCTCCAGGAAGCCGAGCAGCGGCTGGGCGCGGCGGTCCTGCGGATGCTGCTGTCCGGCGAGGCGGACCACGCGCGTGCCGTGGCCGGGCAACTGTACGGCGGGCTGCTGGACGCTCCGATGCGTGTGATCGTCGCGGAGCCGGCGTCGGCTCCGGTCGGCCGTACCCGGGGCGCCGGGACAGCCGCCGCGCGGCGCGCCATCACGCCTGCGGGCGCTCCCGTGACGGGGCGGGAAGCGCCTCCCCCTGGTGACAGCGGACGGAGACCGAGAGCGATACAGAGCGGCGCCCCGCTGGGCGGCCCCCTCACGGCGCCGTCCGGGCACTCCGCGCCGGACGTTCTCGACGATCTTGCCGACGCTGTGGAGACGGCTGCGGCGCGCAACGGTGAGGCGGTACTCGTCGTCCCGGACGGTGAGCGGCTCGTGGTGCTCGCTTCGGACGGCGGTGCGGCGGTCGCCGCCTGCGCGCGCCACGCGGCCGAAGTCGCGGCAAACCGGCCGGAGGCTGGTTCCCGACAGGTGGAGACAGCGGTCATCGGCGTCTCCGCGCCCGCCGGGCTCCCGGCCGTCCCCGTGGCCTTCAAGCAGGCGGGCCAGGCCCTCTCCGTCGCACGCCGTCGTGGCACGGTCCTCGTGGAACACGAGGATGTCGCCGCGGGCTCCGTACTGCCGCTGCTCGCCGACGACGCCGTGCGCGCCTTCGCGGACGGCCTGCTGCGCAAGCTCCACGAGCACGATGCGCATGGACGGGGCGACCTCGTCGCCTCGCTCCGCGCCTGGCTGTCCCGCCACGGCCAGTGGGACGCCGCCGCGGCCGACCTCGGCGTACACCGGCACACGCTCCGCTACCGGATGCGCCGTGTCGAGGAGATCCTCGGGCGTTCCCTGGACGACCCGGATGTGCGGATGGAACTCTGGCTGGCGCTCAAGGCCACCGGCTGAGTGCTCTCGGCGTACGCCGCTCCCCGCATACGCCGCTCCCGGATCGCCGGGTTGCCGCTCGGAGGGCCGTGGCCCCGTACGCCGCGGCCTGCTCCGCCGGACGGCCCGGCGGCCACCGGCCGGGCCGTCCGTGTCCGCGGGGTCAGCCGGCTGCGCAGTACTCCTGTTCCTTGCCGATCGAGCGGTACATGCAGTCCGCGTTCTCGAGCAGGATCAGCACCGCTTCCTTGTTGCGGGCGGTCTGCTCACCGATCACCTCGTCAGGCGGGTAGAAGCCGCCGCCCCCGGCGGAGCCGGGATACATCTCGAAGGTGTACGAGAAGATCTTCTGGTCGGCCCACATCCAGTCGTTCACGGAACCGTCGGTGATGTAGAGGTCGCTCGACTGCTGCGGCGTGTAGCCGTTGCTGTCGGCCATCGACGTGCCGATCGCTGCGAAGGCGTCCCGGTCGTCCTGGGTGAGCCCGCCCGCGGTGTCGTCGTAGGTGTAGCCGTAGGGCCACAGCACCAGCTCGCTGTACGTGTGGAAGTCGATGTGCGCGGTGATCTGCTGTTCGCCGGCCACCACCCGGCTGCGGGCGAAGTCCGCCACCACGCCGACCTCCGTCGAGGATTCCGCCGAGGGCCCGTGGTAGGTCTCGGAGCCGGGGCTGCCGCTGGAGCCGCCGCAGCAGGCCCACTTGTAGTCCCAGTTGCGGTTGAGGTCGGTACCGACGGCCGACGAGCCTGGGTTGGGTTCCCGGTTCTTGCGCCACATCCGGTAGCTGCCGGAGGCGATGTCGTACTCACCACCGTCAGGATTGACGTCCGGGATGACCCACAGCTCCCGTTCGTCGACCATCTTGGTGATCCGTTCCTCGGCCCCGTACTTCGCGCCGAACTCGCCCAGGGTGTACAGCGCCATCTCGACGGTGAGGTGCTCGCGGGCGTGCTGGTGGTGGGTGAAGAGGACCTCGGGCTCGTCCTCGTCCTGTGCCGCGTTGTCGCTGATCTTGACGGCGACGATGTCCCGGCCCTCGTAGGACTTGCCGATGACCTTCTTGGCCATGATGTCCGGGTACTTCGCGAGGTAGCCGTCGATCTTCTCGTTCGCCTCGGCGTAGTTGTGGTAGCCGGAGTCCGCCGGCGGGAAGTCCTTCGCCTTGGGCGGCTCGCCTGACCGCGTGCGGTCGGGTGGGCCCTCGAGCGAGGTGAGCCGGTGGCCGAGCCGTTCGACGGCGCGGATTCCGGCCGCGTCCCCGGTGATGACCACCGAGTCCGTGTGCACGGTGTCGATCGAGACGCCGGTCGCGGCGACGGCGCTGCGCTCCTTACGGCTGTCGACGCCGGCGACCCGGTAGCTCTTGGGCGCCGCAGGCGCGGCCAGGTCTCCGGTCTGTGCTCGGGGTCCGGCGCTGCGCGCCGACGGCGCGTCGGACCGTGCTGATTCGGTGGCCTGTGCGGTCACCGGGGCGGCCAGCGCGAGGGCCAGCAGTACGGCTGCGGTGGTGGTCCGCTTCTTGCCGCGTATTCGTGTGCGCATCGCATCTCCTGGGGTGTCCAGTGCGACGGGTGGGGGACTGTGCTGAGCTGCTGTGCGCGCGCATACTCGCGTCTTGGCATGGCCTGGTCAAGTATTGGGGTGTCTTCTCGGCCGCCTAAGGACAATCCGGCGTGAGGGTGGGCGGGATTCTGCCGCGCTGGACAATCAAACTTCAGGGGCTTGCGCCCTACGGTGGGCGGCAGAGAGCCAACCGCATCATCCCCTTCATTTCCCCACCATTTCGGAAGGGCCGGGATTCACTGTGCCAGCCACGAAGGAAGTCGCCACCCACGCGTTCTGGCTCGCCGGCCGTCAGGCGACCGGCGAGGAGTCATTCGAGGTCACCTCTCCCTGGGACGGCCGCGTCGTCGGCGCCGTGAGCGTGCCCACCGCGGACCAGGTCGAGGAGGCCGTGGCCGCCGCCGTCTCGGTCGCCGCCGAGTTCGCGGCAACCCCCGCGCACGTACGGGCAGCTGCGCTCGACCACGTCTGTTCCCGGATCAAGGAGCGGGCCGAGGAGATCGCGGAACTGATCTCGGCCGAGAACGGCAAGCCCATGAAGTGGGCGCGCGGCGAGGTGGGCCGGTGCATCTCGGTCTTCCGGCTGGCGGGAGAGGAGGCCCGCCGCTTCAACGGCGGCGTGGCCCAGCGCCTCGACTCCGACGCGGGCGGCACCGGCCGGCTCGGGCTGACTCGTAGGTTCCCGCGTGGCCCCGTACTGGGCATCGCGCCTTTCAACTTCCCGCTCAACCTCTGCGCCCACAAGGTCGCCCCGGCCCTCGCGGTGGGTACCCCGATCCTGCTCAAGCCCGCCCCCGCCACGCCGCTGTCCGGTCTGCTGCTCGGCGAGCTGCTGGCGGAGACCGACCTTCCGGCCGGCTCCTGGTCGGTGCTGCCGGTGCCGAACGACCGGATGCCGGCTCTGGTGCAGGACGAGCGGCTGCCCGTCGTCTCCTTCACCGGCTCCGCACCGGTCGGCTGGTCCATTCTTGACTCGGCGCCGCGCAAGCGCGTCACCCTGGAACTGGGCGGCAACGGCGCGGCCGTGGTGCTCGCCGACTATGCCAGCGATGCCGACATCGACTGGGCGGCGCAGCGCATCGCCACGTTCTCCAACTACCAGGGCGGGCAGTCCTGCATCTCCGTGCAGCGCGTCATCGCCGATGCCTCGGTCTACGACCGGCTCGTGCCGAAGATCGTCGAGGCGGTCGAGGGGCTCCGGACCGGAGACCCCGCCGACTCCGCCACGGACGTGGGCCCGCTGGTGAGCGAGGACGCGGCCAAGCGTGTCGAGGCCTGGGTGGCCGAGGCCGTGGTGGCCGGGGCCAAGGTGCTCACCGGCGGTACGAGGGACGGCGCGACCTACGCCCCGACGGTGCTGGAGAACGTCCCCGCCGACACCAAGATCGGTTGCGAGGAGGTCTTCGGGCCGGTCATGTCCGTCACCAGGGTCGAGGGTGAGGAGGCGGCGTTCGCCGCGGCGAACGACTCCCCTTACGGGCTCCAGGCCGGAGTGTTCACCCACGACGTCCAGGCCGCCTTCCGTGCGCACCGTGAGCTGGAGACGGGCGGCGTGATCATCGGTGACGTGCCGTCGTACCGGGCGGACCAGATGCCCTACGGCGGCGCCAAGCAGTCCGGAGTGGGCCGCGAGGGCGTGCAGTTCGCGATGGAGGACTACACCTACGAGCGGGTCATGGTGCTCACCGGCCTCGACCTCTGAGGTCCTCGGCCAAGCTCACGGGGCGCGCCCCCGTGCGCTCCGCCCCCGCTCCACACTCCTGCCGCTGCCCGGTCGCAGGACCGGGCAGCGGTTCTTTGCCTGGACTGTGTACCTACTGGTATGTACAGTCGCTGCATGAGCACAGCCGAGAAGCTGATCGCTGCCACCCAGGAGCTGCTCTGGGAGCGGGGCTACGTGGGCACCAGCCCGAAGGCCATCCAGCAGCGGGCTGGTGCAGGCCAGGGCAGCATGTACCACCACTTCACCGGGAAGCCGGGCCTCGCGGCCATCGCCGTACGGCGCAGTGCCGAGCAGCTGCGGGCGTCCGCGGAGCGGGATCTGCGCAGTGGGGGCAGTGCGGTGGAGCGGGTGCGGGCCTACCTCACGCGGGAGCGCTCCGTACTGCGCGGCTGCCGCATCGGAGGTCTCGCGCAGGATCCGGAGATCATCGCCGACCCGGACCTGCGCCGCCCGCTGGAGGAGACCTTCGAGTGGCTGCGCGGCCAGTTGGCGCAGGTGCTCCAGGAGGGCCGGGAGAGCGGAGAGCTGACGGCCTCGCTGGACGCACGGGCCACCGCCGCCACCGTCGTCGCGGTCGTCCAGGGCGGTTACGTCCTCGCCCGGTCCGCCGCCGACGAGGCGCCCTTCCAGCAGGCCATCGACGGTCTCCTGGCGCTCCTCGAGGCTGCCCGCACGCTGCCCCGCACCTCCGCCTGACCTGACGGGAATATGTTTCATGCACGCCATGCAGTACGAGATCACCCTGCCCGCCGACTACGACATGGGGGTCATACGCCACCGGGTGCGGACCAGGGGCCACCTGCTCGACGGCCTGCCGGGGCTGGGCCTCAAGGCCTTCGTCATCCGCGAGCGGGGCAAGGACGGCTCCACAGTCAACCAGTACGCGCCCTTCTACCTCTGGCGTGACCCCGAGGCCCTCACCGACTTCCTGCGCGGCCCCGGATTCGGTGGTCTCACCGCCGACTTCGGGCGACCCGCCGTACGGAACTGGCACGGCCTCGCCCAGGCGGACGGCCCGGCACGGTCCGAATCCCCCGAGGCGGCGGAGCGGCTGGTGCGGCCCGTTCCGGAAGGCGCGGACATCGCCACCGAGATCGCTGCCGCGCACGAGGAACTGCGCTCGACACTCCGCGAGCCGGATGTCCACAGCGCCGCCCTCTGCCTGGACCCGCACCGCTGGGAGCTGGTCCGCTTCGTCCTGCGCCGTCGACCCGCCACCGGGGACCCCGAAGGCGAGCGCTACCAGGTGCTGCACCTGTCCCATGGCACGGGCGGCGCAGGCCGTTGATCCGCACCGTACTGGGCGACCGGAGCCCCACGGGCCTCGGTGCCTTCGACTCGCACGACCACGTGTTCCTGCACAGCGCACCGCTGACCGGGCAGGAGCTGGCCGACCGGACCGCCGCCGAGGCGGAGGCTGCGCCGGTTTGCGGCGCTCGGCGGCAGCGTCCTCGTCCGGTGGACCCCTGGGGGATGGGGCGGCGCGCGGGAGAACTGGTGGGCCTCTCACGCCGCATCGGTGTGCACCTGGTGGCGGCCACCGGACTCCACCAGGCCCCAGCACTACGCGTCGGACCCGCACGGCACCTCGGAGGGAAGCCCTCCCCGGGACCTGGCCGGACTCTTCGTCGACGAACTCACCCCGGGGCATCCGCGGCGGACGGGGCAGCCAAGGCGGCGCCCGTGGCGACGGCGCCCGCGAGCGGGGCTCGTCAAGGTCGCCGGGGCTTCCACCACCTGGGCTTCCATGCCCGGACCGCCCTCTCCTCCGCCGCGGACGCGCACCATGCCACCGGCGCGCCCCTCGCCGTGCATCTGGAGGGCGGACCGCCGCGCTCGACTCGTCGAACTCCTCTGCCGGGACCGGGGCGTATCTCAGCACCCTGTGCTGCTCGGCCATCTGGGCCGGTGCGCCGATCGGCGCATGCAGCGGTACGCCGTCCGCCGCCACCGGAGCCCTGCTCGTGTTCGACGGCCCTTCCCGCGCCCACCACGCCACCGACGGCGGTCTGCTGGATTCCCTCGAAGTGCCGGCCGCCGCCGGACACGCCGAGCAACTCCTGCTGGGGAGCCGACACGACCACCACCACCGCCCGCGCTGCCCCGGGCGCCGCGTACCTCCTGGGCCGGGCACTCGCCGCCCAGATCTTCCCGCACAATCCCGCCCGCGCTTTCTCCGTCACCTGGAAGTGAGATCCCGCCCGTGTTCGTCTTCGCCCACTTCAGCGACATCCACCTCGGCCAGGACCGCGACGGCGACCACGGCGCCCGCGCCCGCGAGCGCACCGTGCGCGTGCTGCGCTACCTGGACGACCTGCCCGGCGAACTGGACGCCGTGCTGCTCACGGGCGACATAGCGGACCACGGCGCACCCGAGGAGTACGAGGAAGCGGCGAAGCTGCTCGCCGGCTCCCGCCACACTCCGCTGCTCTGCCCCGGCAACCACGACGTACGGGGCCCGTACCGCGCCGGGCTGCTCGGCGGCGACGCCGCGGACGCCACCCCCGTCAACGCGGCACACCGCCTGCCGGGAGCGACCTTCCTGATGTGCGACTCCAGCATTCCGGGGCGAGACGCGGGCCGTCTCGACGACGCCACGCTCGCCTGGCTGGACGACGAACTGAGCGCAGGGCCGCACGAGGCCCCGGCATTCGTCTGCTTCCACCACCCGCCTGTGCCGCTGCACGCGCAGTACGCCGACACCGTCCGGCAGACCGGCGAGGAGCGGCTCGCCGCGGTGACCGCCCGGCACCCGCACGTCGCGGCGTTCCTGTGCGGTCACACCCACACGGCCGCGGCGACCACCTTCGCCGGGCTGCCGATGATCGCGGCCCCGGGCGTGGTCTCGACGCTGCGCATGCCCTGGGAGGGCAAGCCCTTGATCGACTACGGGCTGCCGCCGATGCTCGCCTTCCACATCCACGACGACGAGGGCCGCCTCACGACCCACTACCGCGCTGTGCCCTGACCCCCCGTACGCCGCCCCGCCGCCTTCGCGCGGGTCCGCCCCGCGCGGGGGCTGGCACCCACGGTGCGTATCGGGTACATACGGACGAGTAGCACCCGTCGGCAGAGTCTGTGCGAGTACGCGGGCGCCCATGCGCCGTGAGCGCCGGAAGTGCGAGGTGGACGAGCGTCATGACCGTCACGGAGCGCGAGGCACGAGAGGTGGCCGAGGCCGCCCGTGAGCAGGGCTGGCGCAAGCCCAGTTTCGCCAAGGAGCTGTTCCTCGGCCGGTTCCGGCTCGATCTCATCCACCCCTGCCCCGAGCCGGAACCGGAGTCCGTACGCCGCGGCGAGGAGTTCCTCGGCCGTCTCCGCACCTTCTGCGAGACCGCTCTGGACGGCGCGCTGATCGAGCGCGAGGCCCGTATCCCGGACGAGGTCCTGCGCGGGCTCAAGGAGCTGGGCGCGCTCGGCATGAAGGTCGACACCGAGTACGGCGGCCTCGGCCTCTCCCAGGTCTACTACAACAAGGCCCTGACGTTGGTCAGTTCGGTCAGCCCCGCGGTCGGCGCGCTGCTCTCGGCGCACCAGTCGATCGGTGTCCCCCAGCCCCTGAAGATGTTCGGCACCCAGGAGCAGAAGGACACCTTCCTGCCGCGCTGCGCCCGTACGGACATCTCGGCGTTCCTGCTGACCGAGCCCGACGTGGGCTCCGACCCCGCGCGGCTCGCCACCTCCGCGGTGCCGGAGGGGGACGAGTACGTCCTCGACGGGGTGAAGCTGTGGACGACCAACGGCGTGGTCGCCGACCTGCTGGTCGTCATGGCGCGGGTGCCCCGTACGCCGGAGCGCCGGGGCGGCATCACCGCGTTTGTGGTGGAGGCGGACTCGCCGGGTGTGACCGTCGAGAACCGCAACGCGTTCATGGGGCTGCGCGGCCTCGAGAACGGCGTCACCCGCTTGCACCGGGTGCGCGTGCCCGCCGCGAACCGGATCGGCCCGGAGGGGGAGCGGGCCTCAAGATCGCACTCACCACGCTGAACACCGGCCGGCTCTCGCTGCCGGCCACCTGTGTCGGTGCGGGCAAGTGGTGCCTGAAGATCGCCCGGGAGTGGACCGGTGCGCGCGTCCAGTGGGGCAGGCCGGTGGCGAAGCACGAGGCCGTCGGCAGCAAGATGTCCTTCATCGCGGCGACGACCTTCGCCCTGGAAGCCGTACTCGACCTCTCTTCCCAGATGGCGGACGAGGACCGCAACGACATCCGGATCGAGGCCGCGCTCGCCAAGCTCTACGGCTCCGAGATGGCCTGGCTGATCGCGGACGAACTGGTCCAGATCCGCGGCGGACGGGGCTTCGAGACCGCGGAGTCCCTGGCAGCCCGCGGCGAGCGTGCCGTACCGGCCGAACAGGTCCTGCGCGATCTGCGCATCAACCGCATCTTCGAGGGATCCACCGAGATCATGCACCTGCTGATCGCCCGTGAGGCGGTCGACGCGCACCTCGCCGTCGCCGGTGACCTGATCTCGCCGGAGGCGTCACTGTCCGACAAACGGCGGGCCGCCGTGGCCGCAGGCGGCTTCTACGCCCGGTGGCTGCCCCGACTCGTCGCCGGTGCGGGGCAGCTGCCGGGCTCCTACGCCGAGTTCGGTGACCTTGCCCCGCACCTGCGCTACGTCGAACGCGCCGCACGCAAGCTCGCCCGCGCGACGTTCTACGCCATGACCCGGTGGCAGGGCCGGATGGAGACGAAACAGGGCTTCCTGGGCCGCGTCGTGGACATCGGCGCGGAGCTCTTCGCGATGAGCGCCGCATGCGTACGAGCCCAGCAGTTGCGTCGTGACGGGGCCCACGGCGGCACGGGCACCGGCGCCGGCAGCGGGCGGTCGGCGCCGCAGCTCGCGGACGCCTTCTGCCACCAGGCCCGCATCCGCGTCGACGAGCTGTTCGGCAGGCTGTGGACCAACACGGACGACCTGGACGGCCGCGTCGCCCGCGGCATCCTCGAGGGCTCCTACAGCTGGCTCGAGGAAGGCATCATCGACCCCTCCGGCGACGGCCCCTGGATCGCCGACCAGACGCCGGGCCCCACCCGGCGGGACAACGTGCACCGGCCCGTCCGCTGACCCGCCGGACGGGCCCCGTACGGCGGGAGGGCGCGGTGACACGGGTTCCGGCGGACCAGACACAATAGGGCAATGACCAACTCCCTCGCTGATCCGCACACGCGCTTCCCGGCCGGTGCCACGGCACCAGACGGCCCTCGCGACATCGTGATTCTCGGGTCGACCGGCTCCATCGGCACCCAGGCGGTCGACGTGGTGCTGAGCAATCCCGGGCGCTTCCGGGTCACCGGGCTGTCGGCGGCGGGTGGCCGGGTGGGCCTGCTGGCAGGGCAGGCCCACCGGCTCCAGGTGCGTACGGTCGCGGTCGCGCGGGAGGACAGGGCCGTCGAACTGCGGCAGGCGCTGCGCGCGGAGTACGGGGCCGGAGAGCCGATCCCCGAAGTACTGGCCGGCCCCGACGCCGCGACCGAACTGGCCGCCGCCGAGTGCCACACGGTACTCAACGGCATCACCGGTTCCATCGGCCTCGCCCCCACCCTGGCGGCGCTGAAGGCCGGTCGGCTGCTGGCCCTCGCCAACAAGGAGTCGCTGATCGTCGGCGGCCCGCTGGTGAAGGCGCTCGCGGCACCCGGCCAGATCATCCCTGTCGACTCCGAGCACTCCGCGCTCTTCCAGGCGCTGATGGGCGGCACCCGCCAGGAGGTGCGCAAGCTCCTGGTCACCGCCTCGGGCGGCCCGTTCCGGGGCCGCACCCGGGCGGAGCTCGCCGAGGTGACGCCGCAGGACGCCCTCGCCCACCCCACCTGGGAGATGGGCCCCGTCATCACTGTCAACTCCGCGACCCTGGTCAACAAAGGGCTGGAGGTGATCGAGGCCCACCTGCTCTACGACATCCCGTTCGACCGCATCCAGGTTGTCGTGCACCCGCAGTCCTTCATCCACTCCATGGTGGAGTTCACCGACGGCTCGACCCTGGCCCAGTGCGGCCCGCCGGACATGCGGCTGCCCATCGCGCTCGCGCTGGGCTGGCCCGCCCGGGTCCCCGACGCCGGTCCCGTCTTCGACTGGTCCAAGGCCATGTCCTGGGAGTTCTTCCCGCTGGACGAGAAGGCGTTCCCCGCCGTGCCGCTCGCCTGCCACGTCGGTGCGCTCGGCGGCACCGCGCCGGCCGTCTTCAACGCGGCGAACGAGGAGTGCGTCGACGCGTTCCTCGCCGGCAGGCTGCCCTTCACCGGGATTGTCGATACGGTCTCCGCTGTGGTCGGTGAACACTCCGGGAGCCATTCCACGGGAACCGATCCGACCCTGTCCGATGTCCTGGAGGCCGAGAGCTGGGCGCGTAGCCGAGCCCGCGAGCTGGCCCAGGCCGTAGTGGAGGCCCGTGCATGACGACGTTCATGACCATCCTCGGCATAGTCGTCTTCGTCGTCGGCCTGCTCTTCTCCATCGCCTGGCACGAGCTGGGGCACCTGTCCACGGCCAAGATGTTCGGCATCCGGGTGCCGCAGTACATGGTCGGTTTCGGGCCGACGATCTTCTCGCGGCGCAAGGGCGAGACCGAGTACGGCATCAAGGCGATCCCGCTCGGCGGCTACATCCGCATGATCGGCATGTTCCCCCCGGGCGACGACGGGGCCATCAGGAAGCGCTCCACCTCGCCCTTCCGGGGCATGATCGAGGACGCGCGAGCCGCGGCGTTCGAGGAGCTTCAGCCCGGCGATGAGAAGCGGCTCTTCTACACGCGCAAGCCGTGGAAACGCGTGATCGTGATGTTCGCCGGGCCGTTCATGAACCTGATCCTGGCCGTGGGGATCTTCCTGAGTGTGCTGATGACATTCGGCGTCAACACCACCACGACCACGGTCTCCAGCGTCTCCGACTGCGTCCTCCAGGCCTCCGCCGACACCGGCAAGTGCACCAGCGGCGCCCCGGACTCCCCGGCGAAGGCCGCGGGCCTGAAGCCGGGCGACGAGATCGTGGCCTTCAACGGCCACAAGGTCACCGAGTGGGACGAACTCCAGCAGGACATCCGCGACACCATCGGCCCGGCCACCCTCACCGTGGAGCGCGACGGCGCGCGCAAGACCCTGCACGCCGATCTGGTGGAGAACCAGGTCGCCAAGTTCGACGGCCGCGGCGGCTATGTCGAGGGCGAGTTCGTCACCACCGGCTTCCTCGGCTTCACCCCGGCCAGCGGCATCGTCGAGCAGTCCTTCCCGCAGGCTGTCGACCGGATGGGCGACATGATGGTCGACGGCGTCCAGGCGCTGATAGACCTCCCCGCCAAGATCCCCGACCTGTGGGACGCGGCGTTCGGCGACGGGGAGCGCGAGCAGGACTCCCCGATGGGCGTCGTGGGCGCGGCCCGGGTCGGCGGCGACGTCTTCGCGCTGGACATCCCGCCGGAGCAGCGGGTGGCGACCATGCTCTTCCTGGTGGCGGGCTTCAACCTGTCGCTGTTCCTCTTCAACATGCTGCCGCTGCTCCCGCTCGACGGCGGCCACATGGCCGGAGCACTGTGGGAGTCGGTCCGCCGGAACGTCGCCAAGGTCTTCCGCCGTCCGGACCCCGGGCCGTTCGACGTGGCACGGCTGATGCCCGTCGCCTACGTGGTCGCGGGCGTTTTCATCTGCTTCACGCTGCTGGTGCTCGTCGCCGACGTGGTGAACCCCGTACGCCTCACAGGCTGAGGGCCCGTACCGGAAAGTGACGCCCGGGCGGCTCTCCCCGGGCGTCACCGTGTACCGCCTCGCGCGCCCGGCTCCTCGGCTAGCCTGGTTCCTGCACGCACGCGGACCTTCGCTCCTCCCGCGCGGAGGGGGTTCCAGCGGCCACCCGCCGGTTCGTCCACCGAGAGCCGCTGCCCGATCACGCAGCGTGCTTTGCCGTCACGAGAGAAGGCCCATGACCGCGATTTCGCTCGGAATGCCGGATGTACCGATCAAGCTCGCCGAACGCCGCAAGAGCCGGAAGATTCAGGTCGGTACGGTCGCCGTCGGCGGCGACGCGCCCGTTTCCGTGCAGTCGATGACCACCACCCAGACCTCGGACATCGGCGCCACGCTCCAGCAGATCGCGGAGCTGACGGCGTCGGGGTGCCAGATCGTGCGGGTGGCGTGCCCCACCCAGGACGACGCGGACGCCCTGGCGACCATCGCCGCGAAGTCGCAGATCCCGGTGATCGCGGACATTCACTTCCAGCCGAAGTACGTGTTCGCCGCGATCGACGCGGGGTGTGCGGCGGTGCGGGTGAACCCGGGCAACATCCGGCAGTTCGACGACAAGGTGAAGGAGATCGCGAACGCGGCGTCGGCCGCGGAGGTGCCGATCCGGATCGGGGTGAACGCGGGGTCGCTGGACCGGCGGCTGCTGGCGAAGTACGGGCGGGCGACGCCGGAGGCTCTGGTGGAGTCGGCGCTGTGGGAGTGCTCGCTCTTCGAGGAGCACGGCTTCCGGGACATCAAGATCTCGGTGAAGCATAACGATCCCGTGGTGATGGTCAACGCCTACCGCCAGCTGGCGGCCCGCTGCGACTATCCGCTGCACCTGGGGGTGACGGAGGCGGGTCCGGCGTTCCAGGGGACGATCAAGTCCGCAGTGGCCTTCGGCGCACTGCTCTCGGAGGGGATCGGGGACACGATCCGGGTGTCGCTCTCGGCACCGCCCGCGGAGGAGTGCAAGGTGGGGATGCAGATCCTGGAGTCGCTGGGCCTGCGGGAGCGGCGGCTGGAGATCGTGTCGTGCCCTTCCTGCGGTCGCGCGCAGGTCGACGTCTACAAGCTGGCGGACGAGGTGACCGCCGGGCTGGAGGGCATGGAGGTGCCGCTGCGGGTGGCGGTGATGGGCTGCGTCGTCAACGGCCCCGGCGAGGCGCGGGAGGCGGACCTGGGCGTGGCCTCCGGCAACGGCAAGGGGCAGATCTTCGTGAAGGGCGAGGTCATCAAGACCGTGCCCGAGTCGAAGATCGTCGAGACTCTCATCGACGAGGCCATGAAGATCGCGGAGCAGATGGAGAAGGACGGCGTCGAGTCCGGCACCCCCGTCGTCACCGCGGCGGGTGAGCCCGCGCCGTCAGCCGTCGGTTGAGCGCTGGGGGCAGCAGGCCGCCCGCGGCGCGGGAGGGTCGAACAGGCTCGCCGTGCGGCCCGGAGGTAGAGTGCGGGGAGATCGTTCCCTACGCCCACGGGCAGCACGGCGAGGCGGCCAGCACGTGTTGACGACCACCGCGCTCAAGGTGCTCGAGCCCAGCGCGCTCGACGAGACCCTTGCCGTGTTGCGCCGTGAACCCGTGAACAACGCGTTCGTCACCGCCCGCGTGCAGGCGTCCGGCCTCGACCCCTGGCGCCTGGGCGGCGAGATGTGGGGCTGGTACCACCGGGGGCGCCTCGAGTCCCTGTGCTACGCCGGGGCCAACCTCGTCCCCCTGTGCGCCGGGCCCGCCGCCATAAGCTGCTTCGCCGACCGGGCCCTGCGCCAGGGGCGCCGCTGCTCCTCCATCGTGGGCCCCGCCAGGCCCACCGCCGCGCTGTGGTCCGCGCTGGAGCCGCACTGGGGCCCCGCCAGGGACGTGCGCCCGCACCAGCCGCTGATGGTGACCGAGACGGTTCCGCCGGACATCACGCCGGACCCCCTCGTACGGCGCATACGCAAGGACGAGATGGACCTCATCCTGCCCGCGTGCGTGGCGATGTTCACCGAGGAGGTGGGCATCTCCCCGCTGGCGGGCGACGGGGGTCTGATCTACCAGTCGCGCGTCGCCGAGCTGGTCGGCTCGGGGCGCTCCTTCGCGCGCGTCGAGAACGGCAGGGTCGTCTTCAAGGCCGAGATCGGTGCGGCGACGGCGCACGCCTGCCAGATCCAGGGCGTCTGGGTCGCCCCCGAACGCCGCGGCCAGGGACTGTCGGAGACCGGCATGGCCGCCGTGCTCCGCTATGCGCTGACCGAGGTGTCCCCGGTCGTCAGCCTCTACGTGAACGACTTCAACGCCGCCGCACGTGCGGCGTACCGCCGCGTGGGCTTCCGTGAGACCGGCGCGTTCATGAGCGTGCTGTTCTGACCCGAGCGCCGGGCGCCGGGCGCCGGCAGCGTTGCCGCTGGCCGCCGAGGCACCGTGGCGGCCTCGCGTCGACTCCCGCCGCGCGCCGCCCCGCGGTCGCGTTCGCCGACCGCACCCCCGGCCCGGCATGATCCCCGAGGCCGTCCCTAGTAGCCTCCCCGCCATGCTGCATTCTCCCGGGGACCAGCCCCCGGATTCCCGGGACGTCTCCGTCGGACCGCTCGACCTGGCCGCACGCGTGGACGACGCCCTGGCCGTACAGGCACTCGCCTTCGGCCTGACCGACGACGAGATCGGCGTCCGGCGGCACATCGTCCTGCGCCACGTCCGCGCGCCGTCGGCGCGGGCGTTCGGGGCGACCACCGAGGAGGGGCGGCTGGTCGGCTTCGGATACGGAATGCCCAACGACCGCACCCAGTGGTGGTCCACCGTTGTGCACCCCTATCTCCGGCAGGAGGGGAACGACGGCTGGCTCAGCGGCTCGTTCGTCATCACCGAACTACACGTGCACCCCGCCTTCCAGAACCGCGGCATCGGCCGGGAACTGATCACCCGGCTCACCGAGGGTGTCGCCGAGCCCCGCTCGCTGCTCTCCGCGCTCGACACCGAGAGCCCCGCCCGCGCCCTCTACCGCTCGCTCGGCTACCGGGACCTGGCCCGCCGGGTGCGCTTCCCCTCCGCCGCCAGTCCGTACGTCGTGATGGGCGCATGGCTGCCCCTGCGCGGACGGTGAGGGCGCGCGGAACTCATTTCGCCCTTGCCCGCGCCACCGGATAACCTCCTGACCTCACCGCAAACCGTACGCAGGAGATCCCATGGCAGCCCGTGTCCAGCGCATGTCCCGGTCGATGCTGAAGACGCTGCGCGACGACCCGGCGGACGCCGAGACGCTCAACCACAAACTGCTGGTACGAGCGGGATACGTGCGCCGCACCGCCGCCGGGATCTGGACGTGGCTGCCGCTCGGCAAGCAGGTGCTGGAGAACGTCACCCGTGTCGTCCGCGAGGAGATGGAAGCGATCGGGGGCCAGGAGGTGCTGCTCCCCGCGCTCCTGCCCAAGGAGCCGTACGAGGTCTCCGGGCGCTACACGGAGTACGGCGACCTGCTCTTTCGGCTCAGGGACCGCAAGGGCGGCGAGTACCTGCTCGGTCCCACGCACGAGGAGATCTTCACCCAGCTCGTCAAGGACCAGTGCAGCTCCTACAAGGACCTGCCGGTCATCGCCTACCAGATCCAGACCAAGTACCGGGACGAGGCCCGGCCCCGTTCCGGCATCCTGCGGGGCCGCGAGTTCATCATGAAGGACGCCTACTCCTTCGACGTCAGCGACGAAGGGCTCGAGGAGTCGTACGGGCTGCACCGGAGCGCGTACCAGCGGATCTTCGAGCGCCTGGGCCTCGACTACCGCATCGTCTCCGCCGTCTCCGGGGCCATGGGCGGCTCTGCCTCCGAAGAGTTCCTGGCCCCGGCCGCCGCGGGGGAGGACACCTTCGTCAGCTGTCCGGCCTGCGGCTACGCGGCCAACACCGAGGCGGTCACGACCACCGTGCCGGCCGTCGACGGCTCCGCGCACCCCGCCTCCCAGGAACTGGACACCCCGGACACCCCGACGATCGAGACGCTCGCCGCGCACCTCGGCGTCCCCGCCTCGGCCACGCTGAAGAACCTGCTGGTCAAGGTCGACGGCGAGATCACCGCTGTCGGCGTCCCGGGAGACCGCGAGGTCGACCTCGGCAAGCTGACGGAGCAACTCGCACCGGCGGTGGTGGAGCTGGTGACCGCCGAGGACTTCACCGACCGCCCGCACCTCGTGCGCGGCTACGTCGGTCCGCAGGGCGGAATGGCGGGCAAGGCGTTCCGGTACCTGGCGGACCCGCGGGTCGCGCCTGGCACCGCGTGGATCACGGGCGCGAACAAGCCCGACACCCACGCGCGTGACGTCGTGTGCGGGCGCGACTTCGAGGTCGACCGCTACCTGGACGTGGTGGTCGTCGAGCCCGGGGACCCCTGCCCCACCTGCGGGGCAGGGATCGAGCTGGGGCGGGCGATCGAGATCGGCCACATCTTCCAGCTCGGCCGGAAGTACGCCGACACCTTCGGGTTCGACGTCCTCGGCCAGAACGGCAAGCCCGTGCGCGTGACGATGGGCTCGTACGGCGTCGGCGTCTCCCGCGCCGTCGCGGCGCTCGCCGAGCAGACCGCGGACGAGCAGGGACTGTGCTGGCCGCGCGAGGTCGCCCCCGCGGACGTGCACGTGGTGGCGGCGGGCAAGGCCGCCCAGACGGAGCTGGCACTGGAGGTCGCCGGTCAGCTGGGGGCGGCCGGGGTCCGGGTGCTCGTGGACGACCGGGCCGGGGTCTCGCCCGGTGTGAAGTTCACGGACGCCGAGCTGATCGGGGTACCGACGATCCTGGTCGTCGGCAGGGGAGCCAAGGACGGTCTGGTCGAGCTGAAGGACCGGCGTACAGGTGCGCGCGAGGAACTCCTGGTGGCCGAGGCGGTGGCCCGCCTCGCCGAGGCGGTCTGATCCCGGGTGATCCCGAGCCGCGTGGCCCTCCGGTACAACGGCGGGCCACGCGGCGTACGGGGCGGCGCTGGGGCTCGGGGGCGCGGCGTACGGGGCAGCGCGGCGTACAGGGCTGTCAGAGCCAGCCCGCGAACTCCAGCAGGGCCTCGCCGTCCGCGCGGTTCCCGCGAGACAGGTTGCGCACGCCCGACTCGACCGCCCGGTACACAGTCCAGCCGCGCAGCCGTTCGCGGTCGACGTCGAGCGAGTCCGCCAGCCGATGCAGGCGTCGTCGGGTGGCCGCCGGGGCGCCCGGCGACGCCAGCAGGTCGTGCAGCCGGTCCCGCACCAGCCTCGCCAAGTCGTACGCCCGCTCACCCACCAGCGGTTCCGGGCCCACGGCCAGCCACGGTGCCCGCTCCGCGTCGGCGGCGAGTACCGTGCCCTGCCGGAAGTCACCGTGCAGCAGCACGGACTCGGGCGCGTCGGCCACCAGGTCCGCACGCAGCGCGAGCGCCTCGTCGGTCAGCCCGGTGACCTCGGGCGGCGCCCCCGCGAGGAGAGCCTCCGCCGCGGCGGTGTGCTTCTCGACGGTGGGGAAGCCGTGCCCCGCCGGCGGGTCCACCCACAGCCGCCGCACCGCCGAGGCGGCCTCCAGTATCGCCTTCGCCTCGGGCAGCGAGCGCAGCGACACCTCGCCGTGCAGGCGCTCCAGCAACAGGGCCCCCTCGTCCGCACGGGCACCGCCATGGAGCACGCGTACGGCCCCCCAGCCGTCCCAGTGGGCGAGCGCGGCCTCCTCCAGCGTCGCCGAACTCCCCGGGGCCGCCAGCTTCAGCGCGCCGGGCGTGCCGTCGCGCTGCCGCACCAGGACGATCAGCGAGCCTCGTCCGCCGGGGGAGACCACGCGCTCCGCCGTCAGCTCCCAACGCTCCAGTACGCGCTCCAGAAGCCCGGGGAGCGCGGCGAGCCAGGCGGCGGCGACGGCGCCGTCGGGATGCCCTGACAGCGCCTGGACGAGCCGCTGCGGGGGGTCGAGGGGCAGAGGGGAGGGCATTGCCGGGCAGAGCCTTTCCTGACGGGCCGGGAATCGGACGGGGCCGGACGCGGGTGTCGGGCGCCCGGCCCGGTCACAGCTCGCGCGTCTCCTCGTCCGGTCCGGCCGAAGGCGTGCGGCGTGCCGGTGCGGCACGCTCGGGAAGCCCAGGGAAGGCTACGCCCGTGCCCCGCCAGCGGACCGCCCGGACGGCCGCTTCGCGCAGCGCGTCGGCCGCCTCGCGGCGCCGGGCTCCGTCGCTGGAGCGCACGAGGTCCGCGTAGACGGCGGCGACACGGTCCTCCAGTTCCGCCGCCAGGCGTACGGCGGCCGGACCGTCCGGTACGGCGAACGGCAGCGCGTAGGCGGCGGCAGCGGCCTCCGGCTGGCCGCCCAGATCACGCACCGTACGCCGCAGTGTGTCCCGTCGTGCGCGGTGCGCGTCGTACGCCGTGCGGGCCTCAGCCCGGCGTGGCTGCGCGATGCGGCCCCCGACGACCCCGTAGCCGTACACGGCCGCGTGCTCCGCGGCCAGCGCCGCCTGCGCGGCGGCCAGTTCCCCGGTCGTCATGTGTCACGCTCCGTCAGCAGGTAGGTGTGCGCGGCGCCGTTCGCCGCCAACGAGGCCAGCAGCCGGGCGAGTTCGGGCGGGGCACCGGCCAGCGCCCGGACGCGGGCGTCCGCGGTGCGGCGCTCCGCGTCCGCGAGCGCCGCCAGCGCGGCCTTCTCGTCGCCGGGAATCCGCTCCGCTGCGCCCCGCGTCCGTCCGCTACCGTCCGCGTCGCGGTGCCCGGATTCCGCCCCGTCGCCGCCCTTCGCGTCAGGGCTCTTCCCGCCACCGCTGCCCGCCTGGCTGCCCCCCGTCTCACCGTCGGACCGGGCGCCGTTCCCCGCGCCGGTACCCCGCCCCGCCGGCTCGCCGGTCAGCTCCTCCACGTGGCGGGCGACGGCGGCGCGCAGCGGCCCGAGGCGTTCGGTGAGACCCGGGTGGGCGGTGACCGTGCGGTCGTAGCGCGAGAGCAGCCGCGTGCTGTCCCGTGCCGCCGTACGCCGCAGTTCCCGTGCCTCGTCGGTGCGTTCCGGCCCAGGACCCTCAGCGCCGCCGGAACAGCCGCTGAGGACCACCACGGCGCCGGCCCCGCAGAGGGCACCGGCCAGCAGCGACCTTCTGCGAGGCCCGGTGACCTCGTGCGCTCGCGTGGGCGGCATGGTGCACTCCCTGGCAGTGGTGCGTCCCCCCATGGCGGGGAGGGCTCGGTGTTCCCGGCGCGCGGCGCCCGGCGCGCGGGTCCCGGTCCGGCAGGTAGCAGGCCCGTCCGCGAGCGTGATCGCGCCAGGTGAGAGTACCTGTGTGATTTCCGGCTTAGCCGCCCGGCTGTCCGGGGCGCGCCCGTGGCGCACTCCAGCGGCGCAACGACGGTGCGGTGAGGGGCCGCGACGGGGCGGAGCACGGCCGGTCCACGCGCCTTCGCCGCCCCCCGCCGTCACGCGATCCCGGCCGTCACGTGATCCCGCCCCGTACGCCGCCCGAGACGGGGCGGAATCCGGTCGGCGCCCCCCGCGCGGCCCTCGCCCCGAGTGCGGTCGGCGCAGGCCGCCGCAGGCGATAGGCTTTGACACCGACACGTGACCATTCCCTACAACAGCACACGCGGCCGAGGAGTCACCCGGATGAGCACGACCCAGAGCGAGAGGCTTCGCGGACTGCTGGAACCGCTCGCCGGCGACAGGGGGCTGGATCTCGAGGAGATCACCGTGACCCCTGCCGGGAACCGGCGCGTGCTGCGCGTCGTGGTCGATTCGGACGAGGGTGTCCAGCTGGACGTCTGCGCCGAGCTGAGCCGCTCGGTCTCCGAACTGCTGGACGACTCGGACGTGATGGGCGGCGCGCCGTACGTCCTCGAGGTGACCTCGCCCGGTGCCGAGCGTCCGTTGACGACACGTCGTCACTACGACCGCGCGGTGGGCCGCCTCATCAGGGTGCAGCAGCACGAGGGCGGCGAACTCGTCGCCCGGATCACGGCTGTGGACGATGCGGGAGTGGATCTGGAAGTGCCGGGTGTCAAGGGCCGCAAGCCCACCCGGCGACGCCTCGGCTTCGACGCGATCGCCAAGGCGCGGGTAGAGGTCGAGTTCAACCGCAAGGGCGCTGAGCGCACGGCAGACGATCCGGCCGCAGCCGCCGACGACGAGAGCCAGGAGGAGGCGTAGCCGTGGACATCGACATGAGTGCCCTGCGGGGACTGGTCCGGGAAAAGGAAGTCTCCTTCGAGCTGCTGGTGGAGGCGATCGAGTCCGCGCTCCTCATCGCGTACCACCGCAGCGAGGGAAGCCGCCGGAGTGCCCGGGTGGAGCTGGACCGCGAGACCGGCCATGTGACGGTCTGGGCGAAGGAGAGCGCCGAAGAACTCGAGGACGGGGCCGAGCCCCGCGAGTTCGACGACACGCCAAGCGGCTTCGGCCGGATCGCCGCGACCACGGCCAAGCAGGTCATCCTGCAGCGGCTGCGGGACGCCGAGGAGGAGATCACCTTCGGCGAGTACGCGGGCCGTGAGGGTGACGTGGTGGCGGGCGTGGTCCAGCAGGGCAAGGACCCGCGGAGCGTGCTGGTCGACATCGGCAAGCTGGAGGCGATCCTGCCTCCGCAGGAGCAGGTGCCCGGCGAGGACTACGCGCACGGCACCCGCCTGCGTACCTACGTGGTGCGGGTGGCGAAGGGCATGCGCGGCCCCTCGGTGACGCTCTCGCGCACCCATCCCAATCTGGTCAAGAAGCTCTTCGAGCTGGAGGTCCCCGAGATCGCGGACGGCTCGGTGGAGATCGCGGCCATCGCCCGTGAGGCGGGACACCGTACGAAGATCGCGGTGCGGTCGACGCGCTCCGGGCTGAACGCCAAGGGTGCCTGCATCGGCCCGATGGGCGGGCGGGTGCGGAACGTGATGGCGGAGCTGCACGGCGAGAAGATCGACATCGTCGACTGGTCCGACGACGCGGCCGATCTCGTGGCGAACGCGCTGTCGCCGGCCCGGGTCAGCAAGGTGGAGGTCGTCGACCTCGCGGCCCGTTCGGCGCGGGTGATCGTGCCCGACTACCAGCTGTCGCTGGCCATCGGCAAGGAGGGGCAGAACGCCCGTCTCGCCGCCCGGCTGACCGGCTGGCGGATCGACATCCGCCCGGACACACCGCCGAGTAGTGCACCGGAGGCGGACCGTGACCGGGGGCAGGCCGCCGAGCAGGCTTGAATCAGCCAGTGCGCCCACACCCCCGGAGGAGTGAGGCGGCGCGGGGAGGTAGACTTAACAGGTGTCTGGCCGGACGCGAGCGCATGCATGCCCTGAGCGGACTTGTGTGGGCTGTAGAAAGCACTCTGGGAAGGGCGATCTGCTGCGTGTGGTGAGGATCGGGGACCGTTGCGTTCCGGATCTTCGCGGTACGCTGCCCGGCCGGGGTGCGTATGTGCATCCTGTACGGACCTGTGTCGATCTGGCGGTCCGCCGCCGGGCGTTCCAGCGGGCCTTCCGGGCCCCGGGTGCGCTCGATACCGCGGAACTGCGGACCACACCGCTGGCAACACCGTAGGACAGCCCGCGCGAAACCCCGCGCGGGATCAGGTACCTCGCGAGTTGGAAGTAGGTCGAGATTGCGATGAGCAGCACTCGATGAGTACGCGATGAGTACGCCCATGCATAAGTAGCGAAGGTCCGGCGGACACCCACCCCGGACCGTATAAGGAGCGAAGTGGCTAAGGTCCGGGTATACGAGCTCGCCAAGGAGCTTGGAGTCGAAAGCAAGGTCGTCATGGCCAAGCTCCAAGAACTAGGCGAATTCGTCCGTTCGGCGTCCTCGACCATTGAGGCGCCAGTAGTACGCAAACTTTCCGACGCCTTCGACGGCGGCGCCAAGAAGTCCGCCGCGAAGCCCGCGGCACCGAAGAAGTCCGCTGCGGCCCCCAAGCCGGGCGCGGCCCCCGCGGCCCCGAAGCCGGGTGCCGCCCCGCGGCCCGGCGCCCCCAAGCCGGGGCAGTCCGCCCCCAGGCCCGCGGCGCCCGCCGCACCGGCGGCAGAAGCCGCCAAGCCCGCCGACTCCGGCCCCCGGCCGGGCCCGAAGCCACCGGCCCCCAAGCCGGCTCCGGCCCAGCCCGCGGCCCCGGCGAAGCCCGAGTTCACGGCGCCGCCCGCGGCGCCCGCCGCACCGGCGGCATCCCCGGCCGCGCGGCCGGGTGCGCCCAAGCCGGGTGCCCCGAAGCCCGCACAGGGCGCCAGGCCTGGTCAGGGCGGTGGCTCGGCCGGCGCGAAGCCGGGCGGTCGCCCGTCCGGCCCGCGCCCGGGCAACAACCCGTTCACGTCCGGCGGTTCCACCGGAATGGCCCGCCCGCAGGCGCCCCGCTCCGGTGGCGCGCCCAAGCCGGGTGGCCGTCCGCCGGCGCCCGGTCAGGGTGGTCAGGCCGGTCCCCGTCCGCAGGCACCCGCCGGCGGCCGTGCCACTCCGGGCAACATGCCTCGTCCGCAGGGCGGCGCAGGCCAGGGCGGTCCCCGTCCCGGCGGCGGCAACCGTCCGAACCCCGGCATGATGCCGCAGCGTCCCGCCGCGGGCCCGCGCCCCGGTCCGGGCCGCAGCGGCCCCGGCGGCGGTGGCGGCGCGGGCCGTCCCGGTGGTGGCGGCGGCGCGGGTCGTCCCGGTGGCGGTGGCGGCGGTTTCGCCGGCCGTCCCGGTGGCGGTGGCGGCGCGGGTCGTCCCGGTGGCGGTGGCGGCGGTTTCGCCGGCCGCCCCGGTGGTGGCGGCGGTGGCCGTCCCGGCTTCGGCGGCCGTCCCGGCGGCCCCGGTGGCCGCGGTGGCACGCAGGGTGCCTTCGGCCGCCCCGGCGGTCCGGCACGCCGTGGCCGCAAGTCGAAGCGGCAGCGGCGCCAGGAGTACGAGCAGATGCAGGCGCCGTCCGTCGGCGGTGTGATGCTGCCGCGCGGCAAGGGCGAGACCGTCCGGCTGTCGCGTGGTGCCTCGCTCACGGACTTCGCGGAGAAGATCAACGCCAATCCGGCATCGCTGGTCCAGGTGATGTTCAACCTGGGCGAGATGGTCACCGCGACCCAGTCCGTGCCCGACGAGACGCTGCACCTCCTCGGCGAGGAGATGAACTACCTCGTCCAGATCGTCAGCCCGGAGGAGGAGGACCGCGAGCTTCTCGAGTCCTTCGACATCGAGTTCGGCGAGGACGAGGGCGGCGAGCAGGCCCTGGTGCCGCGTCCGCCGGTCGTCACCGTCATGGGTCACGTCGACCACGGCAAGACGCGTCTGCTGGACGCTATCCGCAAGACCAACGTCATCGAGGGCGAAGCGGGCGGCATCACCCAGCACATCGGCGCCTACCAGGCAAAGACCGAGGTCAACGGTGCCGAGCGCAAGCTCACCTTCATCGACACCCCGGGTCACGAGGCGTTCACGGCCATGCGTGCCCGTGGCGCCAAGTCCACCGACATCGCGATCCTCGTGGTGGCGGCCAACGACGGCGTCATGCCGCAGACGGTCGAGGCGCTGAACCACGCCAAGGCGGCCGACGTGCCGATCGTCGTCGCGGTCAACAAGATCGACGTCGAAGGTGCGGACCCGACCAAGGTGCGCGGTCAGCTGACCGAGTACGGCCTGGTGGCCGAGGAGTACGGCGGCGACACCATGTTCGTCGACATCTCCGCCAAGCAGGGCGAGAACATCGACGGACTGCTGGAAGCCGTCGTCCTCACCGCGGACGCCGCGCTCGACCTGCGGGCCAACCCGGAGCAGGACGCCCAGGGCATCGCGATCGAGGCTCACCTCGACCGCGGCCGCGGCGCCGTGGCGACGGTCCTGGTCCAGCGGGGCACGCTGCGGGTCGGCGACACCATGGTCGTGGGCGACGCCTACGGCCGAGTGCGCGCGATGCTCGACGACAAGGGCGACCAGATCAAGGAAGCCCACCCGTCGACGCCCGTTCTGGTGCTCGGTCTCACCAACGTGCCGGGAGCGGGTGACAACTTCCTGGTCGTCGACGAGGACCGTACGGCCCGTCAGATCGCCGAGAAGCGCGCCGCCCGTGAGCGCAACGCCGCCTTCGCCAAGCGGACCCGCCGGGTCTCGCTGGAGGACCTGGACAAGGTGCTCAAGGCCGGCCAGGTGCAGCAGCTCAACCTCATCATCAAGGGCGACGCGTCCGGTTCGGTCGAGGCCCTGGAGTCCTCGCTGCTCCAGCTGGACGTCGGCGAAGAGGTCGACCTCCGGGTCCTGCACCGCGGCGTCGGTGCGGTCACCGAGACCGACATCGACCTGGCGACCGGCTCCGACGCCATCGTCATCGGCTTCAACGTGCGCGCCGAGGGGCGTGCCACGCAGATGGCCGAGCGCGAGGGTGTGGACGTCCGCTACTACTCGGTGATCTACCAGGTCATCGAGGAGATCGAGGCGGCGCTCAAGGGCATGCTCAAGCCGGAGTACGAGGAGGTCGAGCTGGGCACCGCGGAGATCCGCGAGGTCTTCCGCTCGTCCAAGCTCGGCAATATCGCGGGTGTGCTCATCCGCTCCGGCGAGGTCAAGCGCAACACCAAGGCCCGGCTCCTGCGCGACGGCAAGGTCGTCGCGGAGAGCCTCAACATCGAGGGTCTGCGGCGCTTCAAGGACGACGTCACCGAGATTCGCGAGGGCTTCGAGGGCGGCATCAACCTCGGCGGCTTCAACGACATCAAGGTCGACGACGTCATCGCCACCTACGAGATGCGGGAGAAGCCGCGCAGCTGATGTTGCGGGGCTGACCGGGCGCGGCACTCGCTGCCGCGCCCGGTCCCCACGGTGCGAGCGGTCCCGGGCCGGTCGGCGGAGCGGAAACTCCGTCGATCGGCCCGGGCATTCCGCGTACGATCACCGGGTGTATGTGGGGACTCTTTCTTTCGATCTGCTGCTGGGCGACGTGCATTCGCTCAAGCAGAAGCGATCAGTGATCCGTCCGATAGTCGCCGAGCTTCAGCGCAAGTACGCGGTGAGTGCGGCGGAGGTCGGCGAGCAGAATCTGCACCGTCGGACGAGGATCGGCCTCGCGGTCGTCTCGGGCGACGCGGCACACGTGACGGACGTGCTGGACCGGTGCGAGCGCATGGTCGCCGGTCGGCCGGAAGTGGAGCTGCTGTCCGTGCGGCGGCGGTTCCACGGTGATGAAGACGAATAGCAAGGAGACGGACCAGTGGCCGACAATGCGCGGGCGAAGAGGTTGGCTGACCTCATCCGTGAGGTGGTCGCCCAGAAGCTGCAACGGGGCGTCAAGGACCCCCGGCTCGGCTCGCACGTGACGATCACGGACACGCGTATCACCGGCGACCTGCGGGAGGCGACGGTCTTCTACACGGTGTACGGGGACGATGAGGCGCGCGAGCAGGCCGCCCAGGGTCTGGAGAGCGCCAAGGGCGTGCTCCGTTCGGCGGTGGGCGCGGCGGCCGGGGTGAAGTTCACCCCGACGCTGACGTTCGTCGCGGACGCGCTGCCCGACAACGCCAAGGCGATCGACGATCTGCTCGCCCGGGCGAAGGCGTCCGACGAGGAGGTGCGCAAGGTGTCCTCCGGCGCGGCGTACGCCGGGGAAGCGGACCCGTACCGCAAGCCCGCGGAGGACGACGACGCGGACGGCGCCGAGGCGGACTCCCACGGCGACCCGGCTGGTGCCGAGGCCGGAGCCGACGCCGAAGAGCACGGTCGGGGCGCTGCCGGGGACGGGGCTGGCTGAGTGAAGCGCGGGATTTCGCAGGAGCCCGGCGGGCTTGTCCTTGTCGACAAGCCCGCCGGTTTCACGTCGCACGACGTCGTGGCGAAGATGCGCGGTATCGCGCGCACGCGGCGCGTGGGCCACGCGGGGACGCTCGATCCGATGGCCACCGGTGTGCTTGTTCTCGGCGTCGAGCGTGCCACCAAGCTGCTCGGCTATCTGGCGCTGACGGAGAAGGAGTACGTCGGCACCGTGCGCCTCGGGCAGACGACCCTCACGGACGACGCGGAGGGCGAGATCACCGCCTCGACCGACGCCTCCGCCGTGGCCCGCCCCGCCATCGACGCCGGCATCGCGGCGCTGACCGGCGATTTGATGCAGGTGCCGTCCAAGGTCAGCGCGATCAAGATCGACGGCCGGCGTTCCTACAAGCGGGCACGCGAAGGCGAGGATTTCGAGATCCCCGCCCGGCCGGTGACGGTCTCCGCATTCGAGGTGCACGGTGTGCGCGCGGAGCGTGCGGCGGACGGCACGGCCGTGGTCGACGTGCTGGTCTCGGTGGTCTGCTCCTCCGGTACCTACATCCGGGCGCTTGCCCGGGACCTGGGTGCCGGGCTCGGTGTCGGCGGCCATCTCACCGCGCTTCGCCGGACCAGGGTCGGCCCGTACGGCCTCGACGGGGCCCGCACGCTGGAGCAGCTCCAAGGGGAGCGGGACGCTTCCGACGCGATCTCCCTGCTGCCCCTGGGGGACGCTGCGGCGGCGGCCTTCCCGCGCTGGGACGTCGACGTCCGGCAGGCGGGGCAACTGGCCAACGGCATGCAGATCCCGATGCCGGGCACGGACGCCGGGCCGGTGGCCGCCTTCGGGCCGGAGGGCCGCTTCGTCGCTCTTGTCGAGCCGCGGGAGGGGCGGGCGAAGAGCCTCGCGGTCTTCGGTTAGGGCCTGTCGTTCGGACTTCGCCGCGTCGGCGAGCGCGAGGCCGGGGCCGGAGTTGAGGTCGGGGTCCTCCGGGCCCTGGGAGCTGGACAAGATCCCTATGACAAGCCCCGGGCGGGCCGCGGCGGATGGTCACCGGCCGGCGCTGGTGCCCGCACCGTGCGCTCGGTACGCCGCCACCTTCTCCTTCGCCCCCCCCGGGGGTCGCTACCCGACCAGCGCCAAGGGATTCACCCAGTCGGCCGGGCGCTCGGAGTGAAGCGGGGCGCAGTGGGGGCGTGTTGGTCCCGCGAACTGTCCCCACTGATCGTTTCCGTCCTACCGTCAGAGCACGGGGCGGGTGTACGGGAGGGTTCAGGCGATGGCTGCGGTGCGCGCGGAGACCGCGCTGGCGCGGATCTGCGACCTGGCGGGACGGCCGCGCGGTACCGCCTTCGCGGCCGACGGGCTGGGCACGCTGATCACCAGTCACGAGGCCGTCGACGGGCTCAGCCGGGTCGTCGTGCACGCGGCGGGCGGGCAGACCTGTCTCGCCGAGGCCGAGCACATCGTTCCGTTGCCCGAATGGGATCTCGCCCTGGTGAGCACCACCGGGCTCACACTGCCCCCGTTGGTCGTGGGTGCGCGGCGCACGCCGCCCGCGGGCACCCCCGTACGGCTGTGGGACGGCCACTGGGTGGAGGCACGGACCGCGGGCGGTGCTGCGGTGACCTACACCTCCACCGAGCGCTACCACCCGCTGGACGGGGTGCTCGCGCTGGATCTCCCGCCCGCCTCCGCCGCCCGACTGCGCCTGAGCCGGCGGGTCTCGGGCACCCCGGTCCTGGATGTCGAGACCGGCGCCGTGCTGGCCGTGCTGGGCACGGCGCTGCACGCGCCCCGCGACGGCGGGGCGGCGGTGTTCGCGGTCCCGCCGCACCTGGCGGGTCTGCCCGATCCCGAGGGCCCGGTGGCGCGGCTGCTGCGGCGTAACGGCGCGGTGGCACCGGGGTTCGGCCCTGATCTCAACCTCGCGGGCGCGCTGCAGGTGACCGCCATCTCCGTGGGCCCGCCGCCGCGAGGGCGGGTACGTCCGGTGGCCCGGCCCGAGATCTCGGAGGAACTGCGCCGGTTCGGGGCGAGCGGCGTCTCCGTCGCCGCGCTGGTCGGCGCCCCAGGCACGGGACGTACGACGGAGCTGGCGGCGTACGCGGAGCGCCGTGCGCGAGGCGTGGCCCCGGCGCCGACCGTGTGGCTGCGCGGCGCGGAACTGCGCGAGGGCGACGACGGTGTGCGTGCCGCGGTGGGGCGCGCGCTGGCGGAGGCAGGGCGCGTCGTGCTGGCCTCGGCCGCCGCGCGGCACGACGCCGTGGCTCCGGTGCCAGTCCCGGTGCCGGACGCGGAGCCTCTGAGGGAGGCGGCCCCCCGGGGTGCCGCGAAGGAGCCGTTCGGCTGCCGGTTCGGTGACCTGCCCACCGTCGGGGACCCGCGCGCGGTCGATCCCGATGTGGTGGCCCGGCTGGCGCGACAGGCCGGGCGGGCACTCCTGGTCGTGCTGGACGCGCCGGAGGAGATGCCGCCCGGCCTCGCGCACCGGCTGCGGCGGTGGGCCGCGGGTACGTCGAGCTGGCTGCGGGCCTCGGGCGCCAGGATGGTCACCGCCTGCCGTCCCGAGTTCTGGGAGCAGGCGGGCGCGTTCTTCCCGCAGGGCATGCTGTACGCCCCCGGTGTTCGCGCGGGCTCGGAGGACGCGGCGTTCCCCCCGGAGCGGGGCGCCGGGACCGCCCCGCTGCTGCCGGCCTGCGTACGGATCGGCGACCTTCCGCCGGGCCAGGCCGCCCGGGCACGGGAACGCTACCGCCTGCCGGCGCACGTACTCGCCCCGGCGGACGCCGGGCATCCGCTGACACTGCGGATGCTCGCCGAAGTGCGGGAGGCCCAGGGACAGGCGACCGGAGACGAGGCCGCGGTGGGCACCGTGGCCGCTTCCGGGCCGCTCCCGGCGTCCGGGGCCTGCCCCGACGAGTGGCCGGGCGGGGCCGCACTCCCGCTCCGCGCCGAGGTCGCACCCGGCAGGCCGGAGATCTTCTCCGCCTACCTGGATCTCACCGCTCTCCGCATCGCCGTGCGGCTCGCCGGCCCCGACGGCGGAGCCCCGCCCTCCAACGGCTCGGTACGGCGCCTCGCCGCACGGGTCGCCGGTCAGCTGCACGAGGCCGCGCGGCACTGCCTGGGGCCGGGACAGGGACAGTTGGACCGCGCCACCTTCGAGCAGGTCTTCCCCTGGGGCGGCGGCTGGGCCTCGTCGGTCCTGGCGGAGGGAGTGCTCGCCCCTGCGGGCGACGGGTACCGCTTCGTGGACGAGGAGTTCGGCGACTGGCTCCAGGGCACGCACCTCCAGTTGGACGTCGCCCTCGCGGCGCTGCTGCGCCGGCCGGGGGAGCGCGCGGGCGCCGACGGGGCGGAGAGCGTACCGGTGCCGCGGCACCGGATCGGCCCCGTCGTCCAGGCGCTGCTGCTGTGTGCCGTCCGTGAGGGCCCGGCGGGTCTGGCGCGCCGTCTGCGTCAGCTGATCGGGGCTCTGCCCGTTCCGCCCACCAGCGCCGCCCAAGCCCCGACCTTCCGCGGCGACGCCGCCGAACGGGGCGCGCCCGCCGATGCCGTGTCCGTCCCCGAGCCCCGTTCCGCGGCGGCGGAGGACGCCCCCGAGTGTCCGGAACGGGCCTGGTGGGCGGCGCACCTGCTGGGGGAGACGCTGCTTCGTGTCCCCGACGCAGAACCGTATGCGGGCGTGCTCCGCGCCCTGGCGGAGCACGTCGCGGCGCTGGGGGGCCGCAGGGGCCTCGGACCACCGTTCTGGCAGCGGCTGCCGCTGGGCGCCGCCGCCCGGGCCGAACTGCTGCACCGCCTGCTCCCCGCGGACCCGCCCCACCGTGCAGGCGCCGGTGCGGACGGTCGCTACCTGGATGTCCTCGGCACGCTGCTGGCCACCGACCCACGTACGGTCCAGCCCCTGCTGTGCTCCTGGTTCGCCGACGAACGCCCCTTGCGCGGGCACTTCCCGAACCCGTCCGACGACCGCCCCGTACGGCGCGGTGTCGCCCCCGTCGGGAGGCCCACCGTCGCGGATGCGGTCCTGGCTCTCCTGCACACCCACCGTGCGCAGGACACCGACACCCTGCTCGAGACGCTGGCCGCCACCGAGCATCCCCGCGCCGCGGAACTCCTCGCCGAACTCGCCGAGGACGAGCCGTCCGCCTCCTGCCGGGCCGCCGCCCGCTGGGCCCGGGACTCGCGCATGGAGCTCCGCCGGGCCGCCGCCGTGTACGGACTTCGAGCCGCACGTCACACGGAGCGGGACGCGGATCGCGATCTGCTGCGCACCGCCGCGCTCCAACTGCTGAGCCGTCCCGCCGACCGTGTGCTCCACGGACACGCGCTGGCCCTGCTCGTACGGGACCCCGTGCGCCGTGCGCGACACCTGGACGAGGCTCTCGCACACTTCACCGACTCCGGCTCGCCGCAGCTCGCGAGCGCGCTCGGTACCGCGCTGGCGACCCACCCAGAGCCGGTCCTGGCCGCGTTCCGCGCGCGGCTGCACCACCGGGAGGCCCGGCCGACCGAGGCGTTGCGCGCTCTGGCGGAGGCACCCGGAGCGGGCCCCGTACGCCGCGCGGCGGGCCTGGTGCGGGAGTTCGCGGAGCGGTGGCCCCGGAGCACCGGCGAAGACGTCGCCGCCTTCGTCGTCCGCAGGCTCGCGGCGGCGCCTGCCGCGCGCGGCGTGCTCCATCCCTTGGTGGACGAATTGCTGCGGGCCCGCCCCGCCTCCGCGCGGGTGCCGCTGGCACGGGTGCTGGGAGTAGCCCGAGGCGTGCCCGGTGAGCAACTGCGCGGCGTGCTGGAGGCAGGTGAGAGCGATCCGGCCGTGCTGGTCGAAGTGCTGGACGCAGCCGTGCGGCACGGTGCCGCGGCGGACGGTGCGGAGACCGTGCGCCGTATCGGCCTGCTGGTGGTGCGTACGCCCCAGGGGGAGAAGCTTCTCGACGAGCGGCTGGCGGTCCTGGCGCGTACGGCCCCGGGCTTCGCCGCCCGGCTGCGCGCCTGGGCGGAGGACGACCCGGAGGTATGGGCCGCTCTGCTCGGGCCGGGCGCCCGGCGGGCCTGCTCCACACCGGCCGGAGCCTCCGGAGCGTAGCCGCCCCCTGCTGCCGGGTGCCGCCGTCCATGGCCCGGCTTCGCCCCTCTGAAGGCCACGCCAGCGGCCCCGTCCGCCGCGCGGGAGCGTAACCCCGGGTCTGGTGCGGGCGGCAGGCCCGGCCATGGCACCCTTGGACCGGCACCGTCACCTAGGTATCGGCGAGGAGCAGACAGAGTGCAGCGCTGGCGTGGTTTGGAGGACATCCCCGAGGGCTGGGGGCGCAGCGTCGTCACCATCGGTTCGTACGACGGAGTGCACCGCGGGCACCAGTTGATCATCGGGAAGGCGGTGGAGCGGGCCCGGGAGATGAAGGTACCCACGGTCGTGGTGACCTTCGATCCGCACCCGAGCGAGGTCGTGCGCCCAGGCAGCCACCCCCCGCTGCTGGCACCGCACCATCGGCGTGCCGAACTCATGGCCGCCCTCGGAGTGGACGCCGTCCTCGTGCTCCCCTTCACGTCCGAGTTCTCCCAGCTCTCGCCCGCCGACTTCGTCGCCAAGGTCCTGGTCGACAGGCTGCACGCGTGTGCCGTCGTCGAGGGGCCGAGCTTCCGCTTCGGGCACCGTGCGGCGGGCAACGTCGGCACACTGGCCGAACTCGGTGCCACCTACGACTACGAGGTCCTGGTCATCGACCTCTACGAGCGCGGCGAGGCGGGCACCGGAGAGCCTTTCTCCTCGACGCTCGCTCGGCGGCTCATCAGCGAGGGGGAGGTGCGCGGCGCCGCCGAGGTCCTCGGCCGTCCGCACCGGGTCGAGGGGGTCGTCGTACGCGGTGCCCAGCGTGGCCGGGAACTCGGTTTCCCTACCGCCAACGTGGAGACACTGCCCCATACCGCCGTTCCGGCGGACGGCGTGTACGCGGGCTGGCTGACGGCGGACGGCGAGGTGATGCCCGCCGCGATCTCGGTGGGCACAAACCCGCAGTTCGACGGGGTCGACCGCACGGTGGAGGCGTACGCCATCGACCGGGTCGACCTCGACCTCTACGGACTTCACGTCGCGGTCGACTTCCTGGCTTACCTCCGAGGCCAGGAGAAGTTCGACACGCTCGACGCGCTGCTGGCGCGCATGTCCGAGGACGTCCGGCAGTGCCGTGAGCTCATCGCCGATGCCGATGCTGCCCCGGACGGCGCGACGTCCTAGCCACACGTGGACGAAGGACAGCGCGCGCCGCGTTGACCGTCCCTCACCAGCCCGGTGGCGGCCACGGTGCGTCGCCTCCCCGGGCGCCCCGGGTGAGCGAGGCGACCGGGCGGCGGGTTCGCAGGACTCGCCACGGCCCTGCGCTCACCGTGGTGGCTGCTGCGGCCAGCCGCCGCCCTGCTGCGGGTAGGCCTGCGGGGGCCCCGCCGGGGACTGCTGCTGAGGCGGCTGTGCGTACGGCTGGCCGGGATACGGCTGCTGCCCTTGGTGCCCCTGGTGAGCGGGCGCGTAGCCCTGCCCCGGCATCGGGGGAGCGAGCTGCGGAGGCGGGTTGCCGTCCGCGGTCCACAGCCCCTGCTCCTGCTGCGCGCGCGAGAAGTCCTCGGCAATCATCGCCGAGAGGTTGAAGTACGCCTCGCGGGTCTTCGGGCGCATCATGTCCAGATCCAACTCGGCGCCGGCAGAGAGGTGTTCGTCGAAGGGAACGGTCACGACGCCCCGGCACCGGGTCTCGAAGTGCGACACGATGTCCTCGACTTTGATCATCTTCCCCGTCTCCCGCACCCCCGAGATGACGGTGATGCTGCGCTGTACGAGGTCGCTGTAGCCGTGTGCGGAGAGCCAGTCGAGGGTGGTGCTCGCGCTGCTGGCGCCGTCGACCGACGGCGTGGAGATGATGATCAACTGGTCCGCCAGGTCCAGTACTCCGCGCATCGCGGAGTACAGGAGTCCGGTGCCCGAGTCGGTGAGGATGATCGGGTACTGCTTGCCGAGAATGTCGATGACCCGGCGGTAGTCGTCGTCGTTGAAGGTCGTCGAGACGGCCGGGTCCACGTCGTTCGCCAGGATCTCCAAGCCGGAGGGCGTCTGCGAGGTGAACCGCCGGATGTCCATGTAGCTGTTGAGGTACGGGATAGCCGTGACCAGATCCCGGATCGTCGCCCCCGTCTCGCGCCGTACGCGGCGGCCCAGAGTGCCCGCGTCCGGGTTCGCGTCGATGGCGATGACCTTGTCCTGGCGCTCGATCGCGAGAGTGGAGCCGAGCGCGGTCGTGGTCGTCGTCTTGCCCACGCCGCCCTTCAGACTGATCACCGCGATCCGGTAGCAGGACAGCACCGGCGTACGGATCAGCTCCAGCTTGCGCTGCCGCTCGGCCTCCTCCTTCTTGCCGCCGATCCTGAAGCGTGAACCGCTGCGGCCCGGGTTCTGCGAACGCGGCTTCCGCTTGCCGCTGAGCAGCCGGTCCGAGGACAGCTCCACCGCTGCGGTGTATCCCAGGGGCGAGCCGCCGTGCGCCGTACGGCGCGGGTCCTGCGGAGCCTGGGGCTGGCCCGGCAGCTGTGGCGGTGCCGCCTGGGCGGGGGCAGGCCCGGGATGATGCGCCGCCGGAGCGGCTGCTGCCGGGTCCTGCGGCGCGCCGGGAAGCGCGGGGCGCCCACCGCCGTCGGCCGGGAGGGGAGGGAAGGCCCCGGTCTGCCCCGGGCGGTGCGCCGCGTAGGGATCGGGATAGGCGGCGGGCTGGGCACCGTACGGTGCGGGCGCGGGCGGTAGGGGCCCTGAGGGCGCCTGACCGGAGTGCGGTCCCTGTCCTGCGGCGGGGGAAGGGGCTGGGGGCCGGCCCTGCACCTGGCCGGGCGGCAGCGGCTGGGGGAAGCCGTAACCACCGGGCTGCACGGGGTGGTTCGGCTGATGCGGTGCGGGCGCGCCCGGCTGCGGCCGAGGCTGCTGCGGCTGGGCGGCGGGCTGCGGCTGTGCCTGTCCGGGCTGCTGCGGGTAGCCGTAGCCCGCCCCGTACGGCGTCGGCGGGGCGCCGGTCGCCTGCTGGGGCGCGCCGTACCCGCCCTGCGGCATCGCCGGGGGGAGCGGGGTGCCAGAGCCCGGCAGCGTGCCGTGTCCGCCCGTCGGCTGTGCGGGCACGCCGGGAGCCGGCCGGGAGGCGGGGGCACCGGCGTCCACCGGAGCCGAGGGGCCCGCACCCTGTGCGGGCGGCCCTCCGAACCCGGGCGGTCCGTGGGGCGGCCCGCCGTACGGACCCGGCGTGGCCGGAGCCGACTGGGGAGTCGGCTCGCCGGCGGCGGGCCAGGGCGACGCCGCGTGAGACGGAGAGGCCGGTGTTTCGCCGGCCGGGGCCGGGTCGGCGGGCTGGAAGTGCGGGGGCAGCGGCGGGAGTCCGCGCGGCGGCGTGCCCGTACCGGTCGCGGACGTCGGCCACGGAGCGGCCTGCTGCGGCGTGGCGGACAGCGGATGCGGTGGCGGTGTGTCCCGGGGCTCGGAGACGTCACCGGGCGCCCCGTCCGGCGCCCCGTACGGTGCGGAACCCGCCGGAACGGCGTCCCACGGAGCGGCCTGCGCGGAAGCGGGCTGGGCAGGTACGGCGTCACGAGGTTCGCTGGTGCTGCCCTCGCCGACCGCCGCAGCGCCATCCGACCCGCCGTCCGCGGCGGAGACGCTCTCCGCCGCGGTGGGCGACGGTTCGGCAGCGGGTGGACGCGACGGCTCCGACCACGCTGAGTCAGGCTCCGCGGCGCGCGGCTCGGCACCCGACGGCCCTTCGTCGCCGCCGTCCGTTCCCGCTGCTCCGTCCGTTGCTGCTGCTCCGTCAGTGCCCGCGGACCGGTCGGACTGCGCCTCGCTCCGGTAGCGGGCGATCTCACTGCGCAGGTCGGCGGCGGAGAACCGCATGGTCGCCCCGCTGTCCCCGCTCTCCGACGCGCCCGCGGCCATCGCTTCGGCGTGCGGAGTCCGGTCGGCGGCGTCCCGTCCGTCCGAGGGATCGCCGTCAGGCACGTCCGCCGACCTCGCCCCCTCGGCTCCGCCCACGGCGCGCTCGTCGTCCCAGGCGTCGTCCCCGGACATGTCCTGGCCGGCTTTCCGCTCGTCCGCGGCGACCGGGGCGTCCGCGGCCGCCTCCGGCTGCGGCTGGTGCTGTGGCAGCGGGGCTTGGCCAGGGGCCTGGTCCACGTACGGCACGGAGCCTGCGCCCGGTGTGGCGACCGCTTCGCCCGTCGGCGGCGCGAGCGGATAGGCCACCGCTCCCGCGCCGTCCGCTCCCGCCCCGTCCGCCGCCGCGCCCTGGGGCGCAGCGTCCTGCGTGTACCAGGCAGGCGGGGTGTAGTCGATGGTGAACTGGCCGGTGGTCTCCGTCTCGTGCTCGGACTCGGCCTCCGTGTCGAGCCGCTCAGAGTCGGGCGTGGTCCCGCCGACGCGGATCTCGTCCCGATCGCTGCTCACAAGTCCTCCTGCTGCTGTGGTCGTACACCCCGGTTTGCGGCTGCGCGTACCGACCAGAGTAATCATCGCCACGCAGGTTGCGACGACGGTCCCGTCCCCGCTCTGCGGTAGAACCCCGCCATCCGGTTCCACTGGCCCCAGGCAGCAATTCCGTCTCGGAGCGCGGTGTACGGGGTCGGCCGTCGCACCCCCGTGCGCCGCGGCTCCGTCCCGTCCAGGTCGGGCGGACGGCGGCCGATCCGGCCCGCCGCCACTCCGCCGACACGCCTCCTGTATGCCACCCGTACACGGGCATAGTAGTTGCCGCGCGACGGCCTCAGCCACGACGTGCCGTCACTCGCCCACTCGCCCACAGGACCGCGGCAACCAGCCAAGAGCACGGCGGCCCAGGGTGCCGCGGACGCGCGCGGGCCCGCCCGCTCAGTCCAGCCGGCGCGCGGTGCCCAGCAGCCCTGACTCCGCGTCGGTCGGCTGGGTCATCGAGTAGTGCCGGTCCCGACGGGTGCACCACAGGGTGACGCCCTCGCCCAGAGTGGACAACGCCTCCACATCCGCGGGCGGCAGGGACATCACCCGGCCGATCTGCTTCGCCTCGTCCGGTGACACCCGCTGAACGCCTACCAGCGCCGCGCCGCGCAGCAGCCGCGGTGCCACGGGGCTCAGATACGGCAGCAGCGTCAGCACCGACTGCCACGGCGCCGCCGCGACCCGCCCCCGGGGCGGGCGCATCCCGCAGTCGCGGATGACCAGCACCGGACTGCCCACCGTCGGCCCCAACGGCGGTACCCGCCCTACCTCGTGCAGCGTGATGCACTCCAGCCCGCCGCCCGCCGCCTGCGCCAGGTTCGTCCACACCTGTGGCCGGCCTGTCTCCACTGCGACGCGCGCGCCCGTGCCCGCCGTACGCAGCGCCAGCACCTGCGCCGTCCAGAGCCCGCCCACCAACACCACGTCGTAGGGCGTCGGATGGTGGAAGCCCAGCACCTGCGGGCGGCCCTCCCCGTCGCTGCCGATCACGACGCCGTCGTCCCCGATGGGCAGCGACAGCGCGCCCAGCTGGTCTACCGGCAGCGCGTGGTGCGCGCGGCGCGGTCCGCGCAGCCCCTGGAGGTATCCCAGCCCGGCCGCCATCAGCGGGCACCGCCCAACGGCAGTGTCGCCAGCACTCCGGGGAGTTGCTCGCGGTCCAGCCGGACCAGCCCGACCTTCGCGCTCCGCGAGGAGCGCTCCAGATGGTGCCGTGCGGCGGTCAGTTCAGTGTCCGTACGCCCCGTCACCCGTACATGGCCGGTGACCGACACGGACCGGCGCCGTACGCCGCGCGCGACGGTCAGGCTGAAGGTCGTGGTGAGCGCCGGCACGGACGTCAACAGCGACACCAGACGGGGCAGCGGTGTCGCTGCCCGCCCCAGTTCCGGCCAGCGGCCCACCGCGTACGTGGTGTGCAGCCGGTCGTCGCAGCGCCAGGTCCGCGACGTCTCCGCCGTACGCCGCACGAGAGGCGCGTCGGGCTGGCTCGCCCGCGCGGTGGCGAGGGGGTTCACGCAGGCGGAGGTGGCCACTGCCGAGATCAGCTCCTCTTCGTTGAGGACGCTGGCGCGGAAGCCCGCCCCCGTGATCCGGCTCGCCAGCTGGTCGGCCGCCCGCAGCAGGCACTTCTGCGCCCCCTGGAGCCCGCCGCCACGCGCCTCGACCGCCTCCCGGCACAGCTCGGGGTCCAGCTTCAGCGCCACCCACGTCAGCCGCAGTGCCGGCGAGCCGGTCTGCTCCTGGAGCGGGGCGTAGCTGCGGCGTGCCACCGCCTGCTCCGGCAGATGCGGCGCCGGGGCGGGCTGCACGTGCTGGACGAGCTGCGCCGACTCGAGTCGTATCCCGTCCATCTCCAGCGCGTCGTGCAGCAGCCCCAGCGGCAGCGCGCGCGCACCGAAGGCGGGCCGCAGCGCGGTGACTCCCGCCTCGACGCGTACGACGGCGCTGACGAAGCTGCCGTCACCGATCATCCCGACCGTGCGCCGGTCGCGGTCCACGAACGCGTACGTGCGCAGCCCCGGTACGCACTCCGCCGCCGGTGCCAGGCTCGCGTCGACCCGCTCGGTCAGCGGCCCGGCCAGCTGCCTCCGGCGGGCGCGCAGTGCCAGCACCGTGGCCATCCAGTCCCGTACCGACCGCTGGTGGCGGCGCAGGACCGCGAACAGCACCAGCACCGCGGCGACCGCGCCGGCCGGGACGAGCATCAACTCGTCGATGGCGGCACCGACCACCAGCGCCGTGAGTGCCAGCTCGATCAGTACGAGCTGTTGCAGTTGGAACGGCCCGAGGCGGCTTGTGCGCGACTCGGTTCGCAGCACGGTGGACGCGGGTGTACGGGGCCGCGAGCCGTTCGCACCGGCCCCGGGGCCGCCGGGCCCAGGCGTACCGGAGCGAGCTGCGGAACCCCGGGCGCGCGTGGCAGTTCCCATCGCCGCAAAGCCCCCTCATATCCGAATTCGCCCCAGTAATTCACGGGACGCTGGCCGGGCGATCACCCTACCGGAGCAGCGGAGGAGGACCGTCAACGGGCATAGTAGGGGCCGGTCAGACAATCGGCATCTGTGGCAGTGTTCCCGGGGACGCTGGAGCCGGCCAGTGGGGAGAAGCAACAAGACATGGCATCACGGCGGGACGAGCTCAACGCCTACACCTTCGCGAAGAAGCGGCTGCTGGCTGCATTCCTCCAGCCCACGCCGAGCGGTACCGAGGAGGGCGCGCCGCGCCCGCTGCGGGCCGTGGTGCCGGGGCTGATCATCGGAGTGGTGATCATGGCGGCGTTCGGCGCCTGGGGAATGTTCAAGCCCAAGGCACCCGAGGGCTGGGACGAGCCCAACCAGAAGGTGATCATCGGCAGCGACTCGACCACGCGGTACGTCGTCCTCGTCACCGACGACAAGAAGCAGCTGCACCCCGTGCTGAACCTCGCCTCCGCCAAACTCCTCCTGGACCCCGACAAGTTCGAGATCGTCAAGGTCGACGAGAAGACCCTCGACAACGGCGACATACCGCACGGCGCCACTCTCGGCATCCCCTACGCTCCCGACCGGCTGCCCGACGCGGGCGAGGCGTCCGAGGCGAAGCGCTGGGCCGTGTGCACCCAGCCGGGAGCCAACGGCGAGTCCTCGCAGAAGGCCGCCTTCGTCCTGGCGGACCGTGAGAAGGACAAGGTCGAGGGCAAGAACCGGCTGCGCCGCGGCGACATCATGTACGTGGAGGGCCCCGGCGCCCGGCTCTACGTCATCGACAAGAGCGGCACCGCGTACCCGATCGCCCGCGACCCCAACCTTCTGCTCAACGTGGTCGGCAAGACCAGGAACGAGCCCCAGCGGGTCACCGAGGACTGGCTGAAGACCTTCAAGAAGGGCGACACCATCCAGTTCCCGACGGTCGAGCGCATCGGCGACCCGGCAGGTGCGCCGGGGAATCTGGATGCTAATGCGAACAAGATCGGTACGGTGCTCAAGGCGGAGACGGGTGACGGCCCACAGCACTACGTGGTGCTGGAGCGGCAGGTGCGGCCGGTCACCGACTTCATGGCGAAACTGCTGCTCAACAGTGAGGAATCCGTCCCGCTCGGACAGCACGGCAAGCCGACGGCCGTGAACTCGGGAGCCATCTCGCCCAGCAACGACATCTACGGCGGCACCCTCAAGTGGCCCGAGCACGAGGCGGAGACGGTCAACAAGTCCGACGGCGACCGCGGCACGCTGTGCAACGTGCTGCGCGACGTGGACAAGGGCAAGGGCACCACCAAGCTCAGCACCTGGGCAGGCGGCGACTACCCCGCCGCCCTGCCCAACGGCGCCACCAGCGCCTACGTCACCCCCGGTTCGGGGCTGCTCTTCCGCCAGATCAAGGGCCAGGACACGAAGTCCGGCGGTGTCTTCCTGGTGACCGACACGGGGCTGCGCTACGCGGTGCAGGGGAACACCGACAGCGGCACGGACGAGTCCGAGATCGGGACGGACGGCAAGAAGCGGGAGGAGTCGCAAGGGGAGGGGAACGCCGCGCAACTCCGCCTCGGCTTCAAGGACGCCACCCCGGTGCCGGTGCCCGCCGCGTGGTCGCAGTTCCTGCCGACCGGTCCACGGCTGAGCACCAACGCGGCCAAGCAGCCGCAGGGTTCCTGAACGGCGGGGGAGGACGCACACGATG
This sequence comes from Streptomyces sp. CNH287, assembly GCF_000424825.1. Taxonomy (NCBI): domain Bacteria; kingdom Bacillati; phylum Actinomycetota; class Actinomycetes; order Kitasatosporales; family Streptomycetaceae; genus Streptomyces; species Streptomyces sp. CNH287. Next base: position 26,831 of record NZ_KE384253.1, on the reverse strand, counting down.
ACTCAGCGACGTACCAGCGGGGCGCGAGGGCAGGGCCGGGCAGGCCGAACCGAGGTCCCCCCGGGCGGCGTTCGGGGCCCGAACCCGAGCCGGGTCCGCGGGTGGGCCGCGCTTCCGGTGGCCGGTGCGGTGGCCCTCGCGGGTCTGACCGGACTCGCGGGTGCGGCCTGGGCGCCCCCGGCCGCCGCGGAGGGCGGCCAGTGCACCTTCCCGGCCAAGCCGTTCGAGGGACTGCCCTGGTCGCTCAAACGAGTGCTCCTCGACCAGCTCTGGCAGACCACCCAGGGGCAGGGTGTCCGAGTCGCCGTCATCGACACCGGCGTGGACGTGAAGCACCCGCAGCTCAAGGACGCGGTCGACACCAAGCGCGGCAAGAACCTGCTGCCCAAGAAGCGCAAGAAGGACAAGTACGGCCAAGCCCCGGAACGGGGCAAGGAGAACGGCACCACCGACGTGATCGGCCACGGCACCAAAGTGGCCGGGATCATCGCCGCCCGCCCCAGCGACAAGACCGGATTCGTTGGGATCGCTCCCAAGGCCACCGTCATCCCCATCCAGCAGAACGACGCGGAGGGCAGCGGTACGGCCGGCACCCTCGCCACCTCCATCGACTACGCGGTCGAGGCGGGCGCCGACGTCATCAACATCTCGCAGGACACGGCTGAGGCGCTCAAGCCCGAGTCCGACCTCAAGCGCGCGGTCGACGAGGCGCTCGCGGCCGACGTCGTCATCGTCGCCTCCGCGGGCAATGACGGGCTGGGCGGCAACGTGAAGGAGACCTACCCCGCCTCGTACCCGGGCGTGCTGGCGGTGGCCTCCTCGGACCGCAACAACGAGCGGGCCCCGTTCTCCCAGTCCGGTGATTTCGTGGGCATCGCGGCGCCCGGCGTCGACATGATCTCCACCGTCCCCGGGGGCGGCCACTGCGCGGACAACGGCACGAGCTTCTCCGCCCCGTACGTCGCGGGCGTGGCGGCGTTGCTGCGCGCCGAACACCCCGACTGGAAGCAGCACCAGATCGTCGCCCAGCTCGAGCAGACGGCCGAGCGTTCGATCAGCGGGCGGGACCGGCACGTGGGCTGGGGGGTCATCGACCCGGTGCGTGCCCTCACCGAGGACGACCGGCCCATCGACAAGCCGGTGGCGCGTGAGGGGGTCAGCAAGGCCAAGGAGCCGACCCCGGCCAAGCTCCAGCTCGGTGAGTCCACCCAGGAACGCAACGAACGTCTCGGCACGTACGTCGTGGTGGGCGGCGGAGCGCTGGTGGGGGTCCTCGGCGGAGGCTCGCTGGTCTACCGGGACTGGCGCCGTCGCAGCGTGGCACGTTAGCGGTCGGGGGCGGCCGCGGCAGTACGGCGCCCGCGGGAGGTCATCGTGACACAATCCTTACGTCGATCCGGCGACCGGGGCAAAGCGCCCACGAAGCCCGCCGTGAAGCTTTGTGTCGCACGGATGTCGACAGGATGATTCCTTCCTGTTGCAGAGCGCGGGTTGACAGCGGCGCCCTCCCCAGCCCCCTGGGGGGTCGGGCTCAGGTGGCTCAAGTTATCTCTTGTGGTTTGCAGTTGGAACAACAGTGCGCAGTGGCTAGAGTGTTTCCTGAACATCAGCACGAGAACTGCGATGGGCGAAGCGGGCGGAGGGGGAGGCTTGATGAGGGCGCCGATGTATGGCGGGGTTCCCGCGAAGGACCTCAAGGTCGAGGCCGAGTCACTCAAGACGTTCAAGACGCGGGTGGACGGCATCCTCACGGAGCTGGAGACGTCGGCCGCCTCCAAGGGCAAGGTCTCGGCCCAGGACGTGCCCCGCAGTTCGTTCGGCGGCAACTTCAACGAAGCCGACGCTCTCTTCAAGCAGTACAACCGCGTGCACACGCTCCTCACGACGCTCTCGCAGACCCTGAGTGACCAGATCGAGGCCATGGGCATCGCCGTCCTGGGCGCGAAGGTCGGCTTCGACAACCTCGACGACGACCACAAGCGCCGCTTCTGGGAGATCCAGACGCGTGCCGAGGAGCGGTACGAGGGACAGCGGCGGGACCGCGACGAGCGCCGGCTCGAGGAGAAGGAACGTCTCGGCGAAGGCCCAGGTAAGGCAACCGACGACCGTACCGGTGACTTCGACTAGCCGGGGGAGGTAGCGCATATGAGTGAGAACGAGCAGGCGACTCCGGACGCGGTCGCTCATGCACAGGTCCTCATCACCGACCTGCGGAGAAAACTCTCGCCGTTCTTCGGCGGAGGTTTCGGCGACAACAAGACGACGGCCTTCAGCAAGACGGCGTTCGACGGGTTCGACCTGAACTCCATGGTCGACATGGTCGACGACTCCAAGCCCAGCGACCTGGAAGCGGTGGGCGACGCGCTGGCCGCCGCCGCCACCAAGATCGAGCAGGTGGGCGAGGACCTCAAGACCCATATCGGGAACGTCGACTGGGACGGCGAGGCCGGTACCGCCTTTCGCCGCTGGGGCGGCGACATGGCCAAGAACACCCTGAAGCTGGGCACGTTCACCACCGGGGCCAGCATCCAGATCAAGGCGGCCGGGCTCGGCCTGGCGATGGTCAAGAGCTCCATGCCGCCCCGGGAGGGTGGTGGCGTCGGCCCGAAGGTCGCCGCGATCCCGGAGAAAGAGCGCAAGGGCAACAACCAGGACTTCGTGAAGGCGGCGAAGGCTGATGCCACGAAGCGGGAGGAGACCCGCCAAGAGGCCATCATCCAGATGAACAAGCTCAGCTCGTACTACCAGGTGTCGCACGACACGATGTACGCGCAGGAGGAGCCGATGTTCAAGCCGCTGCAGGGTAAAGACATCGGCATGCCACCGGCGCCTCCTGGATGGAGGAAGGTAGCCCCGGAGAGCGGCGGAACGTATGCCGCGGCTGGAGGGCCGGGTGCCGGATTCGGCGCCGCTTCGGTCCCGTCCGGCGGTGGTCCTGGCGGTGGCGGTGGTGCGGACTTCACCGGTCCCGGTGCTGTGACTCCCGCGCCTCTCCCGCCTGCGCCGGGTACCGCCCTGCCAGACGCTTCGGCGACGCCTCTGCCCGGTTCCGCGCTGCCGCCCGACCACCAGGTGGGGACGGAGATCGACAGCATCACGCAAACGGCTCCGCCCGTGGACCAGACGGTCAACAGGCCGACGGTTCCGCCGGTGGTAAATCCCGGGACGCCGCCGCCCAGCCCGGTCATCGGCCCGGTCGGCTACCCGAACACCGGGCCCCCTCGGACGCCCAGTCCGGTGGTCCCCAGGAATCTCCCCGGGCCCAGGCCGGTTGGTCCGGGTGCGCCGATTGCTGGTCGTCCGCCGGTTGGTCCGGGTGCGCCGATTGCTGGTCGTCCGCCGGTTGGTCCGGGTGCGCCGATTGCTGGTCGTCCGCCGGTTGGTCCGGGTGCGCCGATTGCTGGTCGTCCGCCGGTTGGTCCGGGTGCGCCGATTGCTGGTCGTCCGCCGGTTGGTCCGGGTGCGCCGATTGCTGGTCGTCCGCCGGTTGGTCCGGGTGCGCCGATCGCCGGTCGCCCGCCGGTTGGTCCGATGGTGCCGAGCACCGGTCGAACCTCGTCGCCGATGGGTCCGCCCATGGGGCGCCCGCCCGTGATGGGGACGCCCATCCCTCCGTCACGCACGAGCACGGCTGCCCCGCCGGTGGGCCGTCCGCCGAGCATCGTCGGCGGTACACCGAGCCGCAACAGCCCCAACTCGGCCACCGCGCCCCGCATCCCGCACGGCACCGTCATCGGCGGCGAGCACCCGATGGGTCGTCCTCCGATGGGCGGCATGGGTATGGGCCCCGCCGGTATGGCGTCACCGCCGTCGAGAAGGACGGGCGGAAGCCAGGACGGTCGGCTCGTCTCTACGCCGGGTGGTGTCGTGGGGACTCCGCGTACCGGTGCCCACCATCGCGCCCGGCGCGCATTCACGCCCGGTGGAACCGGATTGCTGCGAGGCTCCGGTGCCGGACGGAACGACATCGGGACGATTTCGCGTGGTGACTCACGGAGCGGCGGAGGCTCAGAGCGCAGAGGAACGCGGCAGCCCGACTACCTGGATGAGGCACGCGACTTGCGGACGACCGGGCGACGTCACAGCGTGCCCTCGGTCGTCGAGTAGCCCGGCGAGAGAGCAGGTATGACTGCGACGATTCAGCGCGCGGGGGGAGCCTCGCGGTCAGTGCGTTCGGGCTGCGTGCTTCCCGTGCTGGCCGCCTTCGCGGCATGGAGTGTGTGTCTCGTGGGCTTGGCTCCACCTGCGGCTGCCGAGGACATGCGTTCCCGGCAGTGGTATCTGGAAGCCATGCAGGCGGAGAAGATGTGGCGCGTGAGCAAGGGGGAGGGAGTCAAAGTCGCCGTGCTCGACACCGGGGTGAGGGAGACCTCTTCTCTGCGGGGGCAGGTCCTGCCCGGCAAGGACGTGTCAACCCTTCCGGGTGAAGCGTCGGACGACTACGACGGCCACGGCACCACGATGGCGGAGCTGATCGCGGGTACTGGGGAGGGAGGCGGCCTGAAAGGCCTTGCTCCTGGTGCTGAGATCATCCCTATCCGTACCTATTTGATGGACTACAAGCATCCTGACGCCCCGAAGGAAGGCAACCTTCACAAAGCAATCCGCGCGGCGGCGGACAGTGATGCCAAGATCATCAACATGTCCGTCGGTGGATTTATCGCTGACGGGTATCTGGATGACGCAGTGAAGTACGCGGCCAGCAAGGGCAAGCTGATGTTCGCGGCCACCGGGAACTCCGGCGACAAGAAGAACCAGGTCGAATATCCGGCCGCCTATCCCGAGGTGGCCGGGGTGGCTTCGGTGGACCGCTCTGCCGAGGTGGTGAAAACCTCCACCAGCGGCCGACACGTCACGCTGTCTTCGCCGGGAGACGACATCCCGGGCTGGTGTGACGAGAACTTCGCGAGCTACTGTCGCAGCGGTGGTACGTCCAGCGCCACTGCGATCGCCTCCGCCTCCGCCGCGCTCATCTGGTCCGAGCACCCCGACTGGACCGCCAACCAGGTGCTCCGGGTCATGATCGAAACCGCCGGCAGGGCCGACAAGAAGGCCCACGGCCGCAGTGACTTCATCGGATACGGGACAGTCCGCCCGAGCCGCGTCCTGCTCAAGGGCGAGGGCAACCCGGGCCCCGCCGGGGGGAGTCCGCTCGTCGAGGGGGACTCGGAACCATCGACGGCCCCTTCTCCGTCTCCCTCCACCAGGAAGGAAGACGGCGAAAACGGGGAACCCGGCGAGAAGAACACGGCTGAGAAGACGGATGCCGCGGACGCCACCGATTCGGGTGACGACAGCAACCTCTTGCCCATTGTCGGAACGGGCGCTGGAGTGGCCGTTCTGGTAGTTGGCGCCTTCGCTTACCTGCGACTGCGCCGGAGATAGCAGGTGTCGTCCGACGTCGGCTTTCCGGCTCGGCAGCAGGCACCGGCATACGAGCAACATCCACTGAAGGAGGAACACCATGGCTGAGGGCGGCGGAAGCGGTCTCCAGACACATGATGATGATCTCAAGACGCTCATCGGTGATGTGCAGCGGATGCAGCAGACCCTGAAGAGCAAGATCAGCAACCTGAACGCGGTCGTGGACGCGATCGAGGTCGCGTGGCAGGGCGAGGGGCACAAGTCCTTCGACCGCACGCAGCGCAAGGCGAACGAGTACGCCCAGACTCTGGACCGCAAGCTCCAGATGATGGAAGAGGCGCTCCAGATGAGCAAGGACGGTTTCACCGCCGAAGAGCTCAATCAGATCGAGACCTTCAACAAGGTGGAGAACACCAGCCCGATCGCCGACTTCAGCGGCGTCGGCACCGCGCCCACCGCCAGGTAGTAGGACAGGAGAGACATGACCATCAAGATCACGTATCACACCGTCACCTCGGCGGCGGACGACATCCAGAGCGCCGCGACGACGCTCCAGGGTGAGCTGGAGGCCCTGGACGCCCGGGTGAGGAAGGTCGTGGCGACCTGGGACGGTGAAGCGCAGCTCGCCTTCAACGGCAAGCACAAGGGCTGGGGCTCCAACGTCACCGGGCTGACTCAGACCCTCACGGCGCTCTCCCAGGCTGTGCACGGCGCGGCCAGCGGCTACCAGCGAACGGACCGGAAGGGTGCCATGCTGTTCGACTTCTGAGCCTTCCGCCCTCGCGAGGGCATCGGCTTGGGTCAAGTGGCCCACCCGCAGACCGCGTTCCTCAGTCCAAGTGCCCGACGCACGCCGCGTCGGGTACTTGGACTGAGTGGTGTCAGGGGCGCGTCCAGCCGAAGCGGCCCGGTGCCCCACGGCCGCCGCGGCGTGCCGCGTGGGGCCCCGCTCGGCGGCGGGGCGGCGGATTCTAGGGATGGTCGCAATACGTGGTCGGTTGATCAGGCCGCGAGCAGTTTAGACAGGCGCTCGGCTGGGGTTTCCCAGCCGAGTGTTTTGCGTGGGCGGCCGTTGAGCTGGGCGGCGACGGCGTCGAGGTGCTCTCGGGTGTGGACGGACAGGTCGGTGCCCTTGGGGAAGTACTGGCGGAGCAGGCCGTTGGTGTTTTCGTTCGAGCCGCGCTGCCAGGGGCTGGCCGGGTCGCGGAAGTAGACGGGGATGTCCGTGGCGAGGGTGAAGCTGCGGTGGGCGGCCATCTCTGCGCCCTGGTCCCAGGTCAAGGACCGTTTCAGGTGCTGCGGGAGCCTCTGCGCGGTCTCCGTCAGGGGCATCGCTGACGCTGGCTGCGGTGTGGTCGGTGGGCAGGTGCAGAAGCATCACGTAGCAGGTGCTGCGTTCGACGAGGGTGCCGATCGCCGAGCCGCTGTCCTTGCCGATGATCAGGTCGCCCTCCCGGTGGCCGGGCACGGCCCGGTCGTCCGCTTCGGCGGGCCGCTCACTGATCATGACCATGGGATCGGTGAAGCGGGGCTGGCGGCAGTTGGCCTGGCGGTGTGGCCTGCGCCGGGCGCGTCCGCTGCGCAGGGCGCCCGCCAGTTCCCGCCGTAGCTGGCCGCGTCCTTGCACGTAGAGCGCCTGGTGGACCGTTTCGTGGACCACGTGCATCTCCGGCCGGTCGGGGAACTGTCTGCGCAGAGCGTGACAGATCTGCTCCGGGCTCCACCGCTCGTCCAGGCCCGCCTGGACGGCGTCCCGCAGTTCGGGGTTCTGGCTGTTCTTCCGAGGTTTCGGCTGTGGCCTGCGGCCATCGGCGCGGGCCTGGGCGGCGAACGGCCGGTAGTGCCACTGCTTGCGGGGGCCGTTGGTTCGGTTGCGCCGGATCTCCCGGCTGATGGTGGAAGGACTGCGGTCCAGTTCGGCGGCTGTCGACCGGATGGACGCCTTCTCCCGGAGCCGGTCAGCGATGTGGATGCGCTCGCGCTCCGACAGATAGCGCGAGCGCACTTCCACGGACACAGGTACGGCTGCGGGCACCGCGTCCTGGAGAACGGGTGCCCGCTTGGTGTAGACGCGCTCCTGATCGGGGCGGAGCGTCGCCTGGGCCGCCGGCGGTCTGAGCCGCTGAGGGTCCCACCGGCCGTTGCGCCACTCACGGCCGGTGCGCTCGTTCACACCGACCGCTGCGGACGCTTCCTTGTTGGTGTATCCCGCCTTCACGAGCCGGAAGTATTCCTCCCGCTCAGCGTGGAGCTTCCGGGGCCCATGGGCCACCGTCCTGCCCTCACGGATCTCGAAGTCCATCGCACCCCTTGAGCTGGGGTGTTGCGACGACTACTAGAACCCAAGGGCCCACGCGCGGGGCTCACTTGAGGTCGAACTCGCCGTCCCGCGCACCGAGTACGAACGCGCGCCACTCGGCTTCGGTGTAGCGCAGCACCGTGTTCGGGTCCTTGGAGTTGCGCATGGCGACGGCGCCGCCCGCCAGATGCGCGATCTCGACCTTCTCCTCCTCGGGCCCGCCGGGAGCGCTCTCCCACACGGCGTCCGAGATGTCCATGGCGTACAGCTCGGCCTTCTCCTGCTCGCTGGCCACTGGCGGGTGTTCCCTTCGTCGAGAGCGGCGAGGCGCTTCCCCGCACGCCGCACGCGCAGCCTATCCCCGCCGGTGTCCACGCGACCACGGTCTGACGTTCTCTCCCTCGCCGGGTCGGCGCTTCGCGTAGTCGAGGTCGCAGGCGAGGGTCACCAGGACGCCCGCCGCGCCGATCGTCAACTGTCCGACGGCGGTGAGCAGTCCACCGCCGCCGGAGAGGGTGCGCAGGGCGCCCGCGACACCGCCGACCGCGAAGGCCACCCCGAGGACGAGCACGCGGCTGCCCCGTGGCCTGCACCACCCGCACCCGCGCAGTACGGTGCGGGCCTTCGCCTGCGCTGTGGCGGCGGACGGCTTCCGCCGTACGGCGGGCGGACCGTGCTTCGCGTGGGACACGGAGCTAGTACTTCCGGTTCAGCGGCCCCGGAGCCACGGTGCGGCTGTGCTTCTCCTTGACCGCGGGGTCGCTCGCGGGCGTGTACAGGTAGTCGACGATGGTGGCCGGAATGGAGACCGGGGCCCCGAATATCTTGACGCCCACCTTCCCGACCACATTCAGAAATGAAGGCTTCCGGTGCCTTCCGCCGCAGCCCCGGTACCTCTCCAGTCCTTTGCTGGCATTTCCGCCGACGATCGCCGGGGCTCCGCCGAGCGCGTACGTCCACGCGTCGCTGGAATTCCCCCGCATGGCGGCGGACCCGCCGTTGATGAAGGGCCGGTAACTCAGGAACTCTGCCACCGGTTTCACGGTACCGCTGCCGAACGGCTCGGAATTGGTCCGGGTCCGCACCGACGGCTCTTCCTCCGCGGCCTCCAGTTGCCAGTTCCGGCTGTGCCGCGCCTCTTTGAGGGAGGAATAGTAGTCGCCGTTGAATCCCTTGCGGTACTGGTTGACGTCCTGCCCCAACGCCCATTTCAGCGCGCTGTCCGCGGCTCTGGCGCTGCTGACCGCCTCCCGGGTGCTCGCGCGGTACGACGCGATGCTCTCCTGGTAGGACTTCACCAGTTGCGCGTGATGCTGCGGCTCCACCTTGTCCGGGTCGACGTAGACCGACCCCTCCTGCGTGTTGACGCTCAGGTGCACATGGCCGCTGATCTCGGTTTCGATGTCGTCGAGGACCCTCTTCGCCGCCCGGAACGCCTTGAGCGCGCCGGCCAGCAGCCCGTGTACGGCGGTCGCCTCCAGCGCCGCGTCGGTGAACTGCTCGCGTACGCCGGTGAACCTGCCGAACGCCACCTCGGCCGCGTCCCCCGCCCAGCGCGAGTCGCGCAGCCCCTTGGTCACCTCCGTGTCGAAGGTCGTCCGCACCTGCTGGAACTTTCCGGGCAGCGTGCACCACGCGTCGACCGCCGCGGAGAGGCCGCTGAGGTCGGCGTTCTTGACATGGGTGTACTCCGGTGCCATGACGGCCTCCTCAGATGACGTCGCCGTCCTGGTACCGGCGGGTGGGCTGGAAGCTCCGCTCCCGCAGCTTCTCCTCGGTGGTGAATTCGGCGGCGGCTGTGCGCAGCGCCTTGGCCACCCCCTCGTCGCCGAGGAGGCTCTCCATGTACCGCACCTGTTTGTTCCAGCGATCGAGGAAGGTGTCGATCGCGCCGTCGCAGGCGAATCCCCGCAGACTGCCGGATACGGCCCCGGTCTTCTTTTTGGCCTCGTCCTGGGCCCTGCGGAATTCCGGTGCCACGGTGTTCTGGGATTTCACCGCGCGGGCCCGCAGGAGAGCGGGTGTGACGTCCAGTCTCTTTCCCGGCCCGTTCGGCCCGTAGGGTCCGGGCGATCCGCCATTGCCGCCGCCCGCCTCGTTCAGCCGCATCCGGGCCGACGCGCGCTCTCTCGAATCCGCGACAAGCCGGGCCCACTCATCGTCAAAAGACATGTTCATCATTATTGGATGCCGCCCCGGCGCTGGGAATGCCGTCCGCGTATGGGCTGCGTCAGGGGTGCGTCAAGGCCGGGGGTGCGTCAGGGCCGGCGCCGGGCGCGCAGCACGGCGCGCGGGAAAGACGGAGCGGGTGGTTCCGGACCAGGTCCGGCACCACCCGCACACTCCAGGACGCTGCTCGCGGCTACTCCGCCGGGTACCAGCCCAGCTGCACGAGTGGCGCGCCCCGCTTGCGGGAGGCGAAGAATCCACGGCCTGCGGGCATGGGCCGGGCGCGGATGTTGCCGAGGATGTCGCCCTCGGTCGGGTCGCCCGCCAGCACCATGCCCTGCGCGCCCAGTTCCTTGATCCGCTGCATGAACGGCTCGTACGAGGAGCGGGAGGCTCCCGCCGCACTGCGCGCGATGATGAAGCACACCCCGATGTCCCGGGCGAAGGGCAGATGGTCGGTGAGCGCGGCGAGCGGGTTGCCGCTCGAGTTGGAGACCAGCTCGTAGTCGTCGACGATCACGAACATCTTGGGGCCGTTCCACCAGCTGCGGTCCCGCAGTTGCTGCGGGGTCACGTCCTCCGGCGGCGTCCGCTTCTCCATGAGGTCGGCGAGGGCGGCCATGTGGGTGTCCATGGCGTTGGACATGGCCGCGTAGACGATCAGGTGCGACTCGGGGATCGCGCCGAGCAGCCCCCTGCGGTAGTCGGCGACGACGATACGCGCCTCGTCCGGTGTGTACCGCTCGCAGATCTGTTTGGCGAGCAGCCGGATGAGGTTGGTCTTGCCCGACTCGCTCTCTCCGAAGATGAGGAAGAAGGGGTCGGTCTCGAAGTCGACGAAGACCGGTTCGAGGTTGTTCTCGTCGATCGCGAACGCGATGCCGCGCTCGGGGTAGTCGTTGCCCTTCGGCAGCTGGTGGCCGGGGAAGTCCCGGGGCAGCAGCCGGACGCCCGGTGCCTTCGGGCCCTGCCACGCGTCGGCGACGGCCTGGTTCATGGCCGCCGTCGCGTCGGACAGCTCGTCGTCCGATCCGATCCCGTCGATGCGGGGGACGGCCGTCATGAAGTGCAGGGACTCGGGCGACTGCCCGCGCCCGGGCACGTCGGTCGGCACGTTCGCCGCCACCTTGCGGTTGAACTCCGAGTCCATGGTGTCGCCCAGCCGCAGCTCCAGCCGGTTCGCGAGCTGGTCCTTGAGCGCCGGCCGCACCTCCATCGTCCGGGAGGCGGCGACGATGACGTGGATGCCGTAGCCCAGTCCCCGGGAGGCGATGCTGGTGACGACCTCCTCCAGCACGTCGTACTCCTGCTTGAAGGTGCCCCAGCCGTCGACGATCAGGAAGACGTCCCCCCACGGCTGGTCGGTGATCTCGCCCCGCGCCCGGCGCCTGCGGAAGGTGGCGATCGAGTCGATGCCGTTGGCGCGGAAGTACTCCTCGCGCTGGTTGAGGATTCCGGCGACCTCCGCCACCGTACGCCGCACCCGCTCCGGGTCCAGGCGGGAGGCCACGCCGCCCACATGGGGGAGGCCCGCGATGGCCCCGAGACCGCCACCGCCGAAGTCGAGCCCGTAGAACTGCACTTCGTAGGGGGTGTGGGTGAGCGCGAAGGACGAGACCAGGGTGCGCAGCAGCGTGGACTTGCCCGACTGCGGGCCGCCGAGCAGCATCATGTGGCCCGCGGCTCCGGAGAAGTCGCAGTAGAGCGGGTCACGGCGCTGTTCGAAGGGCTTGTCGACCAGGCCGAGCGGTACGACGAGCTGGCCCTTGCGCGCGTAGTCGGGCTGGGTCAGCCCGCGGCCCTCGACCGCTGCCAGGCCCGGCAGCAGCTCGTCGAGCGGGGCCGCGGTCTCCAGCGGGGGCAGCCACACCTGGTGGGCCGGGGTTCCCTGGCCCTCCAGCTTGCGGACGATGACGTCCAGGACGGTGTCCGCGAGCGCGTCGTCGTCCGCCCCCGTACGGGGCGCGCTGGGGCGTACCACCGTGCTGGGGTCCGGTGCCGTGTACTGGACGGGGACCATCGCGGCAGTGAAGGGGACAGGCCGCCGGTTGGCCGGCAGGGGCCCGCTGTTCTCCTCCTCGTCCGAAGCGCCGGAGCGGTACACGCCGGAGACGTACGCCGCCTTGAAACGGGTCATCTCGTCGGTGCCGAACTTCAGGTAGCCGGAGCCGGGCACGGACGGCAGATGGTAGGCATCGGGGACGCCCAGCGCCGCGCGCGACTCGGCGGCGGAGAACGTGCGCAGACCCACGCGGTAGGACAGGTACGTCTCCAGCCCGCGCAGCCTGCCCTCCTCCAGGCGCTGCGAGGCGAGCAGCAGGTGTACGCCCAGGGAGCGGCCGATGCGGCCGATCTGGATGAACATGTCGATGAAGTCGGGCTTGGCGGTGAGCAGCTCGCTGAACTCGTCGATGACCAGGACCAGCGAGGCGATCGGCGCGAGCGGGGCGCCCGCCGCGCGCGCCTTCTCGTAGTCCTTGATGTTCGCGTAGTTGCCCGCGTCGCGGAGCATCTCCTGGCGCCGGTTCAGCTCGCCGCGGATCGAGTCGCCCATGCGGTCGACCAGGGTCAGGTCGTCGGCCAGGTTGGTGATGACGGCCGCGACGTGCGGCATCTGGGACATGCCCGCGAAGGTCGCGCCGCCTTTGAAGTCGGCGAGGACGAAGTTCAGCGTCTCGGAGGTGTGCGTGACCGCCAGGCCGAGCACCAGGGTGCGCAGCAGCTCCGACTTGCCCGAGCCGGTGGCACCGACACACAGCCCGTGCGGGCCCATGCCGTCCTCCGCCGCCTCCTTCAGGTCGAGCATGACGGGCTGACCGTCCTCGCCGACGCCGATGGGGACGCGGAGCCGTTCCGCCTGCGAACGCGGTCGCCAGGTGCGCTGGACGTCCACCGAGGCCGCGTCGCCGAGATTGAGCAGGTCGGTGAACTCCAGGTTCGCCAGCAGCGGTTCGTCGTCGTCACCGCCGGTGCCCATGCGCAGCGGCGCCAGCTGCCGGGCGAGTGCCTCGGCCGCCGCCATCGACATGGTGTCCGGCTGCCCGTCGTAGATCAGGCCGTGCCCCGACTCCAGCTGGAGCTTCCCCGGCCGTACGGTCACCGCGAGCCCGCCGCGCGGGTTGTCGATCTCGCCCGGCACGACCTCTATCACCGTCACACCCTGCAGGCCCTCGGGCGCCGCCAGCAGCGATCCGGGGGGCACGGTCGCCCCGCCGTCCAGCACCACCAGCACATGCGGCTGGTCGAGCAGCGGCTGTCCGGCGGAGTTGAACCGGGGGCGCCCCTCCAGCCGGGCGCCGATGAGGTGCTCCATCTCCAGCGGGTCGTCCGAGATCATCCGCCTGGAACCGGCGCCGTCCGCCGCGCCCGCGACCTGTACGTGCGGCAGCCACTTGGCCCACTCCCAGCGCTCCGCCGCACCGGTGCCGGTGAGTACGGCGACCACCAGGTCGTCCGGGGAGTGCAGGGACACCAGCGAGCACACCAGGGCCCGCGCCGTACCGTGCACCGCCTCGGGGTCGCCGCTGACCGTCATGTGGTAGAAGGCGCGGAGCGAGACGGCCATCGGCAGTGAGTCCAGCGTGCCGTGCGCCGCCAGGAACTGGTGCATCGCGCCCGTCGTCAGCGGTTCCAGTTCGTCCACCGGCGCGGTCTGCGGGGCCACCAGCGGCGTCGCCAGCTGCTGCGCCCCCAGACCGATCCGCACCTGACCGAAGTCGCCGTCCCCGGCGCGCCGCTCCCACACCCGGCTGCCCTCGGCGACCAGTGCCCACAGCTGCTCCGGCGAGGGGTGCAGGTAGTACTGCGCGTCCCGCTGCCTGCGCGCCGTCTTGCGCACCTTCCGCCGGGTCTGCGCGAGGTACTTGAGGTAGTCGCGCCGCATGTCGGACATCTGTCCCTGTGTGCCCTTGCGAAATCGCACCACCATCGCGACGACCATGGCGATCGTCGAGGCGACCATCACGATGCCCATGATGCGCATGAAGGGATGCGCACCCGGCATGAAGAAGAACACCACGGACCCGCCCATGCCGAGCATGGGCAGGATCTGCATCAGCATGCCCTCCTGCTGCCCGCGCGGCAGTTCGGGAGGCGGCTGGAGCGTCAAGTCCTCGCTCGGCACACTGGGCGGCAGGGCCCGTGGCGGACGCTTGACGACGATCTGACTCACGGCGCACCAATCCGTCATACGTACGGGACAGTTCCTCGGTCGACGCCCCCGTGGCGACGGACCCCGTCCGCGCGGGCCGATCCTACTGGCATGACAAGAAGACAGGGAGCGGTAGGGTAGCGCGCGGCGCATGCGCAGCAGCGAACGGGCATCCGTGAGGGGCGCGTTCCGGAGGCGGGGCGCCGAGGCCGAATCCGGCGCACGGCCGGGTGTAACAGGCCGCCACCGCACCCGTACGGCCTCGCCCGCGGCGTACGGCGCGCGGCCACGCCGGCAGATCAGTGCACAGACCAGGTCAGCGAGCAGCTCATGAGGGGGATCCCAGGGTGAGTACGACGGCATCGGCAGCCGCCACCGGCTTCTGCCGGGTCACCATTGTCGCGCCCGACAGCCGCATCGACGTGGCGCTGCCCGAGGACATTCCGGTCGCGGACATCTATCCGGAGATCCTCCGGCTCAGCGGCCAGAGCCCGGCCGAAGGGGCCCCGGTCGGCTACCACTTGGTGCGTCGGGACGGCACGGTGCTGGACAGTGCCCGGTCGTTCGCCTCGCAGCGCATCCTCGACGGCGACGTGCTCAGCCTGCGCCCGTTCGCGGAGTCGCTGCCCCCGGCCGTCTTCGACGACGTGTCCGACGCCGTGGCCACCGCCGTCACCCGGGACCGCACGCTGTGGAGCGACAGCCTGCTGCGTGGCGCCGGACTGATCGGCGGCGGCGCCCTGCTCACCCTGATGGCCTTCGTCCTGTGGTACGCCGACCCGGTACGGCACGACATGCACGGCCTGCCCGGCATCCTCGCCGGTGTCGTGAGCCTGCTGCTGGTCGCCTTCGCGGCGGTACGGGCGCGGGTCTACGGGGACCGGGTCTCCGCCGTCGCGCTGGGGCTGGGGGCGCTGCCGAACGTCATGGTCGCCGGCTCCGGGCTGCTGCCGCTGGAGGATGGGCACGGCATCGGCCGGCTCCAGTTCCTGCTGGGCTGCGTCGCCGTCCTGGTCGCCTTCACGGTGCTGATCGCCGCCACCCCCGACCGGGACGGCCCGTTCGTCGCCGTGGCCTTCGCCGCCGCTATCGGCACCCTGCTCACCTTCATCGCGATCCTCAGCGACATCGAGCCGGTGGAGATCGCCGCGATCTGCGCGCCGGTCGCGGTCGGCCTGGTCGCCTTCCTGCCTGGACTCTCGTCCCGCTTCGCCAGGCTGCCCATCGGCTACACCGCGCCGCAGTCCGGCACGATGCGTTACGACGACGATCCGGACGCCACCCCGGACACCGCGGGCCCCGTCGACGCGGAGCGCATCGCCGCGCAGGCCAGGCGCGGCCACGAGATGCTCGTCGGTCTGGTCGGCGGCTGCGCGGCGCTCGTCATCGGCGCCACCGCGGTGCTCGGCTTCTCCGACTCGGGCTGGGGACAGCTGCTCGCCCTGGCGACCGGGCTCGCGATGCTGCTGCGAGCCCGCCTCTTCCGCTACACCTCGCAGGTCAGCTGCGCGCTGGTGGCCGGTCTCGGGGCCCTCCTGCTGCTCGGCATCGGCCTGGCGCTTAACCCGCCGGCCCAGGTCGTCGTGGACATGCTCAGTGGTGACCGGGGTGCCCTGGACATGCGGACGATCTGGCTCACCGCCGCGCTCACGGGCACGGCGGCGCTGATCACCGCCATCGGCCTGGTCGTGCCGAGCAAGGGGGTCACTCCCTTCTGGGGGCGCTTCCTGGAGATCCTCGAGACGTTCGTACTGCTCACGCTCATCCCGCTGTGCCTCGCCGTGATGAACGTCTACTCCGCGGCGCGGAGCATGACCAGCTGACCGCCCCGGCGTACCCGCCGCTCCCGCCCCTCCCTTCCCGCCCCTCCCGGCCCGGGCAGGGGCGGGGGCGCCCGGTCGGAGGGGCGGCCGACCGCTGGTAAGCTGGCCCGGCCTCCCGAGTGTCGAAGACTCCCCTGTGACGCAGACCAGGGGCGCTCGGTGGCCGGAACCCCTGAGGAGTACGCGTGTCATCCCTCGATGCCGCCACGAAGAAGCAGATCATCTCCGAGTTCGCCACCAAGGACGGTGACACCGGCTCCCCCGAGGTGCAGGTGGCGCTGCTCTCCCGCCGCATCTCGGACCTCACCGAGCACCTGAAGCTGCACAAGCACGACCACCACTCGCGCCGTGGCCTGCTCCTGCTCGTCGGCCAGCGCCGCCGTCTTCTCCAGTACCTGGCGAAGAAGGACATCCAGCGCTTCCGCGCCCTGGTCGAGCGCCTCGGCATCCGCCGCGGCGCGGCGGGCGCCCGCTAGCACGACACGAGGGGAGCGGTCCCGGCTGACGGGGCCGCTCCCCTTCGCCGTCTCACGGGACGCGGAAGGTTTGTAGTCTGGTCCCAGTACGACCCGCACCACCGGTACGACCCGCACCACGACATCAGCACGACATCAGCACGCGGCGAGCGCCGCCCCACGACGCCGGTCCTCGGTAGTGGCCCCCGGACGACGACATGACCCGGGTGCTTCGATCGAAGACCGGCACCGCACCGGGGGCGCTCCGCCACAGACGGTCCGCCGCCACACGGGTGGCGGACGCAGACGAGGAGATATCCCGAGTGGAGAACGAGACCCACTACGCCGAGGCCGTGATCGACAACGGCGCCTTCGGCACCCGCACCATCCGCTTCGAGACGGGCCGGCTGGCCAAGCAGGCCGCCGGTTCCGCCGTGGCGTACCTGGACGACGACACCATGGTGCTGTCGGCCACCACCGCCTCCAAGAACCCGAAGGACCAGCTCGACTTCTTCCCGCTGACGGTGGATGTCGAGGAGCGGATGTACTCCGCGGGCAAGATCCCCGGTTCCTTCTTCCGGCGCGAGGGCCGCCCGAGTGAGGACGCGATCCTCACCTGCCGCCTGATCGACCGCCCGCTGCGCCCGTCCTTCAAGAAGGGCCTGCGCAACGAGATCCAGGTCGTCGAGACGATCATGGCGCTCAACCCCGACCACCTCTACGACGTGGTCGCCATCAACGCCGCCTCCTGCTCCACGCAGCTGGCCGGTCTGCCCTTCTCCGGCCCGATCGGCGGCACCCGCGTCGCTCTGATCCGCGGCCAGTGGGTCGCCTTCCCCACCCACACCGAGCTGGAGGACGCCGTCTTCGACATGGTCGTCGCCGGCCGTGTGCTGCCCGACGGAGACGTCGCGGTGATGATGGTCGAGGCCGAGGCCACCGAGAAGACCATCGAGCTGGTCAAGGGCGGCGCCGAGGCGCCCACCGAGGAGGTCGTCGCCGCCGGTCTGGACGCGGCGAAGCCCTTCATCAAGGTCCTGTGCAAGGCCCAGGCCGAGCTGGCCGCCAAGGCTGCCAAGCCGACCGGCGAGTTCCCGGTCTTCCTGGACTTCCAGGACGACGTGCACGAGGCGCTGACCCAGGCCGTCCGCGACGAGCTGGCGCAGGCCCTCACCATCGCGGGCAAGCAGGAGCGCGAGACCGAGCTGGACCGCGTCAAGGCGCTGGCCGCCGAGAAGCTGCTGCCGCAGTTCGAGGGGCGCGAGAAGGAGATCTCCGCCGCGTACCGCGCGCTGACGAAGTCCCTGGTGCGCGAGCGCGTCATCAAGGAGAAGAAGCGCATCGACGGCCGCGGCGTCACGGACATCCGTACGCTGGCTGCCGAGGTCGAGGCGATCCCGCGGGTGCACGGCTCGGCGCTCTTCGAGCGCGGCGAGACCCAGATCCTGGGTGTGACCACGCTGAACATGCTCCGCATGGAGCAGCAGCTGGACACGCTCTCGCCGGTCACGCGCAAGCGGTACATGCACAACTACAACTTCCCGCCCTACTCCACCGGTGAGACCGGCCGCGTCGGCTCGCCCAAGCGGCGCGAGATCGGCCACGGTGCGCTGGCCGAGCGCGCCCTGGTGCCGGTGCTGCCCGCCCGCGAGGAGTTCCCCTACGCCATCCGGCAGGTCTCCGAGGCGCTCGGCTCGAACGGCTCGACCTCGATGGGTTCGGTCTGCGCCTCGACCATGTCGCTGCTGAACGCCGGTGTGCCGCTGAAGGCCCCCGTCGCCGGTATCGCCATGGGCCTGATCTCGCAGGAGATCGACGGCGAGACGCACTACGTGACGCTGACCGACATCCTCGGTGCCGAGGACGCCTTCGGCGACATGGACTTCAAGGTCGCCGGCACCCGGCAGTTCGTCACCGCCCTCCAGCTCGACACCAAGCTGGACGGCATCCCGGCCTCCGTGCTCGGCGCCGCCCTCAAGCAGGCCCGCGACGCCCGGCTGCACATCCTGGACGTGATGAACGAGGCCATCGACGTCCCCGACGAGATGTCGCCGAACGCCCCGCGCATCATCACGGTCAAGATCCCGGTGGACAAGATCGGTGAGGTCATCGGCCCCAAGGGCAAGATGATCAACCAGATCCAGGAGGACACCGGCGCCGACATCTCCATCGAGGACGACGGCACGATCTACATCGGTGCCTCGGACGGCCCGGCGGCCGACGCCGCCCGCGCCACGATCAACGGCATCGCCAACCCGACGATGCCCGAGGTCGGCGAGCGGTACCTGGGCACGGTCGTGAAGACCACCACCTTCGGTGCCTTCGTCTCCCTGCTCCCGGGCAAGGACGGCCTGCTGCACATCTCGCAGATCCGCAAGCTCGCCGGCGGCAAGCGCGTGGAGAACGTCGAGGACGTGCTCGGGGTGGGCCAGAAGGTCCAGGTCGAGATCGCCGAGATCGACCAGCGCGGCAAGCTCTCGCTGATCCCGGTCCTGGACGAGGACGCCGAGGGCGGTGCCGAGGACGGCGCCGCCGACAGCGGGAAGGACGACGCCTCCAAGTGACGCGTACGCCCCGTACGACGGCCCGCCCCACCGTTTCGGAGGGGCGGGCCGTCGCCCGTACCAAGACCCGGGCGCGTCCGGGCGGCGGCGACGCCGCGGGCACCGTCCGCAAGACGGTTCTCCCCGGTGGCCTCCGGGTCATCACGGAGGCCGTGCCCACCGTGCGCTCGGTCACCTTCGGCATCTGGGCCCACGTCGGCTCGCGCGACGAGACGCCCGCGCTGAACGGCGCCACCCACTACCTCGAACACCTGCTCTTCAAGGGCACCCGCCGACGCTCCGCGCTCGACATCTCGGCGGCCGTGGACGCCGTAGGCGGGGAGATGAACGCCTTCACCGCCAAGGAGTTCACCTGTTACTACGCGCGTGTGCTGGACACCGACCTGCCGCTCGCCATCGACGTCGTCTGCGACATGCTCACCAGCTCGGTCATCGACTCCGCGGAGGTGGACGCCGAGCGCGGCGTCATCCTCGAGGAGATCGCGATGACCGAGGACGACCCGGGCGACAGCGTCCACGACCTGTTCGCGCACACCATGCTCGGGGACACGCCGCTGGGCCGCCCCGTCCTGGGCACCGTGGAGACCGTCAACGCGCTGACGCGCGACCGCATCGCCCGCTTCTACCGCAGGCACTACGACCCCACCCATCTCGTCGTCGCGGCGGCGGGCAACATCGAGCACGAGTCGGTCGTGGAGCAGGTCCGCGCCGCGTTCGAGCGCGCCGGCGCGCTGTCCGCCACCGAGGGCCGTACGCCCGTCGGCCCGCGCTCCGGTACCCGCTCCATACGGACCACGGGCCGCGTCGAGCTGCTGGACCGGCACACCGAGCAGGCCCACGTCGTCCTCGGCATGCCGGGGGTCTCCCGCAACGACGAGCGCCGCTGGCCCCTGGGCGTGCTGAGCGCTGCGCTCGGCGGCGGCATGAGTTCGCGCCTCTTCCAGGAGATCCGGGAGAAGCGCGGTCTGGCCTACAGCACGTACTCCTACACCTCCGGCTTCGCCGACTGCGGCCTCTTCGGCGTGTACGCGGGCTGCCGCCCGAGCCAGGTGCCGGACGTGCTGAAGATCTGCCGCGAGCAGCTCGACCAGGTCGTGCGGGACGGGCTGACCGACGAGGAGGTGCGGCGGGCGATCGGACAGCTGTCCGGCTCGACCGTGCTCGGGCTGGAGGACACCGGCGCGCTGATGCACCGGATCGGCAAGAGCGAGCTGTGCTGGGGTGAGCAGATGTCGGTCGACGACATGCTGGCCAAGATCGCCGCAGTCACGCCGGAAGACGTCCGCACCGTGGCGCGCGACGTGCTGGGCGCGCGTCCGTCGGTCTCCGCCATCGGCCCGCTCACCGACCGCCAGGCGTCCCACCTGCACGAGGCGGTCGCCTGAGCGGGCACGGCCCGCACCATCGACCGTGGCGCGCGTTCCGCGGCGTCCGGCACCAGGAGTGAGAGTACAAAGAGAGGACTCCAGATGAGCGACCGAATCCGGGTGGCTGTGCTGGGCGCCCACGGGCGCATGGGCTCCGAGGCCGTCAAGGCGGTGGAGGCCGCCGACGACATGGAGCTGTCCGCCGCCCTCGGCCGCGGTGACAGCCTGGACGCCCTGACCAGTTCGGGCACCCAGGTGGCCGTGGAGCTGACGCACCCGGACTCCGTACTGGAGAACCTGGAGTTCTGCGTCCGGCACGGCATCCACGCAGTGGTCGGCACCACCGGCTGGACGGCGGAACGCCTGGACCAGCTGCGCGGATGGCTGGCCGGGACGCCCGGCACCGGGGTGCTCATCGCGCCGAACTTCGGTATCGGCGCGGTCCTGACCATGCGCTTCGCGCAGCAGGCCGCCCGCTTCTTCGAGTCCGTCGAGGTCGTCGAACTGCACCACCCGCACAAGGCCGACGCCCCGAGCGGCACGGCCGTGCGTACCGCGCAGCTGATCGCCGAGGCCCGCCGAGAGGCGGGCTGCGCCCCGCAGCCCGACGCCACCAGCACCGCCCTGGAGGGGGCGCGCGGCGCCGACGTGGACGGTGTCCCCGTGCACGCGGTACGGCTGCGCGGGCTGGTCGCGCACCAGGAGGTCCTCTTCGGCGACGAGGGCGAGGTCTTCACCATCCGCCACGACTCGATGAACCGGGGCTCCTTCATGCCCGGCGTGCTGCTGGGCGTCCGCCGGATCGGGGCGGCACCCGGGCTGACCATGGGTCTGGAGCACTTCCTGTTCGACGACGCCGGACGCTGACATGCGTGCCCGTCTCACCTACATCACGCTGGCCGCCGTCCTCGTCGTCTACTTCTTCCTGGTCGGCAGCCGGGGGGTGCTGCTCATCAAGCAGGGCACGGCGGTCACCATCGTCTTCGGGGCGTCGGTGCTGGTGCTGCCGTTCATCGGCATGTGGTTCCTCTGGCACACCACCCGGTTCGCCCGTGGCGCCAACCGGCTCGCGCGGGAGCTGGAGGCCGAGGGCGGACTGCCGGTGGACGAGCTGAAGCGGACCGCCGGAGGCCGTATCGACCGGGACTCCGCGGACGCCGTCTTCGTCCGGAGGCGGGCGGAGACCGAGGCGGCCCCGGGCGATTGGCGCAACTGGTTCCGGCTGG
Organism: Streptomyces sp. CNH287; assembly: GCF_000424825.1. Taxonomy (NCBI): domain Bacteria; kingdom Bacillati; phylum Actinomycetota; class Actinomycetes; order Kitasatosporales; family Streptomycetaceae; genus Streptomyces; species Streptomyces sp. CNH287. The sequence continues at coordinate 5,414 of NZ_KE384253.1, read as the reverse complement.
CGGTGGCGTACCACGACGCGCGCGACACGCCGCGGGCGCGGAAGGCGATGCAGCGCGCGATCGCGCTGCGGGCGGGCGAGCGGAGCTGACGAGGTGCACGGCCCTACGAGCCGCATGGCCGTGCGGTAGGTAGGACCGCACGGTCGGCAGGACTGCACGGAGAGCGGAAGCCGCAGGGCGGGGCGCCGACCGGTCGGCCTCGGGCCGGGTCTGCGCGCCGCCCCCGCCCGGCGCCTGCGCGCGGTCAGACCCCGGCGCGCGAGGCGCGCGACTCCGCGGTCCACGCCTCTATGACGTCGGCTGCTCGGTCGAACGCCTCGGGCCGGGTCAGGAAGTCGGAGTTGTGGTCCGTGAGCAGGGTCCGCAGGGCGCGGCCCTCGCCGCCCGCCGCCCCGGCCTTGGCCCGCACGATCACCAGGGCCTGCCCCTGCACCGTGCGGGGGAGCCCCAGCCAGCGCACCGGCTGTTGCGCGGTGCGCACGGCGGCGACCTCGCGCCAGCGCAGCGTCACGGTGCGGAAGACGCCGACCTGCCGCAGTCCGTGCGCGCTGACCCACACGCCCACACGCAGCAGCCGCAAGGCGAGCGCGATCACCGCGGCCGCCGTACCGGCGCAGGCACCGGCGCCCGGCACCGCACCCGCCACGCCGATGATCACCGCGGAGATCAGCAGGTACGACGCGAGGAGCAGCAAAAGGGCGGCGCCCGCCACCCGCAGCGGACCGGGGCGGTAGGGACGCCGCCACTGGTCGCGCTCCTCGAAGGGGAGCGGCGGCTCGGCTGCCTGTTCGGCGTGGTCACGGTCGGCCGACAGGAAGGTCAGGGGCACGGCGGGTCCTCGATCACGGGCTGGGTGAGCTGGCGAGTCTGTGCCCGGTGAGATTAGCGAGACCGATGAGGACCTTCCACCCCTGGGGTACCGCTACGGCGTGTCAGCGCCCCTCGGCGCTGTTCGACCGGCCGTCGCCGGAGGAGGACTGCTCCGGGTCGAGGGCTGGAACCCCCAGCAGCAGCGACCCCACCAGGGCCGAGACGATGGTGAGCCCGAACAGGACGTTCCCCACGCGCTGCCGCGGGTTGTGCCGGGGCGGGGGAGGGGGAGTGACATTGCTGCGGAAACGGTCGGCCTCGGCGACGAAGGTGAACGGCACGGGCTCTCCGCGACGGCGGAACATGGGCGGGACTCCTGAGAATTGTTTACTGCGGATCGTCCGGGACTGTCCCTGGAGGAACGTCCGTACCTTCCCCGAAGTGCCCGGATTTGCCGCCTGATCGAGAATTCCAGGTCCCCGGCGACCCGTAGGGTGAAACCGCCCTGGTGCGTACGTATCTGGAAGGAACCACCGGTGACCGAAGCCGACACCCCCGCCAGCCCCCGCTTCCGCAGCGACATGACCGTTGAGCTGGTCAAGCACAGCGCCACCGACACCGACGTGCTGTGGGCCGCCAGGGTCTCCACGGCCGGGGAGCAGTCCCTGCAGGAGCTGGAGAAGGACCCCGCGCGTTCGAAGGGCCTGATCAACTACCTGATGCGGGACCGGCACGGCAGCCCGTTCGAGCACAACTCCATGACCTTCTTCGTCAGCGCCCCGCTCTTCGTCTTCCGAGAGTTCCACCGCCACCGGGCGGGCTGGTCGTACAACGAGGAGTCGGGCCGCTACCGCGAGCTGGAGCCGGTCTTCTACGTGCCGGACGCCGCCCGCAAGCTGGTGCAGGAGGGCCGCCCCGGCAAGTACGTGTTCGTCGAGGGGACCCAGGCCCAGCGGGAACTCGTGGGCCGGGCCATGGCGGACTCGTACCAGCGGTCGTACGAGACCTACCAGGAGATGCTGGCGGCGGGTGTGGCCCGGGAGGTGGCCCGCGCGGTGCTGCCGGTCGGCCTGTACTCCTCGATGTACGCCACCTGCAACGCCCGTTCGCTGATGCACTTCCTGGGGCTGCGCACCCAGCACGAGCAGGCCCGGGTGCCGTCGTTCCCGCAGCGTGAGATCGAGATGGTGGGCGAGCTGATGGAGGCGCAGTGGGCGCAGCTGATGCCGCTGACCTACGCGGCGTTCAACGCCAACGGGCGCGTGGCACCGTAGCAGGGCGTCACCGCTCCGAGGTGGTGTCCGTATTGCGGTATTTCGGGAAGTTCATCTAGGCTGAATAAACGGACCCGGCACTGCCTGAACCCCCGAGCAGGCAGTGCCGGGCTCCGTAACCGAGTGCCCCGAGGGAGCGACCGACAGCTGGCTGCGAGTAGCGTGGGACCCATGGCTCCGACCTCCACACCGCAGACGCCCTTCGGGCGGGTCCTGACCGCGATGGTCACGCCGTTCACCGCGGACGGCGCTCTCGACCTCGACGGCGCGCAGCGACTTGCCGCCCACTTGGTGGACGCCGGCAACGACGGCCTGATCCTCAACGGCACCACGGGCGAGTCCCCGACCACGAGCGACGGGGAGAAAGCCCGGCTCGTGCGGGCCGTGGTGGAGGCGGTCGGTGACCGCGCCCACATCGTGGCCGGAGCCGGTACGAACGACACCGAGCACAGCCTCCGGCTGGCGCGGGACGCCGCCGAGGCGGGCGCGCACGGCCTCCTGGCGGTGACGCCGTACTACAACAAGCCCCCGCAGGAGGGCCTCTTCCGGCACTTCAGCGCGATCGCGGATGCCACCGAGCTGCCGGTGATGCTCTACGACATCCCCGGCCGCAGCGGTGTCCCGATCAACACCGAGACGATGGTCCGCCTCGCCGAGCACCCGCGCATCGTCGCGAACAAGGACGCCAAGGGCGACCTCGGGCGCGCCAGCTGGGCCATCGCCACCACAGGTCTGGCCTGGTACAGCGGGGACGACATGCTGAACCTGCCGCTCCTGTCGGTCGGCGCGATCGGCTACGTCTCGGTGGTCGGCCACCTGGTCGCCCCCGAACTGCGCGCCATGCTGGAGGCCCACGTCAGCGGGGACGTGGTCAAGGCGACGGAGATCCACCAGAAGCTGCTGCCGGTCTTCACCGGAATGTTCCGCACCCAGGGCGTGATCACCACCAAGGCCGCGCTGGCCCTGCGGGGCCTGCCCGCCGGGCCGCTCCGGATGCCGCTGGTCGAGCTGTCCTCCGAGGAGACCGAGCAGCTGAAGCGAGACCTCGCCGCCGGCGGGGTACAGCTCTGAGCACAGACTTCACAACTACATACAGCCGAACAACAGCAAGTGAACGACTATCGCTCGCGCCACGTGTCCTCCCCGGGTGCGTGGCGTGCGTGGTGAGGAGAGTCTTTTGAGTCATCCGCATCCCGAGCTCGGCCCGCCGCCGAAGCTCCCCGAGGGCGGCCTGCGTGTCACCCCGCTCGGCGGCCTGGGTGAGATCGGCCGCAACATGACGGTGTTCGAGTACGGCGGCCGTCTGCTCATCGTCGACTGCGGCGTCCTCTTCCCGGAAGAGGAGCAGCCCGGCATCGACCTGATCCTGCCGGATTTCAGTTCGATCCGGGACCGCCTCGACGACATCGACGGCATCGTGCTGACGCACGGGCACGAGGACCACATCGGCGGCGTGCCCTTCCTGCTGCGCGAGAAGCCGGACATTCCGCTGATCGGCTCCAAGCTGACCCTCGCGCTCATCGAGGCGAAGCTCCAGGAGCACCGCATCCGCCCGTACACCCTGGAGGTCCGGGAGGACCACCGGGAGCGCATCGGGCCCTTCGACTGCGAGTTCGTGGCGGTCAACCACTCCATCCCCGACGCGCTGGCGGTGGCGATCCGAACGCCCGCCGGGATGGTCGTGCACACCGGCGACTTCAAGATGGACCAGCTGCCCCTGGACGGCCGGCTCACCGACCTCCGCGCCTTCGCGCGGCTGGGTGAGGAGGGCATCGACCTGCTGCTCTCCGACTCGACCAACGCCGAGGTGCCGGGATTCGTCCCGCCCGAGCGGGACATCTCGCAGGTGCTGCGCCAGGTGTTCGGCAGTGCCCAGAAGCGCATCATCGTGGCCAGCTTCGCGTCGCACGTGCACCGGATTCAGCAGATCCTCGACGCGGCGCACGAGTACGGGCGCCGCGTCGCCTTCGTCGGCCGCTCGATGGTGCGCAACATGGGCATCGCCCGCGATCTCGGCTATCTGAAGGTGCCCGGCGGGCTCGTCGTCGACGTGAAGACGCTCGACGATCTGCCCGACGACGAGGTGGTGCTCGTCTGCACCGGCTCGCAGGGTGAGCCCATGGCGGCCCTCTCCCGCATGGCCAACCGGGACCACCAGATCCGCATCGTGCCCGGTGACACGGTGATCCTCGCCTCGTCGCTGATCCCCGGCAACGAGAACGCGGTGTACCGCGTCATCAACGGCCTCACCCGGTGGGGCGCCAACGTGGTGCACAAGGGCAATGCCAAGGTGCACGTGTCCGGGCACGCCTCGGCCGGCGAGCTGCTGTACTTCTACAACATCTGCCAGCCCAGGAACCTCATGCCGGTCCACGGCGAGTGGCGCCACCTGCGGGCGAACGCCGAGCTGGGCGCGCTGACGGGTGTCCCGAAGGACCGGGTGGTCATCGCCGAGGACGGCGTGGTCGTGGACCTGGTGAAGGGCAAGGCGAAGATCGTCGGCAAGGTGCAGGCGGGATACGTGTACGTCGACGGGCTGTCGGTCGGCGACATCACGGAGTCCTCGCTCAAGGACCGCCGCATCCTGGGTGAAGAGGGGATCATCTCCGTCTTCGTGGTGGTCGACAGCAGTACGGGCAAGATCGTCGGCGGACCGTACCTCCAGTCCCGCGGTTCGGGCATCGACGAGGCCGACTTCAGCGCCGTTCTGCCGCGCATCGACGAGGCGCTGGCCAGGTCCGCCCAGGACGGCATCTGCGAGCCGCACCAGCTCCAGCAGTTGGTGCGGCGTTCCGTGGGCAAGTGGGTCTCGGACACCTACCGGAGGCGTCCGATGATCCTCCCCGTGGTCGTCGAGGTCTGAGCGCGGCACGCGCACGTAGGGAGCGGGGTCCCCCGATTTGCATCGGGGGACCCCGCTCCAGTACGTTTACGGCTCCACCACACGGGAACCCGCTGCAGTCCTGCACGGGAGTTCCCGGCCGGGGAGAATATCGGATCGGAATTCGACCCGAAATCCTCTGGTAAGGTGGGGAACACGAAATACCGAAGGGAAAGCCCGGAGGGTGTCGGAGACGGCATTCGAAGGAAGCGTCCGTTCTTTGAGAACTCAACAGCGTGCCAAAAGTCAACGCCAGATATGTTGATACCCCTGCCATTCGGGGTCTGCCTGCAAGTCTGTGGGTGGGTTTCGGTGGTGGTGGTTCCTTTGAATGATGTTGTACAGCGAGGACGCTGTGGTCGGCTGGATTATTCCTCCGGTCGACCCGCTCTCGTGCTGCTTTTTAAAGCATTCACGGAGAGTTTGATCCTGGCTCAGGACGAACGCTG